>NZ_CP058986.1:2073750-2687500 GCF_019278525.1 Polaribacter sp. HaHaR_3_91
CCCTCGAAGTGGAGCAGAACAGTGGATTGAGCGTGACGAATTTAAAATAACACCCAATATAAAAATCCTTGAATTTACAGACGATTACGGTAATTTGTATCAGCGTTTTGTGGCTCCGGTAGGTAAATTATCTATTTATACGAGTTCAGATGTAAAGACTTCTGAATTTGTAGATGTCAATTTTGATGCACCTTTTATAGAAATAGAGCAACTACCTAATGATGTCCTTTGCTATTTATTACCAAGTAGGTACTGTGAGTCAGATCGTTTTAATGATTTAGCAAATTCTATTACTCTAGATAAACCCGCTGGTTATAAACAAGTATTTGCAATAGAAGAATGGCTGAGAACTAATATAAGTTATATTCCAGGAAGTAGCGATTACCCTATTTCTGCCACAGAAGTGTATCAGAAACGCTCTGGAGTTTGTAGAGATTTAGCCCATTTAGGTATAGCATTATGCAGAAGTTTAAGTATTCCTGCTCGTATGGTCGTTGGTTATTTACACCAATTACAACCTATGGATATGCATGCTTGGTTTGAGGCTTATGTTGGTGGGCGATGGTATACTTTTGATGCTACTCAAATCGGACAAAAAGGAGGGTATGTAACTGTAGGTTATGGTCTTGATGCAGTAGATGTTGCTATTTTTAATCAATTTGGACCTGTTGTTCATTCTTTAGAACAACGTATTAATGTGGTACAAATTAAAAATTAATAAATTTTTATTGTAATATTATTAGGATGTTGTTTCAATTATGTACTCGTATTTACTACTTCAATATTCCTATAAAAATAGCAATATAATACAGCCCCGTCAATATAAAAACCACACCAGCAACAGTACGCATTACTTTTTCTATTTTGGTGATTTTGTTGTAAAACAGACCAACTTTACCTGCTGTAAAAGCTAATAAATATGTAAAAAGAATAACAGGTAAACCTGTGCCAAATGCAAATATTATGGGTAAATACAATCCATCTACAGATGCTATTGTCATTGGAATTAACATTCCAAAAAATAAAGCGCCACTATATGGGCAAAATGCCAATGCAAATACAACACCAATTAAAAAAGAACCTAACAGACCTTTATCTTTAAATTTATCAGATAATTTCTCTTGAAAATTAGATTTTCCTAAAAAATTTAGTTTGATAATATTCAGCATAATCAAACCGATAATGATTAATAAAGGACCTAAATATTTTTCTCCATTCTGATTAAAAAAACGTGCAATATGGAATTTACTTGCTCCAAAGTATAAAATCAATCCAATAACAGTATAACTAAAACTACGTCCTAAGGAATATAATAATCCGCTTAAAAAAACTTTTCGCTTACTGGCTATATTTTTAGAAATAAAAGCGGTTGCCGTAATATTGGTAGCCAAAGGACACGGACTAATAGCAGTCATTAATCCGAGTATTAAAGCAGATAAAATTGGGATGTTATAATTCTCTATAAGAGATTGTAAAAACTCCATTTATAACATTTTTAGTTGCTTGTCTAATTTTGATTTTAGTTCTTTAGAAAAAGCATCTTGGTCATTTCCGTTCATAAAAGCAAAATCAGTTAAGTTTATTTGTGTTTCTTTTCCGTTTTTTATCACATTTATAATTAATGCAGTTCCGGCAGCTTCAAATTTTTCGGCTACTTTTTCATTTTCTTTTTCATCAACATTAATCACTTGAAAGGTAATTTTATTTTCTTTTAATTCTTTCGAAAAATACGTGTTTAAAGTATATTTAGTATTTTTTTCAATGGCATTACAAGTCATACAACGGTGAGTAGAGTGGAAATCTATAACCTCTATTTTAGAAGTTGATTGATCTAAAGATTGCTCTTTATTTTTCTTTTCTACGCTGCAAGCGCTTAATATTAAGACGAATGTTAGTACTGATAAAATTTTAATTATTTTCATTTGATATATATTTATAATTTATTCTTTTCTCTAGACTTTTTCATCTGTTGTTTCAAACTCTAGTGTATTATTATGTTTAATTATCTCCTCTTTTATGTCTCTATTTTATTTCTTTAAGTTTTCAGAACAATATGCATACACAAGATTTAACGCAATACCATTAAAAAAAGAGTGGTTAATATCTTTAACACTTAATGAAGCTGAGGTCTGATTATGTATGTGTGACATATAGAATTTTATAGTATTAAATTGAATAGAAATCCTGACAAAATGATTGCAATAGTAACTACACCAAAAAAGATAGCAATTAATTTTAATGACATTACTTTTTTAAGCATTGTAGCTTCAGGAATAGACAAGCCTACAGTTGCCATCATAAAAGCAATTGCTGTACCTAATGGAACACCTTTAGCAACAAAAACTTGAATTATTGGTACAATACCAGCAGCATTTGCATACATAGGTACTGCAACGATAACTGCAAGAGGAATTGTCCACCATTGCCCACCACCTAAATAAGTATGAAAAAAGTTTTCCGGTACAAAACCATGCATTGCTGCACCAATAGCAATTCCTATAATTATATAAAGTAGAACACCTTTTACAATATCCCAAGCGGCATTTGTTATTTCTGGTAATCGTTGGTAGAAAGTTTGTTTTTCTTCTTCTTCATATTTAGCATGATTTATTTTATTGTCAAGAATCTTTTTTACCCAATCAGAAAGCAACGGTTCTAGGTTAAATTTACCTAATAACCAGCCACCAATACTCCCTAATAAAATACCTGAAATAGCGTAAATTAAGGTAGCTTTTACTCCAAATAATCCTAAAAACATTGCTATAGCCACTTCATTTACCAAAGGTGAAGTAATTAGAAATGCAAAAGTAACTCCTAACGGAATTCCACCTTGTACAAAACCAATAAACAGCGGAACTGAAGAGCAGGAGCAAAAGGGAGTTATTGCTCCAAAAATAGATGCAAAAAAGTATTCTAAACCATAAAGTTTTTTTCTATGTAGATACTCTTTTAATCGTTCAATAGGAAAATATGCATTTACAATTCCCATTATAAAAACGATAAAAAATAAAAGAATTAGAATTTTAATGGTGTCATACACAAAGAAATTTAAGGCAGTTCCTAAATGCGTATCTGCACCAATATTAAAAATGGAATAAATTAACCAATCTGCAAAATTTTGTATCCAATCAAACATTTTCTAAAGTTTTAATGGTTCCAGAAATAGCACAAGATAATTTTATGGTATTGTAAATAGTACCAAATTTTTCGATGTTCTTTTTTAGTAAATCTACATTTAGTTTTTTATCGTTACTGTAAATGTTTAAATTGTAGATGATATTATCCATCCTTGGCGGACTTTCTAAACGTGTTGCTTTTACTTCAAGGGTAGCTTTTAAATAGGTAAAATTCATCATACTAGAAAAACGTTCTACATTTTTTAGCATGCATGCAGCAAACGAGCCTAAAAATAATTCAGCCGGATTCGGTAAAGTATCAGCATTTTTTAAAGTTGTACCAAAATTAATATTCGATTTTTTTATATGAATAACGGCATCTTCCTTTGATAGGGAAGAGGCTTTTATTTGATAATTCATAGCTTGAGATTTAAAGATCAGTCAATAAATACTGACTTTTTGTTTAAATAATTTGTTGTTTTATAATGATAGTAATATTACTATTAACAGTTCTAGTGCAGTCGAGAACTATTAAACCATATAAACAGTTTTCGACTGCGAGCAACCAAACATATTACTTATTTAAATTACTACTATATTATTTAAAAAGTGCCAATACTTCATCTTTAGAAGGAACTCTTCCTTTAATGGTAATGACATCATCAATAACTAATGCAGGAGTCGTCATTACATTATATTTCATGATTTCCATAATATCTTCTACTTTTTCTACAGTGGCATTAATGTTGTTTTCTGCAATTACATCACTAACAACGGCTGTCATAGATTTACATTTTGGACAACCAGTTCCTAAAATTTTAATTACTTTACTCATAATAGTTTTATTTGTTTATCGCCTATAAGCGATTTGATTATTAAAAAAATATCACTCAAAAAATTGTTGAAATAACGATTTAGCAACAGTCCAATTTTCTTGATTGATACAATACTTTATTTTGGGTGGTTTTAATTCTCCCTGAATTAAACCTGCATTTTTTAACTCTTTTAAATGTTGAGAAATTGTTGATTGTGCCAAAGGAAAAACTTCTACTAAATCGCCTGTAAAACAACAGGATTGATTTTCTAAATGTTTTAAAATAGCAATACGAGTTGGATGTGCCAAAGCTTTTGCAAATCTTGCTAAGGCTTCCGTATTTTCTTTGTATTCTATGGGGTCTAAATTTCTTTTCATAATATCTATCGCAAATTTACGATTGGTTTTTAAGGTGAAATGTGACATTTGTCACATATAGCATTTTTTTGAATAAAGTTTTAATTTTTTTGAATATCCTTTTACAATAAAGTACATGTGTCAAATTAGTTATTATAGTTTTAAAAATAATATTTTTGGCACAACTATTGAAAATAGGTTACAAACTACTTATTATGGAAAAACAATTACTATTTATTTTATCATTTTTAATTTTTACTTCTTGCAGTAGTGTTAAAAGTACACAGGAAGCTATTAATAATGGAAATTATGATGGAGCTATAAACATAGCTTTAGAAAACTTAAAGAAAAATAAGACTAAAAAAGGAAATCAGCCGTATGTTATTATGTTAGAACAGGCTTTTGTAAAAGCAAATTCTAAAGATTTAGCACAAATTAATTTCTTAAAGAAAGACAATAACCCAGAAAGTATTGAAATTATTTACGGACTTTATGCAAATTTAAAAAATAGACAAGAAATCATAAACCCCCTGTTACCTCTAGCTATTTTAGATGAAGATAGAGATGCTGATTTTAAGTTTGTTAATTATGATAATGAAATTATAGCAACAAAAAATCAATTATCAGATCATTTATATCAAAAAGCTAAAGAACTATTTAATAGTAATAATAAGTTAGATTATAGAACTGCTTATACTGAATTAGAGTATTTAGAAAAAATAAATCCGAACTATAAAGATGTTAGAAGTTTAATGGAAATTGCGCATCAAAATGGATTAGATTTTGTGATTGTTTCTATGAAAAATGAATCAGAAAAAATAATTCCTAAAAAATTAGAAGAAGATTTATTAAACTTTGATACGTATGGTTTAAATGATTTTTGGACTGTTTACCACGGAAGAAAAAATAGAGAAATCACCTATGATTTTAGTTTAGAGTTAAATCTTAGAAATATATCAATTTCTCCAGAACAGGTTAAAGAAAAAGAAATTATTAAAGAAAGTCAGGTTAAAGATGGTTTAAAATATCTTTTGGATGAAAACGGAAAAAATGTTTTAGATAATGAAGGCAATAAAGTTCAGGTTGATAAAATGGTAAATATTCGTTGTTACTTATATCAATTTACGCAATTAAAAACAGCAAAAGTTGTTGGACGTGTAAAATATGTAGATTTAACTTCTCATCAATTAATAGAAACGTATCCTATAGAAAGCGAGTTTATTTTTGAACACATTTATGCAAATTATAAAGGTGATAAAAGAGCTTTAAGTAAATCTTATTTAGATTTGGTAGTTTTAAGAGTAGCTCCTTTTCCTAGCAATGAGCAAATGGTGTATGATACCGGAGAAGATTTAAAAGAAAAACTAAAATATATTATTACAAGTAATAAGTTTAGAAATTAAAAAAAGCCTCACAAATTATTGTGAGGCTTTTTTTATGAAAAAGAAAAATTATTTTTTAATATAGTTTTCTGGAATAGCAAAGTCATTTCTAAATCCTTCTACAAATTTAATATTTGTAATTTTTGCAAATCCAATTTTATCGGTTAAACCTTTATCAATACTCCAACCATAAAACTCCCAATTTGCAGCAAAAGGAACTCCATCAACATCTGTATAATCGATATATTTTATAGCATGCGGATCTGCTTCTGCAGCTTCTGTACTTTTATTAACGGTAACAATATAAGCAACATCTTCTAAAAGATCTGTTTTTTTGTCTTTATACACAACGTACCAATCATCTGGTGCATCACCCGTATTTGCTTCGAAACTTAATTTTGCAGTATCATAGTTCTGAGTAGCTTCTTTAGTTTTAAAAGCATCATTCCAGATAGTTCCATTATCGCTTAATTTATAAGGAAATAAGAAAAAATAACTCCAAGTATAGGCATGAAAACGTACCCCTGGATTTGCTTCTAAACTAGGAGAAACAAAAATGTTTTCTTTATTTACATAAATTTCATCACCATTTTTATAAGTGATTTTTGCAATATCTGAAGTTGTTGAAACAGTTACGTTTGCATTAAAAACCTCGTTTCCTCCAAATTCTATAAAAGCATCAAATTGTATTGCTTCTTTTGCTAAAAAAGCATCTTTTTTATGAGCTACTTCTATTTTTTGAGCAAAAGTTTTTTCTACAACAGGTTCTGGTTTTTCTTCTATTTGTTTTGTTTTAGCTGGATCTTTTTTACAACTTACAACAAGTAGTAAACTAGCAAATAATGTAATAAATGTTTTTTTCATGTGGTTTGTTTTAAATGGATGTTAATTAGATGTAATCGGTTTAAAAATGTAAACCTTACATTTTATATTCAGAAATTTGATTCTTTTTTAAAATGTGAATTAAAACTAGGATAAAACAAGAAAGTAAAAGGATTATTCTTTTGCTCCGTGACTTTTTGCTGTTTCTATCCAGAGTTCTGCAATTCCTTTTGTGTCTGCTCCCAAGCCTCTAGATAAATGCAATGCAACGCCCATAATTAACAAACAAACTTCATGCACTTGGTCTAGCGTTTGCAAACTATCAAATTGTTTTTGTGCTTTTAATAGTAATAACTCGTTGTGTTTCTGTGCAAATTCTATCGAATTATCTCCAACTTCTTTTATTTCAGGAATCATTAAGGCGTCTATCCAATCTTTTCCAATTCGTTCTGCCAAGATCTCAGGAAGTTCATTACCCATTTCTCTCCATAAAGTCAATGTTTTTGTATCGCCAGAGGCGGATAAACCACTGTCTAATAACAATTCAAAAGCAATGTCAGCAATATTTTGCATTACGTTTAAATAGGCGTCTTGTGCTTTTTCAAAAGGAGCTGCACCTTGTCCTTTTAGATAATCTCCAACACTTAATTTTGGTAAGTTTAAAACTTCTGCACAATCTGTTAAACACGGAAATTGTGCTCCTTCAAAAATATAATCTGCTTTTTTAAATTGAATTTGACGACCTAGAGGATATAAGCGACAGGCTAACGGACGACCTTGGTGCACGCTACAACCGTGATTTTCTATATACTGACTGCAAGCATTCTGTCCTTTTTTATCTTGTTTTCCGTTAAAAGTTAATCGAATACCTCCAAAATCGGTATACAAATCTCGAAAATCTCTCGGACTTACTTTTTTCTCTTTACTAAAACTGAATAATTCCCAAGGATTTAGCATAACCGCTTTTCCGAAACAGCAAGTTCCAGCTCGCGAGCAGGTGAGTGGTAATATACTTTCGGTGCTCAGCTTAGTAGTTTGCATTCGTTTTGGTCGTTTTAATAATTAGTTTTCATACCGATTCAATAAACTAAAAAAGAATCATTGAATTGAGCTGTAAAGATATTATTTTTCAACTTTAAATTTAGAAGAAATTGTTATTTAACTTTCTAAAATCTCTAGCTGTTGCATAATTTGAGCTTCTGTTACTGGATATGGTTTTCCTTCCCTAATCGTATTATAAACATCATCAAATACTTGCATATAAGAAGATTTTTCAGAAACTATATTTTCTTGTTTCTTTATCCCTTCATCATTAATTGTGGTTAATACACCTTTATTATTAATATCTTCTAAACCAAACAAAGAGTTAGAAGGTTTCATGCCTTTTTGTAATTGTTGTTCTTGTACATCAGCACGTTGTTTAATATAAGAACCTTTAGTTCCGTGTAAAATAAATGCAGGTTGTGGATCGGTAACCAATAAACTTGTAGTTATAAAAATTTGCAGTCCATTTGGATATATTAAATGAAAATGAGCATAATCATCTACTTGAGTATTCGGACGAAATTTACCTAATTGTTTTTTCCATTCTAGCGGAATTCCAAAAATAGAGATTACAGCATCTAACAAATGCGGACCTAAATCATATGCTAAGCCACTTCCAGGAACAGGTGTTTCTTTGGTTGCTTTTGGACCGATATCATATTTATAACGATCATAACGAAGGTGAAACTCTACCAATTGCCCTAGTTTACCTGAATCTAACACACTTTTTGCGGATAAAAAATCACTATCATAACGCCTGTTTTGATATGCTAAAACAGCACGATTGTATTTTTTTGCCGCTGTAAATAATTTCTTTGCTTCGGATGATTTAACTGTAAAAGGTTTTTCTAGTAATACATGTTTGTTTGCTTGTAAAGCCTTTAAAGCAAACTCAAAATGAGTAGTATTTGGAGTATTGATAATAACCAATTCTATTTCTGAATCTGCTAAAAGTTCATCAATATTATCATAACTTTTTATTGTAGGGTAGGTAAGATGTGCTTTTTTAGAAGATCTTTCTACAACTGCACTTAATTCAAAATTAGGATGTTCATTAATAAATGGAGCATGAAATATTTGTCCTGACATTCCAAAAGAAAAAACACCTGTTTTTAATACATTTTTATTCATAAACTGATTTTAAAACTTTAGATATTTTTAATATTCCATTAATGCATTAAACTTACTATTTAAGTTATAAATATTTAAATTATCATCAAATGCAACCTGAACAGCCAAAAGTTTTATTTCTAATTCAGATATTTTATTGTCAATTTTATTTTTGTCACCAATAGCTTTACTTTTTTCTAAAACTTGTTTTAAAGCAGACTGATAAGTGCTAAAAATCGATATATATTCTTTACTTAAAGACTCTACTTCATCTCTTATAAACTTCGCCTGGTTTAACGCATACGTAGGATACATTAATTTTTTATTTGTTAAATGATTGTTGTAATCTAAGGGTTTAGCACTAATTATTTTATCTACACTTTGCTGTACAATACCTTTGGTATAGTGCTTATTTATAACGTTTGTTAAGGTTAATTTTTTATCCTGCTCAGAAATGGCATTTGGGTTTAAAGTATTAGAGCGTTCTGTAGTGTATTGTGTTAAAAGTAGCACCAAACCTTCTTTTCTAATATCTAAATTGCCAAGGTTTTGTTCAAATTCTGTTTGTGCTTTTGCCAATCCCTCATAATGCACCAAATACACATTTAATGATTTTTTTAAATCTATAACATCATCTATGGAAACATCGTTTCCTTTTAGCGCATTGCCCATCACCAAATCTACAACAGACTTTATAGAACTCACCACAGGTATTGCACTGGTTAATTCTTCTGTTAAAGGAGATTTTATAATGTTATCAATAAAAAGTAGAAATTTAGATTTTTTTACGCCATTAATTTTTCGATTCCCTTTTATGATTTCATTCTCTAAAATTTCTGCAATTTCTTCGGATAAAGAAAAACCTAAATCTGAATTTTCAGGATTGTTTAAGCTAGAGATTTGAGTAAGATAATCACTAGTTGCATCTAGTTGTTTTATGGCGTTTAAACTTGCGTTTGAAGCAAAAACAAATTCTGTAGTATTAATAATTTTTTTTCTTCTTTGTTCTAATTGGTTCTTTAAACCAAAAAGCTCTGCATCAGAAAATTCTTTAATTATTTTGTTATTAGACTTCATTAATTCTTCAAAATTATTCACTTTTAAAACAATCGTGTCTAATTTTTCTTTTGTTTTCAAAAGCTCAAAATAGTTTTTATAAATTACATTTAAAGAGTCTTTATTGTTTTGTGCGCTTACTATTGATGCTGAAATAATTGTAATAATTGTCAGTAATTTTTTCATAAGATACGTTGTTCTTGGTTTCATATTTCTTAAAATATTAATTCTGATACAAAGCAATATTCATGCCTTTAATAACAAGCGAACGAAATTAACTTTTTTGGGTTTAAATATCAAATTGAAAAATGACTATTTTAATTGTTGTTTACAATTTTATCAAATCTAGAATCCATGCACACACTAATATCTGTGGTTATAAAATTTCCGTTAAAACAAGACTGAAAATGGTTGCAGGACTTGGTGCATTTTGAGCTTGTTTGTTGGTTTTTATTTTGATTATTTTTAGAGGTAGATTTCTCTTTTTCGCAGTTTCGGTAATTGAGTTTCTGGCATGGAATCCAGCAAAGGGACATCTATTAGAATAATAAACCACAATTCCGTTTTTCTCTGAACAAGTTCCGGATTTTACAGAATCATTAAATTTTGGATTTTCTGCTTCTAAATATATTTTCTTTGCTAAAAGACAGAATCCGCTTCCTATTTTTTCTACTTCTTCAAAACCTTGTTTTAGAAACCATTTTGTATCACTCATAAAATGGAATTTCTTTGCACCA
The DNA here is from genome assembly GCF_019278525.1 of Polaribacter sp. HaHaR_3_91. Taxonomy (NCBI): domain Bacteria; kingdom Pseudomonadati; phylum Bacteroidota; class Flavobacteriia; order Flavobacteriales; family Flavobacteriaceae; genus Polaribacter; species Polaribacter sp. HaHaR_3_91. The sequence goes on from NZ_CP058986.1 coordinate 2,084,189, forward strand.
ACAACGGTTACCAAACCACTTTTATGTTGTTTTTTAGCATCAGCAATAGCAGTCTGTAAAAAGCTTTTTAGCAAGACCTTGTTTTTTATATTTTCCGGAAACCCAAAAGCAATTGATATTTAAATAATTTGGAGCCGTAATAGGAACCCAAGATTCTTCCGCATCAGCATATTCAATAAAAACTTTTGCTCTCTCATTTATTCTTCTAAAAACATAGCCTTTTTCGAATTGATTTTTAAGCCAATCTTTTTTTGCATGATAACTTGATAAACATTTTTTATCAGAAATAGCACAACAAATATGCTCATTTTCTATGCTCTCTGAATCTAAAGTTATAAAATCACTCATTTTAAATAGGAATTAAAATGTGAGTAATTTATCAATAGAAAAGAAGAGAACCAATGATAATAATAAAAAAAAAGTGGTCGTCTGAAAAGCTGAAATGACTGTCATTCTGAATTTATTTCAGAAGCTCAATAAGTTGATAAGCTATAAGAATAAGAAACTGAAACGAGTTCAGTTGAACAAAAATATCTAATTTTTAGGCAAACTCTTTAAGTAAAATTATAAGTTAAAAGGTTAATTCCCTTTAATTCTTTCCCATAATTCCGATAATAGTTTTTTAGCATCTTTTTTATCTTTAGCTTCTTCAATAAAAGACGGAACTCCATTAGCATCGATTTCAATTTTATATTTAAAAACAAAATTTGTAGCATTTGGTTTCATGCTTAATGCCCCAAAACGTAAATCATTAAAATACAATACTCCATTTACTTTATTGACGGTGTACCAACCTTTAGAAATAGCAATCATACGTTGCATTTTTGGTTGATTTACTAAATTGCCTAATAACTCATGATTTTTAGAATAACTAGAAAACTCAACAGGGTTTTTATCAAAAAAAGAAGAATGACCAATTAAAAAAGCATTTTCTGTTTCTACATTAGCAGTCCATAAAAGGGTGTTTAGAGGTGTTGGTTTTGTTTGTATTTCTTTATACTGAATATCTTGTGCAACTAATTCTTTAGTAAACGTTTGATAAGAAACACCTTTTAGAACAAAGGTAAGTACTAAATAAGAACTACTAATAATAAGGGCTAAATTATTATAAAAACGTCTTTTTTTAGCTTCTTTTTTCTGACACATCGCCAAAATTAAAAGCACCAAAAAAGGTATTGTATATAACGGATCTATTACAAAAACATTTTTAAAAGCCAAACGAATGTCTAAAGGCCAAAAAAGTTGTGTTCCCCAAGTAGTTTGTGCATCTAAAATTGGATGCGTTATAAAAGCCCAAAAGAAAAGCCAAGACCAATCTTTTACATTTTTATATTTTTCATATCGGGTGACAATAAAAGCTAAAATAGGAGCAAAGAGCACCGAGAAAAAGATAGAATGTGTAAAACCTCTATGTATTTCTAAGGCAGTAACTTTATCTGCAAAAAAATTAGCGAAAATATCTAAATCCGGAATTGTACCTGCAATAGCACCATACAACATGGCATTATTACCAATTTTTCTACCAAGAACAGCTTCTCCAACTGCGGCACCTAAAACTATTTGTGTTAATGAATCCATTAGATTATTTTTTTACTAATAATTAATAACTCTTTCTAAATTTTTTTTCAACTGAATAATTAATCAAGTTCATAAAGTTTTCATGAACTCCTAAAGTATTTTCTAATTTTAACTGCTGAATAAGGTTTAAAATTTGTTCAGTATTAAACTGTAAATCTGGGATAGAAATATAATTTTGAAAAATATCGCCAATGGTTTTGTAATACAGCGTTTCAAAAGAATTTAAGTTCTTAGGTTTAGCTGTAACATATTCATAAGAATTTACATCAAAAGACTCTAAAACATCGCCTACATACTCTTTGTGTAAAATCTGTGTAGGGTTTACAATATTCAATTCTTTTATTTGTGGATTTAAAAAAGCGTGTAAAATAGCTTTGGATACAAAATCTACAGGCACAATATTTAAACCACTTTTTTTGTCAATCCAAATTCTGAAAGCTTCTTTAGATTTGGTAGCATACTTTGCTAAAAAGATGGCCCAAGAATAGAAAACATCATATTTTGGAGTTTCGTAAAAAGGTTTATCAATTAAACGACCGCAAATAATACTAGGTCTTAAAATTTGAGAAGTTATATTTTTAAGTTTGCACGTTTCTTTTACAAAACGTTCACTTTCATATTTAGATTGCTCATAGGGATTTCTAAAATTGGTAACGGTGTAGTTTTCAATAGCATCACATACTTTTTCATTTTGGATACCAAAAGAATACGCCGTACTAATGTATAAAAAACGTGTTACTCGCTCTGGTAATTGCTCCAAAAGCTGCTTGGTTACCAAATAGTTTTGTGAGTGTACGGTTTTCTTAGAATCACTTGTACTAGATAAATTAGTAGAACCAGCGCAATGAATTACGGTGTCAAAATTATAAGTTTCTAATACTTCTCTGCTAATTGTTGCTAAATCATTTGGAATTATTGTGATTTTTTCTAGACAATTTTCAAGTGTAAAGTCATTTAAAAATTCAGGACGAGAAGCATCTTCTAAGACAGCTAGTAAGCGTTGTTCTGCTGTTTTATCATTAGCTCTAATCACTACAAAAAGATGATTTACTGTTTTTTGAACAATGGCTTTGTGTAGCCATTCAAAAATAATATGAATTCCAACAATTCCCGTTCCTCCAGTTAATAAGCAATTCATATTTTTTTGATGAAATTTCAATAGATGATTTAATAAAAAAATAGTTGTCTTATTACAGACAACTATTTTCTGCTTGAGTGCAGTCTAAATTTTATTGATTATAAAATTTTTGAATGAGCTCTAACGAACATATTATTTTATCCTTTGTAAAAAGGAAGTTTTACAATTGTTGCAGGAATTGCTTTTTTACGAACCTGAATATGTATTTGTGTACCTACTTTAGATAAAATTCTTGGTACATAACCCATTCCAATTCCTTTTTGTAAACTAGGGCTCATAGTACCAGAAGTAACTTCTCCAATAACGTTTCCGCTACCATCTACAATATCATAACCATGTCTTGGAATTCCTCTTTCATCAAGTTCAAAAGCAACCAATTTTCTTTCTGGTTTGTGTTCTTTTTCTTTTGCTAAAGCTTCTGCATTTACAAATTCTTTGGTAAATTTTGTAATCCAACCTAATCCTGCTTCAATAGGAGATGTTGTATCGTTAATATCATTTCCGTACAAGCAATAGCCCATTTCTAAACGTAAAGTATCTCTTGCAGCTAAACCAATCGGCTTAATTCCAAAATCTGCTCCAGCTTCAAAAACTTTATTCCAAATTTGTTCAGCTTCTTCATTTTTACAGTAAATTTCAAATCCGCCAGAACCAGTATAACCCGTTGCAGAAATTATTACATTCTCAATTCCGGCAAAATCACTAATTTTAAATTTATAAAAAGGAATGCTTGCTAAATCTACAGAAGTTAAAGATTGCATTGCTTCTATAGCTTTAGGACCTTGAATAGCTAATAATGAATACCCCTCAGATAAGTCTCTTAAATCAGCATTAAACTCCTCATTGTATTTAGAAATCCAATTCCAGTCTTTTTCAATATTAGATGCATTTACAACTAGTAAATACGTGTTTTTCTTAATTTTATAACAAATTAAATCATCTACTATCCCATTATCTTCATTAGGAAAACAGCTGTATTGTGCATCTCCAATCTCTAGTTTAGAAGCATCATTAGAAGTTACTTTTTGTATTAAAGCTAAGGCATTTTCACCTTCTACTAAAAATTCTCCCATATGGCTAACATCAAAAACACCAACGGCATTTCTAACAGTTAAATGTTCTGCTGTAACTCCTTCGTATTGTACAGGCATGTTGTAACCAGCAAAAGGAACCATTTTAGCACCTAAAGCAACGTGAATATTATTTAATGCAATATTTTTCATGTATAGATTTCTTAAATTTCAGCTAAATTATTGAAAAAAATGGAATTATCTATCACGAATACTTTGTTAATATTTTTACCTAGAAAATAATAAATGTTACTTTTGAAATTCTCAATTATAAAACCACCTTTATGAAAGTTTTTAACTTTTTATTTGTCACTTTTTTGCTATTTACCTTAAATAGTATTGCGCAAACTCCTACAGATTATTTACCAAAAGAATTTCATAAAGAAAGACGTGCAATTTTACGTTCTAAAATGCCAAACAACTCGGTGGCTGTTGTGTTTGCAAACCCTATAAGAAACAGAGCAAATGACGTAGATTATGTATTTCATCAAGATCCTAATTTTTATTATTTAACCGGTTACAGAGAACCAAATGCAGTTTTAGTATTGTTTTCTGAGTTTCAAATAGATGAAAAAGGAAATTCTTATAACGAGGTTTTATATGTACAAAAAAAGGATGCAAGAGCAGAAATGTGGTATGGAAAACGCTTGGGGGCAGAAAAAGCAGCAGATGAGTTAGGTTTTAATACCACAATGAATGCAGAAGATTTTATAGCGTCACAAATTGATTTTAAGAAATTTAATAAGGTTTTTATTACAGAGTTTAAGGATGATTATAGAAATTCATCTAGAAATAATGCTGAAATTTATGATTTAGTAGCAAGTTTTAAGGAAAAATCAGGTTTTAATGAAATTCAATTTTTATCTAAAAACATAGAGAAAGCATATAATCAGATTGCAAATGTTCCTGATAAAAATATGATTGAGCTTTCTAAAAAGATAAATGAAGATCTTACTCGTTTTCCAGAGTTACAAAACGACCAATTGATTACCAATTTTGCAAAAGCGAAAAGTGATAATGAATTAAAAGATTATCAGAAAAAAATCTTCATAAGATTAATCGCTAAAAAGAATAATAACTTCAATTTTTACTTTTTAACCAATACTTTAGCAACCATGAGGGAGGTTAAAACAGCAGAAGAAGTTAAGTTATTAACCAAAGCAGTGCGAATTTCTGCTGTTGGACAAATAGAGGTAATGAAGGCAATGAAACCACACATGTCGGAAACAGAGTTACAAGGAATCCATGAATTTGTGTACAAAAAATATGGTGCAGAATACGAAGGATATCCGTCTATTGTAGGTGCCGGAAACAACGGTTGCATTTTGCATTATATCGAAAATAATAAAACAAAAGTTGGCAACGATTTAGTTTTAATGGATTTAGGAGCGGAATATAGAGGGTACACGGCAGATGTAACGCGCACAATTCCTGCTAACGGAAAATTCACAAAAGCACAAGCAGAAATTTACAATATTGTCTATAAAGCACAAGAAGCAGGAATTGCCTTGTATAAAATAGGCGAACCAATGAGTGCGCCAAACATGGCAGCGATAAAAGTGATTAATGAAGGCTTATTTCAACTCGGAATTATAAAATCTATTACGGAAAGACACAACTATTTACCACACGGAGTTTTGCATCATATTGGTTTAGACGTGCACGATCCAGGAAATTATAATAACTTTGAAGAAAATATGGTGGTTACTATGGAGCCCGGAATTTACATTCCTGAAGGTAGTGATTGTGATAAAAAATATTGGGGAATTGGTATTCGAATCGAAGACGATATTTTAGTGACTAAAAAAGGTCCTGTAAATCTTTCTGCAGAAGCACCTAGAACCCTAAAAGAAATAGAAAAAATGATGGCAAAAAAGTCTGTTTTAGACGATTTTGTATTGCCAAATTTAGATTAATAATTATGAGCACAGAACAACCAAATAATCCGTTACACGGTATAAAATTAGCCACCATGTTAGAAGAACTTTTCTTAGAATATGGTTGGGAAGAATTAGGATACAGTTTAAATATAAATGCCTTTAAAAACAATCCTACGTACAAATCTTCTTTAAAGTTTTTAAGAACAACACCTTGGGCAAGAGAAAAAGTAGAGCAGTTTTACTTAAAAAATATGATTGATTAATTTTTATTTGAAGCTATTTCCTGCTTTTCGTTATATCTTTTTATAGCTGTCATTGCGAATCGTACTTTTACTGTGTGAAACGGCAATCTTTTGTTAGAAATTTATTAGCTAATTTTAAGTGCTATAAAAAGGATACCACTTCAATCAGGGCTAGAGTTGTTTGCTGACTATTTTTAATTAACATGTTCTATGTCATTCTGAATGAGGTATAAAGAGGAGTCTAGAAGCACTATGAGATCTCTCATTAGTTTATCTTGAGCGAAGTCGAAAGGCCAAAAAGCTCACTTCTAAATGAGATGTGATGAAAAAATTATAGATAAAACAGAATAAATGGGTAATTTAACCTTTCAATAATTCCAACAATTTTTCCGTTCCAACACTTGCAACTTCCTCAATAATCATTAAATTATTAAAACGCCCCTTAGAAACGGCAGGTTTAGGATCTATAAAGTAAATATGTGTATTAGGTTTTATAAAATCTACCAAACCAGCTGCAGGATATACTTGCATAGAGGTACCAATAATTACTAAAATATCTGCTTTTTTAGTAATTTCGATCGCTTTATTTAACATGGGTACCATTTCTCCGAACCAAACAATGTGAGGTCTTAATTGACTTTTATTAGGACATAAATCTCCTAAAACTAAGTCTTTTTTCCAGTCTATAACCATATTTTCATCAACAGAACTTCTCACTTTTAAAAGTTCACCATGTAAATGCGTTACCTTTTTACTTCCTGCACGTTCGTGTAAATCATCTACATTTTGGGTAATGATTTCAACATTAAAACTCTGTTCTAAAGCCACTAAATTTTCGTGACCTTTATTTGGTGCAACTTCTAAAAGTTGCTTTCTGCGTTCGTTGTAAAAGTTTAAAACCAATTCAGGATTGGCTGCATAACCCTCAGGCGAAGCAACTTCCATTACATTATGTCCTTCCCATAAACCATCTGCATCTCTAAATGTTTGTATACCGCTTTCGGCGGAAATTCCTGCTCCAGTTAAAACAACTAATCTTTTCATTAGATAATCTGTTTTTGTATTTTTATAAATTCTTAATGTAAGGTAAAAATAATAAAATTAAGTTTGTATTTATGATTGATGATAAACTATTAAATTACTTCGAAACTTATTTAACAGATAAGAGGAAAAATCTTTTTAAAAAGGTTTTAGAAGATAGAACGCGTCATTTTGCGGTGGTTTTAGAAGATATTTTTCAACCTCATAATGCAAGTGCTGTGGTTAGAACCGCAGATATTTTTGGTGTGCAAGATGTACATGCCATAGAAAATAAATACACTAATAGAGTGTCTAGACATGTGGCAAAAGGTTCACAAAAATGGATTACCTCTAAAAGATATAAAAAAGACGGTGATAATACCAAAGTTTGTTTAGAGAACCTGCGCGAACAAGGATATCAAATTATAGCAACAACGCCACATAATGATTCTTGTTTATTACAAGATTTTGATATTACTAAAAAATCTGCATTTGTATTTGGAGTAGAAGCAGAGGGCGTTTCTGATTACGTAAAAGAGCAAGCAGATGGCTTTTTAAAAATACCAATGGTAGGTTTTACCGAGAGTTTAAATATTTCTGTCGCCGCAGCAATTATTTTACAAGATGTAACCACAAAATTGAGAAATTCTTCTGTTGATTGGAAATTATCTAAAGAAGAAAAAGACGTTTTGTATTTTAATTGGGTTCGCAAAACGATTAAAAATGTAGATAAAATAGAAAAACATTATCATGAAAATTTAAAAGGAAAATAAAAAAAAGTCATTCCTACTTTAACAGGAATGACTTTTTTTATGAAGTATAGATTGTTTTATCAATTTATAGATAAAAACAAAATATTATTACTTTACTATTATTTTCTCAATTGTAGCGGTAGATTCGCAACGTTTCACTAATAAACTTACCTTTTCTAAGTCTTTAGTACCTGTAATATAATATTCAGGACAAGGTTCTTGTCTTGGTTTGCTTTTACCAAAATTGACATCACCTGTATATAAAATAGTATTTATTTTTAAGGAATCAATATCAAATTTATGCATCGCACTTCTAGCATCATCAGAAAATAAACGTTCTTTAATTCTGATTGATTTTAGTGTTCTAGCATCCATTCCATAATCAAAAGTAGCTTGTTTCTTTTGCCAGAAAAAATATACAGCAATAGAACCTAATGATAAACCTACTAAATAATAACCTATTCGTTTAATGAGCATTGTAAAATTTTGAAGTGCAAATTTAAGTCTTTTATTCAGTTTTAAACAATATTACTTATTTTCTTATTAAAGAAAAGTGAGATCTAAAAATTGCAGGGTCTCCATCTGTATTTGTGTATTTTAATACATACCAATAATCTGTACTTGGCATCCTATTACCGTTACTACTTAAACCATTCCAACCAGGGCCACTCGGTTTTATAGTTTTTATGAGTATACCAAACCTGTCAAAAATATCTATTGTTGCTGTTGGGTCATCTTTTAAATCAGTAATATTCCAATAATCACCTTCATCTGGGTTAAAATAAACTGGATTATTTAAGGCAGTAAACTCAAGTTCTATATCATTACAAATATTGTCAAGGTCTCTAATTGTAACAATATAAGAGCCACGACTTATATTTCTAAATATATTGTTTGTAGAGAAATCTGTACCATTTAAAGAATATGTATAATTACCTAAACCTTGTTCGATTGTGTTTATTTCTATTTCGTATGAACTAGAGAAATTTTCTGATAAGATATTTACTTCAAATTTAGGAGTAGAACTTTCTATTACCACTTCTGTAGGGCGATAATTACAGTCAGTACTACTATTAGGGTTATTTATATCAATCTTTCGTGTAGCTTCTATTCGGTATGTACCAACTTTATCAGCTTCCCATTCAGCACTAGAGTTGTCAAATAAATCGCCATTTAAATACCATTTTATATCATAAGCACTTGAATCTATTCCTGTTTCTATTAAGAAAGGATTATTTGTTTCGTTTGTGTCATAATCAACACAAATAGTTCCTCCTTTTGCCTCTATATTTAATAATGGATATAATGTAACTAAAAAGGTACCATCGGCAAAACATCCTGGGTAACCTATAGAGTATGCGCGTACATAAATAGTATTAGTAATAATTTCTGAACTATTATTTGTAATCGTATATTCTGAAGGGGGTATTAAAGTAGTTCTATTTAAATCGCTATAATATTCTACTATAATTTCAGGGGCGGTAATCGAAGGTAACGTAGCGAAACTGCATTGGTTTATATCATTTATGACTCCTAAATCTTCTAAATTTGGTTTGGCAAAGATGTTTACTTCAAAAGAACTAATACTCTGACAAGGTTCATATCTAATAGAATTTTCTCCAATAATATAAATTGTTTGGTTTGAATTAATGATATCACCAGCAGTTAAAGGTTCTGTTTTATCAATATTTTTATAATAATTACCATTGGCTAAAACGGGGAGTTTAAAAAAGTCACAAGCTAATATTACATCATCTAATTCATCTACTACCTTGACTAAAATAGTTACTTCAAAACTTTTTTCATTAGTGCAAGTTTCTAAATCTGGGTGTTCGCTGTAGATAAAAATAGTTTGTGTACCCTCTTCAATAAAATCTCCAGGAAACATTTCTGTCCCAGTTCCGTTTGGTCCTCCAGATTCAGTAAAATATCTTCCACTAAAACTTAATATTGGTAACTCAAAAGGGTCACATTTTTTAACATCAGGAAAATCGGGTATTATTGGTTTTTTATTAATAATTACATTAAAATCTGTCTCTGAAGTACAAATTGTGTTAGTATTGTATATATAAATTTTTTGTGAGCTATTTATTTCATCACCTTCAGATAATAGAATTTGTCCTGGGGCATCAGGACCACCAGATTTTGTGTAATAACTTCCATTTTCTAATGAAGGTAATTTAGGTAAATCATCTTCACAACTTACAATGTCATCAATATCATCTACTTTTGGTAGTGGGTTAATGGTTACAGAGATCTCATAACCAGTACAATTTGGTGTAGTGGTTATTTCATTTGCATAATAGTAAATCTTTTGTGTTGAAGTAATTGGAGTTCCTGCTGGTATTATTGTTCCATAAGTATTGTCGGTATAATATTTCCCTATACTTGTAGTTGGTATGGTATAACTACCGCATTTTATGATATCTGGAAATTCACTACGTTTTATAATGGTAACATATAATCTATTAGATAATAACCCTCCAGAAGTACAGCCAGTAGCTTCATCTTTATTATATACAAATAAACGAATTGTAGATTCTATTAGATCTCCTGGTAAGTATTTTGTACCTGTACCATTATATCCTGTATAATATGCACCACCACTAGGTAATGGGTCTAAAACATACGATTCACAAGTAATAATGTCGTCAATATCATCTACAGGCGGAATTGTATTTAAAACTATCTCAAATTGTTTATTTACACATGCTTCCCCATTAAACTCAGAATAAAAATAGATAGTTGTATCTTCTGTCAAAACTTCACCAGTTGCTAGTAATTCTCCTTTTCCATTTTCTTTTGTATAAAATTTACCTAATGGAGTCTCAGGTATTGTAAAAGATTCACAATGATCTGTAGCAATACTATAATTTTCAGCAAAGTATACTTTAAAACTTGTTTGACTGTAGCAACCTGTAGTCTCATTTTTATTGTAAATATAAATTGTACTTTCTGTTGTGATTTTTTTACCTACAGCCAATTTATCACCATCACCACCAGGTTTTGTATAATATTCTCCATGTATTAGGTTTGGCAACGCATATTCGTTACAAGCATAAGCATCTGGTAATTGGTCTACTAAAGGAGGAGAAGTAATGCTTACATTAAAACTAACAATATCAAAACACTCTTTATCAGTAATAGATAATTTTGCCCAAAGCGTAAATGCATTTGTTGTTATTGGATAATTTGTAGGGTTTGTAATTGGATTTCTGCTATTGTTAGCATCATCTATAGATTCAAAGTAATCAATAGTGTAGTTAGATAGTGGTGCTCCATTTAATATTTGACTTTGTACTTTATCTGGAATATTAAGTGTTGTATCTTCTGTACAAATATCAATATCGTCTGGAGTTGTTGCTTTTAAAGATGTAATTTCTATTTCATCGGTTAATTGACAACTTGGGGCTGTTAAAGATGTAATTGTTAATGCATATGTACCTATAGTGTTAACCGTAATTTTAGTTCCATTATCAGTTAATGGAGTGCCGTTTTTTGTCCACTCAAACTTAAAACCATCAGTTTCATAAAAACCAGAATCTATTATAACATCATCCCCGTTACAAAGTTCTTTATCTGCTTCTAAATCTAAAGAATTATTAAAACTACCTGCTTCTATAAATACTGCAGAGTCAAAACCTGAATTATCATAATCTGCGATAACAAATTTTATTTTGTATTTATTATTTGGCACTACTGATGCTTCGGCTTTTAGTGTCTTTGTAAAACCTCTCATATTTATGGTTGAGTTATTACTATTATCTACATAATAAGTACTAAATAATTCTGCATTCACAGAAGGGCAAAAACCGTTATTATTAATGTCTCTTATATTTTTAACAGAAACATTTTGTTTAATATCTGTAATAGTTGCTATGTTGTTACTTATTCCAGTTTCTAGGTTGGTTAGTATAATAGCGAATAAATCTCTACTATCACATTGAAAAACGCCATATTCATTAGAAGCAAATATGTAATTAAAACTAAAGTTTTTGCTAACAGGTGTGAAGTTAAATTCTAGAGAACCAACATCGGTAATGTTTTTATTACCTCCATCATTATCACTAATGTCTTGTAAATCAGGATCTCCACTTAACGAAATTTCACTACTTAACTTTGTATCTGTAAAAGGTCCTTCTGTATCTTTAGCCTTACCTGTTCTTATAATAATACCTTTATTTATAGGGAAATCACCACCATTATTATTAAAAGTGGCAACAGATTTACTTGAAGAAATATCTACGTTAGAGAGATTGATACAAGAGTTATCTATAAGTTGATTAGCTAGTTGTTCTGTTGTTTTGGTATCATCTACCGTTACCGTTTGAGAAAAGGTAGAAAATGTAAGTAATAACGCAGCAACAAAAAATATAGATTTAAAAAATCTATTTAGGTTACTCGTTTTAAATTTTAAATGTTTCATACTAATAAATATTTATAATAGAAAAATATTGATGTTATGAGGGAAGGTTAATTTTAGGGGGAAGGTTAAATAATTAATAAATTAATATCTCTAAATGGTAAATCAAACCAATCGGCAACTGTTTTATTGGTAAGAATTCCGTGATAGAAATACATTCCGTTTCGTAAACTTTTATCAAAACGAGCGGCATTTTCAAAACCGCCTTCTTCTGCAATATTTAATAAATATGGGGTAAAAATATTACTTATAGATAAAGAAGCTGTTCTTGCATAACGAGCAGGGATATTTGGTACGCAGTAATGTACAACACCGTGTTTTATAAAAGTAGGTGTTTTGTGCGTAGTAACATTAGAGGTTTCAAAGCAACCACCTCTATCTATACTAACATCTATAATAACAGCTCCTTCTTTCATGGTTTCTACCATTTCTTCTGTAGCACAAATGGGCGATCTATTTTTACCTCTTATGGCTCCAATTGCTACATCTGCACGCATTAATGCTTTTGCAACCGATTTTGGCTGTAGTGTAGAAGTGTAAATAGGTGCGCTTAAAGAATCTTGTAGTTTGCGTAATTTGCTAATAGAATTGTCAAAAACTTTTACTCTTGCACCTAAACCGATAGCTGTTTTTGCAGCGTATTCACCAACCGTTCCGGCACCGAAAATAACAACGCTAGAAGGCGGAACACCACCAATATTACCTAATAATAGACCGTTTCCTTTGTTAATTCCACTCATTAGTTCGGCAGCAATTAATACAGAGGCGGTACCAGCAATTTCACTTAAAGATTTTACAATTGGATAGGTATTATGATCGTCTTTAATATAATCGAAAGCAACGGCAGTGATTCTTTTCTTAGACAAACACTCAAAGTATTTTTTATTTTGAGTTTTTAATTGTAGCGAAGAAATTAGAATTGTTTGCGGATTCATGTATTCGATTTCACTTTCAGTGGGCGGAGCAACCTTTAAAACAATATTACATTTAAAAGCCTCTTCTACATCATAAGAAATTTTTGCACCTGCTTCAGAATATTCTCTATCTGCATAATTTGCGTTATCTCCAGCACCTGTTTCTAAGACAACTCTATGTCCGTGAGCACATAATGCGGAAACGGCATCTGGTGTTAAGCAAACACGTTTTTCACCTAAATAGGTTTCTTTTGGCAAACCAATAAAAAGTTCTCCTTTTTGCCTTTTAATTTCCAACATTTCTTCTTGCGGAAGCAATTCTTCTTTACTGAAAGGAGAAAATGAACTCATAGTTAGGTTATTTTAGTTGAATGTTTCGTTGTTCGTTATTTAAAATAGTCAAATAAATTTGAACAGCCTCTAAAGGTAGTAAATTTTCTATATTTTCTGGCCATTCTATTAAGCACCAATTATTATTATCTAAATATTCTTCAATTCCCATGTCTAGGGCTTCTTCCTCGTCTGTAATTCTGTAAAAATCGAAATGAAAAACTTTTTCACTATTTGTAGTCTGATATTCATTAACTAATGAAAAAGTAGGAGAGGAGATGCTGTCTAAAACACCTAATTGTTTGCAGATCTCTTTTATAAGAGTTGTTTTACCAACGCCCATTTGTCCGTAAAATAATAACGTTCTATTTTCTGCGGATGTAATAATCTCAGCTGCAACTTCAGATAAATCTTCTAAAGAGTAATTTTTTTTCATAAAGACAAAAATATAAAAAGTATTCAGTAAACAGTAATTGTTTACAGTCAATAATCTTTAAACTTTATAAATGAAGGAGGAGAGGCTATGTTTTTAATGCTCAATTTGTTAAATTAAAAAAGTCTAACAAGTAGTTTAAACCTGTCAGACTATTTTTATAATTAATTGTGTTAGCAAACAAGTTTAGCCCTGATTGAAAGGTTTGTTTGAGCTCTTTATTGCTTTTTTTTTAGCAATAAAAGCGAGTAGTGAAAGCAGGAAATAGCTTCTAATAATTAAAACTATATAACTTTTACTGCTGTAGTAAACTACTTTTGCTTCGGACTATAAACGGCACATGGAATAATAACTTCTTCTAAAGAAATACCTCCATGTTGATAGGTGTTTTTGTAGTATTTAACAAAGTGATTAAAGTTGTTTGGATACGCAAAAAACAGGTCTTCTTTGGCAAAAATAAACGGACTATTCATGGCTACAGTTGGTAAAAAAATGTCTTTTGGATTTCTGACAGCATAGACATCTTTATCTTCGTAAGAAAGACTTCTACCTGTTTTGTAGCGTAAATTGGCACTAATATTTTTATCACCAATTACCTTTGTTGGGTTTTTACAATTGATGGTTCCGTGGTCTGTGGTAATAATTAATTTCTGACCTAATTGTTGTGCTTTTTGTATGATTTCGAACAATGGTGAGTTTTTAAACCAGCTTAACGTAAGGCTTCTGTATGCTTTATCGTCTCCTGCCAACTCCTTAATTACTTCCATTTCTGTTTTAGAATGTGACAACATATCAACAAAATTATACACCACAGCGGTTAAATCGTTTTGTTTGGTTCCGTTATAGTTATCGGCTAATTCTTTTCCGTTTTTTAAGGTGGTGATTTTATAATATTCGTGTGTAATATTTAAACCTAAACGCTTTATTTGTGCCGTTAAGAAATCGTTTTCAAACAGATTCATTCCGCCTTCATCGGTGTCATTTTTCCAGAAATTTGGATGACGTTTTTCCATTTCAGAAGGCATTAATCCAGAAAATATTGCATTTCTAGCGTACTGCGTTGCTGTTGGTAGAATAGAAAAATAAGAATGTTCTTGATCCTTTTTGTAATGATTATTTATTAAAGGTTCTAAAATTCTATATTGATCGTAACGTAAATTATCTATAACTACCCATAAAACTCCTTGGTCTTTACTTAACTCTGGTACCACGTAGTTTTTAAAAAGTGTGTGAGAAAAGGTAGGTTTATCGTGTGCTGTTAGAAAATCTTCATAATTTTTTTTGATGAATTTAAAAAACTGACTATTGGCTTCTTGTTTTTGACTTTCTAAAATACCTAACATTCCAGGGTCGCTAATGTTTTCTAGCTCTAATTCCCAATGCACCAATTTTTTGTATAGATCTATCCATTCTTCATAAGAATTTACCATGGCTAAATCCATAGAAATTTTTCTAAATTCTTGTTGGTAGTTAGAGGTAGTTTTTTCTGATATTAAACGAGAATGATCTAAGTTCTTTTTTAAACTTAATAAAATCTGACTTGGATTTACAGGTTTTATTAAATAATCTGCAATTTTAGAACCAATTGCTTCTTCCATTATATATTCCTCTTCACTTTTTGTAATCATAACAACAGGCAAATTTGCATGTATTTGTTTAATTTCTGCAAGCGTATCTAGTCCTGTTAATCCAGGCATATTTTCATCTAAAAAAACGATATCAAAATTTTTTTCACCTACTAAATCAATAGCATCTGCACCATTGGTAGAAGTAGTTACTTTGTAATTTTTACGTTCCAAAAAAAGAATGTGCGGTTTTAATAACTCTATTTCATCATCTACCCATAAAATTTGTATACTGCTCATATTTTTGTTTATCATTTTAACAATTAAGTATAAAAGTAATTAAAAGTTATACTTTTTAGGTTTTAAAAATGATAAAATATTGCCAATTTTGAGGATACTACTTATAAATGAATTCGTTATTTTTAAAAAGAAATAAGGCTATTAATCATATTTTATTATCAAAGTTTCTTTTTTCTAAATATAATTGCTTTCAGAAAAAACTAAAACTTTAAATTTGCTAGTTCGTGGCATTAATTTGTAATTTGCCATAGATTGATAAAAAGACTCATTTGAAGAATAAAAAACATAATAAATTAAAGATTTTGAACGACCCTATTTATGGGTTTATACAAATACCAAATACTTTAGTTTTTGATTTAATAGAACATCGTTATTTTCAACGTTTAAGAAGGATTACCCAAATGGGTTTTTCTAATTTGGTATATCCAGGTGCAAATCATACGCGTTTTCATCATGCCATTGGTTGTATGCATTTAATGCAAAAAGCAGTAAGAGTTTTACGTTTTAAGCAAGTAAAAATTTCTGAGGAAGAAGAAAATGGTTTGTATATAGCAATTTTATTGCACGATATTGGTCATGGAGCTTTCTCGCATGCTTTAGAGCATAGTATTGTAAATGGCATTTCTCATGAAGAAATTTCATTAAAATTTATGAGAAAATTGAATGATGAATTTAACGGAAGGTTAGATATAGCTATCGAAATATTTGAGGGAAAATATCCTAGAAAGTTTTTGTGCAAGCTTATATCGAGTCAATTAGATATAGATAGATTAGATTATTTAAAGCGTGATAGTTTTTATACAGGTGTTACAGAAGGTAATATTTCTTCGGATCGGTTAATTGCTATGATGAATGTAAAGGATGATGAATTAGTTATTGAAGGGAAAGGAATTTACTCTGTAGAAAACTTTTTAATTGCTAGACGATTAATGTATTGGCAAGTATATTTACATAAAACGGGTTTAGTCGCAGAAAATATGCTGGTTAATGTTTTAAAAAGAGCAAAAGAATTGGCGGATGATGGAGTAGAATTGTTTGCAAGTACTTCTTTACGTTATTTTCTTTATAAAAAAATATCGCAAGATAATTTTACAGATGAAACTTTAGAAATGTTTTCTAAATTGGATGATTATGATGTAATGTCTGCCATAAAAGAATGGGCAAATCATAGTGATAAAATTTTATCTTTACTATCTATGATGATTGTTAATAGAAAATTGTTGCGTATAGAAATTCAGCAAAAAGAGTTTGAAACGTCAGAATTGAATAAAAAAATAAATAAAGTTTCAAAAAAATTGACGCTTTCAGAAAATGAAGCAAAATATTTTGTTTTCACCAAAAAAATCGAAAATCAAGCATATCAGCAAGAAAAACCTATTTTTATTCTGAATAAAAAGGGAAAACTAAGAGATATTGCCAAAGCATCGGATCAATTAAATTTACAAGCGCTTACAAATCCGGTAATAAAATACTTTATTTGTTATCCAAAATAGAATGAGATTAGCCAAATCACTATAAATTTTATATTTTTGCGCTTAATGAAATTTACAGCACAACAAATAGCAGATATTTTAGAAGGTGACATCGTAGGTAATTCTGATGTAGAAGTTTCTAAATTATCTAAAATAGAAGAAGGAGAAAAAGGTTCTTTAACCTTTCTCTCTAACCTGAAATATAAATCTTTTTTATATACTACAAATGCATCTGTAGTTATTGTTAACAATACTTTTGTTCCGGAAAAAGAAGTGAATGTAACACTAATAAAAGTAGAAAGTGCTTATGAAGCTTTTTCTAAAATATTAGCATTTTACAATGAAGTTAAAAATAATAAAATGGGTAGAGAAAGCCCTCATTTTATTTCTGACTCGGCAAAAATTGGTGTTGATGAGTATATTGGTGCCTTCTCTTATATAGGAGAAAATGTGGTTTTAGGAGAAAATGTAAAGGTTTATCCAAATGCTTATATTGGTGATAATTCAATTATTGGTAATAATTGCGTCATTTTTTCTGGAGTAAAAATTTATTCTGAAACAATTATAGGTAATAATTGCAAAATTCATTCTGGATCTATTATAGGTGGAGATGGATTTGGTTTTGCACCAGATAAAAACGGAGTATATACTGCCATACCTCAAATAGGTAATGTTATTATAAAGGACAATGTAGATATTGGCTCTGCTTGTACAATTGATAGAGCCACTATGGGATCTACAATTATTCATGATGGTGTAAAGTTAGACAATCAAATACAAGTAGCCCATAATGTAGAGATTGGAAAAAATACCGTAATTGCAGCTCAAACAGGTATTGCAGGTTCCACCAAAATTGGTGAAAATTGTATGATTGGGGGGCAAGTAGGTTTTGCAGGTCATATAACAATTGGTAATAATGTAAAAATATTAGCCCAAGCAGGTATCTCTAAAAGTTTAAAAGATAATGAGATGGTAAATGGTTCACCTGCATTTAAAATACAAGATTTTAATAAAAGTTCGGTTTATTTTAGGAATCTACCTAAAATAGCATCGAAAATTAGCAATATAGAAAAAGAGTTGAAGTCTCAAAAACTGATAATAAATGAGTAAAAAGCAAAAGACAATTCAGAAAGAGGTAAGTTTATCTGGCGTAGGTATACACACTGGTAACACTGTAAATATGACCATAAAACCTGCACCTGTTAATCATGGTTTTGCTTTTAGCAGAATAGATTTAGAGGGAGCGCCAATTATTGCGGCAAAAGCAGAGTATGTTGTAAATACACAAAGAGGAACTAACTTAGAACGCAATGGAGTTCAAATTCAGACTTCAGAGCATGTTTTGGCTGCTGCTGTAGGTTTAGATATAGACAACCTTTTAATAGAATTAGATTCTTCAGAACCACCAATTATGGATGGTTCTTCTAAATATTTTGTAGAAGCATTAGAAAGTGCGGGTATACAAGAGCAAGATGCAGATATAGAAGAATATGTAGTAAAAGAAATTATTTCTTTTAAAGATGAAGTTACAGGAAGCGAAATTATTTTAATGCCATCAGATGAATACCAAGTTACAACTATGGTAGATTTTGGAACTAAAATATTAGGTACGCAAAACGCAAATCTAGAAAAGATTTCTGATTTTAAAACAGAAATTGCAGATGCTAGAACGTTTAGTTTTTTACATGAAATAGAAATGCTTTTAGAGCATGACCTTATTAAGGGTGGTGATTTAAACAATGCTATTGTATATGTAGACAAAGAATTGTCTGCAGCAACCATGGAAAAATTAAAAACAGCATTTAAAAAAGATAATATAGCTGTTAAACCAAACGGTATTTTAGATAATCTTACTTTACATTGGGCTAATGAAGCTGCAAGACATAAGTTATTAGACGTAATTGGAGATTTAGCTTTAGTGGGTATTAGAATTAGAGGTAAAGTTATTGCTAATAAACCAGGACACTTAATTAATACTTCATTTGCAAAGAAATTAGCAAAAATTATTAAGCAAGAAAAAAGAAATAACGTTCCTCAATACGATTTGAATTTACCTCCTTTAATGGATATTCATCAGATTATGGATGTGCTACCTCATAGACCTCCATTTTTATTGATTGACAGGATTCTAGAGCTTTCTGATACACACGTTGTTGGTATGAAAAATGTAACCATGAACGAGAACTTTTTCGTAGGACATTTTCCAGGGGCACCTGTAATGCCAGGAGTTTTACAAGTTGAGGCAATGGCACAATGTGGTGGTGTTTTAGTTTTACACACGGTACCAGATCCAGAAAATTATCTAACTTATTTTATGAAGATGGATAATGTAAAATTTAAACAAAAAGTTTTACCTGGAGATACTTTAACATTTAAATGTGAGTTAATTACCCCAATAAGAAGAGGTATTTGCCACATGCAAGCGTATGCTTATGCAAACGGAAAAATAGTTGCAGAAGCAGAATTAATGGCTCAAATTGCTAGAAAAAAATAAACTATGAATCAACCTTTAGCGTATGTACATCCGCAAGCAAAAATAGCAAGAAACGTAGTAATAGAACCTTTTACTACCATTCATAATAATGTAACCATTGGTTCTGGAACTTGGATTGGATCTAACGTAACTATTATGGAAGGTGCTAAGATTGGTGAAAATTGTAGAATTTTTCCAGGAGCAGTAATTTCAGCAATTCCACAAGATTTAAAATTTAATGATGAGGAAACTACTGTAGAAATAGGTAACAACGTAACTATTAGAGAATGTGTTACCATAAACAGAGGTACTTCAGATAGAATGAAAACCAAAATTGGTGACAATTGTTTAATTATGGCGTATTGTCATATAGCACATGATACCTTTGTTGGTGATAATTGTATCTTTTCTAATAATACAACCTTAGCAGGTCATGTTACTATTGGAGACAATGTTGTTTTAGCAGGTATGGTTGCAGTGCATCAATTTGCATCAATAGGAAACCACGCTTTTGTAACAGGTGGTTCTTTGGTAAGAAAAGATGTTCCTCCGTTTGTAAAAGCAGCAAGAGAACCTCTTGCTTATGTAGGTATTAATTCTGTAGGATTAAGAAGAAGAGGCTTTTCAACAGAAAAGATAAGAGAAATTCAGGATATTTATAGAATACTTTTTCAAAGAAATTATAACAATTCACAAGCAATTGATATTATAGAAGCAGAAATGGAAGCAACTCCAGAACGCGATGAGATTATACAATTTATAAAAGAATCTCATAGAGGAATTATGAAAGGTTACTCTAAAGCGAACTAACTTTTTATAGTAAAGTATCGTTTATAAAGCTTAAAAATAAAATTAACAACTATTGCTTATAGTAAATAACTAAAGGCAAACATCAATAAAATATGGCAACAACATCAGATATTAGAAACGGATTGTGTATTAGATACAACAACGATATATATAAAATTATAGAATTTTTACATGTTAAACCTGGTAAAGGGCCTGCATTTGTAAGAACAAAATTAAAAAGTGTTAGTAACGGTAAAGTAGTAGATAATACTTTTCCTGCAGGAAGAAAAATTGACGATGTACGTGTAGAAACTCATAA
The DNA here is from genome assembly GCF_019278525.1 of Polaribacter sp. HaHaR_3_91. Lineage (NCBI taxonomy): Bacteria > Pseudomonadati > Bacteroidota > Flavobacteriia > Flavobacteriales > Flavobacteriaceae > Polaribacter > Polaribacter sp. HaHaR_3_91. Next base: position 2,104,887 of record NZ_CP058986.1, read on the forward strand.
ATTTCAGTTTTTATATCACGATGGTGAATTTTATCACTTTATGAATGAAGCAGATTATACGCAAATTCGTTTGTTAGAAGCTGCTTTAGACAATCCTGGATTAATGAAAGAAGGAGAGATTGTTACAATTATCATCAATTCTGAAGATAATATGCCTCTTTCTGTTGAAATGCCTGCAAGTGTTATTTTAGAAGTTACCCATGCAGAACCTGGTGTTAAAGGAAACACAGCTACAAATGCAACAAAACCTGCTACAGTAGAAACAGGAGCATCTGTAAATGTACCCTTATTTATAAATGAAGGAGATAAAATTAAGGTAGAAACTACAAAAGGAACGTATCAAGAACGTATTAAAGAGTAAGAATTAGTGAGCAGTATTCAGTAGCAGTTTGCAGTGCTTACTCAATACTGAAACTGTGACTGATTATTGCGACTGAAAACTGAAACATGAAATTCCAAAAACCACAAACACTTCAGCAAATAGCAACACTAATAGATACTACATTTATTGGTGATGAAAATTTCGAGATTTTAGGAATCAACGAAATTCATGTTGTAGAAAAAGGAGATATTGTTTTTGTAGATCATCCTAAGTACTACGACAAGGCATTAAATTCTGCTGCAACCACAATATTAATCAACAAAAAAGTTGATTGCCCAGTTGGAAAGGCATTATTAATTTCCGAGGATCCTTTTCGTGATTTTAATAAAATCACAAAATATTTTAATCCTTTTATAGCATCTAAAGTAAGTATTGCTGCAACCGCTATTATTGGAGAAGATACAGTAATACAGCCTAATGTTTTTATTGGAAACAATGTTACAATTGGTAAAAACTGTGTAGTTCATCCAAACGTAACTATTTACGATAATACATTTATTGGTAATAATGTTACTATACATGCGAATACGGTTTTAGGAGCAGATGCATTTTATTATAAAAATAGACCAGAAGGATTTGATAAATTGATTTCTGGTGGTAGGGTAGTTTTAGAAGATAATGTAGATTTAGGTGCATCTTGTACTATAGATAAAGGTGTAACAGGAGATACGACTATTGGAAAAGGCACAAAAATTGACAATCAAGTTCATGTAGGTCATGATACGAAAATTGGAAAAAAATGTTTAATAGCATCACAAACAGGTATTGCTGGTTGTGTAATTATTGAAGATGAAGTAACAATTTGGGGACAAGTTGGCACAAATAGCGGAATTACCATAGGTAAAGGTGCTATAATTCTTGGTCAAACAGGAGTTACAAAATCTGTTGCGGGAGGAAAAAGTTATTTCGGAACTCCAGTTTCAGAATCAAGAGAAAAATTAAAAGAAATGGCAGAAATAAAACGTTTTTTAAAAGATAGAAAGTAATCTTGATTGTTTTTTTTTGAGAATTAAAACTCATAAAAACATTAAGACTGTCTTGTTCTAAAAAATAAAGGAGCTTAAAACATATAATTATTACTTTTTTATTGATAATAATTTGTTTGAATCCTTTTTTAGAAACTATCAATAAACTATTTTTGTGTAACAAAATAAAATATCAAACCAATGAGTGTTTTAGTAAATAAGAATTCAAAAATTATTGTTCAAGGTTTTACAGGTAGTGAAGGTACTTTTCATGCTGGTCAAATGATTGATTATGGAACGAATGTAGTTGGAGGGGTAACTCCAGGTAAAGGAGGTCAAGAGCATTTAGGAAAGCCTGTTTTTAATACAGTAAAAGAATCTGTAGATGAAGTAGGAGCCGATACTTCAATTATTTTTGTACCACCAGCATTTGCTGCTGATGCAATTATGGAAGCTGCAGACGCAGGAATTAAAGTAATTATCTGTATTACAGAAGGGATTCCTACTGCAGATATGGTAAAAGTAAAAGCTTATATTGATGGTAGAGACTGTAGATTAGTAGGCCCAAACTGTCCAGGAGTAATTACGCCAGACGAAGCTAAAGTTGGTATTATGCCAGGTTTTATCTTTAAAAAAGGTAAAGTAGGTATTGTTTCTAAATCAGGAACTTTAACGTATGAAGCAGCAGATCAGGTTGTAAAACAAGGATACGGAATTACAACTGCAATAGGTATTGGTGGAGATCCAATTATTGGAACTACAACAAAAGAAGCTGTTGAGTTATTAATGAATGACCCAGAAACAGAAGCAATTGTAATGATTGGTGAAATTGGTGGTAATTTAGAAGCAGAAGCTGCAAAATGGATTAAAGCTGATGGAAACAGAAAGCCAGTTGTTGGTTTTATAGCAGGTCAAACTGCACCAGCAGGAAGAACAATGGGGCACGCAGGTGCAATTGTTGGTGGAGCTGATGATACAGCACAAGCAAAAATGAAAATTTTAGCAGAAAACGGAATTCATGTAGTGAGTTCTCCAGCTAAGATTGGTGAAATGATTGCAAAAGTTTTAAAATAAAAACTAATTTTATCTGTAATACACAGGTATAATAATTATAAACTCGTAAGACATTTTTGTTTTACGAGTTTTTTTATTTTTAGTATCTTTGCAATCTTAAAAATAAAGACTTAATATGAAATTATTAGAAAATAAATCTGCTATCATTACTGGTGCAACAAGAGGTATTGGACGTGGAATTGCTATTGAATTTGCAAAGCAAGGAGCAAATGTGGCATTTACATATAGTTCTTCTGTAGACGCAGCGAATGCTTTAGAAGAAGAATTAAAAGCTTTTGGAGTTTCTGCAAAAGGATACCAATCTAATGCTGCAGATTTTGATGCTGCTCAAGAATTAGCTAAGGAGGTTTTAAAAGAATTTGGAGCTATAGATATTTTAGTAAATAACGCAGGTATTACAAAAGATAACTTGTTAATGCGTATTTCTGAAGACGATTTTGATAAAGTAATTGAAGTAAATTTAAAATCTGTTTTTAATTTAACCAAAGCTGTAATTCGTCCGATGATGAAACAAAGAGCAGGTTCTATTATCAATATGAGTTCTGTAGTTGGTATTAAAGGAAATGCTGGTCAAACTAATTATGCTGCTTCAAAAGCTGGTATTGTTGGTTTTTCTAAATCGGTTGCTTTAGAGTTAGGGTCTAGAAATATTAGAAGTAACGTAGTTGCTCCTGGTTTTATAGAAACAGAAATGACAGAAAAATTAGATGAAGCTACTGTGCAAAGTTGGAGAGATGGTATTCCTTTAAAAAGAGGAGGACAGCCAATAGACATTGCAAATGCATGTGTGTTTTTAGCTTCTGATATGAGTGCTTATATTACAGGGCAGACTTTATCTGTAGATGGAGGAATGAACTAAAGTTAAACACTTTATAAATTATAAAAAAGCTTCAATATTATCTTGAAGCTTTTTTTATGTCATTAAATATGGATGTTTAGTTCTATTTTTATGATTAGATTATTGCAATGTTTTTAAATAATTAACAACATCTAGCATTGAAGTATAAATGTTATTGGCTAATGTAAATCTCGGATCATTTTTGTCTTCAGGAATAACTAAGGTGTGCATACTAGCAGCTTTTGCGGCAATTAACCCCGTAACACTATCTTCTAATACCAAGCAATTTCCAGTAGGTACTTTTAACAATTTTGCTGCTTTCAGATAAATAGCCGGATGTGGTTTTCCGTATGCTTCATCGTCTGCACTACAAACTACCTTAAAATAATGAGTAATATTCAGTTTGTTAAAAACCGCGTTAATGATAGGTTTGCTAGAAGAGGTAGCAAGGGCAATATTAAAGTTGTTTTTAGTTAAAAAATCTAACAACTCGAATAAGCCTTTTTTTGCTTTTCCTTTTTCAGTAATTAATTGAACTACAGCTGTAATAATTTCTTTTTCTAAAATTTTAGGATTTATAGATAATTGATGTAATTGACACCAAGTGAGAGCAACATCATCTATCCTTTTACCCATGGTGTTTTTTATACAATCTTCTACAGTAACGGTTACATTGTAAGTCGATAAAATTTTTATTTGTGCTTGTCGCCAAAAAGGTTCGGAGTCTATGATAACTCCATCCATGTCAAAAATAAAAGTGTTTAATATCATTAAATGTTGATTAAGTAATTTTTCTGAAACATTTTATTGTAAATATCTTTGCTAAACATATACAACTGTGCTGGTTTTTTAGAAACTCCAACTTGTTTTTCGTCTAAAGGAACCAAGTATTTTTTATTGATTAATTTTCTTCTAAAATTCCGATTATCTATTTCTATTGCCAATATTGATTGATACAAGTCTTGTACATCATTTATGGTAAATTTATCTGGTAATAACTCAAATATAATTGGTTCTTGTAGGCATTTTGTTTTTAAATCTTCATAGGCTTCTAAAATGATTTGTTTGTGATCAAATCCTAATTCAGGTAAGTCATTTATTGAAAACCATTGTGCTTTATATTTGTTATTTTCGATAGCAACATCTTCTGTTTTTAATAAAAAATAATAAGCAATTGTAATAGTTCTTAAGTTGAATTCCTCATTTTGAATCCATAATAAGTCTTTTTCATTCGTCAACCTATTTGGATCACCAAAAGCTCTAAATTGTTTTTTATATAAATTGGTAAGTCCGGTTAATTCTTTTAATACTCTAGAAGCAGAGTCGTCTAAAGTTTCATCTTCATAGACATGATATCCTGTTAATACATAATCATCAACAAGTACTTTATTTTCAGATTTTGATTCTAAATATCGTTTTATTAATAAAACATTTAAAGATTTGGTATCTGTATCATATCCAAAAACGACACAATCTACCGATATATTTGATATTTTCTTGTTGCTCATATTCTTAATTATAACGTAAAGTTACTCTTTTTTTTTAATTACTTTAAATAAACGTATTTATTACGTATAATATTTTTTAAAATTTTGAAAACGATTCAGAACTTCCTAGTATAGCGGTTTTACTGATTAAATGACTATTTAGGTTGTCAATTTAACATATATTAAAGCTAATATAGAATATTTATTTTTCTTTTTTATTGTTTTTGTAAAAGTTTTTTATTTACATTTGCTTATCAAACGTCATTATGACGTTTTATTTTAAAGATATCATATTAAGATTTATAACTATTTAAAAGATAAGTAATGAGACAATTATCAAAAGAAATGAAACCACTAAGTTATTATATTAAAAAGGGAAGTGTTTCTATCGTACTTTTAAATATATTTTTATTGATATCTGTACAGCATACAATCGCTCAAATCGATTTAGTTAATGATGAATATCAGGCTTTTAGTGTTGGAGCACATGTTAAAAATATGCATTTATGGCACGGGAGTGTTGTACATCCCGGAGCAATGATTGCTACTAGTTTAGAATACAATTCAAAAAATGAGAAATTTACTTTTGGTCTTTGGGGAGGCGCAAGTTTTTCTACGATAGATGTAAATAATATTACAACAGGAAAAACTGAAAGTGCTTTTTATAAAGAAGTTTCTATTTATACCAAATATCGTTTTTCTGATCGTTTTTTTATTGAGGCAGTGTCACATAACAATTACACAGGAGTAGAAGAAAGAGGTGATAAACTACAATTTTGGAGTTATGATAAAACGCAAGGGTATAACTTTGTAGATGTTAATTTTGGATACAATATATCTCCAAATACTTTATTATATTTAGCAACTATAATTAATGGAGGTTCAGGAGATTATGAAGTTCAAATGGACGGTTCTCTAAAGAATTCATGGACGCATTATTTTGAAGTAAATAGTAAAGTTTGGGAAAAAGGAGATGCTAGCTTATCTTTATTTGCAGGTGGTGCTTGGTCTTTTACTACCGATAAAACTTTTTATACAGAAAGTGCTGCTAATATTATAAATGTAGGAGCAACATTTAGTAAAGATGTTAAAATAGGCAACTATAATTTACCAATTGGAATTACTGCAATGTGGAATCCAGAACAAGAAAAAACGGTACTTCAATTAGATCTAACTTTATTTTAAGACACATATAATTACTAAATATTTACTACAGCATGTATAACAATATCACTAAAATTAAAAAGAACTAACTTTAAATAAACATCATATGGAAACTCCCAATCAATATCAGCAGTTCGAAGACTTAGAAATAGAGCAATTACCAATTGCTAAAAATAAACTACATAATTGGACGCATTTTGCAGGTTTGTACGCTGCAGAACATGTTGCCGCCACAGAATTTGTAATTGGAGCAACGTTTGTTGCCTTAGGTGCAACTACAAAAGATATTATTTTAGGATTATTGATTGGTAATATATTAGCTGTTTTAAGTTGGACGTTAATTACATCTCCAATTGCTGTAGATACTAGATTGAGTTTGTACACGTATCTTAATAAAATAGCTGGAGATTCTATGACAAAACTCTATAATTGGGCAAATGTTGTTATTTTTACAGTCATTTCTGCGGCAATGATAACCGTATCTTCTACAGCAGTTCGGTTTGCTTTTGATATTCCGGCACAACTAGATTGGTACCCAACAAATCTTTGGTTTGTTTTAATCGTTTTACTCGTTGGTATTGTTGTGGTTGCAATTGCTATATATGGTTTTACAGCGGTTTCTAAATTCTCTGCAATTTGTGCGCCTTGGTTATTTGTGATGTTTATTAGTGGTGCATTTATACTTTTACCAGCACTTTCTTTAGATGTTTTAGGTGAAACATTGCCAAGTGGATGGACAGAACTTATAAATTTAGGAGATCAATCCATTTGGACAGGTCTTAACAGTGATGGAGAACCAGGAATTGGATTACTTGAAGTTATTGGTTTTGCTTGGGCAGCGAATTCAATTACCCACTTTGGTCTTATTGATATGGCTTTATTTCGTTTTGCTAAAAAGAAATCTTACGGATTAACAACAAGTACAGGAATGATGTTCGGACATTTTGTTGCTTGGATCTCGGCAGGAATAATGGGTGCTGGTGCAGCTGTTATTATTGGTAAATCTATCGTAGAATTAGATCCAGGAGATGTAGCTTATTACGCTTTAGGTTGGTCTGGTTTTGTAATTGTTATTGTTGCTGGTTGGACAACCGCTGTAGCAAATCTTTATAGAGCAGGTTTAGCTGCACAAGCTATTTTTACTAAAAATTCAAGAAAAAAGACAACTATAATTGTTGGTTTAGTTACTATGGTAGTCGCTTGTTTTCCGTTTGTGTTTTCACAAATGCTTCCGTTACTAACGTATGCAGGTTTATTAGTTGTACCAGTTGGTAGTATTGTTTTTGCAGAGCATCAAATTTTCCCTAAAATTGGGTATACACGTTATTGGTCTCATTATCGTAATTTAACTTTTAGTACTCCTGCTATTGCTTCTTGGGCATTAGGATTGTTATTTGGTTTTGGTTTAAACATTTTAAATGTAATGTCTTTTTACTATTTATTTATACCAACATGGATTTTTACAATACTTATTTATACTTTTTTAGCAAGACGTTATGGAGCAAAAGATAAATATCCAGAAGAAGAAGAAAAAGAGAGAGTAAGAAATACGCACATAGATGAATTTCAAGAAATAAAGGCACAAAAAGAAGTTGTACTTATAATAGATACATCATTATTTACAAAGGTATTAAAAGGGATTTCATTACTAGCATTGGCAATAACAGTTGTGTTGGCTTGTATTGTGTTATTTGGTAGTGAAACAGAAAAAGTATATATAGAAAATAGAGAACTATTTTATACGTACGCATTTGTATGTACTGTAGTATATTTTGTAACATCAATTTGGGCACTTAAAAGAGGTAATTCTTTAAATAAATAATAAAATCATGGAAAATATAATTAAATTAAATCAAAAGAATTTAGCAGAAATTAGTACTAAAATAACTTCTCCTACTTATAATAGAAGCGAAATTAAAACAGGTATTGTACATGTTGGTATTGGTGGGTTTCATAGATCACATGAAGCGTTTTATACGGACTTATTATTAAACGATGATTCTCAGAAAGATTGGGGTATCTGTGGTGTTGCATTGTTAGATTTTGATACTAAAATTTATAATATACTAAAAGAGCAAGACGGTTTATATACGTTAATTATAAAAGAATTAGACGGTTCGTTAACAAAACAAATTATCGGTTCTATGGTAGAAGTTTTATATGCGCCAGAGAGTCCAATAAAAGTCATTGAAAAAATGGCGAGTTCAGATGTAAAAATCATCAGTTTAACCATTACAGAAGGAGGTTATAACTATAATGAAGCAACAGGAGAATTCAATTTTGAGAATCCTTTAATTCAGCACGATTTAGAAACGCCAAGTGCACCTAAAACTATTTTTGGATATTTAACACAAGCGTTAAAACTGCGTAAAGAAAATGGTTTAAAAGGTGTTACTATTCAGTCTTGTGATAATATACAAGGAAACGGACATATGACAGAAAAAATGTTGTTAAGCTATGTAAAAGTAGCAGAACCAACCTTAGTTTCTTGGATTGATGAAAACGTATCGTTTCCGAATGCAATGGTAGATAGAATTACACCAGCAACATCTGCATTAGATATCGAAAAATTAAAAGAAACTTCTGGTATTGATGATGGTTGGCCAGTAGTTTGTGAACCTTTTAAACAATGGGTAATTGAAGATAATTTTGCAGCAGGAAGACCTGCTTGGGAAACTGTTGGTGCTCAGTTTGTAAAAGATGTGGTGCCGTATGAAAAAATGAAGTTAAGTTTACTAAATGCAGGTCATTCTGTATTAGGAATTTTAGGTGCATTATATGGTTATTCTACTATTGATGAAGCTGCAAATGATGCTGATATCAGTTCTTTCTTAAGAATTTATATGGGGAATGAAGTTACACCAACTTTAGGAGACTTAGAAGGAGTGAATTTAAAAAATTATAAATTTTCATTAATCCAAAGATTTGGAAATACTTATATAAAAGATCAAATTGAAAGAATCTGTTCTGAGAGTTCTGCTAAAATTCCAATTTTTATTTTACCTACAGTTTATAATCAGTTAGAAAATAATAGAATTATAAATCATGCTGCTTTTATCATTGCTGCTTTTGCAATTTATAGTGTTGGCGTAAATGAAAATGGGTCTCAACTAATGATTAAAGATGCTATGGAAGCAGTTTTAACTGAGAAAGCAATTTTATCAAGAAATAATCCAGCAGCCTTTTTAGAAATAGAATCTATTTTTGGTCAACTTAAAAACTCTAAAACCTTTTTAGATGCTTATACAGATGCTTATCAGAATATTGTTAAAAACGGAATAGAGAAGTCTGTGAAAGATATTAATAGTACTATTTTAAATGAAATTTAGATGGCAAATATTACATGTTTTGGCGAAGTGCTTTGGGATGTGTTTCCAACGCATAAAAAAATAGGAGGAGCTCCTTTAAACGTTGCAGTAAGATTACAATCTTTAGAAAATAATGTATATATAATAACTAAGGTTGGTGAAGATGATAATGGTCAAAAAATTAAGGACTTTATTAAGGAGAATAACGTTAATAAAGCAGCGTTACAAATAGATGAAGAACTAAAAACAGGAAAAGTAAAAGTTTTATTAGATGACAAAGGTTGTGCTTCGTATGATATTATGTTTCCAAGAGCTTGGGATCAAATAGAATTAACAGAAAGTGCAAAGAAAATAGTAAAAGTTTCAGATGCTTTTGTGTATGGTAGTTTGGTAGCTAGAGATGAAGTGTCAAGAAATACATTATATGAACTTTTAAAAATAGCAAAATATAAAATTTTTGATGTAAACCTTAGAGCACCTTATTATAACATCGCGCGTTTGAGTTATTTAATGAATGAGGCTAGTTTTATTAAATTTAATGATGATGAAATTATTGAAATTTCAAAGGGATTAAATTTTAATTCAACTTCTTTAGAAGAGAACATTCAATTTATTGCAAAAACTACAAATACAAAATCTATTTGTGTTACAAAAGGAGGTTCAGGAGCAATACTTTATTATAATGATGTATTCTATTATAATGAAGGTTATAAAGTAAAAGTTGTAGACACTGTTGGAGCAGGAGATTCTTTTTTAGCTTCTTTAATTAATAAACTATTAAAAGATGTTGCGCCACAAGAAGCATTAGATTTTGCTTGTGCTGTAGGTGCAATAGTGGCAAGTAGTGAAGGTGCAAATCCAGAAATTAAAGAAAGTGAGATTCTAGGTTTTATGGAACAAAAAACTGTGTAAAATATAATTACACATTAATATATATTGAAAAGTTTCGTAATTTATTACGAAACTTTTTTGTTTAAGAATACAAGATTAAAAATACCCCAAGTAAAATTCCGAATAAAGGAACCAATTTTTTACGCTTATTTTTTTCCTTAAATAACAATCCACCAACTACAACGGCAATTATAATCTGACTTCTTTTTATAGCCGATAATAACATAATTAAAGCATCAGGGTCTTGTAGTGCTTTAAAATAAAAGTAATCTGCTGTTTGTAATAAAACTCCAACAGCTGGTATAGACCATCTAAACTTAAAAGCTTTTCTTTTATCAGCATAAGGAAACCATGTAATTGATAAAATAATTAACAATATTAGAATGGTATAAAAGCAAAACCAAAATTGTAATGTTTGAGGGTTTAAAGTTAAAGTCTGAATTAAAAATTTATCATACAAGCCACTAGAAGCACCTAAAAAGGTAGCTGCGATAATGGCAAAAATCCATTTATTTCTTTTAAAATTGATACCCTCCTTTTTACCAATTTTAGAATATAATAGAACTGAAAGAATAATCAGAAAAAAACCAACCCATTGTAATGAATTTGGTTTTTCATTATAAATAAAGATAGCACCTATAAATGTAAAAAAGGGACCTGCAGAGCGAATTGGAGTTACTATGGTAATTGGTAAATGCTTTAATGCTTGATATGCCAAAACCCAGGAAGCTGCCATTATCATCGATTTTATAAAAATAAATCCGTGCGTACTCCAAGGAATGCTTGTAATGTAGAAACCTATTTTTTGCATATAATCGGGATTCCAAATAGATCCTAAATAGAAGGGTAGTATCAATAGAAAACCAGCAGAAATTGTTCCAAACAAAACAGGAAATACTTCATTGCCTTGTACAGCATGTTTTTTACATAAATTATGTAATCCTAAAAATAAAGCCGCTAAAAGTCCTAAATACATCCACATAATGCGCGCGAAGATAATAGAATGAAAAAAATAGAAGAGTTTTAATAGTTACTATTTTTTTTAAAAGTCAGGTTTTTAGTTTATTTTATTGATAGGTAGTGTTTTAGGTGTTTTTAAAATAAGAGTGTTTTAAGTTTATTCTCTTAATTACCTCTTTTATCATCATTTTAAGAAAAATATAACTATCTTTTGTAAGTATTTCAACGATGCTTTTAATAAAAGTAAATGCCCTTTTTACTATTGCCTGTACTTGTTATTTATCAATGATTATAAGATTTTAGTAGAAATTGGATAGAAAACTTATTTTTGAAATTATTTATTTAAAAATATGATAATGAATTTTTACGATTTATGTAATAAATCAAATAAAATAAAATTATTGTTACAATAATCACAGTATAATTTAAAAATGCTTACTTTTTTCACAAAAGTAATTTATATTTACTAAAAAATTATAAGATTTGAAAGAAACTAAAACACTACCGCTATTTTCAACTTACGAACTAGATTCTAGATTTTATGATGAACTACTTAAGGATAATAATGAAGTTAGGGAGGTGTATAAAACCTTATATAATTTATTTGGTTCTTACTCAGTATCAGAATTTGATCGTTTAAATAAACAAGCAAAAGATTCTTTTTTTAATCTAGGAATTACGTTTCAAGTTTATGGAGATAAGGAGGTAAAAGAAAAAATTTTCCCTTTTGATTTATTTCCAAGAATTATTAATAATAAAGAATGGACTACAATAGAGAAAGGTGTTTTACAAAGAAGTAAAGCTTTAAACCTTTTTCTTTGGGATGTGTATCATGATCAAAAAATTATAAAACAAGGTATTGTACCTGAAGATTTAATTAAGTCTTCTGTTAATTTTTTACCAGAAATGATAGGATTAGATCCTCCTGGAGGCATTTATAACCATATTTCGGGTACAGATTTAATAAAACATGCTGATGGCAAGTATTATGTTCTAGAAGATAATATTAGATGTCCTTCTGGTGTTAGTTATGTTATTGGCAACAGAAATGCTGTAAAGCATGCATTGTTTGGTGTTTTTAATCAATATAATGCACACACGGTTGTAGATTATGGTTCTAAGTTATTAGATACTATGGAATCTGTAAAACCAAATGGGGTAGATGCTCCTGTTTGTGTTATAATTACACCTGGGGTTTATAATTCTGCTTATTACGAACATTCATTTCTTGCAAAACAAATGGGAGTTGTTTTAGTGGAAGGAAGAGATTTATTTGTAGAAAATGGTTTTGTGTATATGAGAACCATTTATGGACCAGAAAAAGTAGATGTTATATACAGAAGAGTAGATGATTTATTTATAGATCCTTTAGTCTTTAAAAAAGATTCTATGTTAGGGGTTCCTGGTTTATTTTCTGTGTATCAAAAAGGAAATGTTACTTTGGTAAATGCTCCTGGTACAGGTGTGGCAGATGACAAAGCTGTGTATACTTATATGCCAGAAATTATTAAATATTATTTAGATGAAGAACCGATTCTAAATAACGTACATACCTATCATTGTAGTAGAAAAGATGAGTTAAAATATGTTATAGAAAACATAGATAAATTGGTTGTAAAGCCAGTGGATGAATCTGGAGGATATGGTATTTCTATTGGAAGTAAACTAACAAAAGAAGAAATAGAAACTGTTAAGAAAACAATTTTGGCAGCACCTAGAAAATATATTGCTCAACCTATAATGTCATTATCTACTCACCCAACGTATATAGATGAAAATGAGTCTTTCGAATCTAGACATGTAGATTTAAGAACGTTTACTCTATTAGGTAAAGATACCGATTTTGTATTAAAAGGAGGTTTGTCTAGAGTTGCACTTAAAAAAGGAAATTTAATAGTAAATTCATCTCAAGGTGGAGGGTCAAAAGACACTTGGGTTTTAAAAAAATAAAAAAATATGTTAGCAAGAGTAGCCAATAACCTTTTTTGGATGGGAAGATATATTGAACGTTCAGAGCACTTAGCAAGGTTTTTAAACGTAAATTATTTTTCATCTTTAGACGCACCAGATGAATTATCACAATCTAGACAATTTGTATTAAGATCTGTAATGTACATGTCTGCTAATGAAATTATAGACGCAGATATTACATTAGAAGAAGAAGCTGTTTTATTTAATGTTGGTCTAAATTTAGAGCAACCCTATTCAATTGTAAATACTTTTATTAATGCGCATGAAAATGCAAGAAGCTCTAGAGATTTAATTTCAACAGAATTATTTGAATGTATCAATAGAATTAACCATAGTTATAAAGGATATCCGATAGATAAATTTGTAAAAAGTGGCTTATACGAATTTACTTCAATGGTAACCCAATCTGCTTCTGAGGTAAGAAGTAAAATTAAAAGTACGCTTTTGCATGATGAAGTGTATGCTATAATTATGTTAGGTGTATATTTAGAAAGAGCAATACAAGTATCAAGAATTATTAATTCTAAATTAAGTGATGTTGCGGCAGCTAAAGAAATTTATGGAGATGTTATTGATGGTAGTTACCAGTGGTCTACGCTTTTAAAATGTGTATCTACACATGATATGATGCGTAGTTTTTATAAAAAAACGCCTTCTAGAAAAACTACATTAGAGTTTATTATTTTAAACGGAAAATGTCCAAGATCTATTAAAAATTGTTTGTATCAAATATACAAATACATCTGTATTATTTCTAAAAACAGACAAATCACAGATGATTCGGCAGCTTTTTTGATAGGTAAAATGAAAGCTGATTTTGAGTATAAACTGATAACAGATATTGAAGATAATATAGAAGAGTTTATTGCCGATTTAATTGAGCATTTAGTTTTAATTGCTGATAAGTTGGAAGATAATTATTTCAATATTTCTGATTGTACAATAAAACCAGATGTTAAAGTTACTACTGAAGTTAAAAAGCAAACTCAAAAGCAATAAAATTTAACGTAAAAATAATTGTCTTATTAAACGATTATTTTAAAAAATAATAAACCTCAAAGTTTTTAAAACTTTGAGGTTTATTGTTTCACCTTATTTTCTTTAAAAGTTTAAGACTGACTTTGGCTTTGATAATTTTTGGCAGGTCTTAAATCTACGGCCACATCCATTTTACTTTTACCTGTACTGTAAATAACTCCTTTTAATGGTGGTACATCATAATAATCTCTACCATGAGCAACAACAATATGTTGATTTTTTGGGATTTGGTTGTTGGTTGGGTCAAAATCTATCCAACCTAGGGTTGGGATAAATACAGAAAACCATGCATGAGAAGCATCTGTACCAATCAGCTTTTCTTTTCCTTCTGGTGGTAGTGTTTCTATATAGCCGCTTACATATCTTGCAGGCAATCCCATAGACCTTACACAAGCAATGGCTATTTGAGCAAAATCTTGACAAACACCTTTTTTCTCTTTCATTACTACTTTTAATGGTGTTGCAATGTTTGTAAATCCAGAAACGAAGTCGAAATCTGTAAAAATACGTTGCATTAATTCGTAAGAAGCTTCATATAAAGATCTTTCTGGTTTAAAGGAAACCAATGCGTATTCTTTAATAACAGTACTCATATCAGAAATTAAAGGAGAACCTAAAACAAATTGTCTAGCTTCAATAATGTCTGGCTGGGTTTCTTTTAATAATTTAATTGCTTCTTCTATGGTAACTTTTTTTCCTTCAGTTAAATTTTGTCCTTCTATTTGTAAATCATAATCTCTAGAAACTTTACTACGTGCTATAACAACCAGTTCTTCGTGACTTTGTTGAATTGAAAAACGAGTAACTGTATTGCCAAAAAAATCGAGTCTTTCTGAAATATCAGTAGGTTCTGGGCTAATTTCTAAAGCGTATTCTAATACATTCTGCCCTTTAAAACTTTTAGGTTTTAAGGTGGTTATATTATGACAAAAGGAAGCACCGTTTTCATAACTATATTTTGTTTTGTGCCAAAGGTCAAAAATCATATTAATTAGAAATTTTTCTATCTACCAACTGTTTTTGTTGCTGAGAGTGGTTAAAGTAAGTATCTGAAACAGATAAAGATGTTAAGTGTAATAAATCACTCAAATCAGACAGTAAATTGTCTAACTTTTTACGCATATTAGATGTTTCATCAATTTCTAGAATTTCTTCTAGTGATAAACTTTCAATTTTATGAATTACCGTATTGATGTTTTTTTGACAAATAGTCATTTCTACAGATGTATTTGTATTCGGTAACTTATCAATATCTTTCTTAATCCTTTTTACTTGGTACATTAAAGATCTAGAGTATTCTTTATCTAAAACTAATAACTTTAAGACGTTTTCTATACTTAGATAAGACTTGTAACTGTATCTATAGATGTTTAAACTTTCGTGACTATTTAAAAGTGATTCTAAAACTTCATACTCTAATTCCTCATTATAATTTACAATAATTAAAGACCTAAATTTCTCTATAGTCATAGATGCTTGTTCTATTTGCAAACCAATAAAGTAGAGTAGAAGTCCTTGTCTTACTAATATACTTTCTTCTGACAAAGCCATAAAAGCAATCAATCTTGTAATTATTTTATCAAAGAACTTAGATAAAGTAGAAATAGTGTAAACCTTTTCTTCTTTAAGTTTTGTAAGTTGTTTCTGAATTCCATCAAAAACACGCCACATATCTTTAGACCATAGATTTCTGAGAGAATAATAAGAATTGTTAAAACTCTGCATAGATTGAGCAAAACCTCCAATTCTTTGATTATCTAGAGTAAGCGACTTTAATTCTTTAAGAGGATTCTTTAATGCTTCTTCTTCATTTTCTCCTGTAAAACCAGGAAACGTAGAAGTAATGTTTGTAATAGACTGAAATAATATTTTTAAACTTTCAGATTCAGATTTTCTTTCATCATTATATTGTACATGGGTCATTTGGTTTAAAACCATGCGTAAATACCTTGCTGTAAATAAAGTTCTCCCCAAGTATCTACCAGACCAATATAGGTTTTCGGCGGTATTACTTGGTACGTCATTAATACTTTCTGCCTGATTAGAAACGCTCTTATTCCAAGAATAGTTTTGTAAGTAATTTTGTTTTTTATCACTAACAATCCAAAAATCTTTACTAGTTCCTCCTCGCTGATTAGACACAAAAAGTTCTTCACGTTCTGTGGCAACTCTGACTAAGCCACCAGGCATAACGCTATAACTATCTTGTTTTGCAATAGAAAAAGTTCTGCACACAATTTTACGAGGTTCTAATTTATCATCAATAAAATTAGGAGCTGTAGAAAAAGATATTTTTTCTTGTGCTACAAATCTATTTGGGTTTTCTAAAATTTCAGCTTTTAGTTCCTTTAATTCTTCTTTACTTAAAAACTCACAGAAATAGATATGTTCTCTATGCGATCTGTCTATTCTTTTTACTACATAAGATGGTAAGTCTTCTAGAACATGTTTTCTCTCTTTTTCTTGTCCGCACCACCAAGAAGCAATTTGAGGTAGAATTAACTTTTCTTTTAAGAAAAATTTGCAAATATTCTCCATAAACGGAATTAAAGCAGGGTTTTCTAAAACACCACTTCCAATAGGGTTTACGATGGCAACATTTTGTAAGCGAACAACTTCTAATAAACCTGCAACTCCTAAATAAGAATCTTCTCTTAATTCTAAAGGATCCATAAAGCTGTCATCTACACGTCGTAAAATAACATCTACTTGTTTTAAACCTTTTAAAGATTTTAGCCAAACTTTGCCATGTCTTACTACTAAATCATTTCCTTTTACCAAAGGATGACCTAAAAATGAAGACAAATAAGAATGTTCGAAATATGTTTCATTATGTGGACCAGGTGTTAAAATAACCACCATTGGGTTCTCTTTATTAGCCGGAGCTACACTTAATAACAATTTATTAAAATCATTAAAAAAGGTAGATGGCTGCCTAACGTTTATATGCTTATATATTTCAGGAATAATTTTAGTTGTAGAAAATCTATTTTCTAAAGCATATCCCATACCAGAAGGTGCTTGTGTTCTGTCATTTACAACCCACATACGTCCGTCCGGACCTCTAGCTAAATCTACTGCATGTACCAGTAATTGTTTTGCTGTTTTATATTCAATTTGATCACAAGAACGTAAAAAACCACGATGTGCGTAAATTACTTCTGGCGGAATAATTCCGTTTTTAAGCAATTCACGTTTTCCGTATAAATCTTTTAAAATAAGGTTTAATACTTCAGATCTTTGTTGAATTCCCTTTTCAATTTCGCTCCATTCTTTTTGATGAATTATAAACGGAACTACGTTTAAATTCCAAGGTCTATTTAATCCTTTAGGATCGTTATATACATTATAGGTAACACCATTTTCTGCCAATAACCAATCTATATCAACTTGTTTAGAAGCTAATTTTTTAGGTCCAATTTTTTGTAAATTGTCTAATAAAACTTTCCAATCTGATGTGTCTTCCATTTTAGAGATTAATAGTTCATCATATTTACTTTTATTTAAAAAATAATCGTGTAAGATTGTTTTTTCAATTTGATTTTCTTCTATCGTCATATTTCATGCTACCTATAATAAATTTCCCTACTTTTTTCTTAAATCTAAGGTATAAGGAAATTCAAAATTAACAGGTAATTCTTTAAACTTAAATCGCTTAGAACTACTGTTGGTTTCTACACTTCTACTAGTGCTTTCTGTATTTGGGTTGATACTTTCCACAGGGTCAATTTCACCTTGTGTATGTCCAAATTCCCAGAAACGATTAATTCGTCTCGATTCTGCTTCATAGCTATTTACTGGATATTCATCATAAGATCTTCCTCCTGGATGTGCAACAAAATAAGTACAACCTCCAATAGAACGTTTGTTCCAAGTATCTACAATATCAAAAACAAGTGGAGTATCTACTGGAATTGTTGGGTGTAAAGCAGAAAACGGATCCCATGCTTTATAACGAACACCAGCTACATATTCTCCATGAACACTTGTCTTGTTTAATTGTACTTTAACGCCGTTACAACTTAATACAAAACGGTCTTCATTAAAATTAGAAACTTTTACTTGTAATCTTTCTAATGAAGAATCTACATATCTTGCAGTTCCGCCACCAGTCATTTCTTCTCCTAAAACATTCCAAGGTTCAATACCTGCTCTTAATTCTAAATGAATATTATTAATGTCTACCATCCCATGTAATGGGAATCTAAATTCGAAAAATGGATCGAACCAATCTTCTTTAAATTCGTAACCTGCTTTATTTAATTGGTCTACAATATCTTTAATATCTTCTCTTACGTAATGTTCTATTAAGAATTTATCGTGTAATTCTGTTCCCCAACGCACTAAATTATGTTCGTAAGGTTTTTTCCAGAACCAAGCAACTAAAGTTCTAACAAGTAACATTTGTACTAAACTCATTTTAGG
Source organism: Polaribacter sp. HaHaR_3_91 (assembly GCF_019278525.1). Lineage (NCBI taxonomy): Bacteria > Pseudomonadati > Bacteroidota > Flavobacteriia > Flavobacteriales > Flavobacteriaceae > Polaribacter > Polaribacter sp. HaHaR_3_91. The sequence continues at coordinate 2,123,390 of NZ_CP058986.1, forward strand.
GTGTGGAGGCATATCAAATCCACGTAATTCTAAAATACCTAATCTTCCTGTAGAAGAATCTGGAGAGTATAATTTATCGATACAAAATTCTGCTCTGTGTGTATTTCCCGTTAAATCGGTTAATAAATGTCTAAACAATCTATCTGTTAACCAAAAAGGCACTTCGCCATCTTTTGGAATTTGATTAAAGGCAATTTCTAACTCGTATAAGTTGTCTAAACGAGCTTCATCTACTCTTGGAGCCTGACTCGTTGGACCAACAAATGAGCCAGAAAATAAATACGTTAAACCTGGGTGATGTTGCCAGAAAGTTAATAAACTTCTTAGTAAGCTTGGTTTACGTAATAAAGGACTATCTGCAGGAGTTGTACCACCTAAAGTTACATGATTTCCACCACCAGTTCCGGTATGTTTACCATCTAACATAAACTTCTCTGTACCTAATCTTGCTTTTTTAGCTTCATCATAGAAAGTAAATGTGTTTTTACACAAGTCTTTCCAATTAGTAACAGGATGTACATTTACTTCAATAACCGCAGGATCTGGTGTTATTTTTAGAGATTCTAATCTGTTATCATGTGGTGGTTCATAACCTTCCATTATAACAGGTACGTTTAACTCTCTTGCCGTAAGTTCTATAGAAGCTATTAAATCTAAAAACATTTCTGCCGTTTCTAAAGGTGGTAGAAATAAATATAATTTTTGGTCTCTAATTTCGGCACAAAGTGCGGTACGTACAAAATAGTTAGGTTGGTTTAATTCTAATCCGAAGTCTAAAAATTCTTGATGTCTTTTTTTAACAATATTTTTAAAACTTGGTAAACGTTTCTTTTTAGAAAATAAGTCTGGTTCATGAATTGGGAAAATCTCGTGTTCTGGTTTTTCCATTAATGAATCTAAAGGTAGTCTTAATCCCATAGGAGAGTTTCCTGGAGTTAAAAAGATGTGTTGTCTTCTAAAAGTCCAAGCACTACTAAACCATTTGTCTTCCGTTTTATTTAAAGGAAGTAAATAGCCAACAGGTGTAGATGCGCCTTTTTCATAAATTTCATGTAATTTTTTACGTGCTAAAGAGCCGTCTTTGTCTTTTGCAGGATCTATGTCTATCGGTAAATTACCTTGTTCCCATAAATGATAAAAAGGATCTTCGAAACTTGGTAAAATATGTTCTGCAGAAACACGTAAATATTTAGTAAGCGTTTCTAAAAATAATTTATCAGAATTTTCTGGAACAATAGGATTATCAGCATAGCTGGATAAATATTTTTTGTTGAACCAAATCGGTCTACCATCTTTACGCCAACAAATTTCTATTTGCCATCTTGGTAAAGGTTCTCCAGGATACCATTTTCCTTGTGCATGATGCAAAACAGCTCCATTACCAAATTTATCATACAAACCTTTGGTTAAATCTCCTGCTAATTTTCTTTTATTAGGACCATCTGCAGTTGTATTCCATTCTGGAGACTCTAAATCATCAATAGATATAAAGGTTGGTTCGCCTCCCATTGTTAAACGAACATCGCCTTTTTCTAATTGCTTTTCTACTTTATTCCCAAGCTTGTATACTTCTTTCCATTGTTCTTCTGTATACGGTTTTGTAACTCTTGGAGATTCTAAAATTCTTGTTACTTTGTTTTCAAAAAAGAATTCTGTTTCACATTTATCAGACATTCCAGAAACAGGGGCAGCACTTTCAAAAGAAGGAGTACACGCTAACGGAATATGACCTTCACTTGCTAGAAGACCAGAAGTGGCATCAAAACCAATCCAACCAGCACCCGGTAAATATACTTCTGCCCAAGCATGTAAATCTGTAAAATCTTCTTCAGGACCAGAAGGACCGTCTAATGATTTTTCGTCTGATTTTAATTGTACTAAATACCCAGAAACAAAACGTGCTCCAAAACCTAAGTGACGTAAAGTTTGTACAAATAACCATGCATAATCTCTACAAGAACCATTTTTTTGATTCAAAGTTTCTTCACAAGTTTGAACACCTGGGTCCATTCTTATGTTATAATTTAAAAACTCATAAATTTTTTGATTGATATCAATTAAAAAATAAATAGTTTTTCTTGGCGTATAATCTATCGTTTTTATAAACTCTTCTAATAACTTTCCTTTATCAGTAATTTCTAAATAAGGTTGTAATTCTTTCTTTACAGTTTCTGTATACACAAAAGGATATTCTTCTGCATACTCTTCAATAAAGAAATCAAAAGGGTTTATAGTTTTTAAATCGGCAATAATTTCAACATCAATAGACATTTCATCTGTTTTCTCAGGAAAAACCAAACGAGCCACATAATTTCCAAAAGGATCTTGTTGCCAATTAAAGAATTGTTCTTCTGGCGTAATTTTAATAGAATAAGATTCTATAGGTGTTCTCGAGTGTGGTGCTGGTCTTAGCCTAAAAATATGAGGAGATAAAGATACTTTTCTATCATATTTATAAGTTGTCTTGTGAGATATTACGATTTTTAATGCCATGTATACATATATGTTTTGAGTGCAAATTACTTAGTTAATTTTACTTAACCTTTCAAAATAAAGCGAAAAAAAACGCCGGCAAATTTAAGTATTTATTATTCTAAATAACTTAAAATCCATAATAAAAAAGAGATTCAAAAAGCATTACAGCTTCATAATAAATCTATTTTTAATATCGTTTTAGAATACTTTTATTTTTTATAAATTTAGTAATAAAAGTACAGAATATCTTCATTAATACATATATATTAATACTATTTATTGGTGTTGTAATAATTTTTCTATGATAAAAGTGTTAAAATGATAATTAGTCGATTTAAAAGTAATATCTACAGACTGCTTTAAAATTTGTAAACTTTATAATTTTTAAATAAAGAAATGAATTAAAAGATTCTTTTTTTGATTCCTCAAAATAATTTAATATAAGTTGTAATAATCTGTGAATATGATAACTATCATATAATAAAAACAAGATGTATGCTAAATTTGATGAAATTTAAACATAAAAATTATGAATATTTCACATATAGAGCATTTAGGTATTGCCGTTGAAAATTTAGAAGTTTCAATAAAATATTACGAAGAAGTTTTAGGTTTAAAATGTTATTCTATAGAAGAGGTTGTCGATCAGAAAGTGAAGACAGCCTTTTTTTTGGTGGGTAACACAAAAATAGAATTATTAGAGAGTACTTCTCCGGATGGTCCAATAGGTAAATTTATAGAGAAAAAGGGACAAGGTATTCATCATATTGCCTTTGCTGTCCCCAATGCAACAGAAGCTTTAAAAACTGCTGAAGAACGAGGGGTTAGACTTGTAGATAAGGTTTCTAGAAAAGGTGCTGAAGGGTTAAATATTGGCTTCTTACATCCAAAATCAACATTAGGAGTGCTTACAGAACTTTGTTCTAAAGAATAATTTTAAAAGAAAATACTTATATAAAAATGGCAAATCAAGATAAAATTAACGAACTCATTGAAAAGAGAGCGGAAGCGAAAATGGGTGGTGGAGAAAAACGTATCGATTCTCAGCATGCTAAAGGTAAATTAACTGCACGCGAGCGTATAGATATTCTTTTAGACGATGATAGTTTTGAAGAGTTTGATATGTTTGTAACACACAGAACAAAATCTTTTGGATTGGATAAACAAATTTATCTTTCTGATGGTGTTGTTACAGGTCATGGTACTATAGACGGAAGAATTGTGTATGTGTTTGCACAAGATTTTACCGTTTTCGGAGGTTCTTTATCTGAAACTTATGCATTAAAAATATGTAAAGTGATGGATATGGCAATGAAAATTGGAGTTCCCGTAATTGGATTAAATGATTCTGGTGGAGCACGTATTCAAGAAGGGGTAAGGTCTTTAGCTGGATATGCAGAAATTTTTCAAAGAAATATTATGGCTTCTGGTGTAATTCCTCAAATTTCCTCAATTTTAGGTCCTTGTGCTGGTGGTGCTGTGTATTCTCCGGCATTAACAGATTTTACAATTATGACGGATCAAACAAGTTATATGTTTGTTACAGGTCCTAAAGTGGTAAAAACCGTAACAGGTGAAGTTGTAACTGCAGAAGAATTAGGTGGCGCTAAAATTCACTCTACTAGATCTGGCGTTTCTCATTTCTTAGCAGAAAATGATGAAGAAAACTTATTATTAGTTCGTAAATTATTAAGTTACTTGCCATCAAATAATTTAGAAGAAGCACCAATACTTCCTTGTAATGACCCAATTGACAGGTTAGAAGATGCTTTAAATGATATTATTCCAGAAAATCCAAATCAACCTTATGACATTGTAGATGTAATATCAATACTTGCAGATAATGGCGAGTTTACGGAAGTTCATAGAAATTATGCAAGAAATATTTGTGTTGGTTTTGCTAGATTTAATGGACGTCCAGTTGGTATTGTTGCCAATCAACCAAAATATTATGCAGGTGTTTTAGATATTGATGCTTCTAGAAAAGCTGCTCGATTTGTTCGTTTTTGTGATGCTTTTAATATAGCTATTGTAACCTTAGTTGATGTACCAGGTTTCTTGCCAGGAACAGGTCAAGAATATGGCGGAATTATTTTACATGGAGCAAAATTACTATTTGCCTATGGTGAAGCAACTGTGCCAAAAGTAACGATTACTTTACGTAAATCTTATGGAGGTGCACATGATGTTATGAGTTGTAAGCAACTACGTGGAGATGTAAATTATGCATGGCCAACGGCAGAAATTGCAGTAATGGGAGCAAAAGGAGCTGTTGAAGTTTTAGAAGGATCTAATATTAGAAAAATAGAAGATGCAGATGAAAAGCAAGAGTACATTCAGAAAAAAGAGGATGAGTACACTGCAAGGTTCGCAAATCCATACATGGCAGCAAAATACGGTTTTATAGACGATGTAATTGAGCCAAGAAATACTCGTTTTAGAATTATTAGAGCTTTAGAATTACTTCAGAATAAAAAAGATGTAAATCCCCCAAAGAAACACTCAAACATTCCATTATAATGACAAATATACTATTATACACAGATCCAATAAGCGAAGGTTATGTTATTCTAATTACCGGGTTATTCATTGTTTTTAGCGCATTAGTTATACTCGCACTTTTCTTTAATTACGGATTACCAGTATTGCTTTATACCTATAAAATAATTACAAAAGGGAAGGATAAGAAAATTAGTGAAATTAAAGTAAAAGGAGATAGCAATTTTACTGGTGAAATTTCTGCGGTTATTGGAGCTGCCGTACACATGTACAAAAATGAACAACATGATCATGAAAGTGCAATTTTAACAATTAAACAAGTTAAAAAAACATATTCACCTTGGAGTTCTAAAATTTACGGAATTCAAAATAGATTATAACAAATGAAAAGCTATAAATTTAAAGTAAACGAAAACGGCTACACCGTTAATATAAAATCTCATGAAGATAATATTATTCAATTAGAAGTTAATGGTACATCCTATGAGGTAAAAATGCAAGAGGAGGTTAAAAAAACAAAGACTCCTACATTAATTAGATCTGCGTCTAAACAACCAGCTGCACCTTTACAAGTAAATCCAAAATCTGCAAAAACAAGAATTGTTGCTCCTATTCCTGGAGTCGTTTTGTCTATTGATGTAAAAGTTGGAGATACACTAAAGGTAGGGGATAGAATGCTTGTTTTAGAAGCAATGAAAATGGAAAATAGTATTGTCTGTGAAAAAGCAGGTGTTATTTCCGATATAAAAATAAGTGTAGGACAACAAGTTTTGCATGATGAATTAATGATAGAACTAGAATAAAACACTAAATATGAAAAAAGTAATTTTAATATTCTGTGTTTTATCTTTATTGATCTTTATAAGACCAGTTTTAGGATTAAGCGCAGATGCTAGCCCAGATTCCATAACCGATACTACGGTTGTTACAACACAAGTAGATAAAGCTCCTCAAAAAGATGTGGGTGTTTTTGAAGGAGGTTTTGAAGGAATTAAAAAGTTTTACAGTTATACCGGTTTTGCAAATACAACTTCTGGAAACTTAATAATGATTATCATCGGAATTGGATTCATTTACCTAGGTATTAAGTTTGATTACGAACCCTTACTATTGATACCAATTGGTACCGGTGTTATATTAGGAAATATACCTTTTGTAGCCGGAAATCAAACAGGTATTTATGAGACAGGATCTGTATTAAACTATCTCTATTTTGGAGTGGTAAAAGGTATTTATCCGCCGCTAATTTTTTTAGGAATTGGAGCAATGACAGATTTTTCATCTTTAATTGCAAATCCCAAATTAATGCTTTTAGGAGCAGCAGCTCAAATTGGTGTGTTTGCAACTTTTATGGGAGCGCTTTATCTAGGATTCAGCCTTCCAGAAGCAGGTGCAATCGGTATTATTGGTGGAGCCGATGGACCAACTGCAATTTTCTTATCATCAAAATTAGCAAACGGAGTTAATATTTTGGCAGATGGTACAACGGTTAAAAACTTAATTGGACCTATTGCTATTGCTGCTTATTCTTACATGGCATTGGTTCCTGTAATTCAGCCTCCATTAATGAGATTGTTAATCTCTAAAGAGGATAGAAAAATAAAAATGAAACCACCAAGAGCCGTTACTCAAAAGGAAAAAATGATTTTCCCTGTAGTTGCTTTATTATTAACTCTTTTTATCTCTCCTAGTGCATTACCATTATTAGGGATGTTATTCTTCGGAAATTTATTAAAAGAGTCAGGAAGAACAGAAAGATTAGCAGATACGGCAAGAACCAAATTAATTGATATTGTAACTATTTTATTAGGTGTTACAGTAGGAGCTTCTACGCAAGCAGATATTTTTATCACTAAAGATTCATTATTGATATTTGGTTTAGGAGCAATCTCATTTGTGATTGCAACTTGTGGAGGTTTATTATTCGCTAGATTTATGAATAGATTCTTAAAAGGAGATAATAAAATTAATCCGCTTATTGGTGCTGCAGGAGTTTCTGCTGTTCCAGATAGTGCACGTGTTGTGCATCACGAAGGTTTAAAATCAGATCCAAGTAACTATTTATTAATGCATGCAATGGCGCCAAATGTTGCAGGTGTAATAGGTTCTGCAATTGCTGCAGGTATTATTTTAAGTTTCTTAGGATAAAGGATAATTATAAGTTCATTTTAGTGTGTGAATGAACAAAAACAACAATTTTTAAAATTTGATAATATGAAAATACCAAATAAAATGACAGCCGATGAAGCTGTTAAATTAATCAAATCTAACGATAGAGTTTTAATCCAAGGAGGTTCTGCAACACCACAAGCTTTAATAAAAGCGATGGTTGCAAGAGCGTCAGAATTAAGAAATGTTGAACTTGTTCATTTACATACCGAGGGAGCTTGTGGATATACTGCACCAGAATTAAGAGAAAGTTTTCATACCAATGCTTTTTTTATTGGTGGAAACGTTCGTAAAATGGTAGGAAACACGGTAGATTATATTCCTGTTTTTTTAAGTGAAATACCAAGTTTATTTCGTGAAGGATATATGAAGTTGGACGTGGTTCTGGTAAATGTATCGCCACCGGATAAACATGGTTTTTGTTCTTTAGGTGTTTCTGTTGATATTGTTATTTCTGGTATAGAACAAGGTAAAATAATTATTGCTCAAATTAACCCGCGCATGCCTCGTACATTTGGAGATGCTCAAATTCATTTAAAACATTTTGATGCCTGTGTTGAAGTAGAAGAAGAAATCTACGAAATGAATTTTGTAGAACCATCTGAAATAGAGAAATCTATAGGTAAAAATATTGCAGAAATTATTGATGATGGTGCAACGCTTCAAATGGGGATTGGTGGTATTCCAAATGCCGTTTTAACATTTTTAAACAACCATAAAAATTTAGGGATACATACAGAGATGTTTTCTGAAGGTGTCATAGATTTAGTGAGAAACGGAGTTGTAAACGGTTCTAAAAAGAAAACAAACCCTTATAAAATTGTTTCTGGTTTTGCTATGGGAACAAGACGTTTATATGACTTTATAGATGATAATCCAGAAATTGAAATGAATGACATTGCATACGTAAATGATACTTCTATCATTCGTAAAAACCCAAAAGTAACAGCAATAAATTCTGCTATTGAAGTAGATTTAACAGGTCAAATTTGTGCAGATTCTATTGGTCAGAGAATGTTTTCTGGAGTTGGTGGTCAAATGGACTTTATGCGTGGAGCTGCTTTATCAAAAGGTGGGAAACCAATATGTGCAATTACATCAACAACCTCTAAAGGTGTTTCTAAGATTACTCCAGCGTTAAAAGTAGGAGCAGGAGTTGTTACCACCCGTGCGCATGCTAGGTTTATAGCTACAGAATATGGGATAGCAGAACTATTTGGTAAAAATTTAAAACAACGAGCTCAAGCATTAAGAGATATTGCGCACCCAAATCATAGAGAGGAATTGGACAAAGCTATATTTGAAAGATTTGGAAGTAGTTTAATGATATAATAAACTTACGGAAGGTAGGGTTTAAATTTTGTAACTTTAAGAACTGTAACCTTTTGTATTAAATAAATTCACATATAATGAGCGATAAAAATAAAATACTTTTTTCAGATTTCTCTTCAGTTTCTACTGAACAGTGGATGGAAAGAGTGACCGCAGATTTAAAAGGTGCTGATTTTGATAGAAAACTAGTGTGGAAAAACCTAACTGGTATCAATTTTCAGCCTTGTTATAATATAGAAAATTCAATTACACAGCTAAAAAATAAAGGAGAAAACTCACAATCATTAGTAAACTATAGAAGTGTTGCTGCTTGTTGTGGTAAATCTGGAAATGATTTGGCCTTAAAAGCAATTGAAGAAGGAATAAATGGTATTATTTTTCAAATGATAACCAATGTATCTGTAGAAGAACTTTTAAATGGAATAGACTTAAATACTATCTCGGTTTCGTTTAAATTATTTAATAATTCTATTCCTTTTACCAAAGATTTAGTTGCTTTTGCAAAAGGCAAAAATTTAAAGGGATATATTGATGCAAATTTAATTTCTGGCTATGTAACAACAGGTAGTTTTAATGAAAACCTTGTAGATGTAACAGCAGAACTGATAAAGTTAACAAAAGATTTTCCTAACTTTAAAGCAATCACTATTTCTGGAACGGAGTATTTAGATAATGGAGCAAACCAAGTGCAAGAAATAGCATATACTTTAAGTTCTCTCGTTTTTTTAACGGAAAAATTGAAAGAAAAAGAGATTGCAGTGCAACAAATTTTCGACAACCTAAATTTTAATTTAGCAATTGGATTAGAGTATTTTGTTGAAATTGGAAAATTTAGAGCATTCAATAATTTATTAGCTGAGGTAGCTGCCAAATATCAACTTGCTGATTTCTCGAATACGATAACGGCTAAAACTTCTATTTGGAGTAAGTCAATTACAGATGCAGAAACCAACTTATTACGTTGTACTACAGAAGCTATGGCTGCTATTTTAGGAAATGTAGACGGAGTTTTAATTGATCCTTATGACAAAGAATTTAAAAGTTCTTCTGATTTTTCAAGCAGAATAGCAGGTAATATTACCACTATTTTAAAAGAAGAATCTTATTTTGGTAAAGTATCAAACCCTGTTGATGGATCTTATTATATTGAAGAGGTTAGTTCTAAAATAGCAGAAAAAGCATTAGAGTTGTTTAAAGCAATTGAAGCTGATGGTGGTTTTTATATCAATTTTGAAAAAGAAATAATTCAACAACAAATTGCTGAAATTCGTCTTCAAAAATTAAAATTAATTAGCCAACGTAGAACTCCAATGGTTGGAATTAACAAGTATCCTAACTTAATGGAGAAAATATCTGCTAATCTACTTTCTAAAGGAATTAGTGAGAATCCGAAGGTATTAACTCCAAGAAGAGCTTCTTTAGAAATTGAGGCAATGCGTAGGGTTACAGAAGAATTAGTGGATGAAACAAATGTGCGCCCAATTGTACAATTAGCGAGTTATGGAAATTTAACAATGCGTAAAGCGAGAGCTGCTTTTGCTTATGATTTTATAGGTGTAAGTGGTTTTGATGTGCATCAAGAAGAAAGTTTTGCAAACGCTTTGGTTGCAGCTACTGAAAGTGCTAAATCAACTTCAAATGTAGTTGTTATTTGTAGTTCTGATGAAGATTATGATGAAACTGCTGTAGAATTTGTAAAAGCATTTAGAGCCATAGATACAGATAAAGTATTGTTACTAGCAGGTGCACCAAAAAACATTGATGAATTAACGGCTGTTGGTTTAGATGGTGTTGTAAATATGAGAACTGATGTTCTTGTCTCACTTTCTAGTATTCAGAAAAAAGTTCAAAAAACCTTTAAATCTTTAGAAGTATGAAACCAGATTTTTCAGATATAAAAATAAACTCAGCAGTCAAACAAACTGTTGCAACTTCAGAGAATCAAGATGTTTGGAATACTCCTGAAGGAATCCCTGTAAAAAAACAATTTACAAAAGAAGATATTGCAGAAGCAGAACATTTAGGTTTTGCAGCTGGTGTACCACCTTTTTTAAGAGGTCCTTATAGTGCCATGTATGCCATGCGTCCTTGGACGATTCGTCAATACGCAGGTTTTTCTACCGCAGAAGAATCAAATGCTTTTTACAGAAGAAATTTAGCGGCAGGTCAAAAAGGACTTTCAGTTGCTTTTGATTTAGCTACGCACCGTGGTTACGATTCAGATCATCCACGTGTAACGGGTGATGTTGGTAAAGCAGGTGTTGCCATAGATTCAATTTTAGATATGGAAATTTTGTTTGATCAAATTCCGTTAGATAAAATGTCAGTTTCTATGACAATGAATGGTGCTGTGTTACCTATTATGGCTTTTTATATAGCTGCTGCAAAAAAACAAGGCGTTGCTTTAGATAAACTTTCGGGAACGATTCAGAATGATATTTTAAAGGAGTTTATGGTGCGTAATACATACATTTATCCACCATTACCTTCCATGAAAATTATTGGTGATATTTTTGATTACACCACTAAAAATATGCCTAAGTTTAACTCAATTTCAATTTCTGGTTATCACATGCAAGAAGCGGGTGCAACCGCCGATATTGAATTAGCGTATACTTTAGCAGATGGAATGGAATACATTAGAACTGGATTAAAATCTGGTTTAAAAATTGATGAATTCGCGCCTCGTTTATCTTTCTTCTGGGCAGTAGGAATGAATCATTTTATGGAAATTGCAAAAATGCGTGCTGCACGTATGCTTTGGGCAAAAATTATAAAATCATTCAATCCAACAAACCCAAAATCGATGGCATTGCGTACGCATAGTCAAACTTCTGGTTGGAGTTTAAGTGAGCAAGATCCTTTTAATAATGTAGCTCGTACTTGTGTAGAAGCAATGGCAGCTACTTTGGGAGGAACGCAATCTTTACACACCAATGCATTGGATGAAGCAATTGCTTTACCAACAGATTTTTCTGCAAGAATAGCACGTAATACTCAGATTTTTATTCAAGATGAAACTCAAATGACAAAATCTGTAGATCCTTGGGCAGGTTCATATTATGTAGAATATTTAACGCAAGAAATTGCGAAGAAAGCGTGGAAATTAATTGAAGAAGTTGAAGAATTAGGAGGAATGGCAAAAGCTATTGAAACTGGAGTTCCTAAATTACGTATAGAAGAAGCTTCTGCTCGTAAGCAAGCACGTTTAGATTCTGGTCAAGATATTTTAGTAGGAGTAAATAAATTTAAAACGACAGAAAAATCAAATATTGAAATTTTAGAAGTTGATAATACGGTTGTAAGAGATTCTCAAATTGCTCGTTTAAATAAAATGAAAACTGAACGTAATTCTGAAGTGGTTGCAGTCAATTTAAAAGCATTAGAGGATTGTGCAGGAACAGGAAAAGGTAATTTATTAGCCTTGGCTGTAGAAGCTGCAGAAAATTTTGCTACATTAGGTGAAATATCCGATGCTTTAGAGGTTCATTTTGGAAGACATAAAGCGGATACTAAATTGATAAGTGGTGTGTACGGAAAAGAAGTAAAAAGTGATGATACATTTGCAAGAGCGCAAAAGTTAACGGATAAGTTTGCAGAAATAGAAGGTCGTAGACCAAGGGTTATGATTGCTAAAATGGGGCAAGACGGACACGATAGAGGAGCAAAAGTAGTTGCTTCTAGTTTTGCCGATTTAGGTTTTGACGTAGATATGGGGTCTTTATTTCAAACTCCAGAAGAAGTAGCAAAACAAGCTATTGAAAACGATGTGCATTTTGTAGGTGCATCTAGTTTGGCGGCTGGACATAAAACGTTAATTCCTCAATTAATAGAAGAATTAGAAAAATTAGGTAGACCAGATATTATGGTTTTTGCAGGTGGGGTAATACCTGCACAAGACTATGATTATTTATTGGAAAGAAAAGTGGTTGCTATTTTTGGTCCTGGAACTGTAATTTCTGAATCTGCAATTACGATAATGGAAAAATACTTAGAGCAAGAATAAACTCTATATTAATTTATTTAAAAAAGCCCGAATATATACTTGTTTGGGCTTTTTTTGTTGTTATCATCCACATAAATACGATTTTAGATTGTTATGTGTTTGCAATTATCAGTATTATAAGGGTAAAAAAAAACATAAGAACTTGTCACTTCGACTTGAAGAGAAGTCTCATAATACTGATAACACAAAAATGAGCACCTTTATGTGATTTCTCCCTTTGGTCGAAAAGACAAAACTGTATGGAAAGTTGAATGTTAGATAAAATATTTACATAAAAAACAATAAAACAAACAGTGTGCGGTAAATGTCAATAAGCTTTCCAAATAGTTTTAGCTGTGGCGCAAACTTTATTATTTCCTTTAATTTTGATAGTATGCGCAAAAGTATTTTTTATTTTAAGTTCTTTGGTTAAAGATAAGACGGTATCTCCATATTGAGCTTCCGCTATAAAATGACCTTCAATTTCATGCAAAAAATAATTATCAACAATATCTTCTGGAATCGATTCAATTAACCATTGTAAGTATCTAATATTATTCACGTGTTTATTAGAATCAATATCGTATCGGTTTACTCTAAATTGTTTTGTATGTTGAGGTGAGTCTATAGCAATTATTTTTTTCTTGATATTTCTATTGATAGAGTGTTCGTTAAAGTACGACCATTTTTCTTTAATTTCATTAAAAATAGGAATCGGCTTTCTTTTATTTATGTCAAAGAAAACCCATAAACCTTTTGCACTACCTATAATGTTATTCTTTTCATCGTAAATAATATTTTCTCTATATCCTTTGATAAAAGAGTAGTGGGATAGCCAAGTTCTAATGGTTATTTTTTCTTTATAATTGGGATAACGATTCATTTGTAAAACACCAGAAACTAATACCCAACCTACATTTTTTTGTAATAGATCAAATATACTGTGTCCTATAGAGTGAGCATGATCTGCAGCTGTTTCTTCTAACAAAGCCAATATTATTGTAGGTGTTGCAAGTCCAAACTTATTCATTTCAAAATACCTTAATTCAAATAGTTTATCAAAATAATTATTAAATATCATTTCATACAATTTTTAAGGTTCATGAATTATTAACTCAATTGAAAGGAATTTTTAAATTCTTCTATAATTTGTTGTGCTGCTTTTACAGGTGAAATTTTAGATGTAACAATATCATTTTCTAATGATGAAAGCTCTCTTTTTATGTTTTTTGAACCATAAAACAAGTGTTTCAATTCTTCATTGATATTATTATACATCCATTTTATTTGTTGATGGTTTCTGTTTTTTAGGAAATAACCATTCTCATCAACTAATTTTTTAAATTTTAAAACTTCATTCCAAACATTATCTATACCAATATTTTTTATGGCTGAAGCGGTACTAGCCACAGGAGTCCAACCAGACTCAGAAGCTGGAAAAATATGAAGGGCATTTTGGTATTGTCTTTTAGCTAATTTACTCATGGTGATATTATCGCCATCGGCTTTATTAATAACCACCATATCGGCCATTTCCATAATCCCTTTTTTAATTCCCTGCAACTCATCTCCAGCACCAGCAAGCATTAAAAGTAAAAAGAAATCTGTCATGCCGTGTACAGCTGTTTCAGACTGACCAACACCAACGGTTTCAATTAGAATAACATCGTAACCTGCGGCTTCACAAAGCAGCATGGTTTCTCCTGTTTTGTTAGAAACACCTCCTAAAGTATCGCCAGAGGCGGAAGGTCTAATATACGCTTCTTGTAAAACAGACAATTCATCCATTCTAGTTTTATCACCTAAAATACTTCCACGAGAACGTTGACTACTTGGGTCTATTGATAATATAGCTACTTTATGCCCCAGTTTTACCAAATGCAACCCGAAGACTTCAATAAAAGTACTTTTACCAACACCAGGCACACCTGTAATACCAATACGTATAGATTTACCTGAATTTGGTAATATTTCTTGAACGATTTCTTTAGCTAAACTTTTATCGCTTTCTAAATTACTTTCTATAATAGTGATTGCTCTAGAAAGAATTACTCTATCACCTTTTAAAACACCATCTATATAAGCTTGTGCAGGTAATCTTTTTTTTGGTTTGTAGTTTTTCATTTTAGAGTTAGAAAGCTAGGTTTATGGTGAGATTTCTGTGTCTAACAAAGATACTAAAAATGAAAAAAACACCACTTATTAAAGGGTGTTTTTAAATGATATTTCTAGTTATAATTTTTAATTACAAAAAGATAATTATTAAATATGTTTAACAGATTTCTATATCTTTTTTACACAGTATTATTCTTTTACTTTAATAGCTTTCAGCTTAATCAAACCGAAAAAGTCTAAAACTTTAATAATTACATAAGTCATATCTATTTCATGCCATTTAACTCCAAAATTAGGGCTACTAGCATGTTTGTGGTGATTGTTGTGGTAACCTTCTCCCATCATTAAAAAATCGAAATGAAAAAGATTCTTGCTGGTGTTCTTCATTTTGAAGTTTACATATCCATAAATATGACCAAACCAGTTGATAATAACTCCATGAATAGGCGCCATTAAAAAAGCGATTGGTAATAATAACCATTGCCACCAAGCGGTTACGAAAAAGACAAAGAATAAAATGTAAAAGGTAATCCAAAGTAAACGAGAAAAACGAGAGCCAGCAAAAGAATCAAACGATTTCCATTGCGGTACATTTTTAGTAAAACGGTCATCAATAGCAATGCGTTGCTCGTTAATATCTTGATAAATAGTTTTCGTTTTCCACATCATTGCAAACATATTTGCATCGTAAGAAGGAGAGTGTGGATCTTTTTCTGTGTCTGTATATGCATGATGCATTCTGTGCATAATTCCGTATCCGTAAGCACTTAAATAACTAGACCCTTGAAAAACCCAAGTTAAAATAAAGGTAATTTTCTCCATGGTTTTAGACATGGTAAATACTTGATGTGCTGCATAACGATGTAAAAAGAAAGATTGAAAAAACAAACCTCCATACCAAAGCACTATAATAAAAATAACTACTGCCATATTTAAAAATTTTGACAAAGATAGTTTGCTGTTTTAGGTGAAACAATGAACCTAAATCAATAAAAAATATCGCTGAGTTTAAAGAACCAAGAAACAAGACTAATCTTTTTGATAAAAAGGAAACCTTAAAACTGTTATAAAATGTATTAATATTATTAAATACGTTTTCTAATTCGGCTTAAAGCTTGTGCAGTAACACCAATATAAGAACTGACATATTTTAAAGGAATTTCTTTTAAAATTTCTGGACGATCTTTAAATAACTTAAGATAACGCTCTTCTGCAGTAAGGTTTAGAAGGTTTTGTTCTCTACTAGATTTGATTAAAAATAAACGTTCTGCGGTTAATCGACCAATTAAATTACCAATTTGAGTTTTCTTATAAATTTCTTGTAAATCGGTGTACGAAACACTTAAAATGGTAGTTTCTGTAAGTGCTTGCAATTCGTATGCAGAAGGTTTTCTAGTTAAAAAAGAATCGTACGCACTAATAAACTGATCTTTAAAACTAAAACCAAAGGTGATTTCTTTTTCAGGATTTTCTTTAGGAATATACAAACGTACCACGCCAGATTCTATAAAAGATATGTAGTTTTCAATTTCGTTTAATTTTAAGAAAACGGCTTTCTTTTTAATAACACGAGGTTGCAATT
The DNA here is from genome assembly GCF_019278525.1 of Polaribacter sp. HaHaR_3_91. Taxonomy (NCBI): domain Bacteria; kingdom Pseudomonadati; phylum Bacteroidota; class Flavobacteriia; order Flavobacteriales; family Flavobacteriaceae; genus Polaribacter; species Polaribacter sp. HaHaR_3_91. The sequence continues at coordinate 2,139,547 of NZ_CP058986.1, forward strand.
TAGACGTAAAAAAGTCCCAATCTTCTTGAGATATGTTGGCTATTTGCTGTAAGTATGCTTTTATCTGTTTCAAATGTATAATTAAACTAAAATAGAGTTGCAAATATACGGATTCTGAAAGCCTATTTTAGGCTTATTTTTTAGTATCCTAATCATTTTATTTTCAATTAAAATATTTTAAATTCACGAACCATAATTTATTTAATTAACAAGAACGATATTGCTACCTTTGCAAAAAATATATTTAATGTCAAAAACCTTTTCATCTTTAGGAATTCATAAAGAACTAGAAGCACGTTTAGCAAAATTAGAAATTACAGTTCCTACTGCAGTTCAAGAAAAAACCATTCCGTTTATCTTACATAAAAAGAAAGATATGGTGGTTTTGGCAAAAACAGGAACAGGAAAAACAGCTGCTTTTGGTTTGCCTTTATTACAAAAAATTAAAGCTGATGAAACACATATTCAAGTTTTAATTTTAGCACCTACAAGAGAATTAGGTCATCAGATATATGACAATTTACTTTCTTTTTCTTCCGATGAACAAAAGGAAAAAATAGTCTCTATTTGCGGAGGAATCCCAATAAAACCACAAATTGAAGCCATTAAAAAGAACCCAAGTATTGTAATTGCAACTCCGGGTAGATTGGTAGATTTAATGAAACGTGAAGCAATCAACATTAAAAAAATCAACTATTTTGTTTTAGATGAAGCTGATGAAATGGTAAGCGCTTTAAAGGAAGAAGTAGATGCTATTATAAAAGAAATTCCGAATGTTAGAAGAACGTTGTTGTTTACAGCAACGATGCCTGGAACTATCAAGCAATTGATACAAAACTATATGTCTAAACACGTAGAACATATAGAAACTGATATGGATTCTGTTGGGCATAAAGGAATCGATCATCAATATGTGGTGGTAGAACCAATTGAAAAATTGAATGTTTTAATGCATTTTTTATCGACTAAAGAAGGAGAACGCGGAATTATTTTCTGTAAAACAAAAGCAGCCGTTAATAAATTAGCTAAAAACTTAGCCATAAATAAATTTTCATCTGGTGCTTTACACGGTAGTTTAACCCAAGGGATTCGTGATCGTGTAATGGGACAATTTAGAGAAGGAACTATCGATATTTTAGTAGCTACAGATTTAGCAGCTCGTGGTATTGACGTTAAAGAAATATCTTACGTAGTAAATTACCATTTACCAGACAGGTATGATACGTATGTACACAGAAGTGGACGTACAGCTAGGGCAGGAGCAACCGGACTTTCTTTAAGTGTGATACAACCAGAAGAATTAGAAGAAATTCCTGAATTTGAAGAAGATTTAGGTTTGACTTTTAAAGAATATATAAAAGCAGATGCACAAAGTATAGAAGACAATAATACAATTCTGTGGGCTAAAAAAGTGTTTAAAACAAAACCAAATCGTGCTATTTCAGAAGATTTAAAAGCAGAGATTAAAACAATTTTTCATCATTTAACCAAAGAAGAATTGGTAGATAAAGTTTTGGCTAATTATTTAGCACAAACAGCAAGTGCAAAAACAAAAACAGCAGTAATTAAAAAGAAGAAAAAGAAATAAGCATGGCAAATATTATAAAAACTCAACAAGATATATTATCAAAATTGCAGATTGAAGAGTTAAATCAAATGCAAAAAGAAGCTATTGCTACCATTCATAAAAATGATAATGTAATTTTACTTTCGCCAACAGGAACAGGAAAAACATTGGCTTTTTCTCTACCTTTATTAGAATTTTTAGATCCAAATTTAGAAGAAGTACAAGCATTAATTTTAGTGCCTTCTAGAGAATTGGCAATTCAAATAGAACAAGTAATTCGTTCTATGGGGTCTGGTTTTAAGGTAAATGCGGTGTATGGTGGTAGACCGATGTCTAAAGATAAGATAGAATTAAAGCATATTCCTGCAATTTTAATAGGAACACCAGGTCGAATTTCAGACCACTTTGCAAACGATCGTTTTTCTAAAGAGCATATAAAAACTTTAATTTTAGATGAATTTGACAAATCTTTAGAGGTTGGTTTTGAGTATGAGATGCGTAATATTATCAATCAACTATCTTTAAATAAACGCATATTAACTTCTGCAACGCAAGGAGTTGAAATTCCTGATTTTGTAGGTTTAAGTAAACCAAACACAGTTAATTACTTAAAAGCAGTAACTTCTAAATTAGAAATAAGAACAGTAGTTTCTCCTGCTAAAAACAAACTGAATACCTTATTACATTTACTAAATCATTTAGGAAATAAGCAAGGTATCGTTTTTTGTAATTTAAAAGATTCTATAAATAATGTAAGTACATTTTTAGAAAGCAAGAACATAAAACATGGTTGCTTTAGTGGTGGAATGGAGCAGAAAGATAGAGAACGTTCTTTAATTAAATTTAGAAATGGGACCAATCAATTATTAATTGCTACAGATTTAGCAGCAAGAGGTATCGATGTACCAGAAATGAGTTTCATCATTCATTATGAATTGCCACAAGCAGTAGAAGAATTTACACATAGAAATGGACGTACAGCAAGAGTTTCTGCAGAAGGAACAGCCTTTGTTTTAAAATGGAAAGACGAACGTTTACCAGATTTTATTAAGCATGCTGATTTACAAGACATTTCTAAACAAGCAGTAAGAAGTCCTGTTTTTTGGGAAACCTTATTTATTTCTGGAGGTAGAAAAGACAAGATTTCGAAAGGAGATATTGCTGGTTTGTTTATAAAACAAGGAAAATTAAGCAAAGAACAGCTAGGGGCCATTGAGTTAAAACAAGATTGTGCTTTTGTAGCAGTACCATCAACATTAACTGCAGAATTAATTGAGAAATTAAACAATTCTCGTTTAAAAAAGAAAAAAGTACGTATTTACGAAGTGTAAAAATATGAGTAATAAAGAATTAAATACAGAAGTAAATTCGTGCATCAATACCCTTCAAAAATTATTGGAGGATACGAATCAACTTTTTGAATTGCCTGAGGAGCAAAGAGTCGCGCTTTTTAAAGTTGCTGGCGAATTATCTCGTCCAAACAGAGATGAATTTCAGCGTAGACGTAAAGACGCTAAAAAAGCGGCAAAACGTAAAATGATTGAAAGCGATAAACACGCTAGAAAATCTACCGGAATACGTTCTGCAAGAGAAGCTGCATTATTTGTTGCACCAAAATTATTAGGAGCAGCAGAATTAAATGAAGATACACCAGAATTAGAATCGCCAAGAAATTGTTATGTCTGTAAAACGGTTTTTACCAAATTGCATCATTTTTATGACACAATGTGTACCGAATGTGGAGATTTAAATTATGCAAAACGGTTTCAAACGACAGATTTAAAAGGTCAAGTAGCAGTAATTACAGGTTCTCGTTTAAAAATCGGATATCATATTACCTTAATGTGTTTGCGTTCTGGAGCAACAGTTGTGGCAACAACACGTTTTCCTGCAGATTCTGCAATTCGTTTTTCTAAAGAAGAAGATTATAAAGATTGGAGTCATCGTTTACACATTCATGGCTTAGATTTAAGACACATACCAAGTGTAGAAATTTTCTGTAATTATATAGAACAAAAATACGATCGATTAGATATTTTAATCAACAATGCTGCACAAACGGTAAGACGTCCGTCTGGTTTTTATTTCCATTTAATGGAAAATGAAAAGAAACCAATTGACCAATTACCAAAATTGGCACAGACTTTATTACAAGATCACGAAAGTTGTTTAGAAGAATTGGCGGATTTAAGTGTCTCTACTGCTAAAACGGATAAAAATAATGTTTTGCCAGTTACTTGGCACGGACCAGAACCAGGAATTGGTTTAAGAAATTCAGCAGAATTATCTCAAATTCCGTATAGTTTTGACAATTCATTACAAACTGCAGAAGTTTTTCCGGAAGGCGAATTAGATGCAGATTTACAACAAGTAGATTTAAGAAAAACCAATAGTTGGCGTTTAAAATTAGGCGAAATAGAAACTACAGAAATGGTAGAAGTACAGTTGGTAAATGCTGTTGCACCGTTTGTGTTATGTAATCGTTTGTCTAATTTAATGATGAAAGAAAATACGGGTAAAAAGCATATTATCAATGTAACTGCGATGGAAGGGAAGTTCCATCGATTTAAAAAGGTAGACAGACATCCACATACAAATATGGCCAAAGCAGCCTTAAATATGTTAACACATACGTCTGCTTCAACATTTGCAAAGAAAGGTATTTATATGAATGCAGTTGATACTGGTTGGGTTACAGATGAAGATCCTGCAGAATTGTCTAAGCATAAAGTAGAAACGCACGATTTTCAGCCACCATTAGATATTGTAGATGGTGCCGCAAGAGTGATGGACCCATTAATTGATGGAATTAATACTGGTAAACATTGGTCTGGTAAATTCTTAAAAGATTATTTTCCGATAGATTGGTAGTTTTTATATTATAAAATAACAAGTAGAATAAAATTTAAAAAGGAATACGTATGGTCTAAAATCATAAGTATTCCTTTTTTTTATTATTGATTATAGATCTTTTTTTGTAAATATCAAACTAAAATAGTAACTTAGGAGAGTTACTTTTCTGTAACATTATTTATAAACCATTAAAACTTATAATTATGTTAGCATTTAGAACCGAAATTAGAAACTCACCAAGAGAACAAACTTTAAAAATTTATTTAAGCGATACGTCATTTGTTGTAGGATTAAAGAATCTCCTAGAAAACATAAAAGGGGTTCGTATTGTAGAAGTACAAGAAAGTTTTAGTAGAAATAGGGTAGCAGAAAATGTAACGATTTACAGAAAAGAAAAGCACTCTATAAACGCTTTAAAGGAAAAAGTAGATACTTTTTTAGGTATTTATTTTGAGAAGATAATAGTGTAATACTACTTTTTAAAGACTGTATTTATAGGTATATCATTCTTCGGAATAAAAATTTAATAAAAAAACAGAAAAGAAAACAATTATAAGGTTGTATATCAGAAAAATGGAACCATCTTTGCAATACAATTAGTATTATAAATTTAACAACATTATTATGAGTAAAGGTACAGTAAAGTTTTTCAACGACACAAAAGGTTTTGGTTTTATCACTGAAGAAGGAGTAAGCAAAGATCATTTTGTACACGTTTCTGGTTTAATTGATGAAATTAGAGAAGGTGACGAAGTTGAATTCGATTTACAAGAAGGAAACAAAGGTTTAAACGCGGTTAACGTAAAAGTTATCTAAGAAATATACTTAAAGTTTTATAAAAGCCCATCAATTAATTGATGGGCTTTTTTTTGTGTCATTATTTTTGAATTGACCTTTAATAAAATATACGATAGTTATTAAGGATTAAAAAAAAAGGCTCGTAATTAGCGAGCCTTTTTTAAATTATTTGGTTTTGTATTTATTAGAATAGCGTTTCCAAAGTTTTGTTTGGTGTGTTTCTAGGCTAATTTTTCTACCTTGTATAAAAGCATCCGTTAAAATGTTTCCTCTCATGTCTAAAGCATCACCTTCAGAAACAAATAAGGTTGCATCTTTACCAACTTCTAAGGTTCCAACCATATCATCAATACCTAAAATCTTTGCAGAATTAGAAGTTAATAATTGCAATGCTACTTCTTTATCTAATCCGAAAGCAGCAAATGTACCTGCGTAAAACGGAAGGTTTCTAGTATTCATTCTTTCCATTTGACCTTCCATACCAAGGGCAACAACAACACCTTTATCTGTTAAGTTTTTTGCAATTGTGTACGTATAATCATAAGCATCGTCCTCATTTTCTGGATTTCTGTGTGGTCTTTCTAAAACAACTGCTATGTTATTTTTAACTAATAAATCTGCTACTTTATCAGCTTCATCACCATGAACAATTACAATGTTTTTGATGCCCAATTCTTTAATAATTGTGATAGCATCTGTAATTTCTTTTTGGCCGTTTACATGAATAAATAATTTCTTACTTCCCTCAAATAAACCTTTTGTAGCTTCATAAGGTAAATGCATTTTATTTTTATCACTTGCTAAATAGGTTTTAGCATTTGCAAAATAAGATTGAATATCATTTATTTTTTTAGGATACTCTTTATCTGGTCTTAAAGCAGGATCTTCTCCTAGCCACCATCTTCCGCTTGTAAAACTAGTTGGCCAGTTTATGTGAATTGCATCGTCTGTTTTTATACTAGCATCTTCCCAATTCCAAGCATCTAATTGCACCACAGAAGATGTACCTGAAATTGTACCACCTCTAGGTGTAATTTGGGCCATTAAAACACCATTTGGACGCATAGATTCTACCACTTTACTCTCTGCATTATAGGCAACCAAACTTCTAATATGTGGGTTATTTGCTCCAATCTCATCTTCATCATCACTTGCTTTTACAGCATCTATTTCTACCAAACCTATAGAGGCATTTGTCGCAATAAAACCAGGATACACATGTTTACCCTTGGCATTAATGACGGTTCCTCTTCTGGCTATTTTTGCATTTGCATTTCCAACAAATACAATTTTTCCATTGCTAAACATTACTAAAGCATTTTCTATAATTTTTCCATTTCCTAAATGTGCTGTTGCACCTTCTATAGAATAATCTGTAGTTTGTTTGTCTGCGGGCGTTTGTTGCGCAATGCTATTTCCTACTAAGAAGAAAAATAGCAAACTATATATTATTTTTTTCATCATTATTTAGTTTTATATTTCTTCTAATGTATCGCAGTGAAAATTTCTATCTTTTCTTTTTGCTGGAATTTGGGTTTTTGCTCCTCCCATTTTTTCCTGCAACATCATATTGATTAATTTGCTCTTTTCTTGCTTAATAGCTTCACGTTTTTTGATATCTTCATTTCTATCAAAAAACACTTTTCCTTCAATAATTGTTTTTTCAACTTTAGCATAAATAGACATTGGGTGATGGCTCCATAAAACAACATCTGCATCTTTACCTACTTTAATACTACCAACACGATCATCAATATGTAATAATTTTGCAGGGTTAATAGTAACCATATTCCAAGCTTCTAATTCTGTCATTCCACCATACTTTACTGTTTTTGCTGCTTCTTGATTTAGTCTTCTAGACATTTCTCTGTCATCAGAATTAATAGCAACAGTAAGACCTTCATTGTGCATAATTGCTGCATTGTATGGTATTGCGTCGTTTACTTCGTATTTATATGCCCACCAATCTGAAAATGTTGAAGCACCAATATTGCGATCTTTCATCTTATCAGCAACTTTATAACCTTCTAAAATATGTGTAAATGTATTTATTTTGAAGCCCATTTTATCGGCAACATTCATTAACATATTAATTTCAGATTGTACATAAGAGTGACAAGAAATATGACGTTCTCCGTGTAAAATCTCAACCAAAGTTTCCATTTCTGTATCTATTCTATACGGTTTTCCACTTTTCTTTAAAGCATCATATTCATGAGCTCTTGTAAAATAATCTGTAAAAACTTGTTCTACACCCATTCTTGTTTGCGGAAAACGTGTTCCATTTGTATGACGAGATTGTTTTACATTTTCACCTAAAGCAAATTTTATAAATTTAGGAGAATTTTTATAAATCATCTCATCTGCATTTTCTCCCCATTTTAGTTTGATAATTGCAGAACGACCACCAATAGGGTTTGCAGAACCGTGTAAAATTTGAGAAGTAGTAGTTCCTCCAGAAATGTTTCTGTAAATGTTTATGTCATTAGGATCAATTACATCTTCCATTGTAACTTCTGCAGATGAGTTTTGAGCACCTTCGTTTACAGCAGAAGCTGCAATATGAGAATGTTCATCTACAATACCAGCTGTTAAATGCTTGCCTGTTCCGTCAATTTCTGTAGCTCCTCTAGCACTTAAATTAGAACCAATCTTTTCTATTTTTCCGTCTTTTAAAAGGACATCTGTTTTTTCTAAAATACCTTCTTTTTCACTGGTCCAAACAGTTACATTTTTAACTAAGATTGTCTCTGTTTTAGGTTGAATATAATTACCGAATCCTATATTAGGATAACTTACTGGAACTACTGTAATTGCTTTTTCTTCTTCGTTTTTTTCTTTTTTTGAAACTTCCTCTTTTTGAACCTTTTTACTGGCAGACCAATAGGTTTTATTTCCTTCAGTATCAAAAGCATCACCTTGCATTATGTTAGAAGCATTAACAATTTTACCTAGCATTCTTGTAAAATGTTCGTCATCGTTTAATGTGATAGAAATCCAATCATCACTATATGAAAATTTAGACTTAATTTTTTTATCATCAATTTTAATAGTTCCTGTTTGCTTAGCTCCTTTACCTGTAATTGATAAATTGTAGTTTTTGTTATTTACAGATAACATATAATCACCTGTAATATCTTTAATATTCATGTTGTTAACTACATTTTTAGCTCCCTGAACCCAGTTTTCATAAATGGTAGTTTTAGTATCAAAAACATCGCCAGACGTAATAATAAAGTTTGCATAACTCCCTGTATTTAAGTTTCCAATTGTGGTGTTACCAATTATAGTTGCAGGAATTGTAGTTAATGCAGCTAAAGCTTTTTCTTTATCAAAACCGTATTTTATAGCTTTCTGTAGGTTTTTATGAAACGTATTTACAGATTTTAAAGTGTGTGTTGTCAATGCAAAATTGATTCCGTTTTTAGAAAGTACACTTAAATTAGAAGGCGCTTGATTCCATATACGCATGTCTCTTAAAGAAATATGTTGTGCTAATAAAGGATCTGAAACGTCATAAGCATCACTAAAATTAATAGGAATTATAAAGTTGGCATTTGTTGCTTTTATGTCATGAATTCTTTCAAATTCGTCTCCGCTACCCACAATTGTGTATTGCACACCAAATTCATCACCAACTTTATCTGCTCTTAATGCATCTAAAACAGTAGCAGTTTCAAATATTTGAAGTAAACCTTTATTATCGTTAAATGCCTCTAAAGATAAATCTTTATTTTTCATATTACCTTTTGCATACCAATCTGCATCATTAAAAACTTGGCGTAATAAAGCCATTGCACCCATTCTAGAACTAGGGTAAGCTTGTGTAGATTTAGCACTTTTATTAAATGATAAATACTGTGCAGATTTAGTGTTTAAAATTCGGTAAGCATCAGAAGTATTCGGGTTTAAGGCTATTAATAATCCGTTTCCTTGTACAATTCCGTCATTAGAATGTGTGTTTACAACTCCAAAACCAGCATCAATTAAACTCTTTGCTTTTTTGTCATCAAACTTAAAATTACTAATTGGGTTTGTTTCTGGTCTAATATGATCGTTCCAATAATACCCTTCACGAGTTGGCTCGTATTGTGTTGTTCTATTTCTAGATCTGGGTTGTCTTTCTGGTTTAGAAATTCCAAAATCAGAATAAATATCAATAAATGAAGGGTAGATCGTTTTTCCTTCTAAATCGATTGTTTTTGTCCCATTCGGAATTTTAACAGATTTACCAATGCTAACAACTTTACCGTCTTTAATTAGTAAAGTTCCTTTTTTTACAATCTTTTTATGCGTTACATAAATAGTAGCATTTGTAAATGCAAAACTGCTGTTTTCAGTAGTTTTTACTCCGCTATCTGTAGGGAAATATTCTTGCGAATGCATCGAATAAGCCACAAATAAGGAGAAAAATAAGAGTAATTTTCTCATATAAGTTTGGTTTTTTAATGAATTAAGTTTCTAAAATAATTAGAAGCTTTTTAGAAAATGTTAAAACCAATTATTTTAACATAATTTTAGGAAGATTAAGAAGGATTTGCTTCATTAAAATAAGAAATAAATAAATCTACCACATAATTATAAGATTGCACACCTTTATCTTGTTTATTGGCTTTTAAATAGGCATTGTAACCTTTTTTAACAATTGGCTCAAATGGGTTTTTGTATTGCTGCCAAAATGTATAACTCGCACTAAAATCTTTTAGAATTCCTCTATGAACAGTTTTCCAAAGTTCTTGGGATAAATTTTGGTCACGTTTTCTTAATTCAGAAATACAATAGCCCAAAGCCATTCTATAACTCGCGTATTTAAAATGAAGATCGTCATTATAATTAGCTGCTAAAAAACCAACAAAATTAGCTTCGTTTTCTGCAGCAAAACCAATTTGATGTGCCATTTCATGACATGTTGTAGTTGGATAACTTGTTTTTGGAAGTTTGTCGTTTACCTGAGCTTCACCTGTTAATGGATTCAGATATCCAGCGGTTCCATTATAAGTTTGCAACAAACTCATTAAAGAACTTTTTACAGATTTATGTTGATATTCTAACTGTGGAAAATCTTTAGATAAATTATCATAACCAGAAATTGCCATTGTATACATCTCTTTTTGAGAATAAGGATTTTCTACCTTTAAAGTATCATTTTTTGTAATTTTATAATGATATTCATTTAGTTTTTTAATTACATGTGTTGTTACTTTTTTAAGTTGCTCTGTGGTATATTTTGTTTGTTGATACTGTAAGTTTTTAGCCAAAGGTTCTCTGTAATAATTCAAGCCCCAAAAAAGATAAAAACAAAAATAAATTACTGATAAAATCGCTGTAAAATGAAGTAGTTTCTGAATTAAATTTTTAAACCTCGTTTTTATCAACCTAACTATAAAACGAATTAAAATAAAGAGTCCGAAAGCCAATAATACATCACCTACAGAAAAAGGAATCCAACCTAAAATAATTCTAAAAAATGATGAAATAGGAGGGTAGATTCCGTTTGAATAATATTTTTCTATAAACGGAGCGTTTTTTGCAGCCAATTGAATTAATAAAATCTGAACTGGAAGTAAAACTGTAAATATTAAATGTTTTTTTTGAATCTTCAAGGATACTTTTTTGTGTAAATATGCGTTTATATATATTCAAATAAGAGGGTGTTCTAGTTTAAAAAAGCCCAATTTAATTGTAAAAATAAGATTTCATTTTGGAAGTTGACTGGTTATTAACAAGATAATAACAATTTTGTTTACAATAAATGTTTACAAATTAAAGCAAAGTTTAACAGACCAATTTCAACCTAAAAAAAGTACATTTGTAGCCATGGAAAAAACGACTCCTGTTACGGGTAAAAAGATAGATAAATCAAGGTTAGTACAACTTGAGAAAGGGAAGATTCCGCCGCAGGCAGTGGAATTAGAAGAAGCTGTGTTGGGTGCAATGATGATTGATAAAAAAGGTATTGACGATGTTATAGACATCTTAAGTGCCGATGCTTTTTACGATCAGAAGCACCAAGATATTTACGCAACTATTTACGAATTATTTCAAAATTCTGAACCAATTGACCTTTTAACTGTATCTAACTTGTTAAAAAAGAATGGAAAATTAGAATTTGTTGGTGGAGATTTCTTTTTAATTCGTTTAACTCAAAAAGTGGCATCTTCTGCACACATAGAGTTCCATGCTAGAATTATTTTACAAAAATTTATTCAGCGTAGATTAATTTCAATTTCTAGTGAAATTATAGAAAATGCGTATGATGAAAGTACCGATGTATTTGACTTATTAGATGATGCAGAGGCAAAACTGTTTGAAGTTACCCAAGGAAATTTAAAAAAGAGTTCTGAAGATGCAGGATCTTTAGTAAAACAAGCCTTAGCTAAGATTCAAGAAATTGGTAATCAAGAAGGAATGTCTGGTTTGGCAACTGGTTTTACCAAATTAGATGCATTAACTTCTGGTTGGCAACCATCCGATTTAGTTATTATAGCTGCACGTCCTGGTATGGGGAAGACAGCATTTGTAATTTCGATGGCGAAAAACATGGCGATTGATTTTGGTCATGGTGTTGCTGTGTTCTCATTAGAGATGTCTTCTGTGCAGTTAATTACACGTATGATTTCTTCGGAAACAGGCTTAACATCAGAAAAATTAAGAAAAGGAAACTTAGAACCACACGAATGGGAACAGTTAAACGTAAAAGTAAAACGTTTGTCTGATGCGCCTATTTTTATTGATGATACACCGTCTCTTTCTGTATTTGATTTACGAGCAAAAGCACGAAGATTGGTGTCGCAACACGGAGTTAGAATTATTGTAATTGATTATTTACAATTAATGACTGCTGGTGGAAAATCTAATGGAAATCGTGAACAAGAAATCTCTATGATTTCTAGAAACTTAAAAGCTTTAGCAAAAGAATTAGAAGTGCCAGTAATTGCACTTTCTCAGTTATCTCGTGCGGTAGAAACTCGTGGAGGATCTAAAAGACCTTTACTTTCTGATTTACGTGAATCTGGAGCAATTGAGCAAGATGCCGATATTGTATCGTTTATTTTCCGTCCGGAATACTACGGAATGACAGAATGGGATGATGATGATCATTCACCATGTGAAGGACAAGGAGAATTTATTGTAGCAAAACACAGAAATGGTGGTTTAGAAAATATCCGATTAAAATTTACGGGGCATTTGGCAAAATTCTCAGATTTAGAAGAAGGATTTAGTAGTGAATTCCAATCATCTATGAATGCAGATTTCCCTGAAGATCCTTTTGCAGGACAAGGTGGAGTAGATCCAAAAGATGCTTTTGGAGGTGCTGATGATGTTCCTTTTTAAAACATAAAGAATTTATAATATTATAGAAATACACAATTGCTTTAAAGTAATTGTGTATTTTAGTTTTTAGATATGAAAAAACTCCTCACAATCTTAACATTTCTCTTAATATCAAACTCAATTTGGGCATCATTTATTTATATCCCTATGAGCCATGATAACCAAGTAAACCACTTAAAATCATACGGAATTGTCTATTTTTCTTTAGAAGCAGGTTTAAAATCTAAATGGTTATTAAATTATGATGGAGGTGCTTTTTTAATTGAAAACAATAAAATTGCAGAAAATGAATGTAAAATACGTGGTGTTTCTTATCAAATAATTTCGGATGCAAAAGCACAATTAATATTACAAGAAATTTCATCACCATCTTCTAATCAAGATGCTATAATTTTAGAAAAAGCACCAAAAATAGTAGTCTATTCCCCAGAAGATAAAATGCCTTGGGACGATGCTGTTACAATGGTTTTAACGTATGCTGAGATTCCGTTTGATGTGATTTATGATAAAGAAGTTTTAGAAGATAAACTACTATTATATGAGTGGTTGCATTTACATCACGAAGATTTTACGGGGCAATATGGTAAGTTTTACGGTTCTTTTAGAACTGCCCCTTGGTATTTAGAAGCTAAGAAAAATTCAGAAAAAAAAGCTTTAGAATTAGGGTTTTCTAAGGTTTCTGAAGAGAAATTAGCTGTTGCAAAAAAAATAAGAGATTATGTAATTGGTGGTGGTTTTATGTTTGCCATGTGTTCTGCAACCGATAGTTTTGATATTGCTTTATCTGCAGAAGGAGTAGATATTGCCGAAGCAATGTTTGATGGAGATGCTTCTGACTTAAACTATCAATCGAAAATAAATTATAATAAAACCTTTGCTTTTAAAGACTTTCAATTGGTTAAAAACCCAAGAACGTACGAGTTTTCTAATATAGATACGACTGATAAGCGAATAATTCCTAAAACTTCAGATTATTTTTCTTTAGGTGAGTTTTCTGCAAAATGGGATCCAGTGCCAACGATGTTAACACAAAATCATACTGTTTTAGTAAAAGGGTTTATGGGGCAAACTACGGCGTTTAATAGAAATACGATTAAATCTAATGTATTGGTTTTAGGTGAAAATAAAACCAATAGAGAAGCTCGTTATATTCATGGAACTAAAGGAAAAGGAATGTTTACTTTTTATGGAGGTCATGATCCAGAAGATTATTCACACAGAGTAAACGATCCAAAAACGGAATTAGATTTACACCCAACTTCACCAGGTTATCGCTTAATTTTAAATAATGTGTTGTTTCCTGCTGCAAAGAAAAAGAAACAAAAAACATAGATTTTTATCATTTTAAAATTCTTCTTTTCATAAAATATCATTTTAATTGATCATAAAGCTGTTTTTGCTTACAATTAATCTTGTAAGTTGCTATTAAAAAAATTACTTTTGTCCAAATTAAAATAACAAAATGCCAACAACACAACAATTACAAGATTTTACGCAACAAGTTCGTAGAGATATATTACGCATGGTTCATAAAGTTAACTCTGGTCACCCAGGTGGTTCTTTAGGATGTGCAGAATTTATTACTTGCTTATATCAAGAAGTAATGGACTATTCTACAGATTTTACAATGGACGGAAAGAATGAAGATTTATTCTTCCTTTCAAACGGACATATTTCTCCAGTATTTTATAGTGTTTTGGCGCATAGTGGATTTTTCCCAGTAGAAGAATTATCAACTTTTAGATTGTTGAATTCTCGTTTACAAGGTCACCCAACTACGCATGAAGGTTTACCTGGTGTAAGAATTGCTTCTGGATCTTTAGGTCAAGGAATGTCTAATGCTTTAGGTGCTGCACAAGCAAAAAAGTTAAATGGAGACGATAAAATAGTATATAGTTTACATGGTGATGGTGAATTGCAAGAAGGACAGAACTGGGAAGCGATTATGTACGCATCAGCAAAAAAAGTAGACAACATTATTTGTACAATCGATTTAAACAAAAAACAAATTGACGGGACTACAGATGAAGTTTTAGCAATGGGAAGCATTAGAGCTAAATTTGAAGCTTTTGATTGGGACGTTATTGATGTTGAGAAAGGGAATGATATTGAGGCGATTTTAGCTGGTTTAGCTGAAGCGAAAGCATTAACAGGAAAAGGAAAACCAGTTTGTATTTTATTACATACAGAAATGGGGAATGGTGTAGATTTTATGATGCATACACATGCTTGGCATGGTAAAGCACCAAGTGATGAGCAGTTAGAAAATGCATTAGCTCAAAATCCTGCAACTTTAGGAGATTACTAAAAAATTAGCATCTTTAGATTCTAAAATTAATATATTAAAAAAGCTTTTCGATCTAATTGAAAAGCTTTTTTTATGCTTTTATTTTGATTTCGAATGTAAGAATAGAAGTATATTTACAACTAATGAATAATATTTATGGATCTTTTACTGTAAATCATTTAATATTTCAAAAAATTATATGAAAATAGGAATTGTTTGTTACCCAACATTTGGGGGAAGTGGAGTAGTAGCTACAGAGTTAGGAATGGCTTTAGCAGATAAAGGACATGAAGTTCATTTTATCACATATAACCAACCGGTTCGTTTAGATTTTTTAACCCATAACTTACATTTTCACCAAGTAGTAATTGAAGAATATCCTCTTTTTGAATATCAACCTTATGAATTAGCATTGTCTAGTAAAATGGTAGAAGTTGTTCAAGAATATGACTTAGAAGTTTTACATGTACATTACGCAATACCACATGCGTGTGCTGCATATATGGCAAAGCAAATGTTAAAGGAAAAAGGTTTAGATGTTAGAGTTGTTACTACTTTACATGGAACTGATATTACTTTAGTAGGTAGTCACCCTACATATAAAACAGCTGTAGAGTTTAGTATTAATAATTCTGATGTAGTTACTGCGGTTTCTAACAATTTAAAAGAAACCACAAATACATTATTTAATATCACTAAAGATATAAAAGTGATATATAATTTTATTGATGTAGAAAAGTATGATAATGCACATGATACTGAATGTAATAGAATAGCAATTGCTAAACCACACGAACGTATTTTAACGCATATTAGTAATTTTAGACCTGTAAAAAGAGTAGAGGATGTGATTAAGATTTTTCACGAAGTTCAGAAAGAAATTCCTTCTAAATTATTATTAGTTGGTGAAGGACCAGAAAGAATAAATGCTGAGAACTTAGTAAATAAATTAAAAATTTCTAAGGATGTACTTTTCTTAGGAAATAGTTCTGAAGTAGCTAAAGTTTTGTGTTATTCTGATATCTTTTTATTACCATCTCAAACAGAGAGTTTTGGTTTAGCAGCATTAGAAGCTATGGCAGCAAAAACACCTGTAATTTCTACTAATACAGGAGGATTACCAGAAGTTAATATACATGGAGTTACCGGTTATTTAAGCAATTTAGGAGATGTAACGGATATGGCAAAAAACGCAATATCTATTTTAAAAGATGATAAAACCTTAGAAAAGTTTAAAAATAACGCAAGAGAACATACTAAAAGGTTTTCATTAGAAAATATACTACCGGTTTATGAAGAAATTTATAAATCTTGTTATAAAAATAAAGTTTAATAAAATGAAAAAGCTCAAACCAATTAATGTTTGAGCTTTTTATCTTTTATAATTTAATGAGTCTTATTTTCCAAAAAGCCCACCTAACATACTACCAATTCCTCCAGAATTTTTATTATCACCACCTAAAAGCATTCCAGCAACATCATCTACAACACTACCATCTCCGTCTGCATCTAATATTTTTTCTAAGAAACTTTGTTCGTTAGCTGCATCGCTACCACCTAACATTCCGCCCAATAAACCTCCTAATCCAGAAGAATCTGTAACGTTGTTTTCTTTAGATTTTTTTGCTAAAACACCCATTAATATTGGTGCAGCTACTTTTAAAATGTTTGCAACAGAACCAGCATCTAAACCAGATTTCTGACCAATGACTTGCTCAACACCTTGTTGTTTACTTCCTAAAATATGTCCTAAAATTCCAGCACCATCTTGTTTTACACTTTCGTCTACACCTCCATCAAATAAACCACCAAGATTGTCTAAAATACTACCATCATGTTTACCAGATAGAGCACCCATTAATCCAGCAGCACCTTCTGGTGTAGCGGAGTTTCTCTCCATAGCTTTCATTAACACTGGTAAAGCCATTGTTAAAACACTACTTGTTTTACTTGTGTCATTTCCTGTTGACCCAGAAACTCCTGAGATTATTTGTTTTCCTAAATCACTATTTAATATGTCTAAAATACCTGCCATTTTATGTTTTTAATAATTAATATGAATCTTTTCTAAAAATTATGACACAATATACAAATAAAGTCACATATACTTTAATTTTTTTTTTACCTTTCAAAATCTTAATTTTTTAAACTATTTAATGAAAAAACTAGCATTACACTGGAAGATTTTAATTGGTATGGTTCTTGGAATTCTTTTCGGTTTCATCATGAACTCTGTTGAAGGAGGTAAAGGTTTTGTTACAGATTGGATAAAACCATTTGGTACCATTTTTATAAACTTATTAAAACTAATTGCAGTACCCCTAATTTTGGCCTCTTTAATTAAAGGAATTTCTGATTTAAAAGATATTTCTAAAATTAAAAAAATGGGAATTAGAACTATGGTTATCTACATGTTAACCACATTGGTTGCTATTGTAATTGGCTTAGGTATTGTTAATGTGGTAAAACCAGGAGCAGGTATGTCTGCAGACACTATAGAGAAGATAAAGGTTAAATATGAAACATCTTCTGATGTTGTAGATAAATTAACAAAAGCAAGTGCACAAAGTAATACAGGACCACTACAGTCTTTAGTCGATATTTTTCCGAGTAATATTTTTACATCATTAAGTGATGCAAGTATGCTTCAAATTATCTTTTTTGCACTATTTGTCGGCGTTTCTCTATTATTAATTCCAGAGAAAAAAGCAAAACCATTAATGAACTTCTTTGATTCCTTAAATGAAGTTGTCATGAAAATGGTAGATTTAATTATGCTTTTTGCTCCGTATGCAGTATTTGCGCTATTATCAAATGTTATTATTGCTTTTGATGATACAGAAATCCTTTTAAAACTTTTAGTCTATGCACTTTGTGTAGTTGGAGGTTTATTATTGATGATAGGATTCTATCTAATTTTAGTGAGTGTTTATACAAAAAAATCACCTCTTTGGTTTTTAAAACAAATAAGTCCGGCGCAATTATTAGCATTTTCAACAAGTTCTAGCGCTGCAACCTTACCAGTAACTATGGAAAGGGTAGAAGAACATTTAGGTGTAGATCCAGAAGTAGCTGGTTTTGTTTTACCAGTAGGAGCCACTATTAATATGGATGGTACAAGTTTGTACCAAGCCATTGCAGCAGTTTTTATTATGCAAGTAATATGGCCAGAAGGACTTACATTTTCTAATCAGCTTGTTATTGTAGCCACGGCTTTATTAGCTTCCATTGGTTCTGCAGCTGTACCTAGTGCAGGTATGGTTATGTTGGTTATTGTTTTAGAATCTATAGGTTTTCCAGCGGAATTATTACCAATTGGATTGGCGCTTATTTTTGCTGTAGACAGGCCTTTAGATATGATGAGAACCACTGTAAATGTAACGGGAGATGCTACTGTAGCTATGATAATTGCTAAGTCGTTAGATAAATTACATGATGATCCTAAACCGAAAGATTGGGATGATAATTATGAAGATGTAAAGTAGTTTTATATAACTTTTCTAATTCTTTAATACGATGATGTCCTTAAAAATATCAAAACCGATAGTTTCCGTAGCTTGGTTACAAGAGCATTTAGATCATAAAAATCTGATTATTTTAGATTGTACGATTCCAAAAGTTACAGAAAAGTCTAATGCCGTTAATTCTGATGAAAAGTTACAGATTAAAGGCGCTATTTTTTTTGATATTAAAAACACTTTTTCAGATGTAAACGGAAAATTTCCGAACACCATTTTATCTCCAAAAGAATTTGAATATAAAGCACAAGAATTAGGTATTAATAATAATAGTCTTATTGTTTGTTATGACGATTTAGGAGTATATTCTTCACCAAGAGTTTGGTGGATGTTTCAATTAATGGGATTTACAAACGTTGCTGTTTTAGATGGAGGTTTACCTAAATGGATAGAACATAAATATCCTATTGAAAAACAACAAAATAATTCACGTTCAAAAGGTAATTTTAAGACTAATTATCAATCAGGAAAAATAAAATTTACAAACGATATTTTGAGTGCAATTAATAATAAAACTATTTTAATTGCAGATGCACGCTCTAAAGGTCGTTTTAATAGTACTGAATCAGAACCAAGAAGTGATGTAAAAGGAGGTCATATTCCTAATTCTGTAAGTTTGCCTTTTAGTGAGATAATAGAAAATGGGACTTTTAAGTCTGAAGAAGCATTAAAGGTTATTTTTAATGAAATAAACCCAAAAAAGAAACCTTTTATTTTTTCTTGCGGAACAGGAATCACTGCATCTGTGTTGGCTTTGGGCGCAGAAATATCAGGATCTAAAAACTATGCTGTTTATGATGGTTCTTGGACAGAGTGGGGAAGTACGGAGAATTTACCAATAGAAATTTAAAATAAACATTATGAACATCAATTGGACAAAAGAAGAATTTCAAACTTATGTATTGTTGTACGCGGCACAAAGTAATTATATAGAAACCGAATCTGAAAGTGAATATATTTTATCGAAAGTAAATGAAACTTTATTTAATCGGATTCATACAGAGATTGTACATGATAATGATTATCAATCTATGGAAAAAATTAAAACGTATTTAGCTGAAAATAAATATACAGATATTGAAAAAGAAAATCTTTTAAAAGATATAAAAAATGTCTTTTTTGCAGATGGTTCTGTAGATGTTTTAGAACGAAATGTATTTCTCTTATTGAAAAAAATTATAGCATAAAATTAAAAAAGCTTCACAATTTGTGAAGCTTTTTTAATTTTATATAAAGACTTAAATTCTATTTAGCAGGTAGAATTTTACCTACACATTCTCCAAAACCAATACGTACTTTATCATTTTTACAATGTGCACGCATAATTACAGTATCGTTATCATTTATAAATTTACGCTCTGTACCATCGTTTAACTTAATTGGGTTTTGTCCTCGCCAAGTTAACTCTAACATAGAACCGTAACTATCTTTTGTTGGACCAGAAATAGTACCAGATCCCATTAAATCTCCAGCTTCTACAGGACAACCATTCACAGTATGATGTGCCAATTGCTGTGCCATAGTCCAATACATGTATTTAAAATTAGAATTAGAAACGATGGTTTCTTTTCCATTTTCTGGTTGTATACCAACTTGTAAATGAATATCGTAACTTCCTTTTCCTTTTTGTTTTAAATACGGTAATGGCTCATGTACTTGTTTAGGGCTTTCTACTCTAAAAGGCTCTAAAGCATCTAATGTTACAATCCAAGGAGATATGGTAGATGCAAAACTTTTTCCTAAAAATGGGCCTAATGGTACATATTCCCAAGCTTGAATGTCTCTTGCAGACCAATCGTTAAATTGCACCAATCCAAATATATATTCTTCCGTTTCTTCAATCGGAATTCTATCACCTAAAACGTTTGCATCTGTGGTTATAAATGCCATTTCTAGCTCAAAATCTAATAATTGAGAAGGACCAAAACCAGGAGTATTACTTCCTTCTTCAGGTTTTGTTTGTCCGTAAGGTCTTCTAATTTTTGTTCCTGATGGCACTATCGAAGAACTTCTACCGTGGTAACCTATAGGTATGTGTAACCAATTTGGTAGCAATGCATTTTCTGGATCTCTAAACAAAGAACCTACATTGGTAGCGTGTTCTTTACTTGCATAAAAATCTGTATAATCACCTACAGCAACAGGTATTAACATTTCTACTTCGTCCATTCTAAAGATTATTTTATCTTTATGATTGGCATTATCTCTTAAAGTTCCATTGGTAACATCAAAAACTTCAGCAATTCTGTTTCTAACCAAACGCCAAGTTTTACGACCATCCGCAATAAAATCATTTAAATTATCTTGTAGAAAAATATCATCAGTTAATGGTATCCCTTCAAAATAACCTAATTGATGAAAAGCACCTAAATCTATAGCAAAATTTCCAATTCTACTACCAATAGTAATAATATCATCTCTTGTTATGAAAACACCAAAGGGAATGTTTTGAATAGGGAAGTCTGAATCTTTGTCTACTTTTAACCAAGATTTTCTATTAGGATTATTTGCTGTTATGATCATTCTTTTGAAATTTATTTTTCATCAAACCTACATAATTTTTTTTATTTTAAAATAAAAAAACAATTAAAAACGCATTTTTAACAGTACATTTTTAATAAATATACAATTATAATAAATAATGATAAAATATAGTTAAAACATGTTTTTTACAAATTTGATTTTATTATTTTTGATGCTTCTTTAAAAACAACAACAACAATGCAAATAGACAATCAAATTTTTGACCTTATACAGGAAGAAAAAGAAAGACAGTTAAATGGATTAGAATTAATCGCTTCAGAAAACTTTGTAAGTGATGATGTTATGAGAGCCCAAGGTTCTATTTTAACTAATAAATACGCTGAAGGATATCCTGGTAAAAGATATTATGGAGGTTGTGAAGTAGTTGATGTTATTGAGCAGATTGCTATAGACAGAGCAAAGGAATTATTTGGTGCAGAATATGTAAATGTTCAACCACACTCAGGTTCTCAAGCAAATACAGCTGTTTATGCTGCTTGTTTAAAACCAGGTGATACCGTTTTAGGATTTGATTTATCTCATGGGGGGCATTTAACTCATGGTTCTCCGGTAAACTTTTCTGGAAAATTATACAATCCTGTTTTTTACGGAGTTGTTAAAGAAACTGGAATTATAGATTACGATCATTTAGCTGCACAAGCTAAAGAGCACAAGCCAAAATTAATTATTGCTGGTGCTTCTGCGTATTCTAGAGATATCGATTTTAAGAAATTTAGAGAAGTTGCGGATAGTGTTGGAGCTATTTTAATGGCAGACATTTCTCATCCTGCTGGTTTAATTGCTAAAGGAATTTTAAATGATCCAATTCCTCATTGTCATATTGTTACTACAACTACACACAAAACGTTACGTGGACCAAGAGGTGGTATGATTATGATTGGTAAAGATTTTGACAATCCTTTTGGAGAAACTTTAAAAAATGGTAATCCTAAAAAGATGTCTACTTTAATTAATTCTTCTGTTTTCCCTGGAAACCAAGGTGGACCTTTAGAGCACGTTATTGCTGCTAAAGCAGTTGCTTTTGGAGAGGCTTTAACAGATGAGTTTTTAGAATATCAATTACAAGTAAAAGCAAATGCTGCAGAAATGGCTAAAGAATTTGTTGCAAAAGGATATGATATTATCTCTGGAGGAACAGACAACCACTGTATGCTAATAGATTTACGTAATAAAAACATTTCTGGTAAAGATGCAGAAATTGCATTAGGAAAAGCAGATATTACTGTAAACAAAAACATGGTTCCTTTTGATGATAAAAGCCCATTTGTAACTTCAGGGATCCGTATTGGAACTGCTGCAATTACTACTCGTGGTTTAGAAGAAGAGGATATGAAAGCTGTTGTTAATTTTATTGATGAAGCTATTATAAACGCTGCAAATGAAGATGCTTTACACAAAATTGGTGAGCGTGTTGCGCACATGATGAGTGCAAGAAGATTATTCGTAATGTAGAAGGCAATGCCTTCTTTACATAAGGTATATAATGATCATATTAGTTCGAGTGATTTTGTTTTTAACAAAATAGTGTCGACAACTTATTTGAATACATATAAAAAAAGCATCAAGTTAATTCTTGATGCTTTTTTAGTTTTAAATATATTATAAAGTTGTTTTACCAGCTTTTTACTTCTTTTTCTATGGCTTCACGAGTTTCACCATATTTTTCTTGGATTTCTCCAACTAGTTTATCAAAAGAACCTTCTGCTTCCGTACTCTCATCATTGGTAATACGACCATATTTTTCTTTAAATTCTCCTTTTATTTGTTTCCAATTTCCTTTTGTTGTATCCGAGTTCATATTCATTTCATTTATGTACTACAATAGTACTGGTTAATAATAGTGTAAATTTAGAAAGATTTATAATTGCTTATGAATGCTATCTATTAAAATTTTGACTCATTAGATAAAAGTTATTCTTTTTCTGAACTTTTAATTTTTCCAGCAATTTCATCTGCATCATCAGTAGCACTCTGTATTTGGTTTTTTAATTCATCTTTCTCTTTTTTCTTATCAATTTCTGCTACGATACTTTCTTTTTTGTTATCTGAATCTTTTTCATTCTTTTCATCTGTTTTTACGGTTCCTTTTAAAGGATGTAAACCTCTTTCGTGTTTTATAACTGACATATTTTTTAGTTTTTTAGGTTAATACTCACTTCAAAAGTAAAAAATAAGTAAATTTCAGCTTAACTACATTCGGTTAAATAATAACGCATTAGCTATTCATCAACTTCATTAGCACGTTTAATAATGTTCTCTGGGATAGCCTTTTTAGCTTTAGCACCCATTTTTTTTAACTTTTCTACAGAAGTAATTAAGTTTCCTCTACCTTCAAAAAGCTTATTCATTGCATTTGAGTATTCATTTTTACTGTCGTCAATTCGTTTACCAATTCCAACTAAATCACCTAATAAACCATTAAACTTGTCATATAAAGCACCAGCTTGTCTTGCAATTTCTAAAGCATTTCTTTGTTGTTTTTCATTATTCCACATAGAATCTATGGTTCTTAAAGTTGCTAAAAGAGTAGTAGGAGTAACAATCACAATATTTTTTTCAAATGCTTTATTGTATAAGTGATTATCAGAATTTATGGCAACAGCAAAAGCAGGCTCTATGGGAATGAAAAGTAAGACAAAATCTGGAGATTCAATTTTATAAATATCTTCATATTTTTTTTCTGATAATTGATGTACATGTCTTTGAAGTGATGCCACATGCTCTTTTAAAAACTGTGCTTTTAAGGTTTCATCTTCTTCATTTATAAACTGCTCATAAGCCGTTAAAGAAACCTTAGAATCTACAATCATTTTTTTATTATCTGGTAAATGAATCACCACATCGGGTAGAATTCTCTTACCATCTTCATTGGTGAAGCTTTGCTGTACATAATACTCTCTATCTTTCTCTAATCCAGATTTTTCTAAAACTCTTTCTAATACTAATTCCCCCCAATTACCTTGCATTTTATTATCGCCTTTTAAGGCCTTGGTAAGATTTAATGTTTCTTTACTCATTTGTTGGTTTAGCTCTTTTAAACCTAAAATTTGCTGACGTAAAGCAGCATGATAATCGATACTTTCCTTATGTGTTTTATCTACTTTATCTTCAAAAACTTTAATTTTTTCTTGCAGTGGATTTAAGATAATTTTTAAGTTTTCTTGATTTTGTTGGGTAAATTTGGTTGACTTTTCTTCTAAAATTTTATTCGCTAAAACCTCAAAATTATTGGTAAATTTATCCTGTAATTTTTCGACTTCGTTTTTATTATGCGCTAGTTTTTCCTCAACATTTTTGAATTCTGTTTCTAAACGTGTTTTATCCGAAATTAAAGTTTCTTTTTCTTTTTGCACGTATCTCAGTTCACCTTGCAAATCATCGATTGTAATTTCTGTATTTTTAAGTGTTTCATTTAGTTTAGAAATTTCAAATTCTAATACAGATTTTTCCTTTTCAGAAACTCCTTTTGCTTTTTCAAATTTTAATTTGGTTAATAGTTTACCTATTAAGAATCCTACAGGGCTAGATATCAGTGCAATTAAGAAGTAAATTATCATTTCGTTCATCATATCAAATTAAGTTCATAAATTTATCATTTTAAACGCTAACAAAAAACTTCTAAATCAGCATTTTTTAATGCTATCTTTATATATGAAAACAATTGCAAGGTTTATATTATTTACCATATTAGGATGGAAACTAGAAAACGATTTTCCTAAAGAGCCTAAGAAATACGTTGTTATTGCTGCACCGCATACCAGTTGGTTAGATTTTCCGATTGCAATATTATCTAGAATGTCTTCGGGTACTATGGTTCATTTTATAGGTAAATCTTCACTTTTTAAAGGTCCGTTTGGTTTTATATTTAAAGCTTTAGGAGGCACACCTGTAGACAGAAGTAAGAGTACAAATATGGTAGATGCCGTTATTGATGTGTTTAACAATAAGGAAGAATTCAGGTTAGGAATTTCGCCTGAAGGAACAAGAAAAAAAGTAGATAAATGGAAAACAGGGTTCTACTATATTGCAAAAGGAGCGAATGTTCCTATTGTTATGGCAACCTTAGACTTTAAAAATAAGAAGATAAAAATATCTAAACCTTATTATGCCACAGCAAGTATAGATGCTGATTTTGAGGTGTTTCACTCTTTTTTTAAAGACGTAAAAGGGAAAAACCCTGAATTATTTTAATTATTTGGTTGGTTTTATAAAAAAGTTTATATTTGTGTGTTACATATAATTATTGATAGAGATTAGGGGCTTTATTTTTAAGAAATATGTTACGCAAATAGTATCATGCTATGATATGGAGTCTTCAGGATACTGAAGACTCTTTTTTTTATACAAATTTCACAGAAATTTTTTCTGCAATACCTATAATTACTTCTGTTGCTTTCACCATAGATTCTACAGGTACATACTCATATCTACCATGAAAATTATGTCCGCCAGCAAAAATATTAGGACAAGGCAAACCTTTAAATGATAATTGAGAACCATCTGTCCCACCACGAATCGCTTTAATTAAAGGTGTAATTCCCAAATCTGTCATTACTTCTTCTGCAATATCTACAATATGCATTACTGGAGTAATTTTTTCTTTCATATTAAAGTATTGATCTTTAATCGTTACTTCAATTAAGTCTTGATTGTATCTTGTATTAAAATCTAACGCAATTTTGTGCATTAAACTTTTTCTCTTTTCAAATAAATCTAAATCATGATCTCTTACGATGTATTCTAAAACAGTTTTTTCTACATTTCCATTGATATCATGTAAATGAAAAAAACCTTCATAACCTTCTGTTCTTTGCGGAATCTCGTTTGTTGGAAGTGCTGTAATAAATTCATTAGCAATTAGCATAGAGTTTATCATTTTACCTTTTGCATATCCTGGATGTACAATTTTACCAGTAATGGTTATTATTGCCCCGGCAGCATTAAAATTCTCATATTCTAATTCTCCAATCTGACTTCCATCCATGGTGTATGCCCATTCTGCACCAAATTTATCAACATCAAACATGTGTGCGCCTTTACCAACTTCTTCATCTGGAGTAAAGCAAATTCTAATTTTACCATGTTTAATTTCTGGATGCTGAATTAGGTATTCCATCGCGGTTACAATTTCTGTAACTCCGGCTTTATCATCTGCACCTAAAAGGGTAGTACCATCCGTTGTAATAATCGTTTGACCTTTATATTGTAATAAATCATCAAAATAATCTGGCGATAAAACGATGTTTTCCTCTACATTTAAAATAATATTATTGCCTTGATAGTTTTCTACAATTTGAGGTTTTACATTTTTACCTGAAAAATCTGGACTCGTATCTATATGTGCTACAAAACCAATGGTTGGCACTTCATAATCTAAATTACTTGGTAGAGTTGCCATGATGTAGCAATTGGCATCTAAATCTACCTCTTTCATACCAATTTGTTTTAGCTCATCCACTAATACATTGGCTAAATCCCATTGTTTTTCGGTACTCGGAAAAGCAGGATTGTTAGGATCTGACTCTGTGTCTATAGTTACGTATTTTATAAATCTATCGGTAATATGTTGTTTTTCAATCATTTTGTTGAATATTTTTAATTTTTTTCATTAATGCAAGTGCGTCGCATAATCTTTTGTTAACTAAAGAATCGCCATAAACTTCCGCCTTTGCAAGTATAAAATTCTGGTCGTTTATTTTTATAAATAAGTGGCAAACTTGGTATTCAAACTTTCTTTTTTTTCCTTTTGAAACGGTGTAATAAGAAGGTTTTTCTAAAAAAGTAGTCTCTTCAGATTTTATTTTGATGAGATTTTTTGATAGATCTTCTTGCTCTCGTTCTAGTTTAAAAGACGTATCAAAATTAATGTTTTTATTGATAAATGTAACATCTAAAAGCAAAGTTTCTGTTAATTGTTTTGTAGTGTCTGCTGTGTAAATAGAAGATTGTAAATCGTCATAATACAAATTCGTTTTCCATGTATTTGGTATCTCTAAAGAAAACAAATTTTTAACGTCTTTTACTTCTTCTAAATTGTTAAAAGTAGTGGCGTTACAATTAAAGTACTTGCTAATTTCTGTTTGATTTGAACAGGAAACAAAGAGAAGTGAAGTAATTAGTATTAAAAGGATATTTTTCATAAAAATATTTAGAAATATTAAAATGTATATTTTAGAAACACTTTATTTTAAAATTGGTTTTAAAACAGTCCAAACATTTTTAGCCAATATTTGATGTCCTTCTTTTGTAGGATGAATACCATCTTTTTGATTTAAATCTGAAATACCTCCTACATTTTCTAACAAGAAAGGAACTAAATATAAATCGTTTTTTGTTGCCAAATCAGGAAACATATTTTTAAATTCAGTAGTATATTCTTGTCCCATATTTGGTGGAATTTGCATTCCGGCTAACACAATAATTGTTTCTGGATATTTCTTTTTTACAGCATCTATAATATCTTGCAAATTTTCTTTAGACTGCTTTAATGGCACACCTCTTAAACCATCATTTGCACCTAATTCTAATATAAAAATGGTTGGTTTTTGATTTAGTACCCAATCGATTCTATTTTTTCCACCAGATGTAGTTTCTCCACTCACGCCAGAATTTACAATGCTATAATTCAATTGTAAAGAGTCTATTTTCTGTTGAATAATTCCTGGAAAAGCATCGTTAACATCATCTAAACCATAGCCTGCAGTTAAACTATCACCAAAAAAAACAATTGTTTTTAAATTACTATTTTCGGTCTGATTGATTTCAGTATTAGGAGTCGTTGTTTCTGCATTTGTTGTTTTTTTAGAAGCATCTTGTTTGCAAGAGAATATGAATATCAGTAAAAAAATGCAACAAAATTTTAAGAAAACCTTTTGAGATAAATTGTTGATATGTATGAGCAATTGATTATTTTTCAACATCGGAATATTTTAGTAAGAAATTAAATAAAAGTAATGTCAAATATATTAAAGATTAATGATTTAGAGAAAACTTATACCAGTGGTTCTAAAAAATTAACAGTAATTAGCAATATCTCTTTTGAAGTAGAAAAAGGAAGTATTTTTTCTATTGTAGGGCCTTCTGGAAGTGGAAAAACGACTTTATTGGGGTTGTGTGCAGGTTTAGATTACCCAACTGCTGGAACTATTGAGTTGTGCGGCACTTCTTTACAAGATTTAAATGAAGATGAACGTGCTGCATTACGGAACAAAGAAGTCGGCTTTATTTTTCAGAATTTTCAATTATTACCTACATTAACAGCTTTAGAAAACGTGATTGTTCCTTTAGAGTTACAAGGCGAAAAAAATGCAGCTAAATTTGGAACCGCATTGTTAGAAAAAGTAGGTTTATCAGATCGTTTACATCATTATCCATCGCAATTATCTGGAGGAGAGCAGCAAAGAGTAGCTTTGGCAAGGGCTTTTTCTAACAGACCTTCTATTTTATTTGCAGATGAACCAACGGGTAATTTAGATGAAGAAACAGGTGAAAAGGTCATTCAATTACTGTTTGAATTGAACAAAGAAGCGGGCACGACTTTAATTATTATTACACACGATTTAGATTTAGCTAACAGAACACAACAGATTTTACGATTAAAAGGTGGTAAGATTATTTCTAACGAAAAAACCAACACTATTAATGCGTAAAATGACATCAAAAGTAAATTTTAAGTGGCTATTAAAAATGGCTTGGAGAGACGGAAAAGCAAGCCTTTCTAGGTTGATGCTTTTTATGGCATCTATCATTTTAGGTATTGCAGCTGTAGTTTCCATTCAGTTATTTAGTGACAATTTAAAGCAAAACATAAAGCTACAGTCGAAATCCTTAATGGGAGCCGATTTTATTATTGATAGTAAACAAATACCTTCTAAAAAAGTACAAGCTATTATAGATTCTTTAGGCGCAGATGCATCTGAAGTCAATTTTGTGTCTATGGCTGCTTTTCCTAAAAATAATGGGACAAAATTAGTAAAGGTTAGAGCTATGGAAGGTGATTTTCCGTTTTACGGAGATTTATCTACGGAACCTGAAAATGCTGGTAAAAAATATCAAGAATTGGGAGGTGCTTTGGTAGATGCTACCTTGCTTTTACAATATAACATAAACCCTGGAGATTCTATTAAGTTAGGTAAAACTACGTTTAAAATTATTGGTGCTTTAAAATCAATTCCGGGTAGTACAGCAATTTCTTCTTCTGTGGCACCAACGGTTTTAATTCCGTTTCGTTTTGTTGAAGAAACTGGATTGTTACAATTAGGAAGTAGAAAAGAATATCAGTACTTTTTTGAAGCTCCTACAATGGATTTAGTCACTTTAGAAAACAAAACAGATCCTATTCTTAAGGCAGAAAATGCTGATTTAGATACGCATACAAGTACCAGTGAGCGATTGGGTAGAAGGTATGATAATGTAAGTCGATTTTTAAATTTAGTTGCTTTTATTGCACTTTTATTGGGGTGTATTGGTATTGCGAGCTCTGTACATATTTATATTAAGGAAAAACTAAAAAATGTAGCTGTTTTAAAATGTTTAGGAGCTTCTAGAAAACAAACTTTTTTAATTTATTTAACCCAAATTATTGGCATTGGGTTGATTGGCGGTTTAATTGGTGCTGTTATTGGAGTTAGTTTACAATATGCTTTTCCGTATCTCTTACAAGATTTTTTACCTTTTGATGTTGCCATTTCAATTTCTGCTCAACCTATAATAATGGGCGTTGCTTTAGGTGTTTTAATGTCCGTTTTATTTGCATTATTACCCTTGTTAGGTACTTGGTACGTATCTCCTTTAGAAGTTTTAAGAGGTTCTGAAGATAATTTACAAAAACCTAAAAAAGCACGAATTGCAGTAGTATTGGCAATTTTACTTTTCATTTATTTGTTTTCTTTTTGGATGTTAAAAGATGCCGTAAACGGATTGATTTTTACCGCAGGTATTTTTATCACTTTTGCAATTATGGCAGGTGTTGCTAATCTTTTCATCAAATTGATTAAAAAATTCTTCCCAAGTTCTTGGGGATATACAAAACGTCAAAGTCTATTGAATTTATTTAGACCCAATAATCAAACGATGGTACTTGTTTTAGCGATTGGATTGGGGACTTTTCTAATAAGTACGTTATACTTTACGAAGGATATTTTACTAGCAAAAACATCCATAGAAAATAAAAAGAATGATGCGAATATTATTCTAATGGATGTTCAACAAAAGCAAGAAACGGCTATTTTAGAAACTTTTACTAGCAAAGGATTGGAAGTAATTGATAACATACCAATTATTACCATGCGTATGCAAAGTATTCATGGTAAAACGGTAAATGAGATTCGGAAAGATTCTATTATTAAAATGAAAAAATGGATCTTAAACAGAGAATTTAGAGTTACCTACAGAGAAGAATTAGCAGAAACCGAAGAAATTATAGAAGGTCAGTGGACAGGAAAAATGATTCAAGGAGTACCAATTAATATTTCTATTTCCGATAATTTTGCTGAAGATGCCAATTTAAAAATTGGAGATCCAATTGTTTTCAACATTCAAGGTGTGTTGATGGAAACCATCGTGGGAAGCATCAGAAAAGTAGATTGGAGTAGTATGAAAGTCAATTTTATGATTTTGTTTCCAACGGGAGTTTTAGAAAATGCACCTCAATTTAATGTAATGACTACCCATGTGCCAAATAAAGAAGGTTCTGCGGAATTACAGAGAGCGTTAGTGCAAGAATTTCCGAATGTTACTATTTTAGATTTACGTCAGGTTTTTACCATTGTAGAAGATATTTTAGATAAAATCTCTTGGATCATTAATTTTATGGCGTTTTTTAGCATTTTAACAGGTTTTATTGTGTTGATTGGTTCCGTTAGAAATAGTAAATACCAACGAATTAAAGAAAGTGTACTGTTAAGAACATTAGGTGCAAAAAGCAAACAAATTTTACAAATTACGGCCTTAGAATATGTCTATCTAGGAGTTTTGGGTAGTTTAACGGGTATTTTATTGTCTTTAATTGGTAGTCAATTATTAGCCACCTTTATATTTAAAGAACCGTTTATACCATCTGCAATTCCGTTTTTAGTTTTTCTCCCAGGAATTACATTTTTAGTAGTTGTAATTGGTTTGAGTAATTTAAAATCGGTTTTAAAAAGTCCGCCATTGGAAGTGTTGAGGAAAGAAGTTTAATCGAACATAGATAAAACCTAGTTTATTAGTTTTAAAATATAAAAATAACTGATGAAAGTACACCATGCTACCTATTATAAACAGACTAAAAATTTTGTACTCTACAGCCTGTTGTTAGCCTGTTTTTTTACTCCAATATCAATTGTGAGTCAGGTAATTACGGAGGGTGTTACCAATGCTAC
This sequence comes from Polaribacter sp. HaHaR_3_91, assembly GCF_019278525.1. Lineage (NCBI taxonomy): Bacteria > Pseudomonadati > Bacteroidota > Flavobacteriia > Flavobacteriales > Flavobacteriaceae > Polaribacter > Polaribacter sp. HaHaR_3_91. The sequence continues at coordinate 2,170,810 of NZ_CP058986.1, forward strand.
AGAAGTAATAGATACTTCTGTCAAAAATCCTTTAGACCAAAAAACGGTTGAGCAACTAGAAATTACTTATCCAAGGTTTAAAGCACCAGTTTATAATAGCGGAAAAGAAAGTTATTCAATTAAGGAAGTACCGAGTCCAAGAGGCAAAGGAATTATTGGAAATGTATCTGATCCATATGATTATATTGATGCTTCTTCAGAAATTCAAATAAATCGATTATTATTTGAGTTAGAACAAAAATCATCTGTAGAAGTTGCAGTAGTTGTGGTTCCGAGCATTGGTAAAGAAATACCTAAACAATTTGCTGTAGATCTTTTCGAATTATGGGGTATTGGTAAAGCAGATACAGACAACGGATTGCTAATTTTAACGGTAATGGACCAGCGGAGAACAGAGTTTGAGGTTGGTTATGGTCTAGAACCAATTTTAACGGATGCTGTTTGTTATCGCATTGGCGTAAATGAAATTGTGCCTAATTTTAAGAATGGAAATTATGGTGAAGGGTTGGTAAATTCGGTGGTTAGAATACGTGAGTTTTTAGACAATCCACAAGTTATTCAGGAAGTCTACGGTACTAGTATTGTACATCAAAAAGATGAAGGTTATCAGTGGTATCATTATTTGTTAATTGGTTATGCTTTTGTTTGTATATTATTTTTTGTGTGGTATTACGGTGTAATATTTCAAACACAAGTATCTAAAGACGATTTTTATGACAAGTATAATCGATTGGACGAATTTAAATTAGGTTGTCTTATCTATTTATTTCCAATTCCAATACTTTTCATTTCTAAATTGGTAAAAAAACGCTTGCAAGAATATCGTACAGCTCCTCGTTATAGTAAAGTGAATGGAGAATTATTACATCTAAAAAACGAATGGACAGAAAATGAATTTTTAGAAGCTGCTCAAATTTTAGAAGAAAACCTCAAATCTACTCGTTACGATGTTTGGGTAACGGAAGACCAAAGTGATATTTTAATTTTAGAATACGAAGGAATTAATAGCAGGAAGTATAGTGATTGCACAAAATGTGGTTATAAAACGTACGGAAAAAAATCATCTAAACTTATAAAAGCTGCAACTTATGCATCTGCAGGTGAGCGCGTTGATTTTTATGAATGTAGGAATTGTAATTATCAAGATGAAAAGAAGGTAGTTCTCGCTAAAAAAGTAAGACAGACTTCCTCATCTTCTGGTTCTTCGTCATCTTTTTCTTCGTCATCAAGTTTTGGAGGCGGTAGTTCTGGTGGTGGTGGAGCGGGTGTTAGTTGGTAATCATTTACATCATAAAAAGGGTTCGAATATTTCGATTTTTATTATCTTGCACGGTTTTAATTAGATACTTTAATTCAATCAAAATCAGTTTAAATTAAAATTTATGAGGTCCTTTTTATTATTTATATTTCTAAGTACAACTCTCTGTTTATCTGCTCAGAAAATATACAACGGAAAAGTTATTGATACCAATAACTCACCACTAGAAGACGTAAATGTTATTATCGAAGGTACATCAACAGGAACTATTACAGATAACAGTGGTAATTTTTCTGTTTCTAGCAATAATGAAAACGCAATTTTAGTTTTTTCTGCATTAGGGTTTAAAACTCAGAAACAACAAGGAGGACGAAACTTAGCAATTGTTTTACAAGAATCATCAGAGATTCTTTCGGAAGTTGTACTGGTAGGAACAAGAAATCCAAGACAAACGAAATTAGAAACTCCAGTAGCGGTAGATATTGTAGATGTGTCTAAAATTAAATTAACAAGTGCACAAACTACGGCGAATGATTTGCTAGCGAATTTAGTACCTTCATTCAATTCTAATCGCCAATCTTCTTCGGACGGAACAGAACATGTAGATCCTGCTTCTTTAAGAGGTTTAGGTCCAGATCAAGTTTTGGTACTTATCAACGGAAAAAGAAGACACACGACCTCGTTATTAAATAATCAAAACACGGTTGGTAACGGATCTGTTGGTACAGATTTATCTTCGATACCTTCAGCTGCTATCGATAGAATTGAAGTACTTAGAGATGGAGCTGCTGCTCAATACGGATCTGATGCTATTGCAGGGGTCATCAATATTATTTTAAAGAAAAATACAGGTTTAGAGGTTGGTACTACTTATGGTTTAACTTCGGAAGGCGATGGAGAGACTTTTAATTTAAATGTAAATTATGGTACCAAAATTGGCAATAAAGGTGGTTTTATAAACCTTACGGCAGAATTTAACGATAGAGGTAAAACAAGTAGAAGTCAAAATCATAATTTGGTTATTTATGACCAGTCTGATTTAGGCAATTTCTTTGCGTATGATTTTTCTAATGATGGTGCCAGAGAACGTGATAACGAATTGATTAATGCTGCTGGTTTAACTCGTGATGATTTTAATTTTCAAATTGGAGATGCGGCTATAACCAATACCCAGGTTTTTGTAAACCTTGAACTTCCTACGAATGAAAATGATACTTTTTACGCAGCAGGTGGTGGAAACTATAGAACGGGTAATGGTTTTGGTTTTAGAAGATTACCTTCAGAAGGTCATGTTTTAGAGTTATATCCAAACGGGTTTCAACCCATGTTAGAATCTACAGTTGTCGATCTTTCTTTAATTGCAGGTTATAAAACAAAACTTGGTGAATGGGATTTTGATTTGAGTAATACCAATGGTTACAATCAATTTGATTATGGCATTTCTAATACTGTAAATGATGCATTGGGCATTAATAGTCCGACTTCTTTTGATGCAGGTGGACATACCTTTTTACAAAATACCGTAAACTTAGACTTTTCTAAATTTGATGATACTATCATGAGCGGACTTGGTTTGGCTTTTGGTGCTGAATACAGATACGAGAATTATACGATTTATGCAGGAGAAGAAGGTTCGTATATTGGCAATGGAGCAAATTCATTTCCAGGTTTTGCACCGAATAATGAAGTAGATGAGCAAAGATCTTCTGTAGGAATATATGCAGATGTTGAGCTTAATTTTACTGACAAATTCTTAGTTGATGTAGCTGGTAGATTCGAAAATTATAATGATTTTGGGAACACCATTAACGGAAAAATAGCAGCAAGATATAAATTAACAGATGCTGTTGTTTTAAGAGGTGCATTTGGAACTGGATTTAGAGCGCCATCTTTACAACAACAATATTTTAATAATATCGCTACCGATTTGGTTGACGGAAACCTTATTAATGGAGGTACGTTTAGAAACGATAGTGAAATTGCTCAGACTTTAGGTATTCCTGAATTAAAAGAAGAAACTTCTACAAGTATAAGTCTTGGTTTAACAGCTAAGGTTACCAATAATTTTCAAATTACTTTAGATGCTTATAAAGTTGATATTGACGATAGAATTATTTATACAGGTAGTTTAGGTAATGATGTTTATGGTGATGAAATATCAGAATTACAAGATATTCTTAAGCCACTAGGTGTTTCTTCTGCACGTTTTTTTACCAATGCAATTAATACATCCACTGCAGGTGTAGATTTGGTAATGAATTATAAAGTATCTTTAAATGAAGGTGCTTTAAACTTTTCTTTATTGTACAACCATAATGAAACGGAAGTAGACGATACACTTAATAATGTTCCGGACATTTTTGTAGGTCAAGAAGATGTGTATTTTGGTGCTCAAGAAAAAAGTTTAATTGAATCTAATAATCCTCAGGACAAAGCAATATTTACGGTCGATTTAACAAAAAATAAGTTTGGCGTAATGTTAAGAAACACGTATTGGGGAGAAATAACTAGAAATGGTTTTCCTTTTGGAGGCACTCAATTACATTCAGGAAAAGTGACTACAGACTTAACAGGCTCTTACAATATCAATGATAATCTTTCTTTAACAGTTGGAGCAAATAATTTATTTGATGTATTGCCAGATGAACAAATTTATGACAACAGTTATTTTGGTGTATTTAAATATGCATCGGTTCAAATGGGAACAACGGGAGCATTTTATTTTGCAAGATTAAACTACAAAATATAATTAGATATTTCTGAAAAGGAAATAACCAAAGTTCATGAAAGGTAAACACAAAATAGGTTGGAAGACAGCAGCAGCTTTGGTTATTTCCAATATGATTGGTACTGGAGTTTTTACCAGTTTAGGGTATCAATTAACTGATATTCAAAATACATGGAGTATCGTGCTAATTTGGTTGTTAGGTGGTTTATTTGCTTTAATTGGTGCATTAACTTATGCCGAATTAGGTACAAATTTTGATGATTCTGGTGGAGATTACGTATTTCTATCTAAATTAATTCATCCAATTGTTGGGTATATTTACGCTTGGGTTTCCTTAACTGTTGGTTTTTCGGCTCCGATTGCTATTTCTGTAATGGCTATGAAAAGCTATTTAAATCCTATAAATCCAACTATATTTAACGATTGGTTCGGTATTTTGGTGATTTTAATATTGACTGCAATTCACTCTATAAGCGTTGGGCAAAGCGGAAAATTTCAAAACATTTCTACAGGTGTTAAAATTGGTTTTGTACTAATATTAATCATACTCGGTTTTAGTTTTGTACCTGCGCAAGATGTAACCGCTATAGATCTTAGTAATTCTTGGCAAGACGAAATATTATTACCTGGTTTTGCTGTTTCACTATTATATGTAACATATGCATATACAGGTTGGAATTCTGCCGCATACATCGTGGATGAAATTGATGATGCAAGAAGAAATTTACCAAAAGCTTTACTATTCGGAACTGCATTAGTCACCATAATTTACGTACTGTTGCAAGTTGTATTTTTAAAACATGCGTCTGTAGATCAACTTTCTGGTAAGGTGGAAGTCGCTTTTATTTCTTTTAAAAACATCTTTGGCACAGAAGGAGGGAACTGGGTGAGTTACTTAATTGCCATACAACTTATTGCAACTGTAAGCGGTTATCTTTGGATTGGTTCTAGAATAACATTTGCAATGGCTAAAGATCATTCTTTTTGGAGGAAAATAGCCGTTAAAAACAAAAACGGAATACCAGTAAGAGCTTTGTGGTTACAAGCAGGAATAAGTATTGTATTAACGCTTACAGGTACTTTTGAGCAAGTTCTTTTATATGCTAGTTTCTTATTACAATTAATGGGAACCTTAACCGTTGCTTCTATATTTTGGTTAAAAGGAAGAAAAGGAGCTTTTAAGAGTCCGTTAAAACCATTTCTACAAATTGTTTTTGTGGTTTTTAGTGTATGGATATTAGGGTATATGTTAATGGAAAAACCGAAAGAAAGTGCCATCGGGTTGTTGTTTGTATTAACTGGTATTGTAACGTACTTCTTTTCTGACAGAACAAATAAACAGTAATTCTTATTGTAAAAGAGTTCATTAAAACTCAAATATTTTTTATCAATTATATTAAAATAAATTTTATAAACATCATATAATATAGAATTTATATAACTTTATTTAAAGTTTTAGTTTAATATTTAAAAATATTATATATTCATCAGCTTTAAGAATTCTAACTTTGGAAAAGTTGCAAAATAGGGGTAAAATATGATGTATTTAACGTGTGTTTGTAAGTCTTAACATTTATATATTAACACCAACACTTTTATCTTTTTCAAGCACAGAAAAACCCCAATCTGCTATAGATTGTACAACCGGAATTAGAGTTTTACCAAAATAGGTTAATGAATATGATACTTTTAAAGGGGCTTTAGAGGTAAAAACGGTTCTATTAATAATACCATCCTCCTCCAAAGCTTTTAATTGTAGACTTAAGGTTCTTTCTGTAACTGTTGGCATTTCCTTTCTTAATTCATTGTAGCGAAGTGCAGTGTTTCGTAAATGAAATAAAATAACCGTTTTCCATTTACCACCAATCATTCCCATAGTTAAACTTGCGCAACAAGGATATTCTTTTCCTTTATATGTGTACATAAGGCTGTAATTTTTTTTTGAACCAACAAAGATATAATACTATACTAAGGTATACAACTATACTTTTTATAGTAAATTTAACATTTGATTTAAGTAATTGTATTTTAGTTGTTTAAGCGTATTTTATAAGAGGGTTTGGGTACTATCCTTTTTGACCGTTCTTGTGAGATACAAATGCTCTGTATACTTTTGTCACTGTAAAAATGATAGTAAAATAAAAAAATATAATATGAACTTACAAGAAACATTAAACTGGAGATACACCACTAAGGAATTTGATCCAACCAAGAAAATATCTGATGCAGATATGGTGCAAGTTAAAAATTTACTAAGAATGAGTCCTTCAAGTGTAAACCTTCAACCTTGGCATTTTATTATTGCAGAAACTACCGAAGGAAAAGCACGTATGGCAAAGGGAACGAAAGGTTTTTTTCATTTTAACGAACCAAAAGTGGTAAACGCTTCTGCAGTTGTTTTATTCTGTTCAAAAACAAGTGAAGGTGCAGATGATGCTTATTTTAAACACCTTTTAGAGTTACAGAATAAAGATGGAAGATTCCCAAATGAAGACGTCAAAAATGGTATGTATGGAGCAATGAATGCTTTTGCAAACATTCATAAATATGACTTAAAAGACTATCAACATTGGATGGAAAAACAAGTATACTTAAACATTGGAAGCTTTTTATTAGGAGTTGCAAGTTTAGGAATAGATGCAACAGCAATGGAGGGTATTGATGTAAAAGCATTAGATGAAGAATTCGGATTAAGAGAAAAAGGTTTCACTTCTTTAGTAGCTGTTTCTTTGGGCTATAGAACTGAATCTGATTTTAATTCAACAGAAAAAACACCAAAATCTAGATTGGCTGAAAGTGAGATTTTTACGGTAATATAAACTTTTAGGATATTATAGAATAAATGAACCTACAAGTATTTTTTTTGGAGCTTCTTAAAATTCGTTATAAAAAATATATACAGTTACAGAAACATTATTTGCATAGGAAATAACGGTAATTTTAAGTCGAATAAACAGTATAAGTATCTGCTTTTTACTAATAAAATCTTTTGATCATAAATTAAAATTAAGCGTATTATAAAACCAATTAAATAAATTACAAGTTATTTAGTTGGTTTTTTTATCCAATACATTCTTCACATTTCCCTTGTATAAGCACCTGGGAAAAAGCTATTTGTCTGTTCTCTATTTTAGGAATAACAACTTTTACTTGTAAGCATTCTACTTTACCGCAACTTAGACATTGAAAATGCGGATGCACATCTTTGTGCTCTGTAGCTGAACATCCGGTACATTTAGCATACCACTTAAGTCCATCTTTACCAAGAAAAGAATGCAAAACACCATCATCTTCTAGCTTATCTAAAATACGATATATCGTTGTTTTGTTAAATTCAGTATCTAATTGATTTATTAGCATTTTTGCAGAAATAGCTACAGAACTGTTTTTAAACTCATTAAGTAATACTTCTACAGCCTTTGTTTTTCTAATAATTCCCATATAACAAATATAGTGCAACTTAGTTGTAATAACAAATTTATTATTTACATTTGCAACTCAGTTGTATTAATAAAATAGTAATGATTATTTCAAAACAAAAATCCGATAGCATTGGTGCTATAGCAAGTTCTCTTTGTCTTATACATTGTGCTGCTACTCCCTTATTGTTTATAGTGCAAGCAGGCGCATCAGCTTGTTGCAGTACGACACCTGTTTGGTGGAAATTTATAGATTATTTCTTTTTAGTAATCTCCTTTTTTGCCATTTATAGATCTACGGAAACTACTACAAATACCTGGATGAAACCTGCTTTGTGGTTTAGTTGGTTGCTACTGTTTATTGTGATTATCAATGAAAAAATAGCATTGCTTTCTATACCAGAAAGCGCAATTTATATACCAGCAATTGCACTAATTATTTTACATACCTATAATAGAAAATATTGCCAGTGTAAAACCGATAAATGTTGTACAAATGAAAAATAAAAAACAAATAGAAATTGTAGGTGACAATCATTTCTCATCAAGTATAAGAACACCTTTACGTGCAGATGCTTTTGATAAAAGTGATGAAGAAAAAATAGAAAACATCCAGTATCATTTTAAAAAGATCATGGAAGAAATGGGGTTAGATTTAACTGATGATAGTTTATCTGGCACCCCATATCGTGTTGCTAAAATGTATGTAAAAGAGTTGTTTTATGGCTTAAACCCTATAAACAAACCTAAACTATCCACTTTTGAAAATAAATATGGGTATAATAAAATGTTAGTAGAACAAAATATTACGATAGACTCTGCTTGCGAACATCACTTTTTGCCAATAATAGGGTATGCAAATGTGGCATATGTTCCTAAAGACAAAGTAATCGGTTTGTCTAAGATAAATCGGTTGGTAGATTATTATGCACGCCGTCCGCAAGTACAAGAAAGACTAGTACTTCAAATTTTGAACGATTTACAAACTATTTTAGGTACTAAAGATGTAATTGTTTCGGTGACAGCAAAACACCTTTGTGTTTCTTCTAGAGGTATCAAAGATCAAAGCAGTTTTACAACCACTTTAGAATATGGAGGTTGTTTTACTGAAACAGAAAAACGTAACGATTTCTTAAAGATCATCGCTCAAGAAAAAATATAATTTAGCTTTTAATTAATTACGAATTAATAATTATTTAACGCAAGAATGTAATATGGAATATAATCGAAGAAAATTTATATCTTTTATTGGTAAAGCAGGAGTAGGTTTAGCGGTTGCACCTCAGTTTTTAGTAAGTTGTGGCAATACAACAACTCCTGCAAAAGGAATTGATGTTATGTCTGATGACCAATTTAAAACTTTAAAAAATTTGGTTTTAGAAGGATTATTGCCTTCGGATAAAGACGATTTATTATTAGCCAATGGATTAGAGTATCATTCCATCATTAAATGGGGAGAAAGCATTAATAATACTGATACTTTTGGATTCAATAATGATTTTATCTGTTTTATCCCTTTGGATGAAAACAACCCTAAAGACGGTTTATTATGGGTAAATCATGAATATATAAATCCGTTTTTTGTTTCTGATTTTAATAAATCCGAAGAAAATAAAACACCAAAAACAAAAGAGCAAGTAGATAAAGAAATGTACAATGTTGGTGGCAGTATTGTACGAATAAAAGAGGAAAATGGCATTTGGAAAGTTGTTGAAAATGATCCTCATAACAGACGTATTACATCCCAAACCCCCATGACGCTAAATTGGGATACTCCAATTAAAGAAGCGACTACCGTATTTGGAACAAATAGTAATTGTTCTGGAGGAATTACACCATGGAAAACATTTATTACCTGCGAAGAAAACTATGATGCCTGTTTTGGAGAAACAGCATATGATGAAAATAACAATCCTTCTCATCGAGCAAGTGAATACGGATGGGAAACGTTTTATAACTATCCACCGGAGCATTATGGTTGGGTAGTTGAAGTAAATCCAAAAGACGGAACTGCACAAAAACATATCGCCTTAGGGCGTTTTGCACACGAATGTTGTACACTTTACGAACTAGAAGATAAACGTGTTGTTGCATATACTGGTGATGATCATAACGATGAACATCTGTATAAATTTATCTCTTCTAAACCAGGTTCTTTAAAAGAAGGAGCACTTTATGTGGCTGATACCATCAACGGAAAATGGTTGGCTATGGATTGGGAGAATCAACCGATTTTAAAAAGTAAATTCAAAGACCAAACAGAAGTTTTAATTAGAGCTAGAGAAGCTGCAAAACTAATTGGAGCTACTGCATTAAACAGACCTGAAGACATAGAAATAGATCCTATTACCGGAAACATTTTTGTCTCCTTAACAAATAACAAACCAAAAGGCGATTTCCATGGGTCAATTTTAAAAATTGAAGAAACAAATGGTGCTTTTGATTCGCTAACCTTTAAAGCAGAAACATACAAAGCAGGAGGAGAGGAACCAGGGTTTTCTTGTCCGGATAACTTAGCATTTGATTTAGCAGGGAATCTTTGGATGACATCAGACATGTCTGGAAGCGCAATGAATAAAGCTGATACACCGTATTTACCTTTTAAAAATAACAGTTTATTTGTAATTCCGAGATACGGAAAAGACGCTGGAAAAGTAATTAGAGTTGCCACTGCACCAAATGATGCAGAGTTAACAGGTCCTTGGTTTTCTCCTGATGGTAAAACACTGTTTTTAAGTGTTCAACATCCTGGTGAACAAACAAAAGATTTAAGCAACCCAACGAGTACTTGGCCTTTTGATAAAGACGATATACCGAAACCAGCAGTGGTAGCAATTACAGGAAATTTAATAGAAAAAATGAATAAATTAAATTTACTAGAAGTATAAATCAGCGTAAGCGTTTTTACAATATGGAAGCAATTATTACCATTGTCGGCTTTTTGGGATCAGGGAAAACTACTTTATTAAACTATTTAATAGATCGTTTTACTGAAAAAGAATGGAATCCTTTTGTGATCTTAAATGATTATGAAAATGCCAATATGGATGTACAGCAGTTTCTAGATAAAGTAAATAACAAACATATAAAAGCGCTTACCGGAAGTTGTATTTGTTGCAGTGGCATACATGAACTTAGAAATTATGTAAACGGAATTCCTATTAGAAAAAACGGAATTACTTTAATTGAAGCCAACGGAACATCAGATGCATGTACGCTTATGGAGTTTTTAGGAGTAGGTGTAAACAATCGGTTTTTACCACCTATACAAATCTCTGTGGTAGATGTACTAAATTGGCAAAAACGTGGTGAACACAATGATTTAGAAGCGAATCAAATACAGGTATCCTCTTTAATTGTGTTGACACATCTTGATGGAGCTTCAGAACATAGGAAGGAATTGGTAATTAAAGACTTAAAAAAACACAACCCTTTTGCTAAAATTATCGCTATGGAGAAGCTAGATGTGGAGTTGTTACCCATTCTTTTACCTTCTAAAAATGTGGTTGATAAATTAGCGCATCAAAAAGCACATTGGTCTTCTTGTTCTATAGATTTACCTGTTTTACCTTCTAAAGAGTGCATAGATCTTATATGTAATCAGTTGCCTAAGAGTATACTTAGAGTTAAAGGTTGTGTACAAATAGCTAAAGAAACAAATTACACTTATTTTGAAAGAACTCCAGACGGAAAAATATTTGTAAGACCTTTTAAAGGCGTGCCAATAACAGGAACTAAATTACTAACTATTGGTGCTGGTAGTGAACCTGCTGTTTTAGAACAAGCGATTGCAAATAGCTTAAATATCTTCAATTAATTACGATAACCTTCATAAATAATCCCAATTCTAAATATAAAATAATAATGATAAAAGGAATTAAAAAATTACCAGTAACTGTTTTAAGTGGATTTTTAGGAGCTGGTAAAACCACATTATTAAATCATATTTTGCATAACAAAGAAGGGTTAAAAGTAGCTGTTATTGTAAATGATATGAGTGAGGTGAATATAGACGCTCAGTTTCTAGAAAATGAAAACACACTTTCTAGAACCGAAGAAAAGTTAGTCGAAATGTCTAACGGATGTATTTGCTGTACTTTACGAGAAGATTTAATGATTGAGGTTGAAAAACTAGCTGCTCAAAATAAATTTGATTATTTACTTATAGAAAGCACCGGAATTAGTGAACCGATTCCTGTTGCTCAAACTTTTACATTTGAAAGTGAAGATGGTAAAATAGATTTAAGCAAGTTTAGCTATATAGATACGATGGTTACGGTGGTAGATGCTTTTAATTTCTTAAAAGATTTTTCTAGTGCAGATTATTTAGCCACAAGAGAGTTGACGAATATAGAAGGAGACGATAGAACTATTGTAAACCTGTTAACAGACCAAATTGAATTTGCAAACGTAATTATTTTGAATAAAATAGATTTAGTTACTGAAGAACAAGTAGCAACGCTGCATGCAATTATTCAAAAATTAAATCCTGAAGCAAGTATTATTACCACACAAAACTCTAAAGTTGTAATAGAAAGCGTTTTAAACACGGGGTTATTTGATTATGAAAAAGCAGAAGCTTCTGCAGGTTGGTTAAAAGAATTAGAAAATGAGCACGTGCCAGAAACGGAAGAATACGGAATTAACTCTCTCGTTTATAGGAGTAAAAAACCATTTCATCCAGCGCGATTTTTAAACTATTTAAATACAGATTTTCCTCAGAATATTATAAGAAGTAAAGGGCTTTTTTGGTTAGCCTCTAGGTCTGACCAAGCTTTACTTTGGAGTTCCGCAGGAGGATCTTGTAAAGCAGACTCTGCAGGTGTTTGGTGGGCATCAATGTCTTTTGGAGAACGCATTAGTTCTGCTGTTTTTGTAGAAAATAAAGACGATATAGAAAAAGGTTGGGACGCCATATATGGAGACCGTAAAATAGAATTAGTTTTTATTGGTCAATATTTAGAGAAAGAAGCCATAATCGCTCAATTAAACACTTGTTTATTAACTGATAAAGAAATAGAAACATGGAAAACTAAATCATTTCCGCAAGAAGATCAATGGCCAATAACACAATAAAAACATCACTAAAATAAATCACATGATTAAAACAGAAAAACTGACAAAGAAATATGGAGATTTTGTTGCCTTAAATGAATTATCCTTACAGGTAAAACCAGGCGAAATATATTGTCTTTTAGGTGCTAATGGAGCGGGAAAATCTACCACTATAAATTTATTGTTAGGTTTTCTAAAAGCAACTTCTGGTACATCATTGATTAATGGAATAGATGTTGAAAAGAACAATTTAGAAACCAAAAAAGACATCTCTTATATTCCCGAAAACTTAATATTGTACCCAACATTGAACGCTGTAGAAAATCTTGATTACTTTTCTGGTATCGGTGGTCAGAATTTAAAAAAGGAACAGTTAGAATCTCTTTTAACACAAGCTGGTTTACAATCGGATGCTTTTTACAAACGCACCAATGCTTTTTCTAAGGGAATGCGACAAAAAGTAGGGATTGCTATTGCACTTGCTAAACAGGCAAAAGTACTTTTGTTAGATGAACCAACCTCTGGTTTAGATCCTAAAGCAAGTAACGAATTTGGTTTATTACTACAAGAACTTAAAAAGAAAAATGTAGCTATTTTAATGGCTACTCACGATCTTTTTAGAGCAAAAGAAATCGCTACAAATATAGGGATTATGAAAAACGGACAATTGTTAGAACAATTTGTTTCTAAAGACATTTCTTTATCAGAATTAGAGAAAGTATATCTTAAAACCATGATTGTAAATACGCCGTAAAAATGATTAAAAAAACAATTATAAAAGAAATCCAAGAGCTCTTTAGAGATGGTCGTGTTAAACTTTCTGGAATTATTGTATTGTTATTATTGCTTGTTTCGGTTTGGATAAGCAGAAATCAATATAAAAAATCGATTGGAGAAGTAGCATCAGCAAAAACAGAAGAACGTGCTGTTTGGGAAAATCAGGGAGAGAAAAATCCGCATTCTGCGGCACATTATGGTAATTATGTATTTAAACCTAAACATCCACTTTCGTTATTAGATCAAGGGGTTAATAAATACACAGGTACTTCTATTTTTTTAGAAGCACACAAACGTAATGAAGCACAATATAGTAGTGTTGCAGACCAAACAGGTTTGGCGCGTTTTGGAGTGCTTTCACCAGATTTTATTTTACTATTTATCTTACCGCTTTTAATTATTTTAATAGGATATAATAGTGTTACCAAAGAAAGAGAAATGGAAACTATGGCTTTATTAAAGAGTCAGGGTATGGTATATTGGAAAATGATTTTAGGAAAGTGGGTCTCTATTTTTCTGCCTATTTTTATTCTTACAACCTTATTATTTGTGCTTTCGGGTATGGTACTCTCATTTATAGAAGGCTATACATCGTTTAGTTGGCTTTCTTTAGGTTTATTGCTATTGATCTATTTATTTTATTATACTGTATTTATCAATATTGTACTTTTTATTTCTATTCAAGTTAAAAAATCGAGTGTGTCGCTTGTTGTCGCATTGGGTGTTTGGATTATCTCTTGCTTAGTAGCGCCAAAAGTTGCTAGTAATTTTGCGGAATCAAAATATCCATATCCAACTCATCAAGAATTTGCGACTACTATTTCTGATGCTAAAAAAGAAGGGTTAGACGGACATAACCCTTGGAGTGAAGCTTCTAAACAATTAGAAAAAGACGTGTTATTAGAATATGGTGTGGATAGTTTAAACCAACTTCCTTTTAATTTTATTGCGTATCGTATGCAAAAAGGAGAGGAGTATCAAGCTAGTATATATAAAAAGCATTATGCTGTTTTAAAGGCACAGTTTCAAAAGCAAGTAGCTACGTACAATACACTTTCTGTTATTTCACCGTTTCTTTCTGCTCGATTTTTATCTATGGGAATTGCTCGTACGGATTATCAATCTCATTGGGATTTTGCTGATGCTTCTGAAAGTTATAGAATTGAAACACAAAAGTTTTTAAATGATAATTACGCGAATAACACAAGTTATATGGAGCGTGGTTATTTAGCAAAATCAGATACTTGGAAAAACCTTCCGAAGTTTGAGTACGAGCATGTAAACTTAAGTACTGTTTTAAAACAACAGAAAATTAGTATGCTTATTTTATTGGCTTGGGTATTGTTTACCACCTCTTTATTATTCGTTTTTAACCGTAAAAAAAATTAACTATCGCATGCTGTACTATAATTTTAAATATGAATTAAAAATACTTCTGCGCAGTCGTTGGATACAGTTGATTAGTATTCTTTTATTGGGTTTATTTGTTTTTGCTGCTTTTAATGGCGAAAATAAAGTAGAAAAAAGGAAAGTAAATATTTCGAAAGCAAGAACTGAAGTGCAAGCTTCAGATAAAAACATGCTAGCTGTTTTAGATTCTTTGGAAAACGGAATGAATGTGCATGTGTCTCGTTATAAAATTCCGACGAGCCCAATTTCTATTGGAAATTACTACCCTAGAGTTGCTGCAATGGATCCTAATGATATGGGCTTTTTAGCTGTAGGACAAAGTGATATTTTTACGCATTATGTATTGCCAACCGTATTTGGAGATGATTTTGCACTGAATTTCACCGAAATGACCAGTCCAATTCAGTTGCTTTTTGGAAGTTTCGATTTAATGTTTGTCATCGTTTATTTACTTCCGTTGCTTATTATAGCATTTTCTTACAATGTTTTATCCGAAGAAAAAGAAAGAGGTACTTTACGTTTGTTGGCATCACAACCGATCTCTATTAGAAAATGGGTATTGCAAAAATTAGCCATGCGCTTGTTTTGTTTGTTTGTCATTATTATTGTGGTATCCGCCATTGTATTTGGTTTTTTCGCTAATGTACCTTTTATAAGTTTCCTTTCGTTTTTAGCCCTGGTATTTTGTTATATGCTATTTTGGTTTAGTTTGGCTTTTGCTATTAATATTAGTAGCTCTAAATCTGCAAAAAACGCTTTGTCTCTTTTAGGATTATGGATTGTTTTTGTATTGCTAATGCCTTCTATTATCAGTCAGACCGGAGATATTTTTTATCCAATTCCGCCAAGAACAGAAATGATTAGTGAAATACGCGAACACAAAGCAGCAGCTACTAAAAAGCAAGATCAAATATTAGATAACTTTTTAAGAGATCACCCCGAATATGCTGTAAATGATCCATCTCAAGCGCGTTCGTTTTGGCACGGATATATTGCTTCTCAGCAATTAATTAAAGAAGAATTGGAACCACTTTTCTCTGATTATGAAGATAAATTAAAAAAACAACAATCTTGGGTATCTAAATTTCAATGGATATCTCCAGCAATTATTACGCAAAGTGCCTTAGGTACTATGGCAGGTACTACAAAAGAAGATTATAACAATTACCAAAATCAAGTGTATCAATTTGCTGCAGATTGGCGTAATTATTTTGTTCCTTTATTGTACAACAACAAAACGTTTAATAAAACGATGTATAAGGAATTACCAACATTTACGTATGCGCCTAAAAAAGATCATTCTTTACTTTATGCCATTGTTGGTTTGTTACTAATTTCTGTGGTTGTTATTGCCATTACCATGTTTAGTTATACCATCAATTTAAAAAGAAAAGGAATGGTATTGATGCAATAATGATGTCAATTAAAAATATAAAGTAAAAGTGTCATAAACACATTAAAATGCTAAAAACAAGTAGTCTTACTTTTCAATATAATAAAAATGATCGTATTTTTAGTTTTCCTGATATCGCTTTAGATAAAAACGAAAACTTACTCGTTATAGGAAAATCGGGTATTGGTAAGACTACTTTTTTACATTTATTGGCAGGATTATTAGAACCTGTAAATGGGACTGTTGTAGTTAATGATATCGATATTAATGCATTGTCTAACCACAAATTAGATGCTTTTAGAGGGGAGAATATCGGACTTGTATTTCAGAAAAAATATGCAATTCAAGCTTTAAATGTATTTCAAAACCTACAAGCGAGGCTTTTATTTAGTAAAAAACCGATTAATCATAAGGAAATAGAAGTTTTATTAGCGCAATTAGGTTTATCTGAATTTAAAAAAAGTAGCATAAAAACACTTAGTGAAGGCCAATTACAACGTTTAGGTATTGCTTTAGCAGTGATTCATAAACCTAAAATTATTTTAGCAGATGAACCTACTTCTAGTTTAGACGATGAAAATTGTGAAATTGTGATGAATTTACTCCTGAAACAAGCAAAGCAAACTGGAGCGAATTTAATTGTAATTACACATGATCAGAGAGTAAAACCGTTCTTTAATAAAACCGTTTTATTATGAAAATCTGGAGTATAAGTCTACATAATATAAAATCGAAACCTTTATATACTTTTTTAAGTGTCTTTATTTTGACGCTAAGTATTGCTCTTTTAATAGGAATTCAACAATTAAAAAACGCTTTTAAAAACCAAATTGAAAACAATGTAGGAAATATCGATTTAGTAATAGGAGCAAAGGGAAGTCCGTTACAATTGGTGCTGGCTTCGATATTGCATTTAGACAATCCTACTGGAAATATTTCTTATGAAGAAGCCAAAAAAATTGGCAAGCATCCAATGATACAATCTGCCATACCTATTTCTTATGGCGATAATTACAAAGGATATAGAATTGTAGGAACTACCAAAGACTATTTTGGTATTTACAAGGCGGAATTAGAAAAAGGAAGATTTGTATCAGCCTCTATGGAAGTTGTTTTAGGAGCTACTGTGGCAGCACAATTACATTTAAATATTGGTGATACTTTTTTAAGTTCTCACGGTTTGGTAGAAAATAGTTTAGATGTGCATCAAGATGCAATAACTGTAGTTGGAATATTAAAGCCTACACAAAAAGTTATTGATCGTTTATTGATTACTAATTTAGAAAGCATTTGGGATGTACATCATCATGAAGAGGAAAAACATGAAGAACATGCAGCAGGGCATCATGATGAACACGATGTACACCACGAGGAAAATAAAGAAATCACCTCTTTATTAGTTCGTTTTAAAAGTAAAAGAGCACTTGTAAGCATGCCTAGAAAAATAAATAAAGACACCAATATGCAATCTGCATTGCCTGCTTATGAACTGAATAAACTACAGGAATATACAAACATTGGTTTTAAAACCATTTCAGGAATCGCTTATTTAATTTTAGTAATTTCTTGTCTCACAATTTTTACGAGTTTGTATAAAATGGTAAAAGAACGTGCTTTTGATTTGGCTATTTTGCGTACCTACGGAGCTAGTAATTTTCAATTGGTGCAAATGGTTTTATATGAAGCACTAACTATTGTATTTACAGCCTTTTTATTGGGTTTTCTGTTTGTTAAAACAGTCTTCTTTTTTACACTAATTAGCATGCAAACTAATTATCAGCAAGATGTACTGCAAGCATTGCCTTTTAAAGATTTATTACAAATAGCAAGCCTCATTTTTACAATGATAATTGTATCGGTTGTATTGGCTATTTATCCTATTATAAAAATGAATATTTCAACAATTTTAAGTAATGAAAAATAAACAATTACTTCTTGTTTTGCTTTTCTGTAGCTTTTATGGTTACAGTCAACAAGAAATTACTTGGCAAGATTTAGCAGCAGTAACGTATACAGATAAATTTTTTACAGAATATAATGAAACTTTTATGTATCCTACTTTTTTACCGTCTGTAAAGGCGTTAGATGGAAAACAAATTACTATTAAAGGGTATTTTTTAAATATTGCTCCAGAAGAAAATATTTACATATTATCTAAAGGACCTATGTCTTCTTGTTTTTTTTGTGGAGAAGGTGGTCCAGAAACTGCAGTAGAACTTTATTTTAAGAACAAACCAAATTTTAAAACAGATAAAATTGTAACCGTAACAGGTGTTTTAAAGTTAAATAGAGACGATGTGGAGCATTTTAATTATATTTTAAGAGAATGTACAGGTAAATTAATAGAATAAAAAAAGGATACTATTTTTTAAATTATTAGCTTTCGGCCTTATATGAAAACCATGAAATTATTACATTTTATTTGCGGTCTACTGCTTGTAGTTTCTTGCAAAAAAGCCGATCAGCAACTCACAAAAATAACGGCTAAAAACATTGCTATAGACATTACATTTGTACCATCTACAAAAATAACAAATCTCATAGCACCTTATAAAGAACAACTTACCGGTGATATGCAAGAAACCTTAACGTATACACCTATAAAGTTAACCAAGCAAAATATTGGCAGACAAAGTACTTTAGGCAACCTATTGGCAGATATGTGTGTAGCAGTGGCAAACCCACTTTTTAAAGAGAAAACTAATAATTCTATCGATTTTTCGATGTTTAATAGTGGCGGAATTCGTGCGAGCATTCCGGCAGGAAACATCACCAAAGAACACGCATTTAAATTAATGCCATTCGATAATGAATTGGTTGTTGCTACCCTTACAGGTGATAAAATAAAAGAATTAGTTACCTATTTTATAAAAAACAGCGCCGCACATCCTTTGTCTAAAAATATAGAACTTACCATTACAGGAGACACGTATACATTACTAATTAATGGCAAGCCATTGGATAAAAAGAATACCTATACTGTATTAACTTCAGATTATTTACAAGATGGAGGCGATAAAATGAACTTTTTTAAAAATCCTGTAGCATTAACTGTATTAGATTACAAAATGAGAGATGCTATTATAGATTACTTTAAAAAAGTAGATACATTACAAACTACCATTGATAACCGTGTAAAACTGAACTAATGAAAAGAAGAGATTTTATAAAACGTACAGGAGCCTTTTCTACTATGGCCTTAGTTGGTGGTATTACATTACCGTCTTTTATTGCAAAAAAACAAAGACATATTACTATTTTACACACCAATGATACGCACAGTCATATAGAACCTTTTAAAGCCAACCACAACAGATTTCCGAATGGAGGAGGAGTAGCAAGACGCGCTACCTTGATAGAACAAATACGAAAAGAAAATGAAAACACCTTGTTATTAGATGCTGGTGATATTTTTCAAGGAACGCCTTATTTTAATTATTTTGGAGGAGAATTGGAGTTTAAGTTGATGAGTATCTTAAAATATGATGTCGCTACAATTGGTAATCATGATTTTGACAATTCTATAGAAGGATTGTACAAACAATTACCAAACGCTAAGTTCGATTTTGTTTCTGCCAATTACGATTTTAAAAATACAGTGTTAGATACGCATGTGAAACCTTATAAAATACTGCATAAAGACGGACTTAAAATAGGTGTTTTTGGTTTGGGGATTGAGTTAGAAGGTTTGGTAGGTAAGAAGATGTACAAAGAAACCGGTTATTTAAATCCGATTGAAATTACACAAGATATTACACGTCAATTAAAGCAAGAAGAACAATGCGATTTGATTATTTGTTTATCGCATTTAGGATATTATTATAAAAGCAATCCAGATAAAGTTTCAGATTTAACACTAGCGAAGGCTACTAAAGACATCGATTTAATTATTGGCGGTCATACCCATATTTTTTTACCAAAACCAACCATTGTAAAAAATGCAGACGGAAAAAATACTTTGGTCAACCAAGTAGGAGCTTATGGTGTAAACTTAGGACGTATTGATTTTTATTTTGATGAAGATGCAAATAAAACTGCAAAAGGAACTACTATTTTGGTGTAATTAACATTGCAAACCCGAAATACTTTATTTTCAGATTGTTACTCTTATAAAGGTTTGCTAATCTAACAAAGCAACAAGTTCTGAACATTAAATTAAAGCATAAAACTGAAAAAAAAACAAAATATTTTTAGGTCATTTATGAAAACTTTGTATATTCGCACACCTTAAGAAAACAAGGTAGTTCTTTACAACAAAATCTGATGTTATTTGGTTTACTTTTACAACAGATTTGTAAGAAAAAAATAAGTAAAAAGGGGAGATACTCAAGCGGCCAACGAGGACGGACTGTAACTCCGTTGACTACGTCTTCGCAGGTTCGAATCCTGCTCTCCCCACAATTACTTTCCTCTTTAAAATGAATTAAATTCCTTCTTAATTTTCAGCATTAAACCGTTTACATTACTTCTTATTTTTAACATTTTAACCATCAATATTCAATTATTCTGTACTAGATTTTTTTTTATCTAAAACCAGTTAAATACTTATTTTTATACCTCTAAAAATTAGACAAGACGTTTTTAAATGTTTTAAAAAATAGATCAAGTATTTTAAAGGCTCGGGAAATTGGTGAAAGAATTATATCAAAAATGAAAAAATTTATTGATGTATTTGTTATAGGAATGACTGCGTAATTTATAAACTTAAATAATTATTACTTCCTGTAGAATCGCATATTTGAAAATTATTTAACCATTATACCGAATATTCAATTCTAGTGCCAACTAGAAAAACAGATTTGGTGTTATTTCTTATATTATTTATTGTTGGATTGAATCCATAACATTTATACTACAATCATAGAACACAATTAACTTTAAATATTAAAATATTATCGTAAAATTGCATTAAATAAATATGTATTATAATTTATATTATGTTAAATAGGTTTTTAAAGAACATACAATCCTCTCTTTAAATTGGTAAATTATATAAATACAGCTATTAAGTATAAAACAGCTGTTTTTGTAAAATTTGATAAAACTAAGAACTAAAAGATTACATATTCTGTGTGTAGAAATTATAGTCCTTTAAAACAACATCTAAGAACTCTTTATCTGTTTTGTGAATAGATTTTATTCCGGTGACTTCTAAAACTTTAGAGCGAAGTTTTATTAAGGTTTTAAAATCGTTATATTTCTTTGCTGAATTAAACGTGTTTTTAATAATACGAACATCATTGTCAGACAGTTTAATAACATTCGGATACGTTGGTACATAAGCATTTGAAATATTTTCTAAGATGGTTTCAGAAAACTGTACATCATCCTTTAGGTAAACAACAACCGTATTAGCAATGATATCGCCAAAACGTTGTTGATTATCTGTGAATAATATCAATAAAAAACCAATCATTTTTCCAAAGAAAAAAAGCAACATTAATAAAGCTACTTCATCATCTAATCCTAATGAAGCCACATAAACAAATAGTAATGTAAAAAGGTTAAAATCTACCACTCTTAAAAACCAACGGATGATGAAATCTGTTGTAGAAGGTTTAAAACCATCAATATTAATTACCTTTAAATGGAATAATTTTTTACCTACTGTTTGTCCGTTTAAGAGTATTTCTGAATACAAAGAATAAAAGGTAACTGGCAGAAAAATGAGTACATCTATGGCACGTAAAGACCAAGAATCTCCTTCCAATGCGGTTTGAAACATTCTAAAATCTAAAATTTCAATGGCAAAATAGAGATATGCAAATTTTATAACATTATCTACTCCAAATGCAAATAGCCTTTGGCCAACATTTGCAAGGGTAAAATTGATGTTTACATTTTGTGCTGTTTTTATTTGGAGTCTTTTCATGCAATGGTTAAATTCGCTCTGTATGAGAGAGGTCGCTTTTATAAAGCAAAATAAAGAAAAATGGCTCGAATTTGAACAAGGTTTTTCAAATAAAGAGAAAAAAAGTCCAGATGACATTGCAAACTTGCATATAAAAATCATGAACGATTTGGTATATGCACAAACCTATTATCCTAAAAGTAAAGTTACTCAGTATTTAAATAAGTTGGCAAAGTCTAGTTTTGACAAGGTTTATCACTCAAAAAGACGCAACAAAAATGTTTTATTGTATTTCTTTTTTGATAAAGTACCACTACTCGCCTACCAATACAGAAAATATATTTATCTCTCTTTTATTGTCTTTTTTGCTTGTTTTTTCATCGGTTTGTTATCAACATTAAACGATACTTCATTTGCAAGACAGATTTTAGGAAACAATTATATAGATCAAACCTTAGAAAATATAGAAAGTGGCGATGCCATGGCAATTTATAAAGGAGGTAGCAATTGGGGTACTTTTATTGGTATTTACGATAATAACCAACGTGTTGGATTAAAAATGTTCTTATCTGGGTTATTTATAGGTATTGGTACTGGTTTTTACGTGGTATATAATGCTATAATGGTGGCTGTTTTTCAAGCATTCTTTTATCAAAATAATAGTTTGTTCGACAGTTTAAAAGGAATTTGGATTCATGGTACCTATGAGATTTTTAGCATGATCATAGAAGCAGCAGCAGGATATATTATTGGCGCTAGTATTTTGTTTCCAGGAGCATACAAACGTTTCGAATCCTTTAAAATAGGTATGAAAGCAGCGTTTTATATTTTTATAAGCACCATTCCGTTTACCTTAGCAGCAGCTTTTTTAGAAGGTTATATTACCCGATATTCTAATATTATGCCTACCGTTTTGTGTTTTGCAATCATTGGTTTTAGCTTAGCTACTATTAGTTATTACTACTTAATTTTACCTTTTAAGGTAGCTAATAAACATCAATTACGTTAATGCAAAAAAAGGTATTTCTTTTCGTCTTAATTTTTACTTCCATTAGTTTTGGACAGGTTGATAATGACCGTCTTATTTTATTTGAAAAAGACACTGTTCATTATGACAATTCTATTGAGTATGCCCAAAAAAGAGCGTTTACAGAAAATATAAAAGAAAAGTATAACGACAAAGAGTTTCAATATACAGAAGAAGAAATTGAAGAGACAGAGCCAGAAAAACCTTCTGCAGGAGAATCTGCATTTGTTGGAGCCTTTTTATTTTTTATCAGTACTATTTTTCCTTTTTTATTAGGGGGTATTATCATATTTATTATTTTAAAAACCTTATTAGGTACAGAAACCAATTTTTGGAATTTTAAAAAATCTAAAAAGATAGTGGCCAAAAAACTGATTTATGAAGATGAAGATATTCATGAAACAGATATTGACGGATTGTTACAAAATGCTATTCAAGATAAAGAATATCGATTGGCTATTCGTTATTATTATTTATCGGTTTTAAAAACACTATCAGACAAGAAACTGATAGATTATCATAAAGATAAAACAAATTCAGAATACCTTTTTGAAATTGAAAATACCGCTACAAGAACTGATTTTTCATATTTATCGTATGTCTATTCTTATGTATGGTATGGAGATTTTCCGATAGACGAAACCAATTTTAAATTGGCAGAAAGCAAGTATCAATCTTTTAAAAACACTTTAAAAAAATGATACTACAACATTTAAAAAAATACGCTCCTCTCCTGCTCTTGTTTCTACTAATTGGTTGTAATAAAACAGATTGGAACGAGAATTTTAAAGAGAAAGAGAAAAGTCCGTTTGGCAATTATATTATTTATAATGAATCTGAAACGCTGTTTAAGAATCAAAAAGTAACCTTGTTAAAGGAAAATATATATGATTATTTAGTTTTTAATTCAGATTTTGATAACACTAAAAAACACAATTATGTTGCCATAAAACATAGTGGTTATAAATTGACAAATACAGGTGTTACAGAGCTTTTAGACTTTGTAGCTAAAGGAAATAACGTGTTTTTAGCATTTAATAGTTTTAAAGACAGTTTAAAATCCTCTTTAAAATTTACTACGAATAATTTAGATAAAGACGTATATGATGTAAAGGGTTTAAAAAAGTTAGAAGGAACTTTTGAATTGAACAACAAAACTTTTTCTAAAACATCTTTTTCTTTTGATAGAAACATTAGGAGAAACTACTTTTTACAATACAATGAGAACACTACAAGTGTTTTAGGAACCTTTGCGGTTGATGGAGAAAAAGTGCCTAATTTTATTAAAATCCATTATGGAGAAGGAGCTTTTTACTTACACACACAGCCCATTGCTTTTACCAATTACTATTTGTTAAATAATAAAGAGGAGTATGCAGCCAATGTATTTTCGTATTTACCAAATGCAGACGTTATTTGGGATCCGCAGATAAAATCTAGTAAATATGAAGATAAAAAAGAGGATGATAATAATGTGTTTAAATTCTTTTTAGAGCATCCAACGTTAACATGGTTTTTATTTGTTTCTTCAATAGGGTTATTGCTGTTTATGCTTTTCAATGCAAGAAGAAAACAACGTCCGATTCCTATTATAAAACCCTTACAAAATTCGACAGTAGAATTTACTCAAACTATTGCCAATTTGTATTTAAAAGAACAAGATCATAAGAATTTAGTTGATAAAAAAATAGCCTACTTTTTAGAGAAGGTTCGTTCTAAATACCTTTTAGATACCAGCAATTTAAATACTGATTTTATAGAAAAATTAGCTTCTAAATCTGGTAATGATTTGCAAAGAACAAAGTATTTAGTAAACACAATTATTACTTTAAATAAGAAGATGGAATGTCTTGAAGAAGAATTAATTGTATTGCATAAAATGATAGAAAATTTCTTAAATAAATAAGATATGGAAACACCGAATAACGAAGAAGTACAACAAGGTATCTCTTTTGAAAATAGAATTGATTTATCTGAATTACAAGAGAGTGTTTTTAAGATAAAAAAAGAACTACAAAAAGTAATTGTAGGTCAAAAAGACATGATGGATTTATTGATCGTTGCACTGCTTGCAGATGGTCATGTTTTAATAGAAGGTGTACCTGGAGTTGCTAAAACCATTACTGCTAAATTACTAGCAAGAACTATAGATGTTGGCTTTAGTAGAATTCAGTTTACGCCAGATTTAATGCCTTCAGATATTTTAGGAACTTCGGTTTTTAATGTAAAAACATCTGAATTTGAGTTTAAAAAAGGTCCTATTTTTTCGAGCATGATTTTAATTGATGAAATAAACAGAGCGCCTGCAAAAACACAAGCTGCTTTGTTTGAAGTCATGGAAGAAAAGCAAATTACTATAGACGGACAAATATTTAAGTTACAAGAGCCTTTTGTAGTTTTAGCAACGCAAAACCCTATAGAACAAGAAGGAACGTATAGATTACCTGAAGCACAATTAGATCGCTTTTTATTCAAGATTAATGTCGATTATCCTAATGCAGACGAGGAGTTACAAATTCTCTTAAAAGAGCAAGCTTTAGAGAATACGACAAAAGCAAGTAAAATTGAAACGGTTATTTCCGGAGCTAAAATAAATGAATTTAGAAATTTAGTTAACCAGATTAAAATTGAAGAGAACCTATTAAAATACATTGCCAATATTGTGGTGAATACTAGAACGAATTCCTTTTTATATTTAGGAGCTTCACCAAGAGCAAGTATTGCAATTTTAGGTGCATCAAAAGCGTTTGCTGCTATTGAAGGACGTGATTTTGTGACGCCAGAAGATATTAAAAGAGCCACTATACCGGTATTGCAACACAGGGTTATTGTTACACCAGAAAGAGAAATGGAAGGTTTAACAAGT
Organism: Polaribacter sp. HaHaR_3_91; assembly: GCF_019278525.1. Lineage (NCBI taxonomy): Bacteria > Pseudomonadati > Bacteroidota > Flavobacteriia > Flavobacteriales > Flavobacteriaceae > Polaribacter > Polaribacter sp. HaHaR_3_91. The sequence continues at coordinate 2,196,594 of NZ_CP058986.1, forward strand.
AAACAAATTATAGAGCAAATTATTGAAGCGGTGGAAATTCCTAGGTAGTGCTTGTTGACCAGTAATCAATTATCCGTAAAAAAAAAGTAGAAAGTCTTCGATAAAGCGCAGACTGATATTGATAAAAACACGCGTCATTACAAGGAACGAAGTAATCTGTTTGTTATTTAGTTCTTTGTTAAGTAGAGATTGCTTCGTACCTCGCAATGACAAAAAAAACGAATACAAATAAACAATTACATAAAATATTGAAACATTTTTACAACACTTTATTCTTAAACAATCGATTTTTCTATATTTTAGGAAGTATCTCAGCTCTTTTTGTGGTTGGTTTTTTCATTCCTTTCTTTTTTGAAGTTTCTAAAATGTTGCTTTTTGTTTTAGTGGTGTTACTATTGGTTGATGTTTTTATTTTATACAATACAAAAAATGCAATTAAGGTGAATCGCTATTTACCAGAGCGATTATCTAATGGAGATATAAATAAAATATCGATGCAACTGGAAAGTTTATATGGTTTTAAAGCACATCTTTCTATTATAGAAGAAATTCCATTTCAATTTCAAAAAAGAGATTTTATATTCAATATTGTCCTATCAAAAAAAGAAGAAAAAACAATTCATTACGATTTAATTCCAACAGAACGAGGTGTTTATTTATTTGGAAATATAAATGTGTACGCCAGTTCTCCGTTGCAATTAGCAACTAAAAAACACGTTTTAGGAGAAGGAAAAGAAGTAAAATGCTATCCATCTTTTTTAAAGTTGAGAGAATTCGATTTTAAAGCATTTAACAATGATGCTGTTTCTTACGGAACAAAAAAAGTAAGAAGAATTGGGCATTCTTTAGAATTTGAACAAATTAAAGAATATGTTTCTGGTGATGATATTCGATCTTTAAACTGGAAAGCCACTGCAAAGAGAAATCAGTTGATGATCAATCAGTATGTAGAAGAAAAATCGCAACCTGTTTATGCTATTATCGATAAAGGTCGTGCCATGCAAATGCATTTCAATAATTTAAGCCTGTTAGATTATGCAATCAATTCTACATTAGCAATTAGCAATGTTATTTTAAGAAAACAAGACAAAGCAGGTATGTTATCGTTTTCAACAAAGTTGGAAGATTGGGTGGTTGCAGAAAAAAGAAACTCTCAAATGAGTTTAATTTCGGAAGCATTACATAATATCAAAACAGATTTCTCAGAATCGGATTTTAGTACGTTATACGCCGTTGTTAAAAGAAAAATTACACAAAGAAGTTTACTGATTCTTTATACAAATTTTGAAACTATGGATGGTTTAAAGAGACAACTCCCCTATTTACGGGCGTTGGCTAAAAATCATTTGGTATTGGTGGTCTTTTTTGAAAATATAGCATTAGAAGCTTTAACCACAACACAAAGTGAAGATGTTTTAGGGGTGTATGATAGTATTATTGCAGAAAAATTTATGTACGAAAAGAAAAGTATTGTTAAAGAACTCAAAAAATACGGAATTCAAGCTGTTTTAACAAAACCAGAAAACTTAACAGGAGATACCATTAACAAGTATTTAGAGTTAAAATCTAGGGGGTTATTTTAGGTTAGAAATCATAAATAAAAACGTTAATGTAGGACAGATATAGATTAAGTTAATCGAGTAATTATTGCTTCTAAAATTCATCACTTTTATGAGTCTTATTTTAGTTACAGATTGTATTATGGAAAACAATTATGCATAATTAATAAGGACTAACACTTAAAACATGTGTAAAAATAATTAGATTAATGCTGTTGGTAAAGAATAAATAATATATTTGTAAGCTTATTAAAAAAACTAAACTTTTTAGAGTGAATTGGTATATAAAAGTAATAAAACAGTATTCAGACTTTAAAGGAAGAGCAAGACGTCAGGAATATTGGATGTTTATTTTAATAAATTCAATTATTTCTATCGGTTTCATGTTTATGGACAAAATTTTTGGTACAAATTACGGAGAATTTGGTGAAGATGGATATCTTGAAACGTTCTATAGTTTAGCTGTTTTAGTGCCATATATAGCAGTTACAGTAAGAAGAATGCATGATGTTGGAAAAAGTGGTTGGTATATGTTAATACCATTTTATAATTTTTATCTAGCTTGCACAAATAGTGAGAATGGCGAAAATAAATGGGGAGAAAACCCAAAAGGTGAAGGAAATAGCTCAGAAATTAATCAAATAGGTCAAGAATAGTATAATTATTAAAAATTAAAAAAATGAATTGGTATTTAAAAGTAGTAAAAGAACATTACGCAGATTTTAACGGTAGAGCAAGAAGAGAGGAGTATTGGATGTTTACATTATTTAATGCAATAATTTCTATTGTAATAAGTGTTGTGTTTGCAGGGATCGGTATTGCTTTAGAATCACCTTTATTAGCAGGTCTAAGCTATATTTATACTTTGGCTGTTTTAGTACCAAGTTTAGCTGTTCTGGTTAGAAGATTACATGACACCGGAAAAAGTGGTTGGTTCATTTTAATTGGACTAATACCTTTAATTGGTGCTATATGGTTATTGGTAATATTATGTACTGATAGTGTTTCTGGTGCAAATAAATGGGGAGAAAACCCTAAGGGAATTGGAAATAATGCTTCTATAAATGAAATAGGTAGAGAATAACCCTTTCAAATATTAAAATACAATAGAAGGTTGCTTATTTAGCAACCTTTTTTTTTGTTTATTTTTCTCAACTTTAACCCCTAAATAAAACTACTTTTGCCTTGTGAAAATTAGACAAAAATCAGAATCGGAATTTATTATTGTAATGGCCTCATTAATGTCTTTAGTTGCTTTTGCAATAGACGCATTATTACCTGCTATTTCAGATATTAGTGAAACAATTCATATTATAGACCCAAAAAACAATCAGTTATTTATAACAATGATTTTTTTAGGAATTGGTTTTGGGCAACTTATTTCAGGACCATTATCTGATAGTTTTGGTAGAAAACCTATTATCTATGTTGGATTTAGTGTTTTTGTACTTGCTAGTTTTATTTGTCTTTTTGCTACTAATTTAGAAATGATGATTGTTGGTCGGTTTTTACAAGGAATTGGCTTATCTGCCCCAAGAACCATAAGTATTGCTATGGTTAGAGATCGTTTTAGCGGTAATTACATGGCGAGAGTTATGTCTTTTATTACGGTAATCTTTCTTTTAGTACCTGTTATTGCTCCTGCTTTAGGTAAAATATTATTAGATGCCTACGGATGGAAATCTATTTTTTACAGTCAGTTAATTATTGGAGTTTTCATTATGCTTTGGGTTTGGAAAAGACAACCTGAAACTTTAGTGGTAGAAAAAAGAAAGAAATTTAAGTTAGCACTTTTTGTAGAAGGTCTTAAAGAATTTGTAAAGTATAAATATGCTGTAATTTTTACCATATTCTCTGGTTTTATTACAGGATCTTTTATGGTATATTTAAGTGCTAGTCAACATATTTTTGTAGAACAATATCAGTTAGAAGAAGAGTTTCCTTTTATTTTTGCTTGTTTGGCAATTAGTATTGGAATGGCTACTTTTTTAAATGGGAAGCTCGTAGTAAGAATGGGAATGTTTAAACTAGTTTCCTTTTTTACAATAATGTTTACGGTAGTTTCACTAATCTACATTCTCTTTTTTTATGGAGATGCAAATCCTAATATTTATGTTTTATTGATATTTTTTGGCTTGCAGTTCTTTTCAATCGGATTTTTATTTGGTAATACTAGAGCTTTGGCAATGGAGCCTATAGGACATATTGCAGGTGTTGGAGCAGCTATTAATGGTTTTGTTTCTACTATAATGGCAGTACCAATTGCAACTTTTATTGGTAGTTATATTACGGACACCGCTTTACCTCTATTCATTGGTTTTTTTGTTTGTGGTACTATTGCTCTTTTGTTAATTCTACTTCTAAAGTTAAGGAGAAATTAATTTTAATAGACGTGTATTTATATAAAAATAGCAGATAAAAATAACCAAATATTAGCTTATCAACTTTAAAAATTATTATAATATTTTAGTATGGAAATTCCTATAATTTATCAAGATGAGTTTATTATTTGCGTTGCTAAACCTAATAATGTACTTGTACATCATGCACATCATTCTAGAAATGTTGCTGATGAAAAATCTCTTTTACAGCTTTTAGATGAACAAGTTGGTGGTAAGTTTTATCCGATTCATCGGTTGGATAGAAAAACATCTGGAATTATTCTGTTAGCAAAGGAAACACACTTTGTTTCTAAGTTTCAAGATTTGTTTACTGCTAATGAAATTCAGAAAACGTATTATGGAGTGGTTCGTGGTTTTTCTCCGGAATCAAAAATTATTGATTCTCCAGTAAAAGGAAGAGATGCGAATGTGCACAAAGAGGCTTTAACACATTTAAGAACTCTAGAGCAAGTCACTTTAGATATTCCTGTAAAACCGTATGATTCTTCTCGTTATAGCTTGGTAGAATTATCTCCTAAAACAGGAAGAATGCATCAATTACGTGTGCACTCTAATAAAATAAGTCACCCATTAATTGGTGATACAAAATATGGAGACAAGAATCATGATGTAATGTTTGAGGAAAATTTTGGTTGGAAAAATATGTTTTTACATGCAGGAAAACTAGAGTTTAAACATCCTTTTACGGAAGAAGAACTTATCTTAAAAGCCTCTTTTCCTGAAGATTGGATTAGCTTATTTAAAGCTTTTTCTTGGGTAAATCCCATTGGGTAAAAAAGTTGTTTCGCAGAGATTCATAGAGAAAAAGCACAGCGTTTTACGGAGTTTTTTTCAAAAATATCTTTATAAATCTCTGAGTAATAATTATTGATCTATAGATTGTGCACTAAAACTAGTCAATTCTCCTTCTTCAAAAATTGGTGTAATTTCTATAGGATTACAACAAACTTCGCAATCTTCTATGTAGGTTTGCTGGTAGACGCTTTGGTCTAAAATCATTGATATTTCTTCCCAACAATGTGGACATTGAAAAAAATGCTCTACTTCCACTATTCTATTACTTTTAGCACTAATTTACCTTTTTTATCTCCAGAAAATAGTCTGTTATAGGTTTCTTGAAAATTTTCAATACCCTCATAGATATCTTCACGAGACTTTAATTTACCTTCTTTTAACCAAAGTGCCATTTGCTTTGCTGCTTTGCCAAAATCTTTTGTATAATCCATAACAACCATACCTTTCATTGTAGAACGTGTAACTAGTAAAGACAGATAATTACTTGGTCCGGCTACTTTAGATTTGTTGTTGTATTGAGAAATTGCTCCACAAATTACTACGGTTGCTTTCATGCGCAGCTTGCTTAAAGCGGCGTCCAAAATTTTTCCGCCTACGTTGTCAAAATAAACATCAATTCCTTTTGGGCATTTTTGTTTTAAAGCAGTGTAAATGTTTTCGGACTTATAGTCGATTGCGGCATCAAAACCTAGTTCATTTACAATATAATCACATTTTTCTTTACCACCAGCAATACCAATAACTCTACATCCTTTAATTTTTGCAATCTGCCCAACAATACTACCAACAGCACCTGCAGCGCCTGAAACTAATACAATGTCTCCTTCTTTTACATTCGCTACTTCTAAAATACCAAAATAAGCAGTCATTCCGGGCATACCTAAGATACCGAGATACGCTGGCATTGGAGCTAATTTTTCATCTACCTTAAAACAGCCTTCACCATTTGAAACAACATATTGCTGTACGCCTCCCCAACCAGAAACACAATCGCCAATTTGAAAATTAGGATTGTTATTGTTGTTGATTACTTTACCAATAGCACCGGCTCTCATAACACTATCTAATGCTACTGGTGGAATGTAAGATTTGGTATCGTTCATCCAACCACGCATTGCTGGGTCTAGAGAAATATAATGTTGCTGAATTAAAATTTCTCCTTCCTCTAAAGCCGGAATTGGATTTTCTTCAAATTGCCAAGTATTTTTGTCAGGTGTTCCTATCGGACGGTTTTTTAAAGTGATTTGTTTGTTGTTCATTAGAAGGTATTTAAGATCTAAAAATAGCAAATTTTAATAATCTATCAAATTTAAAATCGCTTTTTCTAATCTATTTTTTCCTAAATATTGATTTTCTAAATTTTTATCAAACGGAATTAGAGTTCCTAAACTAACGACTCTTTTTACGGGAGTATCTAAGTGTTCAAAACAGTTTTAATTGATTAAAGCTGAGATATCGCTCAAAATTCTACCAAACAACGAGTCTTCTTGACCGATTCCAGAAAACCATTTAGATATTTTTCCTTGCCTTAAAAGAATCAGTATTTTCTCCTCGATTTAGCGCGAGGTTTTAGCATGTTTTTATAAGGCTTAATAATGTATCGTTATGAATGGAAGAAGGTTTAATAAAATCAATTTTTGAAGACATAAATTGTAGATTTTATGGTTATGCTAACAAACATACAGATAAAGGGATAATCCATAAAAAAAACCTTATCATTTTACTGATAAGGTTTTAAATGGTATTAAAAAAAAAGAAGCTTACAATTGTTGAAAAATTTCGTGCATCATTCTTTTTTTATCATTGATGCTTTCTTCTAAAGCAATCATTGTTTCTGTTCTATTTACTCCAGGAATATCGTCTATTCTGTAAATAATATCTTTTGCATCGTTAGTACCTTTTGCTCTTACTTTACAAAAAATATTGTATTTGCCAGCAGTTACATAAGCTACAGTAACATTAGGAATGTTTCTTAAATCTGCAATAACATTCTGAGTCATAGAGGTTTTTTCTAGATACACACCTACATGTGCTATGAAAGAATACCCCATTTTCTCATAGTTTAAAGTAAGCGTAGATCCTTGAATAATACCCTCATCTTCCATCTTTTTTACACGTACGTGAATGGTACCTGCAGATACTAATAGTTGTTTTGCAATATCGGTAAAAGGAGTCCTTGCGTTTTCAATTAACACATCTAAAATCTGATGATCAATTTCGTCTAATATAAATTTTTTCATTTTTTACGTATTATTCAAATTACTACGCAAATTTATGATTTTAATTTAATTAAACTAACATAAAACTAACAAATACTTAAACTTTTTTACCTTCGAAAACGATTTCGCAGTGTCCAATCTTAGAAATTAAACTATTTTCATCTACTTTGTTTAATTTTGAGACAAATTTACCTTCTATTATTTTGTCATCATACTGATATGCAACGTCTTGTTTTGGATCAGCATATCTATGAATGATATCGTAGAAAATTTTATCATTATTCGGAATATTAAAATATTCCTCGTAATTGATAAATGAAGTTGAATTTGCAATGTGATGCAATCCTTGTAATATAGAAAAGAAAGTATATTTTCTCGACTCTTCCCTGTCGTAGTCATCCGGATAATGACCAGATTCAATTAAAATAGTATTGTATCCTAATTTTTGAAAATTATCTCCTGTAGCTGTTGGATAAAATTCATCCGTATATCTACCAACAAAATTAGGAATCACGTTTTGTAACATCGCATTCATACTCACAATCACATCCATGGTAGCTATTCTCCCTTTTGTAAGTCCTCTTGTAATTTCTTCCGAAGGAGCTAAAAAAGAAATCGTTGCAGGGTTTTTGGTTCCCTCTACGCTAAAAATAGTTCTCTGATCGTGTAGGTTAAAACAAAACTGCGGATTGAAATCTTCTAAAATACTGCGTAAAAGTTTACTTTCCTTTGCTTCTCTATTTACTGCATCTCTATTAAGATCTACATTATTAGCATTAACTCTAGTGTATGCTAATGCACCATCTGGATTTAACATTGGTATAAAAACCAACGTACATTCTTCTAGTATTTTATGAAAAGTACGCTCAGATGAATTTAAGATACAGTTAAAAAGATCAAATAATGCTCTTGTACCTGTGCTTTCGTTTCCGTGCATTTGAGACCATAATAATATTTTTTTAGAACCCGTACCAATTTTTAATTGATGAATAGGTCTGTCTTCTTCGGATGTACCAATTAGAGAAACTTCAAATTTTGAATCGTATTTAGAAAACAAGTTTTCGATGTCTTTATAGGTAATCCATTTTCCTTGTAGTGTGTTTTCTTTTTCTGCGGAATAAATATTTTCTAAAAAATCGATTGGTAAAGTATTCATGGTATGCTGATATTTTTTTCAAAAATAAAGAATTTTTAAAAGTTAACTATCATTTAAATTTAATCATATCCATAATTATTTATAAAAAAAGAAGGTTTAAGGATTACATGAATTGTCGTTTTAAAATATTTTTTTATTAAGTAATTGATGATCATTTATGCATTTACAATTGTTAATAGTTTACAAGTTACAATTGTAAATTCATTACTTGTTACAAATGTAAATTGAGTTTCGGGACACGTATGTTACTTTTGTAAATTGCATTATGTAATCAGTACTATTCGTGTTGTTCTCAAGTAAAACTAGATAGCAAAATTCTATATGTTAAATTTAAAATACTATAATTAAGGTATTTATATGATTTACATAAAGTTTTACTTTACTATAAATATCGCTATTTAAACTGTTTACAATTATATCTTTTGCTGCTATCATTAGATTGTATACATTTGTATAAAGAAACGTTATTACAATGGTAAACATATCTGAATTTACTACACGATTAAAACAAGTGATGGAATTTCACCAGTTATCTGCCTCTATGTTTGCAGATAAAGTTGGTGTACAGCGTTCCAGTATTTCCCATATCCTATCCGGAAGAAATAAACCAAGTTTAGATTTTATTCTAAAAGTAACTACAGAATTTAATGATGTAGATATGTATTGGTTGTTAAACGGAAAAGGTAGTTTTCCTATAAATGCAGAACCGAAGGCAACTACTGCTCCAACTTTTTTTAATGATACTTCATCTGAAACAGTTGGAAAAAAAATACAGCGTATTGTCGTTTTTTATTCTGATGGTACTTTTGATGAATATCAGAAATGATAAAATAAACACAGATTGTTTAAAACAAATTTTCCTTATTAAACTTCAAGTTATAGAATTAGTATAATTTAGTATTTATGAATACAATTGATATTAGAACCGTAAATGTTGTACAATATTTACAACCTTTAAGAGAAGGCGGATCTTTGCCTGCAATCGTAAAAGCAGATGATGGTTTTTTATATGTACTTAAGTTTAGAGGTGCAGGCCAAGGTAAAAAAGCATTAATCTCAGAATTTATTGGAGGAGAACTTGCTAGAGCAATTGGCTTACATGTACCAGAATTGGTTTTTATGAATTTAGATGATTCTTTTAGTAAAACAGAACCAGATGAAGAAATTCAGGATTTATTAAAATTTAGTGTAGGTTTAAATTTAGGATTACATTTCTTATCGAGCGCAATTACGTATGATCCTTTGGTTTCTACTGTAGATACATTAACAGCTTCTAAAGTTGTTATTTTAGATAGTTTAATTAGTAATATAGATAGGACTGCAAAAAACACCAATCTTTTAAATTGGAATAATGAACTTTGGGTTATTGATAATGGAGCTAGTTTTTATTTTCATCATAATTGGGCAACTTGGCAAAATCATTTAACAAGAACCTTTCCTTTAATTAAAGATCATGTGCTTTTACCTAAAGCAACAAATTTACAAGAAGCTTCATCAGCAATTAAAAAAGTGATAAATGCAGATGTAATACATGAAATTGTTGCAAACATTCCAGAAGATTGGTTATTAAATGAAGGAGAAGTTTTAACGTCAAATGAAATTAGAGCAGCGTATATTCAATTTTTAAACGCAAAACTTTCTATGATTGATCAATTAGTTAAAGAAGCGGAAGATGCAAGATAAAGTTACATTCGAATACGCCATTATTAGATTGGTACCAAAAGTAGAACGTGAAGAATTCTTTAACGTGGGCGTAATTCTGTTTTCGAAACGTAAAAAATTCTTAGGGATAAAATACAAGATAAATGAAGATAAACTAAAAGCACTAGCACCAGAATTAGAGTTAGATTTTTTAAATGATTATTTAAATGCTTGGAAATTAATTTGCGAAGGAAATGCTGCTGGTGGTAAAATTGGTGAATTTGAAATATCAGATCGCTTTAGATGGTTGGCGGCTTGTAGAAGCACCATTATACAGAGTTCTAAAACGCATCCTGGTTTGTGCGAAAATCCTGAAGGAGAATTAAAGGATATTTTTGAAAAGTATGTTTTATAATTTTAATAAAAATTAAATGGAGTTGTTAAAGACAATTTTAGAATTCGAACTTTTTAGTTTTGAAGAATACAGCCTAAAGTTAGGTGCTTTATTCCTAGTGTTACTAATTTACTTAGTAACAAAAGTAGTTTTGTGGTTGTTAAAAAAATCTTTATTTAGAAATAAAAGTGTAGATGAGTTTAGTAAAGGAAATACTTATTCTTTATTTCAAATTATCAAATATATAATTTGGGTTCTTTCATTTGGTTTTATGTTAGAGGCTTTAGGTATTGAAGTAACTCTTCTAATTGCAGGTTCTGCAGCATTATTAGTTGGAGTTGGACTTGGTTTGCAACAAACGTTCAATGATGTTATTTCTGGTATTATTTTACTTTCAGAAAGGTCTATTAGAGTTTCTGATGTTCTAGAAATTGATGGAGATACTGTAAAAATACAAGAGATTGGTTTGCGAACATCAAAAGGATTAAATACAGACGATATTTCTATTATTATCCCCAACTCTTTAATCACTGCTAATAAAGTGATTAATTGGAGTCATCAAGCTAACTTGAATCGTTTTAGAATTGATATTAGAGTTTCTTACAATTGTGATGTAGAATTTGTAATTAAAATTCTAGAAGAAAGCGCTAGAGAACACGCGGAAGTTAGTATAAATAAAAAGGTAGAAGCAAGATTACTGAGTTTTGGAGAATCGTCTTTAAATTTTCAAGTATTGTTTTATAGTAGTACCATTTTTAGATCCGATAGAATGAAAAGTGATATACGTAGAGTTATAAGGCGTAAATTTGTTGAAAATAATATTGCTATCCCTTTTCCACAAATGGATATTCACATGAAACCAAGCAAATAACATTACTTAAAAAAAACACACAATTAACATTAAACTTTTAACTAACATTAAAGTCTATATAATAGATTTTTAAAATAAAACAATCATGGCAAAAAGAAAGACACCAGCATCACTTCAAGTTAGAATTATTCACAGATATTTAGGTTATTTTTTATCCGGAATTATGTTTGTGTATGCTTTAAGCGGAATTATAATGGTGTACAGAAACACAGACTTCTTAAAAACCGAAGTTGTTACCGAGAAAAAATTAGCTCCAAACTTAAACGACCGTCAATTAAAGCCTATTTTTAAGAAAGGTGCAGAAGTGTTAAAAAAAGAAGGTGACGTTGTATATCTTAAAAATGGAAATTATAATAAAAAAACAGGTATTGCTATCATAAAAAAAATGGAGCTTCCTTTTATTCTTGATAAAATGGAACATCTTCATAAAGCAAACACTAACAGTCCGCTGTATTTTTTAAACATCTTTTTTGGGGCAGCTTTATTGTTTTTTGTTTTTTCTGCTTTTTGGATGTATACACCTAAAATGCCTGTATTTAAAAAAGGAATGTATTTTACGGCTGGCGGAATTATCCTAACACTTATTTTATTGTTTATCTAAATTATTTAAGACAATACGAAATTTAAATAAAGTCTTATAGTTCACTATAATTTTTCTCCGCTAATAAGTACATTGATTTTTTAATGTATTTATTAGCGGCTTTAAGTTAATACGTATCTTAATTCAAATTACGAATATATCCGTACGTTATCAACTCTTCATTTGTCTTAATTTCTTTTACAGAACCATCTTTAATAATTACTGTTCTAGTTGCAATATCTAAAATGTTTCGATAATCATGGTCTGTAATAATAAAAGCTTTGTATTTAGATTGTTCAATTATCAAATTCTTTATTTCTTCTTTATAAATAGGTGCAATTGCATTAAAAGGTTCATCCATTAAAATATATTTAGCGTTAGATAAAACGATTAGAAATATTTCTACAACTCTCTTTTCTCCTCCAGCTAGTTGTTTGCTTTTCTTATTAAGAAGTGGTTTTATTAAATGATTATTAAATATTGTAGAAGCATTTTCTTTATCGCAGAACAGTTTTATAATTGTGCTAATTTTGATGTGATTAGGGAGGAAATTTTCTTGAGGTAAATATTTTATTAAATTTAGGGTGTCTAGGATTCCTTTTATTAATTTACTATCTGCTCTTACAAATTTATGATCTGCTTTTATGGAACCAAAAATAATTTCTAATAATGTTGACTTCCCTACTCCATTTCTACCAAGCAATCCAACAATTTCTCCTTTTTTACAGGTTATAAAAATATCCGTTAATATTTGTTTATTTCCGTATGTTTTTAAGACACTATCAACATGTAATTTCTTCATAAAAAAACAATTAATATTGACAATATTAAACTAAAAATAAAATTACTAAACCATAATATATATTTACTTAACCCAAGGTTGTAATAAAAATAGTATTCATTTGGATTTTTTGTTTCGTAAATAATGTATTGAAAGAATAATGAAAAAACAAAACATGATCCAGCAGCGGCTTCAGAAGAAAAGATAGGGATTGTATCACCTGAATTTCCTAATAAAATTAAAATATATTTCTGAAGAAACCCAATTAAAATAGACATCAAAAATGTAGGAACTATTAGTTTTTTGTAAAATAACAGAAGTGAAGTAATGATTTTCATAATTTTTTATTGAACTCAGATTGCATACAGTGACTATTAATAATTACTTTAAGTATTTTGCGTTTTAAAATAAATAAAACAAAATCTTTATAATTATTGTTCAATATCTTTAAGTCCCCAAGCATCTAAACTTCTTAGAATTGCTTCTAAAGATTGCCCTCTTTCTGTTAGCGTATACTCTACTTTTGGCGGAACAACAGGATATACTTTTCTTGAAATAAGCCCGTCTTTTTCTAACTCTCTTACCGTTTGTGTAAACATTTTGTTAGAAATACCTATAATGTGTTTTTGCAACACTCCAGAACGCAAACCTCCTTCTAATAAATGGAATAAAATTAAAGGTTTCCATTTGGTACCTATTAAATTCATAGTATAATTTAACGGACATACATTTTTTTCTATCAAAATATTAAATTTAAAATGCTTATAATCATTAATTTACTCGTTTAGGTAACTATGCTACTTTTAGGTAAGTTATTGCCTATAAGGCAAATATAGATTAATTTTGAAGTCTAAATTAGAAATTATGACTGAAAATAAAAATTACCCAAAATCATTCTCACATATTGGTCTTACCGTTCCTAACATTAAAGAAGCTGTAAAATTTTATTCAGAAGTAATGGGTTGGTATATTATTATGGAACCTTCTACAGTTAAAAAAGAAACAGAAACTGCCATTGGTAAAATGTGTATTGATGTTTTTGGTGAAGATTGGACCGAATTTGAAATTGCACATTTATCTACTTCAGATGGTATTGGTGTTGAGTTGTTTTGTTTTCCGAACGGAATTAAAGAAGCACCAGAATTTAGTCCTTTTAATACAGGTCTTTTTCATTTTTGCATTCAAGATCCTAATATAGAAGAATTGATTGAAAAAATTGTTGCTTACGGAGGAAAACAAAGAATGCCAATTAGAGAGTATTATCCAAAAGACAAGCCATTTAAAATGTGTTATGTAGAAGATCCTTTCGGGATTGTTTTTGAAGTGTACACACATAGTTACGAGTTAACCTATTCTTCTGGAGCGTATGCAAAGTAAAGCGAACAGTTTTGTCATTACGAATGAGGTACGAATGAAGTAATACCTATTTGGCCAAAGAGATTGCTTCGTTCCTCGCAATGACGATTCTACTGTCATTACGAGGACAATAGGACGAAGTAATCTGTTTATTCTGAGTTACAAATTATGAGATTGCTTCGTAACCTCGCAATGACAAATGGACTGTCATTACGAGGACGATAGGACAAAGTAATCTGTTTGTTTTGAGTGAAACATTATGAGATTACTTCGCGTTATATGGCAATGACAAATCTACTGTCATTACGAGGACGATAGGACGAAGTAATCTGTTTATTCCGAGTTACAAATTATGAAATTGCTCTCTTCTTCTCAATGATAATTAAAACTGAAATAACCAACCATCAGACAAATCATTCCAATTAGGATTTTCTAAATTTACCATATCATTTTTACGTTTTCTATTTCCAGCTTTTAATTGTTTCTCTCTTGCTATAGCAGAATTTATATCATCATATTCTTCAAAATACACTAATTTATCACAATTGTATTTTGCTGTAAAACCTTTGTACTCTTTCGTTTTATGCTGATAAATTCTTTTTAATAAATTACTAGTGACTCCAATATATAGAACAGTATTATTTTTATTGGTTAAAAAGTAAATATGGTATTTTTTCATGCTTTTTCCCTCTAAAATAAATAATTTTGTCATTACGAGGAAGTTCTGACGAAGTAATCTGTTTATTTTGAGTTACACATTAAGAGATTGCTTCGTTCCTCGCAATGACAAATGGACTGTCATTACGAGGAGATAGATAGGACGAAGTAATCTGTTTGTTTTGAGTTACATATTATGAGATTGCTTCGTAACCTCGCAATGACAAATGGACTGTCATTACGAGGACGATAGGACTAAGTACTCTGTTTGTTTTGAGTTACAAATTATGAGATTTCTTCCGTTCCTCGCAATGACAAATGGACTGTCATTACGAGGACGATAGGACTAAGTACTCTGTTTGTTTTGAGTTACACATTATCGGATTGCTTCGTTCCTCGCAATGACAAATGGACTGTCATTACGAGGACAATAGGACTAAGTACTCTGTTTATTTTGAGTAGCATATTATGGGATTGCTTCGTAACCTCGCAATGACAAACGGACTGTCATTACGAGGACAATAGGACAAAGTAATCTGTTTATTTTGAGTAGCATATTATGGGATTGCTTCGTAACCTCGCAATGACAAACGGACTGTCATTACGAGGACGACAGGACGAAGTAATTTGTTTGTTTTGAGTGATACATTAAGAGGTTGCTTCGTTCCTCGCAATGACGTTGAAAAAACTACTCTTTCAAGCATTTTTCAATCAAATTACTTTCTAGAGTTATTCTAGGAACCTTAAAATCGAAATATTTGTGCAGCGGAATTTCAAATCCTTTGTGATTTAAGTAGTTGTTTAAAGCTGAATTTAAACCCTCGCTATATAAATGATGCTCTGCTCCTGTTGGATCTTCGTGATATAAATCGTTTTCTGCAAATCCTTTAAATTCTGGACCAATAATATTAATCTCAAATTCGTCTGGTTTTTTACCAACCGGACTGTGGCTTGTACACGCAAATTGATGCCAAAAAGCAGACTGAATGCAATTGTTGTAAAATAACTGACGTACCACTTCTAAAGAATCGATGGTTTCTTGCGCTGTTTCTGTAGGAAAACCAAACATTAAATAGGCATGTACCATAATGTTTTCATCAGAAAAGGCTTTGGTTACCCTTGCAACTTGTCCGATGTCAACTCCTTTTTTCATTTTCTCTAACAATCTATCAGAGGCAACTTCTAATCCGCCAGTAACCGCAATACAACCAGATTTAGATAATAATGCGCACAATTCTGCATTAAACGTTTTCTCGAAACGGATATTGGTCCACCAAGTAATGTACACTTTGCGTTCTAGCAACTTGTTTGCCAAGGCTCTTAACATTTTTGGTGGTGCAGCTTCGTCTACAAAATGGAAACCTGTAATTCCGGTTTCTGATATTATTTGTTCAATTTTATCCACCAAATCATCGGCTGTGGTGTTTTGGTAATTGCTTATATAATCTAGATTTACATCACAAAAAGAACATTTTTTCCAGTAACAACCGTGAGAAATGGTAAGTTTATTCCACTTTCCGTCAGACCACATTCTGTGCATCGGATTCATTACATCTAAAAAAGACAAATATTTTTCCGTTGGCAAACCAATATAACTTGGCGCTGGTAAATTCTTATGATGAAATATCGTGTTGGGCAATTTATTTGCATACACAACTTCGTTATTTCTACAGATATAGGTTCTTTCTAGCTGCTCCTCGCCTATTTTTCCGTCTAAAAATTCTGTGATTCTTAACAACGGACCTTCGCCATCATCTAAAGTGATAAAATCTACAAAATCGAAAATTCTAGGATCCGACAAACGTCTTAATTCGGTGTTGCAATAACCGCCACCCATTCCTATTTTAATGTTCGGATAATTCTGTTTGATAAACTGCCCGCATCGCAACGTAGAAAACAAATTACCAGGAAAAGGAACTGTAAAACAGATTAAATCGTACTTGTTTTCTTGTAATTCTTGGTCTAACAAATACAACATTTCGTCTTCTATCAGCGTCGTTTCAAACTGTAAACAGTCGTCTAACTCATCGAAACTAGAAGCTGCTCTACCAATTTGTTCGGCATAACGGGTAAACGAGAAAAACTCATCTACATTGGCGTTGATAAAATCGCCTAATTCTTCTACAAACAACGTGGCAATGTGTTTGGCTTTATCTAAGATTCCTAATTTTCCGAATTCGGTACTTAAATCTTTGTCTAATTTTATGCGTCGGTGTCCGTGTGGCAAATAATCTTTATGCACAATTTGATACGCTGCCGTAACTTCTTGCACACGCAAATAGTTCATTACAGAATCTACTTTATTAATGTATTCTTCCTTTTGTTGCCAAACCAAAGGCAATTCTTTACCACCTAGCATTTCTGCTTGTTTAAAAATAGCATCTATAAATTCTTTGGTAAACACTGCCGTAAACAACTCGATACTTAAATCTATTTGCGTTGTTGGCACCTCTTTAGAATCTAAAAATCCTTTAATGTAGGCGGTTGCAGGATACGCAGTATTTAACTGTGTAAATGGTGGAGTTACTAGAAGTGTGTTTACAGACATAAATAAAATAAAGTGCAAAGATACTACCTCATTTAGGAAAAGGGCAGAAAAGTTTTATTGGTTTTTCTTGATGGGAGATTTGGAATGGATTTTTTGGTTGATAAGTTGTTATAACCTGTTTTTTAACTTTTGATTTTTTTGAAGGGAAAAAGTTAAATTTGTTAACTGCACTTATGAAAATTAAAAAATGATTTTAAACATATTAGACAACCAAAAAATATTAAAAGAAAAATTTGATTTAATTCTTCCAGATTTTACAGTTTTAACTGGAGAAAATGGTTCAGGAAAAACACAACTTTTGGAAAGTCTAAGAGATCAAATGTTTTACCAAGATAGATTTTACAATATACAAAATCAAAACCCTGAAGAAAATATTCAAATGACTTTTCCAATTACTGATAATAATGGAAAAGAATTTAACCATATTATTTACTCTTCTCCTGGTTTAATGGATAATGAAAATGCTGTTTCACATCAAAAACCATTAATACAACAAATTCGTGAGCAATGGAACGTATTAATGCCGATAGCTAGGTCGTACAGTTTCATAAAAGACAAAGAATTTGAGAACGAACAATTAGAATTACAAGCATTAAATAATGCAATCATCCAATTTGTAAGAAACTTAACAACTGACACTAAAAGGTTTTCAACTACTAACTTAAAAAAAGCAAATACACAACAACTTCAACAATTAAAAAAAATTAGTTCTAAAGCAAACAAGTCAATAGATGAACTTTATTATATAGATTTTTTAATTTTTTTTAATGCTCCAACACATCTTTTTTCTTCAGCTTTAGATTTATTGTTTCATCAATTTCATTTAAAACAAAAATATTATCAAAACTTAACAAATGGTGTCACACCTCCTTGGGAAGTTTTTAATCAAATCTTACTAAAAGCAAATTTTAAATATAAAGCCCAATATAGTCCTTCAAATAATGAAGAATTACCACAGCCTGTAAAATTAATTGACAATGAAACAGGAATAGACAATGCAACTTTTCGTAGTTTATCTTCAGGAGAGAAAACAATAATGTCGTTAATTTTTGTTTTATATCACGCTTCAAGTAATGGTAAATTTCCTGAAGTTATTTTATTTGATGAACCTGATTCTCATTTACACCCTTCATTAACTCAACTATTCCTTTCAGTTATAAAGAAAATATTAGTAGAAGAACAAAATGTAAAAGTTATATTAACTACTCACTCACCTTCCACCATTGCTCTTTCCCCAGAAAAAGCAATTTACAGAATGGATAGAAACTTAGGGTATCCTGTAAAAGAAAAGAGAAATATAGCAGTTCAAACATTAAGTAATGGTTTAGCTTCTCTAACTTTTGAAGATGGAAATTTTGGAATTAGTTATAATTTGAAAAGAACTAATAAGCATATACTTTTCACTGAAGGAATAACTGATAAAATCATTATTGAACTTGCTTGGAAAAAACTTTATCCTAATGAAGAAATACCTTTTTTGATTCAAGACTCTTTTTCTGCAAGTTTTTTAGGATCCTTATTTAATCAAGGAGACCAAAAACCTGATGGATTATTTATACAGTTTCCTGAAAAAAAATTAATAGCACTATTTGATTTTGATTCTGCTGGATATAGTAATTGGAATAGAAAGAAAAAATTTCCAATATTAGAAGAAAACAATCCTAGAAAATGCTTAATTAGAACAAATGGAGCAAATGCTTTTTTAATATTACTACCTGCATCAGAACAAGAACCTATTAAAGATTTAGTAATCAAAAATAAGAATGAAACTTTTGAAGATAAATCAAATTTAACAATCGAATCTTTATTTTTAAATGCTCCTAATTTTAAGGAAACTTATTTTGAAAAAGTATCTGTAATTGGAGGTGGTAGTCTCTTTTTATTCAAAAAAGATAAAAGAAAATTTGCATTGAAACTTGAGTCATTAGAACCAAGTTATTTTATTGAATTCATTCCATTATTTGAACAAATAAAAAGAATAATAAAAACTACATAAAAAAGCCTTAATTACTTTAAATTCTAATAAAAAAAAGTAAATTATATAACAATGAAAAAAACAAAAATATTATTTATTATAGTTTTATTTCAAATCTCACAAATGTTCGCAGAACAAATTACTATTTACAAAGGAGAGGCATATCATTTCAATGAGATATTAAGCGCAATGGTAAAAACTGAGTTTTCTATTAAATACGACACAGAAGATAAAATTTATTATTTTTTTTCTTCTGATTTCATGAAAAAAGGTTGGATAATATTGAAAGAGGAACAACTAAACCAGTTTAGGTTAACACTTGAAAAATTTAACGATTGGGAAGCTATAGCTATTAAAAATAAAGTTGAATTAGAGAAAGAATTTCCAAACTCAGAATTAAATTGTAAAGTATCTTGGTATTATGTTAATGACTGGTATCACAGTACAGGTACAAAAATGAATTTTAAATTTTTCTCACAATCAAAAACAAGGCATCAATTTATCATCTCTTCAAATCTAGTAACTTCTAATTCAAATCAATTTATAGAATACAAATTAGAAACATTTTACCTAGACAAAAATCAAGTTAATTTATTTATAAACGGAATTTCTTTATCTTCAATTGAACAGGCTAAAAAAAAGGCCCAAAATAATATTGAAGCTAAGAAATTATTCAACTAAATAGTAAACACCTTATATCTTTATCAGTGTTAGATGTTTAACTCTATTAGAAAATACTCAAACCTTGCCACTAACCATAAAAGAACCAAGAATAAAATGTTACAAATGCATGCGATCTCTAAGCACGTGTATTTGCAAATACATTAGTTCTTTGCAGAACAAGACGCGTTTTATTATTTTGATGCACCCAAAGGAGTACAAAAAAGAAAAAAAAGGAACGGGATTTATGACGCATCTTCAACTTGAAAATTCAGAAATCATCGTTGGTGTCGATTTTACGAATCATAAACGTATCAATGAGATACTTACAGAAGAAAATAGTACCTCATTTTTATTATATCCTGGCAAGGACAGTTTTAATTTATCGACAAGAAAAAATACAGAAATACAAACGGTTATAGGAAATAATGCAAACATTTTTATTCTAGATGGCACATGGCCTTGCGCCCGAAAAATGTTGAAACTGAGCACCAACTTGCAAGCCTTAAAAAGAGTAAGTTTTGACAACAAGATAATATCAAAATTTATTATAAAACAGCAGCCAGATCCTCTTTGTTTAAGTACTATTGAGTCGGTATATACGGTCTTAAATTTATTAAAGAAAGCCGAATTAGAAAAATGCGATACGAAAGACTTTTTAATTCCTTTTGAAAAAATGATAGCCTATCAACTAGAATATACGCTAGACCCAACTCATAAAAACTATTGCGCTACAGAAAACAGTACAGAAATTTCTAAGAATCTGTATAAAAAACCAACAGAAAGACGTGTTATTTTTGAATAGCAATAAATAGATTTATAGTATCGATACCATTTTATACGCTGCTAGATATTTTCTTTGTTAAAACTTCCTTAAGACTATTGATCCTTGTGGTTTTTTAACTGAAAAACCTTAAATTCGTTAATGCTTGCGCTTCATTAGTGAAACGATTTTATAGCACCTCACGGATTACATCACATTATTAAGATATCTTAAAATGGCATCAAAAAAAAGTATCCTATTCATCATGGCAATAGCCATTATTTCGTTGCAATCTTGTCAAAAACAGACTTCCACTTTTAAAAACTACGACGATTTTAAAACCATTAACGCAGACTTTATAGTAAACAGTAAAGCTGTTGTAAATGGCGAGTTGTTAGCCGCTTACAAATGCGAAGAAAAAGTAAAAGATGTAGAAAATTCCATCCCTTTATCTTGGACTAATGTACCAGAAGGCACAAAATCATTAGCGGTTGTAATGTATCATTATCCTAAAAAAAATAATATTGATGAAGTAAACTCGTACTTACTTTTATGGAACATTGATCCATCGGTAACTTCTATTCCTTACAAAATGGCCAACAACCCCAATTGGGCAATGGGAGCAAATAAAGACGGAACCGCAATTTCTTACACTTCGCCTTGTTCTCGAGGCCCAGGAAAACACACCTATAACATTGCGTTATTTGCGTTAAAAGAACCTTTAAAATCGCTTCCTAAAAAGAGTTCTGTACTTGTAAATTACACTACATTTATGGAAGCCATTTCTAAAGTTGAAGTGCTAGACAGAACAAGCTTAACATTTACAGATTTAAACGAATAATATAAAAATGAAAACTTTAAGAGAACAAACAGATGCTAAAATAGCAGCAGGACGAAATGCAAAACCAGACTTTATGAAAGGTGTTGATGACGTTATTGAGAAAGCAAAAGCTTTTGAAGAAGGAAAAAATGCACTTAAAATCGGAGAAAAAGCACCCAATTTTGAGTTGCCAAACGCTGAAGGAAAAATGATATCCTTAGATATAATATTAAAAAATGGCCCCGTTGTAATTACATTTTATCGTGGAGATTGGTGTCCGTATTGCAACTTACAATTAAGAGCATTACAAGCTAGATTACCCGAAATTCATAAACTTGGCGCAAGCTTGGTTGCTATTAGTCCGCAAGTACCAGACGGTTCCTTAACCAAAAGTGAAATTAGCGAAATGGATTTTACGGTATTATCCGACCAAGATGCAAAAGTAGCTACAACATATGGTGTTGCTTGGAAAGTGCCAGAATTTTTAGCAGAACACATGCGTGCAGACCGAGGTTTAGATTTAGATAAAGTAAATAACGGAGATGGAAGTATATTGCCTATTCCTGCTACTTTTATTTTAGGAAAAGATGGCGTTGTTACTTGGAACTATGTAAATGTAGATTACAGAACACGTTCTGAACCAGAAGAAATTATTGAAGCTTTAAAAAAGCTGTCTTAAATTATTTATATTTGAATATCACTTTAAAAACAATCCATGAAAATTAAAATTATTACCCTTTTTATCACCGCTTTATTAGCTATTAATTTACAAACATCAGCACAAGAAAGTACAGATGTTCTATTAAAAAATGCACAAGAAATCGCTAAAAAAGAAGGAAAAGCTATCTTTATAAAGTTTGAATCTTCTTGGTGTGGTTGGTGTCATAAAATGACCAAAGACATGAAAGCAGAAACCACAAAAAAGTTCTTTAATGATAATTATGTAATGGTGCCTGTTGTGGTTAAAGAATCTAAAGATAAAAAACATTTAGAAAACCCAGGTTCAGATCAATTATTAAAGCAATACAATGGCGATACAGCAGGTTTGCCTTTTTGGGTTATTTTAGATGCAGACTTAAAGGTAATTACCAATTCTTATGATGTGAATGGTAATAATTTAGGTGCTCCAGGAAGTGCAGCAGAAGTAACAGTATTTATTGAAAAAATAAAGAAATCTGCCAAAAAAGTTACGGAAAACGATATTGAAAACATTACAAATCAATTTGTAATGAAAAAATAAAAACAGATACAACACAGTTATAGTACAAAATAGGCATCCAACATTTTAGATAATGTTGGATGTTTTCTGTTAAATCCCTTTTCTGTTTTCAGTAAAACAAACTCTACAAAATATTTTACAGTATAAAAGTTTTACTATAAATTTAAAAATTAAAAGATATTAGGTTTTTCAAATAATAAATACCCTATTTTTTAAAATTTAAAAACGAAATTTAAAAAGACTAAAACAGTTTTTGTTTCCTTAAAATAGTAAGAATGAAATTTATACAAATTAAAAAGCTACTCCTATTTTTCATTCCATTATCTGTAATAACGTATCTAGTTATCGATAATTATTATACAATTATTACTGAAAATCAATTGGAGATTATTAAAAATGGAGCTGCTAATGATTTGAATTCTAAAGGAATTTTAATTAATGATATGTATAAATATCTAGCAAAAGACATTGATATTATTGATTGGGAGTATAAAAAAGATTTTGCGTTAGATTTAGAACCAAATAAAGACAAATTAGAAGACCTTTTTCTTCATTTAGCTAATTTACAAACTACTTATGATCAAGTTCGTTTTATAGATACATTGGGTAATGAAATTGTTCGTGTAGATTTTGATAGTATCAATGCAGCAAAAGTTACAGATTATAAGAAGCTTCAAAATAAAAGTGATCGATACTATTTTAAAAATGCTCAGAAATTAGAAAAAGATGATATCTATTTTTCTGATATTGATTTGAATATGGAATATGGTAAAATTGAAATCCCATACAATCCAGTACTTAGAGTCGCTAAAAAAGTATATACCACAGATGGAAATTGGAATGGTGTATTGATTATCAATTATTTTATGGACAATCTGTTTCATAAATTATCTACTCAGAGTAATCTAGAATATACTAGTTTTGAACTAAGAACCGCAGAGGGATTCAACTTAGTTTCAGAAGACACACACAAGAACTTTAAGCACATTACGTCTAGTTCTGATAGTTTGGCGTTATACAATACAGACCAAGAATTTTGGAGTGAAATTCAGAAAAATCCTGTTGGAAATTATGCATCTAAAGATGTGCTCTATCTTTATAAAAATTTAAAAATAGATAGCAATAGTACCAAAAATAGTAATTATAAAGCCAAAACATCATTTTTACTTATTCATAAAATAGATTTAAAAAAAGTACAAGCCTCTCAGTTTATTTATGTTTTCTACAAATGGTCTTCTTTTATTATTATAATCGTTTTAATACTTTTTGTGTTATTAGGAATTCAATATTACAATCATAAATTGCATGTTCAAAATAATTCGTTACAAGGTAAAAATGATGAATTAGAAAATTTAAAAAATAAACTTCAAGAAACTTTAAGAATCAAATTAGATGAATTAAACCTGACGGAGAAAAAGTATTATTCGATCTTTAATAATGCAGGTATTGGAATTACACTAATCGATTTAGAAGGAAAACCTGTATTTACAAACAAAAAATTAATAGATGTTTTAGGATATTCAGATAAAGAACTGAAACAAATGACTTTTTCTGATTTTACATACCCTGATGATTTAGAAACCGATTTGATTCAATTTAATAAATTAATAAATAGAGAGATAGACTCTTACAACATAGAAAAACGATATGTACGTAAAGATAAAGAGGTTATTTGGGGTGATTTAAACGTTTCTCTATTACTTAATGACGAAAACGAAATTATAAATGTAATAGGTGCTGTTAGTGATATTACAGAACGTAAAGAAGCACAAAAAGAAACTAAAAACCTTAAAAAAATAATTCACAGTCTAAACTATATTGCAACAGTTTTAAAAATTGATTCTACAGAGAATATTTCTGAAGTGAATGAATCTGTTAATTTAGTAAAATACATAGAAAAGCAATCGGAAGATATTTTAAATGCCAACAAAGCAAGAGAAGAGCTTTTAACAAATTTAGAACACAAAAATACCGAGTTAAACAACTATGCACATATTGTTTCACATGATTTAAAATCGCCTTTAAGAAGCATTTATACCTTACTAAATTGGATTCAAGAAGAACCTGAAAATACATTAACAGAAGAAAGCAACATGTATGCTCAATTAATTTTAGAGAACCTAGAAAAAATGGAATCTCTAATTACGGGAATCTTAAGTTACTCGAGTATAGACGATGATAAAATGTCTGAATACGAGATTAATACGCATGATTTGGTGAACGAAATTGTAAAATTAATTCTTGTGCCAAAATCTATTGAAATTAAGATAGATCAAAACCTTCCTATTATTAATGGAAATAAACATCGAGTTCTTCAGGTGTTTCAGAATTTAATTCAGAATGCTATAAAAAGTATCACGAATGAAACAGGTAAAATTGAAGTTGGTGTAAAAGAAATGCCTGATTTTTGGGAGTTCTATGTAAAAGATAACGGAAAAGGAATTGAAGAAAAATACTTCAAAAAAATATTTGAGCTATTTCAAAGTATAGATGAGAGTGAAACTAAATCAGGAATTGGGCTTTCTATTGTTAAGAAAGTAATTCATTTTTACAAAGGAGAAATTTGGGTAAAAAGTGAAGTTGCTAAAGGAACTACTTTTTACTTTACGCTTCCTAAGATTTCAAATAAATGAAAAACACTTTTAATATCCACTTTGTAAAGTTGATAAAACAAAAAAATCTAAGCTTATTAAGCTTAGATTTTTTGTTTTTAAGAGACTGTGTTGAAAAGGAATCGTTATAATAACTTTGCCATTCCTTCTTTTATAATTTCTGTATTTCTAACTTTATTATCTGTGTCTTTTGCCTTTTGATCACTTATCATGGTTCTCATTAAATTGATAACCACTTTATCAAAATTAAAGGACTTATATTGATTTCCTTTAACCACCATATCATCTACTAAATTCTGAATTGCCTCAGAATTATTACTTTCAGAGATTTGTTTAAATGCTTTTTGATACAAGTTTTTTGTAGCATCGTCTCCTGTTAAAAACATACCAGATAACACGCTTTTTGCTATAAAAGGCAATTCGTTTTCGTCTTTTTCTTCAATGTAAATACGTGTTAAAGGCGTCGCTAATATTTTTCTAATTTCATCTGGTAATTCTCTAGACTTAGCAACTGCTGTTGGTTTGTCTATATAATACATGGCAACCAAAGATTTTCCTATTACAGAATACGATTTACTTTGTAAGCCTTTCTCGAAAATACCTTTTAATTCTGGATCTGTTAATTTACCCAAAGTTTCAATAGCGGTTGCTTGTACTAATGTTTTCTCATCATTATTTGCCATTTGCATTATTTTATGAATGGCATCTTTTTTAGAAAACTTATTTATTAAGTCGATTTTCTGTAAAGCAAGTATTCTAATTTTGTAAGAAGCATCACTCATTGCTCCCTCAACTGCATTAAATGCATCTTTTTCTTCCTGTTTCTTAGCGACTTCTAATAAAGCTTCTCTTCTATGTTGATAGTTCTCTGCATTTTTTAACTGAAAGATATAATCACTTAAAACCTTGTTCTCTGTTATTTCAGATAGCAAAACTCCATCAGCATTTATCTGAATTAACGTTGGTTGTTTTGTATAAGGAAACGTAAAAGAAGCGTCATTTCCATTTACAAAAACGTTATGTCTTGTTTTTTTTCCGTTTTCGAAAATATCAATGGCTAAAGGAAATTTAAACTCATTTACATTTAATTGTAAAAGGTTTACAGTTACTTTTTTCTGAATGGTATTATAGTCATAAGAAACCTCTATTCTTGGATGTCCTGCTCCAAAATACCATTGGTTAAAAAACCAGTTTAAGTCTTTCCCTGTTATTTTTTCAAAAACCAATCTTAATTGATGAACTTCTGCTGCTTGGTATTTATTTTCAGTTAAAAATGTTTTTAATCCTAAGAAAAAAGCTTCATCACCTAAATAGTTTCGCAACATATGTAAAATAGCACCACCTTTATTATAGCTCACTAAATCGAACATATCTTCTTTATCCACATAGTTAAAACGAACCAAATGTTTATCTGTATTTTGTCCGTCTAAATACGCCTGACTATCTTCAAATAAATGCATGTCTGCATCTAATTTTCCGTACTTATGCTCTCTCCAAAGGTATTCACTGTAATTTGCAAAAGACTCGTTTAACGTTAAATTAGACCAACTTTCTGAAGTAACCAAATCTCCAAACCAATGATGAAAAAGCTCGTGTGCAATGGTGTTTTCTTGTGTGTTTTCATCAATTAATTGACCTGGTGTTTGGTAGGCTTGTTCTCCATGAATTACTGCTGTTGTGTTTTCCATTGCACCAGAAACATAATCTCTTCCTACAATTTGGCTATATTTATTCCAAGGATACTCTACTCCTAAGATGTCCGAAAAGAAACCAATCATTTCCGGAGTTAAACCAAAAATATCTTTTGCATACGGAGCATATTCTTTTTCTACATAGTAATCTACAGGAATATTTTTATACGAATCTTTAATAACCTCATACTCTCCTACTCCCATAAAAAATAAGTAAGGCGCATGTTTTTGATCCATTTTCCAATAATCGGTTCTGTTTGTTCCGTTTTTAATTGAACTTTCTAATTTTCCGTTAGAAAGTGTTACAAACTTATCTGGAACCGTAATATAAATTTCTTGTGTAGTTTTCTGATTCGGACTGTCTATGGTAGGAAACCAACAGCTGCTTGCTTCTGTTTCACCTTGCGTCCAGATTTGTGTTGGCTTGTTTTTGTCAGAACCATCAGCATTTATAAAATATAATCCTTTTGCATCGGTTATTGCAGCACTTCCTTTTTGTTGTACTTTTTCTGGACGTGCAGTATATTTTATATAAAGTGTAAACTCTTCGTCTTTTTTATATTCTTTTGGTAGGTCTATAACAATGCTTGCATCATCATAATTATAGTCTAATTTCTTGTTATCTAAAGAAACTTGATGAATAACCATCGCTTTTGCATCTAATGTAATTTTATTAGTTGCATAAAAGTGAGGTTTGGCAGTAACCCAAGCTTCTCCATTTAGCTGTTTTTCATTGAAGTTAAAATCAACCTTTAATTTTGTATGAACTAGATCGTTAATTTTATCTCTTTCTGGTTTATAAGTAGTATAGTTTTGAGCAAAACTGATCGTACTCACTAAAATTAAAACAATAAACAGCACTTTTTTAATCATCATAAATTATATTTTCGTAAAGTTTCAAAAGTAATAAATATTACTAGTGCAATTCGTTAATTAGCCGTTAAATAGTTGATAGTTACAGTTGCTGTCTGCTATGTTTTATATCTGTGATGTAAAAAAAGGAGTCAAAAGGAAAAAAACTTGCAATTTTGTTATTTTAAATGAAGAGAATAACGACATAAAGTTAAGTGTAAATTGGTTTTATTTATGTTTACATTTTAATTTTCATAGAAAGGACAATTATAGATCTCATTCATTTTTTAGAATATTTCTTATCCTTTAAAATAGAAGTAATTAATTCGGAGTCAAAAAAAAAGCTGTAATTTCTAATGAAATTACAGCTTTAAACTTATTATAAGAAGATTTATTTACCTTTAAAAATGGCACTAAATTGCTCTAGGTTTACGTTGTCTCCATCAAATTTAACGTTGTTCATCATTTCTATAATTTTAGCAGGATTCATATTGTCGCCTAATAAACGGGCAACTCCTACTCCTATTTCATTACCGTAACCAAAAGCAATTACTTCATCGATAGATTCTGTATCCCCAGTATAGTAAATACTTACGTTCATTCCCTGTGCTTTTAGAGACATTAAAGATTTATAATCTTCATTATCTTTAAAAATACTTTTTAATTTAATTTTCTCAACTTCATACGCTGCTTCATTTCCTTTAATTGGCAAAGCTACTACGTTAACTTTTCGTATACTTTTTAACGTTTGTTTTACTTCGTCTGAAACAACTTCCGATTTTAACTGCAAAAAGCTTGTAGGAATATCTACAGTTATAAAACCTGATTTTTCTTGACTTTCGACTAAATATCCTTGTAATGATTTTTCATTTTTACATGAAGTAATCATCAAAACAAGTAATAAAAGTGAAAGTATTTTGGTTATATTTTTCATGATTTATTTTAAGTTTTTGTTGATATATTGTCTTTTTGAGCTCAGTTGAAAATTACCTCTATCGTTTTAGAACTGATAAAGTTCTCAACTGCACTCTAGAAGATATTATTTTAATGATTTAATTTTTAGAAAAAGTGTCTGCTAATTCAGACATTTTATTAATATCTATGTTTCCTGTTAAAGAAACAACAATCGCGTCTGCCTGTCCACTTGTTTGTTTATCAACACCTTTAATAAACATTAAAACTTCACTCACATAATCTTTATTTGGTGTAGATTGGACATAAATTTTTACACGAGAATTATCGTCTTTAATACGCATTAACTGTGTTAAATTCTGCTTCTTAATTGCAGCATTTGCCATTGCCTCCATTTTATTTGCGATGTCTGTATCTTTTGTAGAAAACATTTTAAATTCTTTTAAATCTTGAATCATTTGAAAGACTTTCATGCCTTCGTTATCATCTACTTTAACATTTTTAAACTTAGAAATTAATTCAAAAGCATCTTTGGTAACTACTACCATGTCTACTCCGTTCATATCTTCTAAAGTGTCAAAAAATGACTGTGCGCTTGTTACCATTGGGGCAACGACTAACGCTATTAATATTGCTATTTTTTTCATAATTTCTGTGTTTACTTGGTTTTACTATTGTTACTTGGTTTTTTATTTTAATATTTTTTTTACGGTATCTTCATAAGTATATAAGGTTGCCACCGCTTGCTCTCCTTTTTGAAGGTTAGATGATAAAAGCATTAACCCTTTACTTATTTGCTCGAATTGTTTTTTAGCTTGGTATCTTTTGTATTCTTGCTGACCAATAAATACACTAAATAATAAGACTACAGACGCTGCAACAGATAACCATTTTAAGTTTCTCTTTTTAGATTTCTTAGGTTCTAACTCAATGGTTTTTGTGTACGTTTCATCCTTGCTAGCAGCAAAATAATTAAACATGTATTCGTATTCTTGCAAATGTGGTGCAACATTCCCTCCTGTGAAATAGTTTCTTAGGGTTGTTTCTTCTTGCAAAGACGTTTCTGCGTTTTCGTATTTTTCTACTAATTTTTCTATGTTAGCTAACTCCATAGTTATGTTTTTTAATTAATTGTTCTCTTATTGTTTTTCTTGCTCTAGACAATGCTACTCGTACTGCAGTAGGTTTCATATCTACCATTTTGCAGATTTCATCAAAATCATATTGTTCAATATCTCTTAATTGAATAATAATTTTTTGTTGCTCTGGCAATGCTGCTATCAATTGGTGCACTTGGTTTACACTGTCTCGATGTTCTACTTGCTTATCTAAAGACGTATCTTTTTCTTTATAATTACTGTGTATTAATGTTAAATTACTTGCTTGTTTACTTTTTAAACGATCATAACAATAGTTTTTTGTCATGGTCATAGCAAACGCTTCAACATTTTTATAATCAGCAATCTTTTCTTTGCTTTTCCATAATTTAAAGATCAGCTCTTGTGTAGCATCTTCAGCTTCTTCTGTAGAAACTAAAAGTCTTTTTGCTAAACGGAAGACTTTATCCTTAAAGGGTAAAACAACTTTTAAAAAGTCTGACTGGTTCATTTGGTTTGGTTGATTTTTGATGTAAACTGATCTATAATATCGGGTTTACATAATTAAGACGATGCACAATATATTTTGTTACAACATATTTAAAAATAATACTATTTCTTTTTATATTGCGTTGTATTCTATAAACATAAATTTATGAAGTTTAAATTATTCCCTAAAATAATATTTGTTTTCATTGTTTCTCTACTCTTTTTTAACTGTGATAAAAGTGAAGATGGCATTCCCACTGATTTAGAAGTTGAAAATTTTGTTTGGGGAGGTCTAAATGCTTACTATTTATGGCAAAGTGATGTTCCTGATTTGTCTGACTTACGTTTTAGCAATCAGAATCAATTAAATAGTTATTTAGAAGGTTTTTCATCTCCAGAAAATTTATTTGATAATTTATTATATACAGCAGAGAATGGTTATCCAGCAAATGAAAAGGGTTATGATCGTTTTTCTTGGATTGTTGATGATTATGTTGCTTTAGAAAATGCTTTTCAGGGAATTACTGTAAGCAACGGAATGGACTTTCAATTATATTTAGAAAACGGAAGTACTACCAATGTTTATGGCGTTGTTAGATATGTAGTACCTGGTTCTGATGCAAAAACACAAGGAGTTTTAAGAGGTATGGTTTTTAGTAGTGTTGATGGAACTCAAATTACAGCAAATAATTATCAAGATTTATTATTTGGTACAAATACAGATTACACCATTAATTTAGCCGATTTTAATGGTGGAAACCCAATTTTAAACGGTACTTCTATTGCTTTAAGTAAAATTCAATTACAAGAAAACCCAGTAGCAATTGTAGAAACTTTTACTGAAGGAACTAAAAAAATTGGATATTTATTATACAACCAATTTGCAAGTTCTTATGATAGTGAATTAAACGCTGCTTTTGGGACTTTTAAGGCAAGTGGACTTACAGATTTAATCGTAGATTTACGCTACAATGGTGGTGGATCTGTGCAAACAGCAACGTATTTAGGTAGTATGATTACTACAGAGTCTAATACAACTGTTTTTTCTAAACAAGTTTGGAATGAAAAAGTAATGGAAAATAATGATGCTAGTAATTTTATAAATTATTTTACCGATAAAATTACAGATACAAACGAATCTATCAATAGTTTAAACCTTTCTACTGTCTATTTTATTGTTTCCGAAGATACCGCATCTGCATCTGAATTGGTTATAAATGCTTTAAGTGCTTATATTGATGTAAAATTAGTGGGTACACAAACTGTGGGTAAGCAAGTAGGATCTATTACCTTATATGATTCTGAAGGTTATGGAAGAAATGGTGCAGACTTAAACACCAATCACACCTACGCAATGCAACCTATTGTTTTAGAAATAAAAAATGCTAATGAAGAAAATAATCCTAATGGATATACAGCAGAAGTTCAATTGGAAGAAGATTTTGGTCTAGATACTGGTGTTATAAATTTAGGTGAATTAGGAAGTAAAACAGAACCTTTATTAGCGAGAACTATTCAATATATAACTACTGGAGCTAGATCTACAGGAAAAACGATAACTACTTTCAATAAAAATAAAATTACCAATTCTAAATTACAAAGACCTTTTGCAAACGAAATGTATGTAGATTTTAAATAATTAGAATTGAAACTTATAAAAAAATCAGCTGGCGCGAGCGTCCCGCTCGTGCTTCTACATAATATTTATTTATTCAAAAAATAATAATTTAAAACAGCATATATCAGCTTTTTGTAAATTGCTTGTTGACTTTTTATTATTGTGTCACGAGCGTCTCACTCGTATTTCTACGTAATATTTATTCATTTATTCAAAAAATATTAATTTAAAACAGTATATATCAGCTTTTTCTAATTTTCTTTTTGACTTTTTTGGTATAGTGTCACGAGCGGGACGCTCGCGCTAGCAGCAGATAATGATATTAGCCTCTAGCTTAAAATGAGTATAATTGATATTGAAAAACAGAGTGTAGCCAATTAGTAGATTCTATAAATAGTTTTAATCAATAATAACATGCATTTAAGTTAGCGCGAGCGTCTCGCTCGTGTCTATACACATAACGTGTTATTTTATTAAAAAGCTAATCATTAAAATATCTGATGTTTGCTTTTTATAAATTGCTTGTTGACTTCTTATTATTGTGTCACGAGCGGAACGCTCGCGTTAACGGACAGTAATTATGAGTTTCTAGTTTAAAATAAATATTATTTGACTTGTAGAAAACTAATTGCTGCAACAAGTAATTCTACAAACAATTTCAATCAATAATAACATGTATTCAAGCTAGCGAGAGCGTCTCGCTCGTGCCTCTTGCCATCACAATAATCTAATTCAAATCAATTTCTAGGATAGTAGAATCGTCATTGCCATAATTTCTAGCGCTGCTATATTTCCAATCGATTGGATCAGTTACAAATCCGGTTTCTAAAGGATTATTATGAATATATTTTAGTTTTTGCTCAAATACCTTTAAAGACCAAATTTCAATTGGTTGATTGTGTTGTTGCCAAAATTGTTTATTGGTAACATTACTATTCTTTTTTCCAGCACGTTCAAACATCCAAAGCATCCATTCTTTTCTGCTTTCTTGCGGATTCTCTTCAATCTCTTTCAACATTTTTTTTGAAGTAAAACCTTTAAAATCTCTAATTAATCCAGAGGGATCATTTAATGCGGAACGAAAAATTAAATGTATGTGACTTGGCATTATACAATATCCGTAAATTTCCATTCCCTTATGCTTTCTGCAATAATCTAAAGATTCTATAATACACCAAAAATAAGCATCTCTTGTAAATACATCTATCCAATTTACCGTAGCAAAACTGATAAAATAAGCTCCTGATTTTTCTCCAAATTTATATTTTCTACTCATATATAAAGTTTATTATGTTTATCTGCTGGCGTTAGCGTCCCGCTCGTGCCCACGCCCACACAATATAAACATACTATTTTAGAAAAAACACAATCACTATAAATGATTCAAACAAACGTTGGTAAATCGTTTGTTGTACTTTATTTGTTGTTTCACGAGCGGGACGCTTGCGTTAGCTAAAGAAATATACGCTCAATCGTTAAGTTTTATTTTTGAAAATCGAACTAACCTTATTCGCTGGCGCGAGTGTCCCGCTCGTGCTTACACAATATAAACATACTATTTTAGAAAAAACACAATCACTATAAATGATTCAAACAAGCGTTGGAAAATCGTTTGTTGTGTCTTATTTGTTGTTTCACGAGCGAGACGCTCGCGCTAGCGAAAGAAATACACGCTCAATCGTTAAGTTTTATTTTTGAAAATAGAACTAACCTTATCCGCTGGCGCGAGTGTCCCGCGCGTGCTCACACAATATAAACATACTATTTTAAAAAAAACACAATCACTATAAATGATTCAAACAAACGTTGGTAAATCGTTTGTTGTACTTTATTTGTTGTTTCATGAGCGAGACGCTCTCGCTAGCGAATGATTAATATAAGTCGATTATTGATGAAATATCGTAACCGTTATATCTGAAGGCAAAAAAAACTAATTAACTTACAAATTTAAGTACCATCCGCTGACGCGAGCGTCCCGCTCGTGCTCACACAATATAAACATACTATTTTAGAAAAAACACAATCACTATAAATGATTCAAACAAACGTTGTATAAATCGTTTGTTGTGTTTTATTTGTTGTTTCACGAGCGAGACGCTCGCGCTAGCGAAAGAAATACACGCTCAATCGTTAAGTTTAATTTTTGAAAATCGAACTAACCTTATCCGCTTGCGCGAACGTCCCGCTCGAGCCCACACAATATAAACATACTATTTTAGAAAAAATACAATCACTATAAATGACTCAAACAAGCTTTGTATAAATCGTTTGTTGTGTTTTATTTGTTGTTTCACGAGCGGGACGCTTGCGTTAGCGAATGATTAATATAAGTGCGATTATTGATGAAGTGTCATAACCGTTATATCTGAAGGCCTAAAAAAATAAACTAATTAACTTACAAATTTAAGTACCATCCGCTGGCGCGAGCGGGACGCTCGTGCTCACACAATATAAACATACTATTTTAGAAAAAACACAATCACTATAAATGACTCAAACAAGCTTTGTGTAAATCGTTTGTTGTGTCTTATTTGTTGTTTCACGAGCGGGATGCTCTCGCTAGCGAATGATTAATATAAGTGCGATAATCAATGAAATATCATAACCGTTATATCTGAAGGCAAAAAAAACTAATTAACTTACAAATTTAAGTCCATCCGCTGGCGCGAGCGTCCCGCTCGTGCTCACACAATATAAACATACTATTTTAGAAAAAACACAATCACTATAAATGATTCAAACAAACGTTGGTAAATCGTTTGTTGTACCTTATTTGTTGTTTCATGAGCGAGACGCTCTCGCTAGCGAATGATTAATATAAGTCGATTATTGATGAAATATCGTAACCGTTATATCTGAAGGCAAAAAAAACTAATTAACTTACAAATTTAAGTCCTCTAAATCGTCTAAACCTTCTTCTATTTCTTGATCTGTTAAAACATCGGGTCTAAATTCACTCATTAATTCTTCTCTCTTAGACTTTGCATATTTATAACCAGATTTCCACCATTTACGCATTAAAGTTTCATCAAAAACTAAAGAATTGGTAGTTAAAACCGTTGGAGTGTAATACAAATTTAGTTTAATATTTTTATTAGTAGCAGCTAATTTACCTATGGTAATATTGTGTCTTTCTACGTGTGCCAACATAAAATCGAACACATCAAACAATAAAGAAAACGGATTTGTAGCGGGCAACTTATTAAACTGAGTAACTTCTGTTTCTAAGATAATAGCATCAATTTCTGTGGCACCACGTAAAATAGCTTCTCTGATAGGCACTAAAGACCCAAAACCACCGTCTGCATACTGACAATTATTTTTTTCTAACAAACTCATAAAAGGCACATAGTTGCAAGATCCCCAAATCCAATCACAAAAATCGTCATAGGTGCAATCGTTAATAGATTTATATTCAATTTGATTGGCTGTTAAATTAGAAACTGTTACAACAACCTCTTTATTGTTTTCTCTAATCTCATTATATATTTCTTTGGTAATTTTTTTCTTAATTAAAGTCCGTAAGTTTTTACTCTCTCCAAAAGTTTTTCTTCCGTTTAAAAAGTTCCAAAAGGTATTTAAATGCCGAATAGTAACCACTTTTTCTCCAGCTACTTTTTTAATTTTAAAAGGATTATTACTGAAAATAGTTTTTTGATTTACATTCGTGTATAATTTTTTTAGTTCATCTAATTTTCCAAGAGCTAAGTGAGAAACCATTAAACTTCCCGTAGAAGTACCAATATATATATCGTAATCTTTTTTTTCTTTTTTCATTAAGTATTGTGCAACTCCGCCTGCAAATGCCCCTTTACTTCCTCCTCCTGAAATTACCAATGCTTTTTTCATTATCTAAAAATGATTTGTTATATTTTAGTGCTATAAAAGTATCAAAAATGAAGAGAATATTCATATTTATTTTTGGTTTCCTAGGTTTGGCGTCTTGTGCAGTCAATTATCAACCTAGAGAAATCAATGCTATTACCGTAAAAGAGTTTAAAATAGACAGCGTTAGCATTCGTGCAATTCAGGTTATCAATAAGCATGAAGTTATATATGCAGGTTCTAATGGAGATATTGGTTTCTTTTCAGATAGCGAAGATTCTAAGTTGACACCAAGGGTTTTAGAAGTAAAATATCAAGATTCTATTCGACCGAACTTTAGAAGTATTGCTTCTAATAACAAAGCTGTTTTTGCCTTAAGTATTAGTAATCCTGCTTTATTATATCATCTTTCAGATGGAAAAGCAACTTTAAAATATACAGAAAACCACGAGAAAGTTTTTTACGATGCTTTACAGTTTTTTGATGATAACCAACATGGAATTGCAGTTGGAGATCCTACAGAAAATTGCGCATCTATCCTTTTGACTTCGGATGGTGGAGATACATGGTCTAAAATTCCGTGTGCTAATTTACCTGAATTTGAAGAAGGTGAAGCATTTTTTGCGGCAAGTAACACCAATATAAAAACGATTGGAAGCACGGTTTGGATTGCATCCGGAGGAAAAAAAGCTCGTATTTTAAAGTCTGATGACTATGGAAATACTTGGCAAGTTTATGATACACCAATCGTACAAGGAAATGGACCACAAGGTATTTATTCTATTGATTTTAATGATAAAAATAACGGAATTGCAATTGGTGGTGACTACTCAAAACCTCTAGAAAACAAAGCAAATAAAGCCATAACAAATGATGGCGGACTCACTTGGACTTTAGTTGCAAATGGACAAAACCCTAACTACAAAAGCAGTGTACAGTATGTGCCTAAAACCAACGGAAAAGAGGTTTTTGCTGTTGGTAAAACAGGAATTTCGTTCTCTAATAATGGAGGTCTTAGTTGGGTAGAAGTCAGTAAAGAAGCGTATTATGCAATTCAGTTTGTAGATAAAAATACGGCTTGGTTATCTGGAAACAATAAATTAGGGAAATTGATTTTAGACTAGTGTAACAGTAGATTTAAACTATTATTTCAGAATTAAATACTTTAGATTTTCATTTACACACCAAAACGGGAATTAAACACCCATATTATCAGCTTTTTAACGAATACACCTAAGAATTAAGAAGTAATATTTTTACTTTAAAACGAAATAATTCGATGGATTTTTTTACCTTTAGTTAGGTTCATCAACCTTATCAAAAAAAAAGTATATTTGCCTTCGATTTTAATTTAAGGTGTACAATAATGATCTCTAAGTTTTTGTAAATTAGTTGCATTTATGTGAGATATTAGAAACCCTAAAATTTTTATCTTTTTATAAATAATTCAAAAATTATATATTATGAAACAATTAATTACAGCAGTAGCAGCAATTTTAGTTAGTACAGCTTCTTTCGCACAATTTCAAGTATCTGCAAGCACAGGATACGCAATGAGTAGTGCAGGAATGAAATTAGGAGCAACTACAACAGAAACTAGTACCGAAAATTATTATGGTAGTTACGGAGAAGGTTCAAATGTTCAGATAAGAGGTACCTACTTTTTAAATGAAAAATTTGGATTAGAAATAGGTTTAGGATATTTACACGGTGCAGACCAAACAATATCAAAGGGAAATGTTGATAATAATGGAAACTATGATGAAAATATAGATGTAGATGCAGTTGCAAGAGCTCGTGCATTTGGAGCCTCTGCTTCTATGGTATATAATTTTACAGAGAACTTTTACGGACGTATTGGTGCTTTGATAAAAGTTGGTGGTAAAACTGAAGCTGTTGCTTATAGAAAAGAGGTTTTTTCAGACCCAGTAGCTGCAGCGCAAGGATTACCAAGTGGTTCTTATTCAGAAACCAATTTTGTAGAAGATTATCACGGACAATTTCCTTTAGGATTTGTAGGTGCATTGGGATATTCATTTGATTTAGATGAACATTTTTCTCTTTTTGTTGAAGCAGAATATTACGGAATTAGTTTGAAAAGAAAAGATTCTGAGATAACAGAATTTAATTCAAATATACACACACCTGATGATAATATAGTTGCAGTTCTTACTTTAGATGATTTACCTTTAATACCACAAGGTATTTATAAAAATACAACTTATGTAGATGAATTACCTCATAACAATACTGATGGTTCTAAAAAATTATCTCAAAAAGTACCTTATTCTTCTTTCGGATTAAACTTTGGAGTTACTTATAAATTTAGTGGTTCTAGTAAATAAAAGTATTACTATTTAAGTACAAGTGGTTGTCTAAAAAGTTTTAAATCATGTTATACTGAACTAGCTTCAGATTGATGTAAAACTTTCTTTTAGACAACCATTTTTTTGTCTTCTTCCGTTTTATTAAACGCCATTAACTTCTTCTTTTTTATCATTGATAAAGATAATTTTTATCAACTTTAAGCACCTTTTTACTACGTAGATAATCTCTATTAATAGACTTAAGGATTGAAATAAACCTTGAAAACTGAAGTAATTTACTACTTTCTATTAGAATCCAGTTACAAAAAAGTCCTACCGAAGCAGGACTAATATTTTCTTTTACGTTATGTAGTTTTACATTAACAGGAAGTTATTTTATCAATATAACTCACTAGAATATCATGTTTAAATAAAAATATAAACCATTGTTTTTAAATAAATTAAATTACCTATAGTAAATAATAAATTTAAGTTTGTTGTTTGTCTCTTTTAAAATCTTCTTTAAGAGATGCTACTTGTTGTTTATACTCTTCACGTTTTTTAAATATATAATCATCGTCTCCTTTTGGTTCAGCGGCCAAACGCCTTATACTTTCTTCGTCGTACTTAATAAATTTGGCTACTTGGTTTTTTAATGTTTCTTTTTCGAAACCAACTTTAGTTAAAACATCACAAGCCAAGGTTAAGGAAGTATCTAATGTTTCACGATAAATATTTTCAATTCCTAAATTAACCAACTCATAAGCATCATATCTGTT
Source organism: Polaribacter sp. HaHaR_3_91 (assembly GCF_019278525.1). Lineage (NCBI taxonomy): Bacteria > Pseudomonadati > Bacteroidota > Flavobacteriia > Flavobacteriales > Flavobacteriaceae > Polaribacter > Polaribacter sp. HaHaR_3_91. The sequence continues at coordinate 2,235,171 of NZ_CP058986.1, forward strand.
TCTTGCTCTAACCATTAATTCTACATGAGGATATTTTTTCTTAACCTGTTTGCTTATTTGATGTGCAGCATCTGGGTTGTCTACTGCACAAATTAAAATCTTTGCTTCTGCAATACCTGCAGATTCTAACAATCCCATACGTGTTGCATCACCATAATACACTTCAAAACCTAATTTTCTAAGATAATCTACACGATTAGAATCGTGATCTAAAATTGTGGTTTCTATATCATGAGATTTCAAAAAACGACCTACAGTACTACCAAATTGTCCAAAACCAACCAATATAATTTTTTCAGATTTAGTGTGTTCGTCCATTGGTCTTTTTATAGACTCTTTTGTACCTATTCTAGGAAGAATTAAGCGTTCGTTAATCATACTTGCAATAGGTGTAATCCCCATGGTTAAGGCGGTAACTACAAGCATAATATCTAATTGTTCTTGCTCTAAAATACTAGATTGAAAAGCAAATGACAACAATACAAAAGCAAACTCCCCTACTTGTGATAAATTAAAAGTCAACAATAAATTTTGATCTATTTTTAATTTAAAAACAAGTCCTACTATAAATAAAACAATGGCTTTAATAAAAATAACGGCAAGTAAAATACCTCCAATAGTAAAAGGATTGTTTTGAATTACAATAAAGTTAATCGAAGCTCCAACAGCTATAAAAAACAACCCTAACATTAAGTTTTTAAAGGGCTCTAAAGTACTTTCTAGCTCGTGTTTAAACTCACTGTTAGATAGTACTACACCTCCTAAAAATGCTCCCAATGCCGGACTCAAGCCAACGTATTCCATTACAAAGGAAATTCCGAATACAATTAAAAAAGCAGCTGCAATTAAGAGTTCTCTAACTCCAGATTTTACAACTTTACGTAGCATAGGTACAATTAAATAACGACCTGCTATAATAATAAAAACTACAGATGCAATAATGGCAAGTGTTTGCAATTCCATTGGCAAACCATCTAATAAGTTTACATGACCGCCATGAGTATCTGCAGGCATCTTTGAATTAGAACTCGCCATTAACGGAATAGAACCAATCATAAAAATAACAACGATATCCTGAAATAGTAAAATTGAAAAAGCAGAAGCCCCCGAAGTGGTATGCATCAATCCTTTTTCTTTTATCGTTTGTAGTACAATTGCAGTAGAAGAAAGTGCGACTGCCATAGATAATACCAAGGCAACTTTAGACTCATAATCAAAAGAAGTAAAGAGATAATAAGACAACAACATAGTTAGAGAAACTTGTATACCTCCCATGCCTAAAATGGTTTTTCGCATCTCCCAAAAATTCTTTGGTTCAATTTCGAGACCAATTAAAAACAACATTATTACAACTCCAAACTCAGAAATATGCATAATATCTTGTCCTTCTTCCCCAATAACTCCTAGCATATAAGGTCCAATTACTACACCTGCAATCAAATAGCCTAAAACAGAACTTAAGCCCAATCGTTTGGCAATAGACACGCAAATAATTGCTCCTGCTAACAATATAATTGCTACAAAAAGTAAACTTCCTGTCATATTTTTACTCTATTTATTTGGTTCTTTATTTATAATTACAACTGTAAAAGTTGCAAATCATTATATTAAGTTCAAAGATATCACGATTATTAAATTAATTACTTATTTTTTTAAGAAATCGAATGTTTAAAATTAGTTTTAATTAAAAGACCTTTTTTTATCATTGATAAAAAAAAAAGAAAGGTTTCTGCTATAAATAAGTATAAAGAGTCAAGAATAAAAAGAACTTTTATAGGAACGTCAAAAGTATACAGTTTACTTCTTTTATAAGCACTTAAAATTAACTAATTACAATTAAAAAAATGATTTCAAAATAAACAATTTATTTACATATCCATTATTTAATTAACCAATATGTAATAATAAGTTTCAATTATTTTAACGATGTAAGGTTAATATTGTAGCTATTCTAAAAGAGAAAATATGTATAAAAAAATTACAATTTTAACTGCAGCCTTATTTAGCTATTTTGTTGGTTATTCACAAACAACCTTAAAAATAACAGAAATATGGTCCGGTAATAGTAAGGGGAATAATCTTACTGGTGATTGGTTTGAAATAACAAATACAGGCTCTGAAGCATGGACTCCTGCCATGGGAGACCTTTATTTTATTGATGATAGAGATGAAATTGATTATATAGATGACGCTGTACTCATAAACGGTATTGCTGTTATTAAGCCAGGTGAATCTATTATTGCTATTAAAGATGAAGATATTACAGAATTTACATCGGTCTGGGATGATGTTTATGATTTAACAGATGTTCAAATAGGAACACACGACGGAAAAGGATTAGGGAAAGGTGGTGATGTTGTTAATTTATTTATAAGTGCAACCGTTCCTACGGATAATAGCACAAGAGTAGATTCTGCAGCGTATCCAGATACAGAAGCAAATCCTGGTCAGTCTTACGATGTTACTAAAGGCGCTTTTAGTGTTATTGGTGAAGCACCATATGTTCCGGTTGCTACAGCAGTAAATGATGAAGGTGAATCTGCCATTGCATCTCCAGGAAACACAGGTTCTACAGCACCTAATTTACAAATTACAGAAATATGGCCTGGTAACGGAAAAGGTGATAATCTTACTGGTGATTGGTTTGAAATTACAAATACAGGTTCTGGCGCATGGACTTCTGCCGAAGGAAACCTTTATTACGTAGATGACAGAGATGAAATTGACTATGTAGACGATGCTGTATTATTAAATGGTGTTACCATAATACAACCAGGAGAATCTATTATTGCTATAAAAGATGAAAATTCTACACAGTTTATTGCTGTTTGGGAAAGCGTTTACAACCTAACCAATGTTCAGATTGCTACGCATGACGGAAAAGGGTTAGGTGGCGGAGGAGATACGGTTAATTTATTTGTAAGCACCACTACTCCAACGGATAATAGTACAAGAGTAGATTCTGAAGCATATCCAGATACAGCAACAAATCCTGGTCAGTCTTACGATGTTACCAAAGGAAGTTTCAGTGTTCTTGGAGAAGGGCCGTTTGTACCTGCAGCTACAGCGGTAAATAATGAAGGTGAATCTGCAATAGGATCTCCTGGTAACTTAGAAAAAGTAGCTGCTTCTACTATAAATATCGTTGTAGATACGGCTAATTTAACGTCGTTTTTAGATGTTTCTGAAACAAATGCTGGCTTTGTAAGTGGTGTTGTAAATGATGCTACCGATCCTGCAAGCACTATTGGTATTCCTTTTTTAATTTCAGACTCTAATACCGCATTATCAGATTTAACTGTTTCTATAAACAGTAGCAATGAAGCCGTTGTGTCTAACGCGAACTTAGTTCTTACAGGTACTAGTGGAGAAAGATTATTAAAAATTATACCGAGTACTTTTGGCTTTTCAAAGATAACAATTACTGTTAAAGATACAGAAGAAAACGCTGCAACATATACCATTAATTATGCAGCTTCAGCAGCTTCTATTACACCAAGTACAAGTCGTTTTCATACTGGTTCTGCAGACGGTTCTACAGGAATTGCTATAGATGATGATTATATTTGGATTGGTGATGATGAAGATCAAACGATTCGTTTATACAACGCAAATCAATCAGGTTTACCTGTAAAAGAAATCGATTTTAATAGTTTTTTAGGTTCAACCAAAGAAGCAGATTTAGAAGGTTCTTTTAGATTAGATGATACTATTTATTGGATTGGTTCTACTGCAGAAGCTGATAGATCGGTGATTTTTACTACAACTTTATCAGGAACCGGAACAGCCTCAAACTTAACGTACAATGATAAATACAACAATTTACAAGAAGATTTATTAAACTGGGATGAGAATAATCTACATGGATTAGGCGCTAACTATTTCCAATTAAGTACTGTTTTAGAAGTTGAAGCATTGGCACTTGCACCAAACAGCACAACCACTGCTTATTTGGGGTTGCGTAGTTCTACTGTAGAAAATAAAGCCATTGTAATACCAGTTACTAATTTTACCAGTTTACCAGGCATGCCTTCTGGTTCTGCAACTTTCGGAACACCTATTTTATTAGATTTAGCTGGTAGAAGTTTAAGAAGTATGGAATGTAACGAAAACGGATGTATTTTAATCGGTGGTCCTTTCGGAACAAAAACAGATTTTAAATTATATACTTGGACCGGAAATGAGTCTGATCAACCAGAACTAAGAAATGCAGATTTAACAGCATTAAATGCAAACGGTTCTTTTGAAGGTTTGGTTTCGTTGCCAAATTCAACCTTTTTAGGGGCAGATGGTGATACAGATACTGTAAAATTATTGGTAGATTTAGGTGCAACTGTTATTTATAATGATGGTGAAGAAAATAAAGGCTTACGCGATCAATGGAAAAAATTTAGAAGTGATGTAGTTACTTTGGGAACTGTTGGCACACCATTTATTAAAACCCCTGTAATAAACGAGTTTGTAATAGATCATTCTGGAACAGATACACGAGAATTTATAGAAATTTATGGAGATCCTTTTACGGATTATTCAAATTATACAATTGTAGAAATTGAAGGAGATAGCGGAAATACAGGTTTAATTGATGATGCAACTTTTACCGCAGGTACTACGGATGAAAATGGGTATTGGACCAGTCCTTTTCAAGAAAATACTCTTGAAAATGGAGCAACAACATTTTTATTAGTGAAGGATTATACTGGGACACTTGGAGATGATATAGACACCAATGACGATGGAACAATTGATACCACTTATTGGTCTGCAGTTGTAGATGGTATTGCTAGTTCGGAAGGACAAACCGGTGATTTAGTCTATGCTTTAGATTTAGCTCCTGGTTTTGATGGGAATGAAAATCAAGTTGGTGGTGCTTCTCGTATTCTAAATGGTGTAGACACAGATAGTACAAGCGATTGGGTAAGAAATGATTATAATGGTGAAGGTTTTGACGGATTTACAGGAACTCCTGTAGAAGGTGAAGCAATTAATACACCGAATTCTTACAACAAACTTGTTGGACCTGTTTTAAATATTACAGAAATCTGGCCAGGGAACGGCGAGGGTGATAATCTTACTGCAGATTGGTTTGAAATTACGAATAATGGACCATTACCTTGGACACCAGAATTAGGTGGACTTTATTTTGATGATGATTCTCAAGATCCTGCATCTGCAGTTTTAATTTCTGGGATTACTTCTATTCAACCAGGAGAATCTGTAATTGCAGTTGATGCTTCAGACACAGATAATTATATATCAGTTTGGGGCGGAGTTTATGCTATTTCTGATGTTCAAATAGGAACCTATGCTGGTGCTGGTTTATCTGGCGGTGGAGATGCTGTAACTTTATGGATTGGAGAACCAACTACGGTTGGAACAATCGTTGACTTTGAAACCTATCCGGATACGGCTTCTAACCCAGGACAATCGTATGATGTTGAAAAAGCTGGATTTAGTGAAATTAATATAGCACCTTATTTTGCCAATGCAACCGTAGTAAATGATGCAAATGAAGCAGCTATAGGTTCACCAGGAAATAAAGGAACTGTTTTAAGTGTTTACGATAATGCAGTAAATACGGTTAAAACGTTTCCTATTCCTTTTGATGATACATTACATTTACAACTAAATACATCAACGAATATAACAATGGCTACCGTAAAAATTATAGATATGTTAGGTGCTGTTGTTTTTAGTAAAAAAATGGATCTATCAACTGGTAAAGTAACTTTAGACAATATGGTTAGGTTGCATTCAGGAGTTTATGTCTTACACATTGCTGAATTGAATACGACCATGAAAATTGTAAAGAAATAAGCATTCTTTTTAAAAAGTAAAAGCCAGTTAGTAAAACTACTAACTGGCTTTTTTTATTTAAGATTATCTTGAAACCTTCAGATATAAAGTTTAAACTAAAAAATTTACTATAAAATTATGTGGTTATCAAATCAAAAGAAATTTTAATACCTGTAATTACCATACCTGTACCAATAATGGCAATGATTAAACCCATTATTTTACCAATTACAGAAATTACGTTATTCCCCACTACTTTTACTATTAAATCACTCAATCTAAACGTATAAAAAGTAATTAAACTCATGGTTCCGAAGATCACAATCACTAAAATGATGTGTATGGTTTGTACATTCGCCACAAAGTTCATGGCAGTTACAATGGTTCCTGGACCTGCCAAAATAGGAATTGCCAATGGAGACACCGCAATATCTTCATCAACATCTACATTTTTAATGTTCTTTACATCAGATTTTTTAGATTGTAGCATTTCAAATCCAATGTAAAATATTAAAATACCTCCTGTAATTTTAAATGCAGGGACACTTATATTAAACAATTCAAAAATATATTTACCTAAAAGCACAAAAACAGTTACAATTACAAAAGCAATAATATTACTTCGTTTGTTAATGTCTCTTTTCGTTTCTTTGTCCAAACCTCTCGTTAAAGACACAAAAACCGTCATGTTCGAGATCGGGTTGGTTATTGCAAAAAAGCCTGTAAAAACAGTTATTGCAAAGGTTATTAAATTATCCATTTATTCTAAAGTTTTGAATCTGCAAAACAATTGAATTAGTTCTTTATAACCTAAGTAATTATGATATTTTTTTCTTAAAATATTTACACACATATATCCTCTTTTTAAACCTCCAAAAAATCATTAAAATAGGTCTTATCTGAGTTTAAAAAAGAGGAAGAATACATATGCTTAAAGCAACCTATTTAATTGAGCCTTTTTAAGTGTTTTTATTTTATCTATTATTCTGATATATGTATTTCTAAGGTAGTTTCAATCCTAAATTCTGGTACTACCAATTCTTTTACTCAAAGCTGAAAAACCGGAGGGAATTGTTTGGTGTAAGTTTCTGTTCAATGTTCCTATAAAATCGAGTCCTCAAAAGAAATGAGTACGTCAATTAAATTGTATATTTGCCTTTATTTTTACAACAAACATTTACCTTTTTTTAGATATGCCTTTTAAAAAATTACATGCTGATATAAAAGAGATCTTAGAATCTCTAGAAATAACAACTCCTACTCCATTTCAAAGTAAAAGTATACCTGTTATTAAAAGTGGTGCAAATATTTATTGTACAGCTCCAGCAAACAGTGGAAAAACGACTACACTAGTACTTACTACCTTGCATAAATTAAAGTGCCAAGAAGTTGGTTCTGCTCCAAGGGCATTGATTTTAGTAGAAAATTCTGAAAAAGCACTTGCATTGCATGATGAATTTATAAAACTTAGTAAATACGATGCTTTACGTGTATATGCTTGTGATGACAGAGAACACATAGAGTTGTTAAAATCAGAAATTTTTGAAGGTGTTGACGTGCTTATTGCTACGCCTAAAACCATGAATAAATTACTTTTATTAGAAGGTGTAAATACCACACAATTAAAGATTTTAAGTATAGATGATGCCGAGTTTTTAGTGGAAAAAACTGCCTATGCAGCATTAATGGCAATTACACAAAGTATTCATAAATGCCAATATGTATTATATTCAGAAAAAATGGACCCTATTTTAAAACGATTTGAATCTTATTTTATGCAATACGCTAAAACAGTATCTGTTAAATAATATTTCATCCAAAAAAATAAGCAAATGTCAATAACTACAGAAGCAGAATTAATCGGAATGCAAAGGGTTAGTGAAGTTGTTGGAACAACGCTAAAACTCATGAAAAAACATGCCAAAGTTGGTATGTCAACTAAAGAGTTAGATGCATATGGAGCTGAAATATTAGAGAGTTATGGTGCTAAATCTGCTCCTTATGAAACTTATAATTTTCCTGGGTATGCTTGTATCAGGGTAAATAAAGAAGCTGCTCACGGAATTCCTTCAGACAAAAAAATATTGAAAGAGGGAGATTTAATAAATATTGATGTTTCTGCAGAGTTAAACGGATTTTGGTCTGATAATGGAGGTTCTTTTGTAATTGGAAAAGACATTCATAATCACCAACCTCTTGTAAATGCTTCTAAAGATATTTTACATAAAGCTATAAGCAACATAAAAGGTGGTGTAAAAATAGCTGATATTGGACATTTAATAGAAACAGAAGCAAAAAAATCTGGTTTTAAAGTGATTAAAAATCTGGCAGGACATGGAGTAGGAAGAAGTTTGCATGAAGAACCTGAAAACATTTTAAACTACCGTGTAAAATCTAATCGTGAAAGGTTTAGAAAAAATACAACAGTAGCTATTGAAACATTTATTTCAACAAAATCAACTGTGGCTGTAGAATTAAATGACGGTTGGACTTTAGTTGGAAATAGAGGTGGATACGTTACACAACATGAGCAAACAATATTGATTACAGACAAAAATCCTATTATTTTGACTGAATCTAATGGGATGTGGAATTAAAAACCACTTACTAATAAAACGCATTCATTTGCGATTATAACCATCACCCTAAAACGAACACAAAATGATTCCTAAACTACACTATATATCTCAAGGTAATTCTCCAAAAGAACATTTAGAAAATATTCAGAAAGCATGTTCGTCTGGAGCAGAATTGGTACAATTAAACATTGCTGGTATTTCTGAAAAGAAATATCTAAAATTAGCACTAGAAGCGAGAGAAATTACATCTCATTTTCAAACTAGATTAATTTTAAGCAATCACTTTAAAATTGCGAAAGAAGTAAAAGCAGATGGTGTTCATTTAGAGGACATAGATTTCTGTGCTACAACGGCTTTAGAACATTTATATACTTGGCAAATTGTTGGTGCAACAGCAAACACCTTGCAAGATTGTAACACCTTAATTAGTAAAAAAGTAGATTATATTACTTTAAGTCCGTTTAAGAATAAGGAAGCGAAAGAGAATTCTACAAAGGATTTAGGTTTAAATGGTTTTTCTTTAATTGTAGAAGCTTTAAAAACTGAAACTCCTATTATTGGTGCTGGAGGAATTACAACAGATGATGTTGCTGATATTTTAGAAACTGGAGTTTCTGGAATAGCCGTTTCAGATGCAATTTCACAAAACTTTGATTCCATTAAAAAGTTTAACGAATTGTTAAATGCATCTTCTACACAAGAGCAACGACACACTTTTTAGTCTCAATAATTTACTTTAGAGCTTAGCTCTATAATATAATTATACATATTAGTTTTAGAGCTAAAATGCTACACTTTATAAAATGAACTGAATAAATTGGTTTGTTTTAAATACATTTATTTATATAATAAGTCGCCCATTTTTTAACATTAAGGCTTATTTAAAATCTTTATTTATGAAAATTACACATCAATTATACGATTATTTAGTAAATACGGGAATCCCTGAAACCTATGCAGCATATATAAATATGTTTGCTTTGCTAATAACTGTATTAATTCTTACATTTTTAATTGATTATATTATTAGAAAAATTCTTGTACAGTTGTTCAGTCAATTTGCTTCAAAAAGTAAGACCAATTTTGATGATATTTTAGTAAAAAATAAAGTACCTCGGAATATAGCGCATATCGTTCCATTAATTTTTGCTTTAGAATGCGTGCCTTTTGTATTTTTTGATTTTCAATATATAGAAAATATAATTCAGAAAAGTTTAGAGGTATTTACCATTGTTTTAGTACTTTGGATTGTAAGAAGTTTCTTAAATTCTCTTAAAGATTTTTTTAAAACCTTACCTAGTTTAAAAGACAAACCGATAGATAGTTACACGCAAGTATTTATGATTTTTGCTTGGGTATTCGGTATTTTATCAGCCTTTGCAATTATTACGGGTATCGAGTTTATTAAATTTATTACTACTATTGGTGCTGCTTCTGCAGTTATTATCTTGGTATTTAAAGATACAATTTTAGGTTTTGTTGCCAGTATTCAAGTATCTATCAATGATATGGTAAGAATTGGCGACTGGATTACGTTTGAAAAATATGGTGCAGATGGAGATGTTATTGAAATTAATTTATCAACAGTAAAGGTTCAAAATTTTGACAAAACGATTACAACAATTCCTACCTACGCCTTAATTTCTGACTCTTTTAAAAACTGGCGTGGAATGACTAATTCTGGTGGTAGACGTATTAAAAGGTCTTTAAATATCAACTTAGAAAGCATTCATTATTTATCTACACAAGAAGTTGAAGACTTTAAGAAAATTCAGTCTATTAGCGCTTATTTAGAAACAAGACAAGCAGATATTGATGCGTATAATCAAAAAAATAACATCAATAAAGAACTATTATTAAACGGTAGAAATTTAACGAACATTGGTGTTTTTAGAAAATATATTGAAACCTACATAGAAAACCATTCTGGTACCAATAAAGATATGATGATTATGGTGCGCCAAATGCCACCAGAAACGCAAGGTATTCCGATTGAAATTTATGCTTTTAGTAGTGATAAACGTTGGAAAAACTACGAATACATTATGTCGGATATTTTTGACCATGTAATTGCAGCAGTTCCTTATTTTAATTTACAAGTTTTTGAACTACCTAGTAATTCTAGCTTTACAAACTTAAAGCAGCAATAAATTAAAAGCATATAAAAAGGAGGGTAATTTTACAATTACCCTCCTTTTCTTCAATCAATCAACCAATATATTTACCTTAATTTACATCTATAACACCCACTACTTCATAAGCTCTAGTGCCATTTACTTGTACTTTTTCATATAGAATATTTGCATATTCATAATAGGTTTGTCCGTCTATAACTACTTTTTCATAATCATTTGGTAACTCATAAACCACAGTTCCTACTTCTGGTTCTACTACTTCATATTCATTATTTATATTTAGATAAAAAGTACCATTTACATTGTAATAATTGTAATTGTTAAATCTAATTCTTTTATAATTTGTTGGTAAAACACGTACTCTAAACCCAATTTTTGGAGCTATTACGATATAACGTCCTCTAGATTGTGTGTAATACTTATTATTTGCATAATAATAGTTTTGTCCTTTATGGCTTACAACCGTTCTATTTGGTACATTTCTAACAGAAACCACTTTTTTTGTAGGCTTTTTATACGTTACTGTCTTACTTGGTATTCTTCTACTTGCCGTACTTCTTTTAGTCGTTGTTGTAGTTACTGTTCTTGTTGTTTTTGTTGGAGTAGATTTAGTTGTTGTGGTTCTACGTGTTTGTGCAGAAACTTGTGTTGCAACAGCAACGATAAACATAGATGGTAGAACGAATGTTTTTATAAATGCTTTCATAATATTCATATTTTTAAATTAAACTTCTTTTTTTATACTTCTAAGACTGCTAAATATAACTTAGGTTTAATGACTTTTTAGAGGAATAGATAAACAGGGGATTTATATCTATGAACAAGATCATTTTATAGACGCAATTATATATGAAAAAAGGCCAACATCACTCCTATCCTTAATTCATTTAAAGTATTATTGTTAGTTTTAGATTAGTAGAGAACCATTTGATAACCATAATAGGTTTTACACTGCGTAACCAAATCTATAATAGTATCAATAAAAGACAAATCATATTAGAAACAAAAGAAGACATACTTTACAGTATGTCTTCTTTTGTCCTAATTTAAAACAATATTATTTTAATAACGCTAATAAACCTGTTAATTCAGTTAGGTTTAGAGAAGTGCTATTGTCTGTGTCTAATACGTTAAAGTTTTCTGATACAGAACCAATTGCCTCTGTTGTGCTAATTGTTTCGTCTTTATTAGTGTCTAATAATGTAAAAAGAGTAGAAACTTGCTGTACAGTAGAGTTTGAACTTAAAGAACCTAATAAGGTTGCAGCTTGTTTAAGGTTAGATGAAGAACCAATGTTCTGAATACTATTACAACTAAACATTGTAACGGTAAGTACTAGGGTTAATGCGATTTTTCTCATGTAATATATGTATGATTTTATGTTGCATCAAAAGTACTTTTAACGATTGGCTTTATAAAACAAAATAGACAAACACCATATATTTACCGCTTAATAAGAGCTCACAACAGATAAAATAAAATGCACTGGATTATTCTGTGAATGATGATAAAAAACTGCCTATAATTCTGGAATAATTAATTATTAAATAGTGATTTTGAAGTAGATTTTTTAACTAAATTTTAGTTTATAAAAGCCAATTAATAATACGCTACTCTATTTCTTCTTGCAACTTTGTAATCAGTATTTTGGTTTTACTATGTAGAGTTCTTGCGTAACCTAATTGTATTTTGGTTTGTAATAATCGATCAATAATACTGTTCTGATATTCTTTGGTAGCCAATAAGGTTTTATAATCAGATTTATTTCCAAATTCTTTAATATGTTTATATTTTAAATCATTGTCAGGAAGCATATCTATCAATGAAATAAATTTTTCTAAAGTAGGTTTTATCTTGTTTTCTACGATGTTTTTATTTTTCTTATCCTGATTATTAAATTGCTCAATTTTGGTTAAATACGTAGCTATTAAATCTTTTAACTTACTACTTTCTATCAGTTCCATTTTAGCTGTACTAAGAATAGATTTTACAGAACTGTCTTGTAAATTAACTTCTTTCACTGCTACATTTAAAATAGTATCTTTTGCACCCTGTGTTAGTTCATTGGTGTTTTTACCAACATAATTTAACGTATTTTCTAAAGACGTTATAGTTTCTGTATTTTCTTCCAAAGAACGTTTTAATAAACGCAAATTGGTTGTTAATTCATCATGTAGATTGGTGTAAATTTCATCTACCAGAATGTTGTTTTTTTGAATATCGCTTAAATCATTTATTTTCCAAGCAATAGACACAGCAATTACAATCAAAATTATTTCACCTAAAGCATATAAGGCATAGGATTTAAACTTTCTTAAGTCTATTAAATTTCTTCTTATTTTACGAAACAGTTTCATAATACTATTTTGAATGATTTTTTTGTGTATATATAAAAAAAAGTACGCAAATGTTTGTGCATATTTTCCGAAGAAAAAAGAAACACAAACACACACGCACTAGTATTTTAACAGTCTTTTTAAGTTGTTACTCTATAAAGTAATCATGTATTTTAATAACGTACTATTTCACTTTTACAGGACACCCAATAGCTTTTGTAAAGTTTGGTGTCGGTTTTTCACCATTTTCTAAAGCCGCAATAGCATTTTCTACATATTTTACTTTAACAGCTTCTGCAGATCTTGCATTATCATCAATAGTACCAATGTATTGTACTTTTTTATTTGCGTCTAATAAAAACACATGTGGCGTTCTTACAGCCCCAAATTTAGGAGATACTTCCTGGTTTTCATCCGCTAAATACACAAACGGGAACGCTTTTTCAGAGGCTCTTTTTTGCATGGCTTTAAAACTTTCTTTATCATTATCTTCACTTACGTTCGGATTGATAGCAACCACAGCATATCCTTTAGAAGCATAGGTGTTATGAAGCGCTGTTAACCTGTCTTCATACAATTTAGAAAACGGACATTCATTACACGTAAAAACTACAATGTATCCTTTTGCATCCTTAATATCTGATAAAGAAAATATACTTTCATCTACATTTTTTAATTTAAAATCAGCAGCTACATCTCCTATTTTGTATCCACCAATTTCTTCTAATGTTTTAGATTGTACTGGACTGTGTCCGCCTCCTGGAGGACCTTTTCTTTCTCCGTTTGGTGGTGGTCCTTTTCTATCTTGTGCCGTTGCTGTATGAGTAATAAATAGACTACTCATTAAAATAATGGCAGCGAAAACTAATTTGCTTTTTTTCATGATTGTGATTTTAATTTATTTTTTTTATTTCATTTTCAAGGTCTTCTATACTCTTAAACATACGTTCATGAAAAGTCCTTTTTTTATTATTGAATATGATTGTAAATGGTATAGATCCAGACCAATTTGGGTCTATTTTATCGATCCAACTATTAGCGTCTGGATCGTCTAAAAGAACTACATTAGATATAATTCCTTTTCGTTTTAAAAACGGTTTTACTTTTGTTTCTAAATCATCTGAAAAATCTAAACTTACCAATGTAATTTTTAAATTAGGATGCTTCTTTTGATACGCTTCTAGTATTGGTAATTCTTTTACACAAGGTGCACACCACATTGCCCAAAAATTGACAATATGTATTTCTTCCGAATCTGTATATAAATAAGGCTTTAAAGTTTCAAAATTTAAAACTGGAATATTTATGTTTTTGCTATTCTGTGAATTACTTTGCGTTGTAAAACCAAGAAATAGTACAGAAACTGCTATTAAAATATTTTTATACATATGTATCTCTAATTATTTGATCTTATAAAGTTTAAAAGTATTTGTATTATTCTTTTAAATAAAACAAAATAGATAATACCTCACATTTTATCTATGAAACTGTCTTTATTATAGAAGAAAATTAGAAAACTATAGGGATCTGTAAATGAATAAGATCTCCGTTCGAACGCAGTCGAGAACTAGTTGAGTTTTACAATTTCGACAACGGAGGAATCTCATAAAATGCATAATGTTCTCTTGTTAGGCGGTTCCTCAATTCTTCGGAATGACAAGTTTGGATTGGAATACCACAATCCTCGATTGAAATAACAGTAATTCGTTACAAAGAATTATTATTTACAAACTCTAAAAACTTAGGTTTGTAATTTTCAGAAACAGTAATCCGTTGTTTGTTAATTACAATCTGACTTCGTTCTATTACTTCAATATTTTTTAACGATACAATAAAAGAACGATGCACGCGCATAAATTGAGTTTCTGGTAGTTCTTCTTCTAAAGATTTTAAACTCATCAGTGTTAAAATAGCCTTTGGATTGTCTTTCAACCAAATTTTAATATAATCTTTCAATCCCTCAAAATACAAGACATCTGCCAATTTAATACGCAATTGCTTGTATTCAGATTTTACAAAAAGAAATTCTTTTTCCTCAGAAACTATAGGCTGTTTTTTGCCTTTTACCAACTCAAACCAGGTATTTGCTTTGTTAGCAGCAGCCAAAAACTCTGCATAATCAAAAGGTTTTAATAGGTAATCTAGTGCTTCCACTTTAAAACCTTCTAACGCATATTGATCAAACGCAGTGGTAAAAATAACACGAGTTTCTTTTGGTAGCATTTTAGAAAATTCAATACCTGTTAAATCTGGCATTTGTATGTCTAAAAAGAGTACATCTACCGGCTCATTTTTTAAAAATTCCATGGCTTCTATAGCACTGCTACACTTCTTTTTTAGTACTAAAAAAGGTGTTTTTTCTACATAACTTTCTACTAAATTAAGCGCCATTGGTTCATCATCTACAATAACACAGGTAATTTTTATATTGCTCATTATTTAGTTGG
This sequence comes from Polaribacter sp. HaHaR_3_91, assembly GCF_019278525.1. NCBI lineage: Bacteria > Pseudomonadati > Bacteroidota > Flavobacteriia > Flavobacteriales > Flavobacteriaceae > Polaribacter > Polaribacter sp. HaHaR_3_91. The sequence goes on from NZ_CP058986.1 coordinate 2,250,464, forward strand.
TTTCAATTTCTAATTTAGCCATAAAACGATTGTCTTTTACAGTGGTGTTAAAACTATTTTTATTCGGATATAATAATTCTAAGCGTTTTTTAATATTTACAAGTCCAATACCAGAACCACTTTTATCATCAGATTTTTTAGGAAAATCATCATTTTCGATGGTAAACAAAACCGTTTTTTCTAAGGTACTAATATTAATATCAATAGTGCTTGGTTTACTCGCGGAAACACCATGCTTAAAGGCATTTTCAATTAACGAAATAAACAATAAGGGCGCAATCTTTATACCTGTTTCTTCGGGGGGAAAATTATAATTGACAACAGTTTTGTCGGAAACACGTAATTTCATTAAATCGATGTACTTTTTCATAAAGTCTATTTCTTTAGATAAGGAAATAGTTTCTTCATTGGTTTCATACAACATATAGCGCATCAGTTTACTTAAACTGTGAATAGATGTTTTGGCTTGATCTGGTGAAATATCTACCATCGCATAAATATTATTTAACGAGTTAAAAAAGAAATGCGGTTGTAATTGATAATGTAAATGTTGTAATTCTGATTTTAATTTAACATTCAACGCTTCTTTACGTTCTGCTTCTGTTTGTATCCATCTTTTGGTGGTTTTTATGGCTATTGAAAATAATAAAGGAGCCATATATGAGAGCATTTGTACGTACAAAAACATTTTTATAGGTGGCCCATTTTCGTCTTTATTAGCTGTTTTCTTTAAACTTTCAGCAAAAAATAAATCTTCAAGCAATTCTTTTAAAATAAGGCTGAACGCAATTATTACTATGTTAATAAGAATAAACTGAACTGTTTTATTAGAAAATAAGTATTTGTCAATTAATACAAAATAATTAATATAGAAAATAACAGCGTAAAACGCTATGGGTACCCAAAAATGAGCAATAACTCTATTTAAATCTTGCTCTTGTCCGTAAGATAATATGTAAGGCATACTAAAGAGCACGAGCCAAACGAGTAGATGAGAAAAGAGGGTTATTTTTTTATTTTTATGCATTTTGTTAGTGTTTGAAAGGCAAACTTATTTCGCTTACAATTCATTATTTAATAATGCGCTTTTTAAAGCACATACCAAAGGTAAAAATATTTAGGCTTTTGGTAGTATATAATTGCTATTTTACAGTATTCTCTATACCAATACAACCTTTTTATAGATGAGAATTACTTTTATAAAAAGCAAACAGTAGCACAACACTAACCTTTTTGTAATAAAGCTACTACTTGTTTACTCGCTGTTTACTTAGTAAAAGTATGTATTTAAAAAATACACACCCCTAACCTACCCAAACAAACGCTCAGGATAAACCAAATGGGTCTCTTATAAGGTAATTTGTAAATCATTGCACCAAAGCTCTTTTTAGCTTTGGTATTAACTTATACTTTAAACATAGGCTATACTAGTGTTATTAAGACACCTTCTTTATCTTAATCACTGCCATATCCACCTTACTTTGCTTTTGATAATCTTAAAATGATGTGGTTACTTATCTAGGTAAATACACCTCTGTATTCGATTTTTGTTGGTCTGTCTTTAGTGTAAACATAGGGGTAGTTTAACTCATATGGGAATTTAGTCATATAAATTAATTATTTACCTCTCCGCAAATTAAAAATGCCAATTCGAGCAAACACAACGTGTTAATTAATTGCTTTTTTTGGGCTCATTTGGAAAATTCCTTCTGAATTTCGGCATTCGTGTTTTATTTAGTAAATTAGTTGTTTAACCACGCAATAAAGCTTAGACAAATATGTTACCAAACATTTAAGCTAAAAAACAGACTATGAGATTAACATTTGTATTTATTCTATTTACTTGTTTGACTTTTGGACAAAAAAAAACAATAGTTTTCTTCGATGAAAGTGGAGAGGAAATAAGCAAACAAAAGTTCTTTGAAACTAAAGATTATAGTAAAAATTTGGATATACATTTTAAGAACGATACAACAAAAATAGCTCTATTAGTAACGCGACAAAATTTCGGACATCTCGATAAAAGTACTTTTGAGAATCTGAAATCATACTTAACTAAATTGACTGCTAAGCAAATTGACTCGTCACAAAACATTGTAATTAATTACTTAACACCATTTCCAAAAAAGGTTAAAAATACGACCACAAAATCAGGTTGGAATGTTTTACATAGAAATTATCTAAAAAAACTGCATAAAATAGCAAATATTAATCAATTTTGGATAAACTCACCCAAATGCGATAATCTAGAATACAATCATTCCAAAAAAATAAATTGGATAGCAGATAAAGAAAATTTATTCAAAAAATTGTTTTTTCCTTACGATGTAAGATTTGGAAATTATATTCTCATTAAACCCGATGGAAAATTTTATTATTATTTAGGAGAACATAGTAAATATAACATTTGGGAAAACGCCGAAAAGTATTTTAAATAAAATGATTTTATATTAAAAATTTAGAATCTTAAAATGAATATAACAAAGAAAACTTTAAAACCTTTTTCTGCTAAAGTAACATTAGGACTTGAATTAGGATATACCGAGAAATTAATAGAAAAAACAGAAATTATACAATATCTTCAAAAGATACAGAAAGACTTAATTCTTACTGAAAATATTTATTTAAGTGTTTCAATATCCGATACCAATATTGTAATGAGCGGTCAAATTGAACCTCATATTTTATTAAGCTTTATAAATTACCCTAAATTCCCTTTAAAGCCAGAAAAATTAAAGAAGGAAATTGAGAAATTGACAAAGCAATTAATGAGAAAATTTAAACAAAATAGAATAGTTATTGAATATTTAGACGAAACAGTTATGTTAGAACAAAGTGAAGAGATTGACAATAGAATTAAACAATAACTATTAACAATCTAGTAGGTAGCTCCGCTATTGAATAATGGAGTGCCCCTCAAACCAAAGCTCTTTTTAGGTTTGGTATTTCTACTTTAAGCAAAGGCTATCACCAGAGTACTCCTATTAGAATTTTTAAGAGAATTACATTCATTCCTTTCCTCCTTGTGAGCCTATCAGAGGTATTGTCTTTGCTAGTTTCTTGAAATTTTTGTGATTTCTCTTTTATCTCAATCTCGTCCATAACTAACTACTTCCATTTTGTCCTATCGCTAGAGTTAAACCTGCATAACTGCAAAGTTCACTTTCACTGTTAAAGCAATCGAAACCGTCACTTTTTATATACAAGACCGATATAATGGCAGAACGGAACTGCTTATTAAAAAATAATTACATAAAAATGTAACAATTCATTATTATTATCTTCAAATAGTAAAACAAATGTTTATGAATATAACAACAGACTTTAACAAATACTGTTTTGAAATTATTGAAAATGGAAACTCTATTTGCAAATTAACATCTGATTCTAATTCAATTGGAAAAACAAATTATTTAGGAGATTCTATTGAGTTTAGAACAAAAGATAACTGGTGGGAAAGATATCAATATTCTATAATTAAGAATTCAAAAACTATTGGCTCTATCAAATTTAATTGGCTTCTTGATAGTATAATAACGATTAATCAAAAAGGGCTAGAAAAAAAATACATCTTAAAAATAAATACTCTTAAGCAGGAATTCAATCTGTATGATGACAATAAAATTCATTTATTAAAGTACAAAAAGACTGAAGGTGATTTTTCTGTTTTTGAAATAAACTGTAAAATTATAAAACAGCCAGAGGAAATAATTGATTTAAATGAATTAATTATTTATTCATACTACCCAGCATTTCTAATTATGCATGGAACATTAATTAATCAAATGAATGGTGGCGGATAATAAAAACTACACAAAACAAAGTAGTGTGGTAAATAAAACAAGTAAAACCTCATTAATTTTTCACTAAAACACTTCTATAATTATTATCATATGTCAATCCTGATTTAGAAATCGCAAAAGCTTGTTTTAAAGCTTGTTAGAAACGACTATTCACAGTAATCGTGCATCTTTTTGTTTTATATAAAATAAGCGATATAAAGACATCATATCAAAGAAAAATGTTCTTTATTCAAAAAGGTCTACTTGATAATTAATATATTTAATTTTATATAATAGAAATGGCAGTAATGCTAAAACGAAACTAAAATGATAGACAGATTTTTAAAAGCAAAACATTGGCAACTTTTCACATTAATGTTTGGAATTCCGATACTATTCCAACTAGTAATGATGGGAACTATGTTTTCGAAAATTAATTCTGAAACAAATCCTGATCCAACAGAAATGTTTAATATATTTAAATTTTCCCCAATAATAATGATACTCTATATGGGCGTCTTCTTTGGTTGGTTTTGGTCTATTGCAATTGGCTTACAAAAGAAAGTACCAGAAAACGTAATAATGAAAACGAAGACATTTAAAGTATTTTTCTTTATTCCATTAGTTTATATACTCTGTATTTCTATTTTTATTGGTGGAATGTTCAGCGGAATAATGCAAACCGAAACAGGACCAAGTGCAGGGTTTGTCGCTGGAATGGTTGGAATAATTCTTCCTCTTCATTTATTGTCAATGTTTGGAATGTTTTACTCTTTGTATTTTGTTGCAAAAACATTTAAAACAGTTGAATTGCAAAAAGAAGTGAATTTTGGGGAATTTGCAGGTGAATTTTTTATGTTATGGTTTTACTTTATTGGAATTTGGATTATACAACCGAAAATTAATAAAATGTCGGAAACTGAAAATACGTTAGTAATAAATAACTGAGTTAGAAAAGCATTGACAACAATTAAAAAATGAGAAATTACCTACGAACATTTAATTTGCTAACCGAACATGAAATCGACCTCTTAGAAAGTAAGGTTCAGAATATTAAATTAAAAAAAGGTGATTTTTTTATCAAAGAAAATCGAGTCTCTAAAGAAGTCGCATTTGTCGTTTCTGGATTGTTTAGGTCATTCTATTATTCTTCTTCTGAAGAGGAAGTTACCTATTGTTTTACCTTTTCAAATTCATTTGTTAGCGCCTACTCTTCTTTTTTATCTCAAACCAAAACTATTGAAAATATTCAAGCCCTCACAGATATAGAACTACTAACGATATCTAGAGAAGATATTTTAATATTGGAGAAATCAAGTACAAATTGGTTGAAATTTTTCAAATTAATTACTGAACAAGAATACATTAAAATGGAAAAGAGAGTTTTGTTGTTGCAAAAAGAATCAGCTGAAAAAAAATATACAGATTTACTTATAAATCACCCAGAATATTTACAATCCATTCCTTTAAATTTTCTGGCTTCATATCTAGGTATCACCCAAAGACATTTAAGTAGAATAAGAAAAACAATTACGAATTAGACGGAACCGGATCTATCTGTAGCAATAGAAAAGATTAAAAAAGCAGACCATATTGTTTGGATATTTCCTATGTGGTGGTATGGTTACCCAGCTATAATGAAAGGATTTATTGATAGAGTCTTTTTACCAGGAATTACATATCAACCAATTGAAGGGAAATCATTACCTGAAAAACTTTTGAAAGGAAAATCTGCAAGATTAATAATTACGGCAGATACCCCAAAATGGTATGATTTCCTGATTATGAAAAGTCCAGCTATTAACCAATTCAAAAATGGAACATTAAAATTTTGCGGAGTAAACCCTGTAAGAACAACTTATATTGCTTCAATAAAAAAATCCTCTTCAAACTTTAGAACAAGTTGGTTGAAAAAAGTGACATTTTTAGGAGAGAGGTTGAAATAAGTATTGAGTTAAAAAGCAACTCTTTTATACATTATTATTACAAGCTCATAATTCTATTCGTTAGTATTTTAAGCTTTTATTTTTTATTTAATTACTATTTATTTTGATAAAACAGAAACGTAGGATTCGTAATATGGTAAGCCTTATTTTGCAATAGCAAAACGTTGTTTTTTTCAATTTATTTGAAACTGATATCAAAACTAATTTCTTACCATTACCTACTTGCAAAAGTCTTCGAGGTCATTCTTTGTCGGTAATTATTTACTATATTAGTTTCTTAAAACACGCAACAAAACACATACAAAAACATCGGTAACCATATGAAAATAAAAATATTAAATATTATTTTAATAGTAAGTATTTTAGTTTCTTGTAATGAAAAAGCTAAAACAAAAGAAATACTTAAACCTGAATTTCAATCAATTATTGATTCAAGTAATGTAGATGGATCTATTCTAATTTATAATCTACATAAAGATTTATTTTATTCTAATAACTTTGATTGGGCTAAAACGGGACGATTACCCGCATCTACATTTAAAATTCCGAATTCTATAATTGCTTTAGAAACTAAAGTTGTAGAAAATGATAGTACATTATTCAAATGGAATGGAGAAAAAAGAGCTTATAAAATCTGGGAACAAGATTTAATATTAAGAAATGCTTTTCAATATTCTTGTGTTCCGTGTTATCAAGAAATTGCTAATAAAATTGGAGAAAAAAGAATGAATAAATATCTTAAAAAATTACAATTTGGAGATATGAATGTTACCTCTAAAAATTTAGATATCTTTTGGTTAGAAGGAAAATCAAGAATTAATCAATTTCAACAAATAGATTTTTTAAAACGTTTTGTTAATTCAGAATTGAAAATTTCTAAAAGAACTGAAGAAATCCTAAAAAGAATATCTTTTATTGAAGAAAACGAAAGATATAAATTATATGGAAAAACAGGTTTATCAGTTAGAAATGGAAATCATAATGGTTGGTTTGTAGGGTATCGTAAATCGAAAAATAACACGTATTTTTTTGCTATTAATATTGAACCTAATGAAAATACGAATAAAGAATTATTTCCAAAATTAAGAAAAGAAATCACTCTTAAAGCTTTAGAATTTATGAAATAAATACAGTTATTAATATCTGTATAATTAATAGGTTTTGCTCACTTACAAAATTCCTTGCAGATGTTCTATTCTGTTTTTATTTACTAAATTAGTTACTTAAACATGCCAATAATTATACACAAAAACCGTTGGGAACAATTAAAACCAAATGAACAGACTACTGATATTATTTTTTTCTTTATCCATAATTGGTTGCAGTAAACAAAAGAAGTTTTTGGACAACGGATTGATCAAAAGTGTGGAAGAAATAACCGAATACACGATTCGAATTCAAGAAGATTCCTTAAAAAACGAAATTCAAGACACTCTTTTAATTGCGATAAAAAGATATAGAGATGATGACCAAATTGCTCTTCAAACTCGAAGAACTTTGTTTGACAATGAACAGATGGAAATTGATTATGTCTATGACTCTTCCGACAGATTAAAGCAAGAAATTGTAAAAATGTCAACAGACAGTATGCCTATCAAAGTAAACTATTCATACAAAAACTCTTTGCTTTTTCAGTCAAGCGGAATTATGGACAATGCAACTGAAAGGTTTGAGCAAATAGAAAATTATTATTACAGAAATAACAAAACCAAAGAAAAATCGATAATGCGACAAATATTTATTGATAAAGAAACTAATGACACGATTCGAAATTCAACGGTGATTACTTACTTCAATACTAATAAAAAAATTGACAGTATTTTATCTATCAATCTTCGTAGACAAGGACAGAGTCGAAAATCAGTTTACGAATCTGATCGAAAGAATTTTATAGGACTTAAGGAATATAATGAAAAAGATTCTTTGCTGTCAAATCAGAAATTTGAGTATAAAATAGATCAATTTGACAATTGGACTGAAAAAAAGATAATTGAAAACGGAACTTTGAAAACAGTGATAATCCGAGAAATAAAATACAAATAACCTTACCCAACAAAGAACTGAGCTAAAAAACAACTCTTTTCTTCAAAGGTATTCACAATTATATTACTTGAACGAAAAGAATATATGGTAAAATTAAATAATTCCTTAAAAATACTATTGCTCATACCCATAATAATTAATTATCCACTATTTCTGTAAATACTATCAAATTTTCTATTCGGTTTTTGTAGTTAATTTAATTACTTTAAACACATTGGCAACAATTAGAAAACGATTACAAAAGTTGTATATGTTTTAGGAATACAATTTCTTAATTAAAAAATAAAGAAAATTAAAATTAGATAAATTAATTAAGCCTTTAATTACTGATACTTTTTATAGTTTTATACATTTGGTGCATTGTTTAAAGGCATTATTAAGATTTAAAATATGAGTAAAAAATTATCCAATTCTGTATTATACTTAATGAGTATATCTGCTGGACTTGTTGTTGCAAACCTTTATTACAACCAACCTCTTTTACACCAAATGGTTGTAGAATTTGGGGTTAGTGAATCTGCCGTAAGTAATGTGCCTTTAGCAACACAATTAGGGTATGCTTTTGGATTGTTATTTATTGTGCCTTTGGGGGATAAAGTTTCTAACAAAAAAATATTACAGTTCGATTTTGCTTTAATGATACTTTCATTGATTGCGGCTTCATTATCAAGCACATTATATCTATTGATTATAAGTAGTTTTTTTATTGGTTTTTCATCAGCAATACCTCAATTATTTGTACCGATGGTTGCACAATTATCGGATGATAAAGGCAAAGGACGTGCCATTGGTATTGTAATGAGCGGACTACTTATTGGTATTTTAGGAAGCCGTGTTATAAGTGGTGTTGTAGGCAAATGGTACGGATGGCGCTTTATGTTTACTGCCGCAACAGTACTCATGGTATTGTTGTTTATTTTACTTCAATATAAACTACCAAAAATTAAACCTAGTTATAAAGGAAGTTACGGAAGTTTATTAAAATCTATAGGACATTATTTTAAAACAGAACCCTCATTAAGATTGGCTGCATTACGTGGCGGACTTGGTTTTGCAGGATTGAGTATTTTTTGGACAACCTTTGTTTTTTTAATGGAAGATCATTTTGGTTACGATAGTGATATTGCTGGAGCCTTTGGTGTTTTTGGTATTGTTGGTGCACTTGGAGCAACCGTTGTAGGGAAGATAAGTCATAAATATAAACAAAAACAACTTATTGTCTTTTCTACCATACTATTGATGATTTCTTGGATGATTTTCTTTTTTTCGGGATACTCTTTAATTGGTCTAGCATTAGGGGTAATTATTGTAGATTTAGGTTTGCAAGTTTTACACATTACCAATCAGGTTAGTATATTTTCTAAGAATCCGGAAGCTAGAAACCGTGTGAATACAGTTTATATGGTCGGCTTTTTTATAGGTGGTGCTTTCGGTACTTTTTTAGGAGCTTTTGCTTGGGAACATTTTGGTTGGCAAGGTGTTTCTACTTTAGGTTTCCTTATAGCAATCGCTATTTTAATGGTTCAATTTATTTATGACTCAAAGACTTCAATTATAAAAAAAGACTAACTGTTTTAAACAATTAGTCTTTTAAAATATACTTAAATAGCTGTTATATTTTAATTATTAAATGTAATGCTATTACTCGTAACGAAGCGCTGTTATAGGATCTAATGCTGATGCTTTTCTTGCAGGATACCATCCGAAGAAAATACCTGTTACAGCACAAACTACAAAAGAAATAATGATAGAGTATAACGCCACACTGGTAGGCCAATTTAAGAATTTCTCTATAAATACCGTGGCTGCAAGTCCCAATAAAACACCTAATAACCCGCCTGTAATACTAATTAAAATAGCTTCTATTAAAAACTGCATTAAAATATCAGCCCCCTTTGCTCCTACTGCCATTCGTAAACCAATTTCTTTGGTACGTTCTTTTACAGAAACATACATAATATTCATAATACCAATACCACCAATTAATAATGAAATACCTGCTACTGCTACTAAAAGTAGCGTTAACATTTCACTGGTAGAACTAAAAGTAGAAATTAATTCTTCCATAGAACGTACATTAAAATCGTCTTCATCAGTTTCTCTTAGTTCGTGTTGGTTTCTTATAATTTCTGAAACTTGCGTTACAGCTTCTGGTGCTTCATCTTCACTTATTGCAGATGCCATAATAGATTCTAAATGAGTTATAGCTAAAATCCTTTTTTGAACTGTTGTGTAAGGTGCTATTACAACATCATCTTGATCTTGACCAAACGTATTTTCTCCTTTTTCTTCTAAAACACCAATAACTTTAAAAGGAATATTGTTAAAACGAATCATTTTCCCTACAGGTTCTGCTCCATCAGGAAAAACATTATCTACCACAGTTTGTCCTATTAAAGCAACTTTTGCAGCTGTTTTTACTTCGGTATCTGTAAACATACTTCCGCTTTGTAAATCGACTACTTTAATTTTTAAATAATCTGGGTTTACACCATAAATAGTACTTGGCCAGTTATTTGCCCCACTAATAACTTGTCCACCTCCATTAACTAATGGTGATATATACGTTAGTAAGTTTGCTTGTTCTTTAATGGCAAAATAATCACTTAACTTTAATGTTTCCATAGCACTTCGTGCTTGCTTAACACCACCTCTTACATCAGACCCTGGTCTTATAGTAATCATATTAGAACCCATGGCAGAAATAGAAGTTCTAATACTTTCTTTAGATCCTTCACCAATTGCCAACATCGTTATTACAGAAGCCACACCTATAATAATACCTAACATGGTTAATAAGGTTCTTGTTTTATTAAGAACGATGGCTTTAAATGCTATTTTTAATAAGTTTAATAGTCTCATAATTAATCGTCTTGTTTAGGTAATTTTGCTAATTCTATCGCTGCGGATAGAATTTTTTCATTTTGATAATCTTTAATAACATTACCGTCTTTTAACACAATTGTTCTATTACTAAATGTAGCTATATCTGGCTCATGTGTTACAAAAGTAATCGTAATGCCTTGTTTATTTAACTCTTGAAATAAGGACATAATTTCGTAAGATGTTCTAGTATCTAAATTCCCTGTAGCTTCATCAGCAAGAATCATTACAGGGTTATTTACCAAAGATCTTGCAATGGCAACACGCTGTTGTTGTCCTCCAGAAAGTTGAGATGGAGTGTGATCCATTCGCTCTCCTAAACCTACCATTTTTAAGGCTTTTATAGCACGCTCTCTTCGTTCTTCTGTAGAAACTTTACTGTTGTATAACAATGGTAATTCTACGTTTTCTATGGCAGATGTTCTTGCTAATAAATTATAAGATTGAAAAATAAATCCTATTTTTTCATTTCTAATGGTTGCCAGTTCATTTCTGCTTAAGTCTTTCACTTTTACCCCATTAATCTCATAAATACCAGAAGTTGGCTGGTCTAAACATCCTAAAATATTTAATAGGGTACTTTTACCAGAACCACTAGAGCCCATAATAGTTACAAACTCTCCTTCTTTAATATCGAAAGAAATACCTCTTAATGCATGAACCGTTTCGGTTCCCATGGTAAACTCTCGTTTTAAATCTTCTATTTTAATGATTTCTTTACTCATGGTTTTTTATTTTTTTTTGCCTCCTGGACGTTGTGGCATAAACGGACTTTCATTAGAGTTAGTTCCTGATGCTGCTGATGCTTTCGTAGTTTCTTTTAAACTATACACCAATTTATCATCCATAGAAACACCACTTAATATCTGAACATTTACACCATCACTTGCGCCTAAGGTTACTGTTTTTGGAGTAATACTTCTATCTTTATTTAATACCCAAAGCGTTGTTTCATTTTTTACGGGAAAATTGGTTGCTTCCAGTATGTTATGATGTACATTATAGGTCGATAAAATTGCTGCTTGTGGACTAAAATTAATCGCTTTTGCTTCTGCTGTTAACACATTATTCAACTCTAAGGTAAAAATAGAAATGGTTGCTGTTAAGCCTGGGTTTAATTTTAAGTCTTCATTATCAGCTTTAACCACAACTGTATAAGTCACTACATTTGAGGTCACTGTAGGATCCAAACGTACTTGGGTTACAACACCATTAAAAGTTTCGCCTATATAAGCATCTACAGTAAACTCTACTCTTTGTCCTTCTTTAACCTGACCTATATCTGCTTCATCTACATCTGCTTCTACTTGCATTTCTTTTAAATCTTGCGCAATGGTAAACAAGGTTGGTGTACTTAAACTAGCTGCAACCGTCTGACCTTCATCTATAGTTCTAGACAATACAACTCCATTTATAGGCGAATAAATATTGGCATATCCTAAATTTGTTCTTGCAGATTGTAAGTCTGAATAACGTTGAGTAACCGTTCCTTTTGCGGTTTCGTAATTATAAGTTGCCTCATCAAAATCTGCTCTACTGATTACCTGATTCTCAAACAAAGATTTTTGTCTGTCGTAAATTGTTTTCATGTAATTTCTTTGACTTACCGCATTGTCATAACTTGCTTGCGTTTGCGAAAGAGACGATTTTAAATTGGTTTTATCCAACTCTGCAATTAGCTGACCTTCTTTAACAATGCTGTTATAATCTACATATATTTTTTCTACAACTCCAGAAACTTGTGTACCTACTTCTACTTGCGTAATTGGTTCTATCGTTCCGGTTGCAGTAACCATAGTAGTTACATTTTCTTTTTTAGCCAACACTGTTTTTGCTTCTATAATGATAGCATCATCGCTATTTATAAAAAAGTATCCTACAATAGCCAATACAACGACTACAATGCTGATAATGATGATGTTTTTATTTTTTTTCATGATTTTATTAATTAAAGTTTGATATCGTTTCCTTGATAAAATTGTAATAATTGATGGTATAAAATATTTAAGTATTTAGATTGTAAATAGTTTTGTTGTGCGTTGGTATACGTGTTCTGACTAATCACTAAATCAGTAGTACTTAAAGCCCCTAATTCGTACTTTTTTTGTGCCAATTTATAAGATTGTTCAGCCGCTACTTTAGAGGCTTCTGCTGCAATAACTTGCTCTTGTGCAGACAATGCGTTTTGATACGCTGTTTCTACTTTTTTATACACTTCTTTTTCTGTAGATAACTTTTGTATTTCTGCTTTTTCAATGTTGATGCTTGCCGTTTGTACCGCCGATTTTGTTTGATTTCTATTAAAAATTGGAATCGTTAAAGTCAACCCTAATTTCTGATTGAAATTCACATCAAACTGATCTGAAAATGTATTATCGTTAATACTTGTATATCCAGAACCTAAACTTCCTGATAAAGCCAGTGTTGGTAAAAATCCTCCTTTTGCAATGTCTAGTTGTTTTTTATTGGCTTCTATATTTAAGTTACTAGATTGTATTTCTGGTAAAATCCCCAATGCTTTTTCATACACATCCGCTTTGTTTAATTCTATATTTACCAAATCCATATTTTCATTAATGGTTTCAATTTCCAACTCTTGAATTGGAGATAATTCTAGTAATTGTTTTAAGGCAATAATATATTGTTGATAATTATTCTTAGCAGTAATTACATTGTATTTGTTAGTTGCTGCCTGACTCTGAGCTTCGGTATAATCGCTTAAGGCAATGGTTCCTGCATCTAAACGCGACTTTGCTCTTACTACTTCTGTTTCTGAAGCTAACAAGTTATTTTTTGCTATTTCAATACTTTCTTTGCTATACAATGTTTGTAAATACGTTTCTAAAATATTTAAAACAATGTTATTTTGTGTTACTTCTTCTTCAAATACACTTTGGCTAAATAAGATCTTATTTTGTGCTATTTGGTTGGTAATCTGATTCCCTTGAAACAACGTCATAGAAGTATTGATACCTACATTTGTACTATGTATTTGATCTGTAACATAACTACTTGTAATTGGGTCGATGGTATTTCCGTTAGAAAAACTTTGCGATGCGCTTCCAAATAAATTTGGTAATCGAGATGATTTTGCTTTGTTATAATCTATTTCAGCAATGTTTTTAGTAAGTGCTGCATCTTTAATTGTAATATTGTTTTCTAAAGCATATTCGATGCAATCTTGCAAAGACCATACTTTTGATACGGAATTTGTAGTTACATCTTGCGCAAAAGAAAACTGCACAAATAGTAAACTTGCTATGAGTATATATAATTTCATTTTATCAGTGTTTTAAATTAACACTTCAAAGGTGAAACTATATACTCTCTTATAAGAATGCAATATACGTTTGCAGGAATTGACTATACGAAAGCCTTTTTTTTATGGATGGGAATTTTATGATTTGTTCCATGAAGAAGACCTATTTATAATAAAAAGGATTATTTATTATTATGAGATTTTAGACCGACTTCAAGTTTTTAAGATCTAAAAGGTCTTTTTAAGTTATAATTAAATTGACTGTGAGTAACGGGAATTTAGCTAGAAGAATTAAAAAGTAAAACTTTAATAACTCCTTTAAAAACTATTTTCATTGTTCTTTTCCATTGATGAAAAGAACCAAAAATCTAGACTTCTGATAATTTTATTGAATTCTACAAGATTTTACACTATCGTATCCAGACCGCAAAAGCTCTTTGGACACTTGCCGCTCCATATCTTTTGAATTACTACTAAAATTATAATATGTCGGGGTTAGATTGTAATTTATATTTTTCAATCGTATTTCATTTTATGTCTCAGAAACATTTACACTTTTTAAAAGGAAAGTCTAATAAGGTTTTTTATAAGTCATTGTTAGGCACGAAGCAATCTATGACTGATACTATAGAATAATTGGATTTGTTTATAATGATCTTAAAGTTATACTTTTTAAAATTTATATTCATTGTTCTTTCCCATTGATAAAAAGAACCAAAAATCTAGACTTCTGATAATTTTATTGAATTCTACAAGGTATTGCTCTATCGTGTCCAGACCGCAAAAGCTCTTTGGACACTTGCCGCTCCATATCTTTTGAATTACTACTAAAATTATAATATGTCGGGGTTAGATTGTTGCTAGATAAAAGAGAATAAATTAAAGACCATCTAAATACAATTTCCCAATATTATAGATCTTTTCAGAATCTTTATTATCCAATCCAGAATACTCAGACAACGGAAAACTAACAGTCATTTTTGTGAAATCAAACTTAAAATTTTCTGCAGCATGCGATTTTAAATAAGTAGCATGTGTAATTACTTTAAAGGTCGAATTTAATTGTAAAGGTGTTTTTGGGGCAGGTTCTGCTACATAACTTCCTATAATGGGTAATCCTGATTTTAGAAAGGGTTTTATTGGAAAATTATCTAAAATTCCGCCATCGGAATACAAGGTTTTATTAATGATAATAGGTGTAAAAATACCTGGAATGGCACAAGATGCCAATACAGGTTTTAATAATTTACCCTTACTAAAATAACGAGGTTTACCGCTTTGCATGTTAGAGGCAGTAATGTAAATTGGAATTTTTAAATCTCTAAATTTATCTTTTATTTTATTTTCTATAATCGATTTGAATAAAAAAGTATCAAAAATCCCTGCTTTTGTCATGCTAAAGAAGGAGAACTTAAAAAGACTCGTTCTTTTAAAGATTTCTAAAATTTCTTGCGTAGAAATACCAGAAGCATATAATGAGGCAACCAAAGCGCCTCCACTACTCCCGGAAATAGCATTTATTTGCAAGCCTAATTCTTCTATTTTTTCTATCAAAGCCAAATGAGCAGCACATTTAATGCCTCCTCCAGATAATACTAAATTTATAGGAATGTTTACATTTAGTTTAGAAAGTTGTTCACTGTAATTTATAGGTATTGGGATCATTTATTTAAACTCTAAAATACACGTAAATATACTTTTAAAATGGCTTATAAGCTATTTATTACGACGGCAATCATATCACAACTATAGAAGTCATAAAATTCGAATAACGATTCTATTGACTTAAATCAAAATGTTTGATTGAGCGGAGTCGAAACCTATGTTAGCAATTCAATAGTTTTCGACTGCGCTCGAACGGAGAATGAGAGATTTGACAATTACTTTGATTCGTTGCTGATTCATTAAGAATTCAACTCTTTCATAATTTCTGCAAACAATTTATAAGATCGTATTCTATCATCAATACCATATATATTAGTTACGGCAATCAATTCGTCTGCTTGTGTTTGTGCTAAAAACTCCTTTACTTGTGCTTTTACAGTTGCTTTACTTCCTATAAAAGAATATTTTAGCATTTGATGCACTTGTGGATTTTCTAGAATCTCCTTATAATAATCCGTCATTGGCGTTGGTGGTTGTACAAAATCTCTTTTTCCTGTAAACAAACCAAGTATCATTCTAATTAAAGAAGTAGATAAATTGGCTGCTTCTTCATCTGTTTCTGCAATAATAATATTTACACCCGCAATGATATACGGTTTTTCTAAAACATCCGAAGGTTGAAATTCTTCTCTATAAATTGCCAAAGCATTCCATAAATGTGTAGTAGCAAAATGACTTGCAAATGCATACGGCAATCCTTTTTTAGCTGCCAAATGTGCACTGTCTGTGCTAGATCCTAAAACATAAAGTGGCACATCTACTCCTTCTGCAACGGTTGCTCTTACTTTTGCTTGCTCGTTTTCTTTAGAAAAATAAGTCTGAATTTTTTCTATCTCTCTCGGAAAATGTTGCGCTGCTTCCATAAAATCCGATCGAATGGCTTGTGCCGTTTCTCTGTCGGTACCGGGAGCTCTCCCCAAACCTAAATCTATTCTATTTGGATACAAAGCACCTAACGTACCAAATTGTTCGGCCACAATTAAAGGCGAATGATTAGGCAACATAACACCACCAGAACCAACACGAATGGTCTTTGTTCCTTCAGCGGCATAACCAATTAAAATACTGGTAGCAATACTACCAATATTAGTAGAGTTATGATGTTCTGCTAACCAATAGCGCGTATACCCAAATGTTTCGGCATTTTGTGCCAGTTCTCGTACATTGTTAAAAGTATCTTTTAAAGTATTTCCTTTAGAAACTAAAGCAAGATCTAAAATGGAATATGCGGTATTTTGAGTTTTCATAAGTATTTAAAATCAATAATTATATCTAAAATATAAAGTCGTTTTGAGGGGTACAAAATTACAGAAAGCAGTACGTTTTTAAGGGAATATTTTGTTAATATACATAATGAAACCTTAAATTTGTATATCACTCTTAAAGCCAAAAATATAGATGCATAGTTTTATAAAATCAATCCCTGTTTTAGATTTAGAAGGTAATGCTGTAGATTTAATAACTGCTTATCAAAATAAAGTTTTACTATTGATAATTTATAACAACGATTGTTTAGGCTGCACGGGGCGTGCCATTCCGTTGGCGTATGAATTTCAGCAAAAATATCCAACCATTCAAGTTGCTGGCATTCATGCCGATTTTCCAAATAGAGAAGGAACAAAAGCCAATATTAAAAGTATTTTTACAAGTGGTGAGAATCCATTTCCTATTTATATTGATAAAAACCACAAAGTTTATGATCAATTTAAAGCAGAAGGAACGCCACAATGGTTGTTAATTACAGAAAAAGGAGAATTGTATCGTTCTATTTTCGGGTCGCAAGAAAATGCAGCAAATCGTTTGTTTTATGCTTTAGAAAGTTTAGATGAAAAGTAATTTACTGAACAATGATTTTTTAATTTACTATTATTTGATACTGTAATACCAACATACCTTTACGTTCATCTACTTTTATTTGATTGTTTATATTTTGATAAACAGGTCTATTTTGATATCCTAAACTTAATTTATTACTGTGCCCTTTAAAGAAACAGTTTACTCCTAAATCATACACCACCATGGTATCATCTAAGGCATCAAAATCTGAATATTGTATAGCAATATTAGGTTGTAATTGATAACTTTTTTTACCCTTTGCTAATAAATATCCTAATTGAAAAAAGGTAGTATTTCCGGTTCCCATCATCGGGAAATCGTTACCACTTCCATTAAAAGAGGTCCCTCCAGAGGTAATATCATTCGCACCAACGTTTCTAACATAATTAGGGCCAAAATCATTATGATTGTATCCTAAATAAGTAGTAATAGCAGTTCCTTTTTCTTTATTTAAAGGAGCATCATAAAACACATCTACTGCCCAATTTTTAAAATCGTAATATTTTTCGATACCATTTACCAATTGCGAAGTCATTTTAGGTTGATTCATAAAACCAGCACCTAGATTTAAAATATTTTTTGTTCCTAAATAAGTTCCTGCTCCTCCGCTGTAGGCAGATTTGTTACTTTCATTATCTAAAAACTCATATTTGACATAACCAGAAATTCTTTTTCTTGGTTTATTAATTGCATAGTCTACTTTACCTTCCGTTGCTGCTATTCCATATTGAACAGGGTCTTTTAAAGATAGTATATAATCGAACTTATGTATTTGTCCTTTAGCCCAAATACCTAATCCACGAGCAATATCATCATTTTTATTTACTGTTAGTAGAGAATACAAAGGAGCATCAATAGCCATTAAATTAGCACTACTTCTTACATTCCAACGGTTTAAACCATCCCAACCAGATTCTCCAAAACCTAAAGCAAATTCCTTTGCAAACTCATATTCGGCATACAAATCTAAAACACCAAACTTAAAATCTTTTTCAGATTTGCTATTCATATTATTACCACCAAACAAAGAGTATACATATAATTTAGGTGTTAATTGTGCAGAAACTCCCATTCTTAATCTTCTTATAGAGACATCAAACACATTGTTAGCAGTTTCATTATTTATAGTTGTACCCGGGTTAGTATCCATATACCTAGCCCATAAATTCATTCTAAGCGAGGCTTTTATATAGGTTTCCCCTGTTTCATCGAGATTTAATTTTAGTTTATTGCTTTGTCCGTAGCTAAAATTGGATAATAATGTTAAAATAAAAAGAAGTCTTATTACTTTCATAATTGGTTTAATAATTGTTTGATGCAATTAATGTTCAAACACTTTACAAGCAGCAAAACTATATAAATTCTAAAATAGACTTACTGACATTTGTCACTTAATTACTTTTTTGAAATAGGTCTCGATTTTTTTAGATTTTAAAGGCTATCATGATTAAATATTATCAAAGATAAAAATAACCACAAATTTCAGTTTTTGAACCTTAGATCATAATTATATCAATAAAAAACAGAAGTATTAGTGTTTAAGCACTTCTAACTGCACAAGAGATTACACTCCTCTACTTTTCCAAACATTTAAATACTGGCCTGTTGCCATTCTTCTAGACGCATCTTTGGCTCTTTGTGCTACATCACCAAAGTATAAAGAATCAATTGTTTGAAACCAAATCTGTAACCATTGTCCAAAATGTTCCTGACTCATGGTATGCTTTAAATGTTTATCGACTTTTAAATGTGCTTTTGTAGGGTTTCCTTTAAAGCAAACATCACCCAATAATGCCGTCACCCAAAAATCAGTTAACTTTTCTAAATGTGGAGGCCATTGTTCTGCTTTTAAATGATGATTAAATATGGGACTTAATAACGCATCTTTTCTAACTTCATTATAAAAAGTAGTGACCAATATATTTATATCTGCTCTGTTTTCTATTTCTTTCATTTTATAAAAAATTAAATCAGCACAAACCTATGAAAGGCCTATGCTGATTCTATATTAATTTAAAAATTAATTTTTCTTTTTGATACAATAAATGGTTTCTTGTATGGTAAACCAACAAAAGTAAAAGATACCTACAGAAAAAATAACGTCACCAATCATACGCATCCATTTTAAGGTTTGTACTGTTGGAGAATACAATAATTCTGCATCTCTTGCAAAAGAATATCCTTTTGTAATTGATGTGTATGCCTGTATAATTCCTATAGGTAACATGCTTAAAAAGACCATAGCTATTAAACCAATATTTAAAAACCAAAAAGCTCTTTTTAATTTTACAGAACTCCATACTCTGTCAGAATAAAAACGCAAACAGATAATAATGAATCCCATACCTAACAATCCATAAACACCAAATAAAGAAGTATGTGCGTGTACTGCTGTGGTATTTAATCCCTGAATATAATATAATGCAATTGGTGGGTTAATTAAGAAACCAAATACACCTGCTCCTACCATGTTCCAAAATGCTACAGCAATAAAGAAAAATATAGGCCATTTGTATTTCTGAATCCATTCGTTAGATTTTAAAAGATTCCAATTTTCACGAATTTCAAATCCCATTAAAGTTAACGGCACTACTTCTAAAGCACTAAAGGTTGCACCTAAAGCAATGGCTTGCACGGGTGTTCCAGAATAGTATAAATGGTGTAAAGTTCCAATAATTCCTCCTGCTAAAAATATGGTTGCAGAAGCAATAGAAGCTTTTCCTGCTGTTTTTGCTGATAAAATTTTCATTCTTAAGAAAATAAAAGCAATAACTACAGTTGCAAAAACCTCAAAGAAACCTTCTACCCAAAGGTGTACAAGCCACCATCTCCAATAGTTAATTACTGGTAAACTACTGTTTTCTCCATACATTAATCCAGAGAAGAAAAACATACCAATGGCAATAACAGATATTAAAAGAATAATTAATAAATGTTTAGAATCATCATTTTTCTTGATAGCAAACACTACGTGTCTACCTACCATAAGTACCCATAAAACCAAACCGACACCTAAGAATATTTGCCAAAACCTACCTAAATCCATGTACTCATATCCTTGATGACCAAAGAAGAAATTGGTTGTTAAATCTAAAAATTGATGCACACCTAACCACTCACCCATCATAGAACCTAATACAATAAGTAATAACGCTATGAATAGAAAATTTATTCCGAATACTTGATACTTCATATCTTTACCACTAATCATTGGTGCTAAAAATAATCCTGTTGCTAACCACGTTGCAGCAATCCAAAAGACAGCCAATTGTGTATGCCAAGTTCTGGTAATAGAATATGGAAGAAAACTAGATAAATCAAAACCAAAAAACGCTTGACCTTCTACGGTATAATGCACTGTTAAAGCCCCTAAAACAACTTGTAAGGCAATTAATAATGAAATTACAATAAAGTATTTTAATACTGCTTTTTGAGATCTAGAAAGCACTAAAGTATCTAAAGGATCTTTGTCTGGGTGTTTTACAGCTTCTCCTTTTTCATGATTACGGATGTAGTAATACGTTAATCCTCCGATAAATAAAAGTAAAAGAACAATAGAAAACCCAGACCATATTTGAGAGTCTGGCGTAATTGTATTGTCAATTAAAGGTTCGTGAGGCCAATTAGAAGTATACGTATAATCTTTCTCTGGTCTGTTGGTACTTGCTGCCCAAGAAGTCCAGAATAAAAAAGCATTTAATTGTGCTAATTTTGTAGTGTCTACTAAAGCCCCTTTAGGAATTGCATATTTTTCATATCCATTAGAAAAAATGTCTGTATAATGTTTGTAATTTTCTAATATAGCCGCATAACGATCTTTAGAAATGGTAATGCTACCTGTTTTAGCATTATAGGTATTTGTTTTAATATGCTGAATTAATCGTGCTTTTAAAGCAGCCTTATTTTCTACACCTAAGTTTTCGTAAGTTGAATTAAAATCTTTTTCTGCCCAAGCATTCAACATAAATACGGCTTCTTTATGTATCCAATCTGCAGACCAATCGGGTGCTACATAACTACCATGGCCCCAAATAGAACCTACTTCCATTCCTCCAATAGATTCCCAAACATTCTGACCAATTTGTATATCTGCTTTGGTTAAAAATGTTTCTCCGGTTTCTTTTATAATAACGGTTTCTGGGATGGGTGGTTGTGTTTGATATACCTCTGTTCCTACCCAAATAAGTACTATAAAGGAAAGGGTTACTACGCTAGTAAATGCGATCCAAACTTTTTTCATTTCTCTTTTCTTTTAATAAATTATACTACGTCTTTTACTCTTTGTACACTGTCTGCAACTGAAACTGTAAGTCTAATTATGCAATCTTCTTTACAATATAAATCGTGAGGTACATTTGCGTCTAACGCAATTAAGTCTCCTCTTTTTAATAGTTGTTTTTCTCCTTCTACTCCAAAATCTATCGCTCCTTCAAATATTTCTATCACAATAGGAAACGGTGCTTTGTGCTCTTTCATTTGTTGCCCTTTTTTCATAAGGATTCTTATCTCTTTTGTAGTTGCTGTTTTAATTAATACGGTTATTGCAGGTTTGTCTTCTCCGTAGATTAAATTTTCTGTTATTGATGTTGCTTTCATAATGTTTAAGTTTAATTAAAGTATTAAAAGATTTTTATATCTTTTATTTGATTAAATTTTTATCGTTTTAAGATGAAACCATCTAAATTCATATCATTTAAAAGTGATGTAATAGAAGTGTTTTCTAACATGTTTTTTAGGTTTTCACGGATATCAACAAATTTATAATGTAACGGACAAGGTGAATTTGCATCACATTGTTTTAAACCTAAACCGCAACCTTTGTAAATGGTATCTCCATCTAAAACACTTACAATTTCACTTAGTTTGGTTTCCATTTTGTCTTCTGTAATAGTAAAACCGCCATACGGACCTTTTACAGAGGTTATAATATTATTTCTTTTTAATTGCTGTAAAATTTTAGCTGTAAAAGCTTGTGGTGAGTTTATTTCATCAGAAACTTTACTCATACTGACTTTATGACCATGAGCAGTTTCTTGCGCTATAAATAGTACTGCTCTTAAGCCGTATTCACAAGTTTTTGAAAACATATTATCTTAGTTTTAATGCCGCAAATATATGGTATATTTTATAAAGGACAAATATATCCCTTATAAAATAAATATTAATTATTTATCCCTCCTTTTTTCCTAAAAAAACAGTTTCTTGCTAATAAAAAAACCTTGTACTATTCCTTTTGGAACAATACAAGATTTAAATTAGGGAAATATTCAATGAGGAATTGTTATTCTATAGGGATTGACAGTAACGGAATATTTTGCCCAGAAGCCATGACTCTTGTTTTACTTTTATGTACAATAGATTCCCAAAAACCATATTTTTTTGGCATCATAACCAAAAGATCTGAATTCGATTTTTTAATTTCACTCTCAATTGATTCAATTACAGAGTTCGATTTTACATTTTTATAAAAATGGGTAACATCTTCTAATTCTTTATTTAAGATACTAGGTGTTTTTGTCTTTAATTCTTCAACTTTTTGATCCACATAAAAAACAGTTACAGCAGCTTTTAAACTTAAGGCAACCTGACGCAATTTAGCCAATGTTTTTAAGGGAATATCTTGTAAAATATCACACGCAAAAAGTATTTGTTTTATTTCCTTAAATTTTGCTTCTAAAGGAATTGCTAATACCGGAAATTCTTTCATACTGATGACACTCGTTGTTGGATTCCCTAATAAATTTTGTTCCATAGATTTTGGAGACATTCCAATTACTAAAAAACGACCGTTATACTCTTTCATTAAGTGATCTACTTCTTCTCCTAAATCGCTATAACTACTCTTGTAAGAAACTTTAATTTGAAACTCTTTACTTAAATTGGCAGCTAATTTTTTTAATTTTTCTTTATTTTTTTGAAATAAAATATCTAAAGACATGGCAGACAACCTACTATTTGCAGCATGTACAGGTAATCTAAATGCATGGAAAAGTACAAGTTCTGACTGAAATTGTTTTGTTAATGCAGCGGCGTATAATACAGCGTTATCAGATAGTTTAGAAAAATTGGTAGCTACTATAATACTCATAAGGTAGATGATTTGATTATATTCAAAGATAAAAAATAATCAGCATTATGAGGTAGTCGAAAAAAGGGATGTATTGGTCAAAAACGTGTTTTTAGAGAAGTTTAACAAAAAATTGTACTTCAATTAATTTGTGTTTTTTCTAAAGTAAGAAGGTGATACACCTGTATTTTTCTTAAAATATTTACCAAAAAAAGAAAGGTTGCTAAATTTTAATTCATTTGCAACTTCAGAAATACTTAATAAAGGATTGCTTAATAATAATTTAGCTTCCATAATTACAGCATCATCAATTAATTGACTGGCAGTTTTATCTGAAACCTCCTTTAAAACCTTTGATAAATGTGCAGCTGTTAAATGCATGCAACCAGCATAGAACTTAACAGAACGTTCATTTTTAAAATGATCATTTAAAATGGTTAAAAACTGAAGTGTTAATTGCTGTTTCCTATTTAAATGCGCTTCTAAATTTGGATATTCTCTTTTAAAAATGGCTCCGTAATGATATAATAATAAACCAAAGGAGTGCATTATAATTTCATTTCTAAAAGGTAAAAGAAGTGCATCTGCATTGTTGTTATTCGCTAATAATTTAGACAATACTATAGAAGTTTCTTTTTCTTCGTTTAATAATTTTAACTTCGGATAACTGTTTGCCGTTAAAAAGTCTATGGCATCAAATTCTGCTTTTTTTAAAAGGATCTTAAAAATAAAATCGACTGTAAAACTAACGCTAATAATCTCTATATCTTTACTTATTTCAGTAATTTGAGAAACCGTTTGGGGTTTCACAACAATCATCTCACTACTTTCTAAAGTGTGTTTAATTAAGTTTAACTGTAACTTAATGAATCCTTTAAGTATCAACAAAAAAGTATAATTCCCGGATCTAAAGGGTGCTAAAAAAGGAGTTTCATCAAAATTATTTTTAGATATATGCACATGTAAATCTGTGTACAGTTGTGGCTTGTCTCCAATAATTTTGACAACGTCGTTAATACTATAATTTTTAATGAAAGGTTCTTGCAATTGTTTCTTCTAGTTATTGGTTGATCAAAGATACCAATTTCTATAATCAACTTGTATTATATCTCTTTTCTATTGTCTTCCCTATTCTAGACTTACTTTTGGTTATGCACCGTAATCAATAATATCTATAATTGTATAAATATAAATCTTTGTTAAAAAAAAAGAATGAACGTTCATTTTTATGTACATTTGCATCAGAATAAAACAATATGGCAAGGCTTCAAAAAAGTATAGATAAACGTAATGCACTAATAAAGGCAACAATTGAGCTCGTTAATAATAACGGATTTCATGCGACACCTATGAGTAAAATTGCGAAAATGGCAAATGTATCCCCTGCTACCATTTACTTGTATTTTGAAAACAAGCAAGATTTAGTAAATAAAACCTATATAGAGGTAAAAGCAAGATATACAGATTATGCATTTGAAACTTATAAAGCAAATATGTCTATTGAAGAAGGTTTTAAATTAATTTGGAATCGCATTGCTAACTTTAAATTAAAAGAATGTGAGAATGCTATGTTTTTGGCACAATGTGATAATACGCCAATGATTGACGAACCAAGTAGACAAGAGGGTATTAAACATTTACAGCCTTTACTCGACTTATGGACTCGCGGTAAAAAAGAAGGTATTATAAAACCAATGTCCGATTATATTTTGTACGCATATGCTATAAATCCATTATCATTTTTAATGATGTCTGAAAAAAGAGGTTCTTTTAAATTAAATGAAACTCATTTAGAAGAAGCGTATCAATCTGCATGGAGCAGTATAAAACTTTGTAAATAAGATGAAGAAAACGGCAATCATTTTAGGTGCAACCGGTTTAACTGGTAATCATATTCTTCATAAATTAATTGAAGATAAAAACTACGAGACAATAAAATTATTTTCTCGTTCTAAAATTGATGGTTTACCCAAAAAGGTAAAACAGTTTATAGGTAACATTTTAGATCTAACACAATTTAAAGCAAATTTTACAGCAGACGAAGTGTATTGTTGCATTGGTACAACTGCTAAAAAAACTCCAGATAAAACATTGTATAAAAAGATAGATTATGGCATTCCGTTTGCTGCCGCAAAACTATCAAAAGAAAATAACATCGCTACTTTTTTAGTGGTTTCTGCAATGGGAGCGAATGCACAAAGTACTGTCTTTTACAATAAAACAAAAGGCGAAATGGAACGTGATGTTTTAAAACAAAATATTATAAACACTTTTATTTTAAGACCTTCCTTAATTGGTGGAGAAAGAAAAGAAAGTAGAATCTTAGAAAAAATAGGTTTGGTTGTTATTAAATTAATTCAACCTTTATTTATAGGAAAACTAAAAGAATATAAAATTATAGATGCTGAAAATATTGCACAAGCAATGATAAACTTAGCAAATACTAAAAATAATGCCGGAGTCATAATTACTTCAAACGATATAAAAAAACTTTCAAAAAAATAAATAAAGAACAGAATATGGAATTATTAGATAAATTAAATTGGAGATACGCTGCAAAGGCAATGAATGGAGAAGTTGTAGCAGAAGATAAAGTAGAACGCATTTTAGAAGCAGCTCGTTTAGCAGCAACTTCTAGTGGTTTACAACCTTTCGAAATTTTTGTAGTAAAAAATCAAGAAATAAAAGAGAAAATTAGACCAATCGCTTGGAATCAATCTGTAATTACAGACTGTTCTCATTTATTGGTATTTGCAGCTTGGGATACGTATACCCCAGAACGCATCAATTATATGTTCGATTTAACAAACGAAATTCGTGGTTTTGAAAACGAAGGTTGGGAAAACTACCGTCAGATGCTATTAAGCTCTTATCCGCAAAGAGATTCAGAAGAAAATTTTAATCATGCTGCCAAACAAGCGTACATCGCATTCGGACATGCAATTATTGCTGCAGCTTACGAAGGAGTAGACGCAACGCCAGTAGAAGGTTTTGACCCTGTAGCGGTTGATGAAATTTTAGGCTTAAGGGAAAAAGGTTTACGTAGTGCTGTTTTATTACCATTAGGTTATAGAAAAGAAGATGAAGATTGGTTGGTAAACTTGGTAAAAGTTAGAAAACCGATGAAAGATTTAGTGACTGTAATATAATTTAAAAAAAAAAAAAATGAAAACGATTTTATTAAACAATAGACCACAAGGAAAACCAACAACTTCTAATTTTGAATTTGTAACGGAAGACACTGAGTTAGCAATTAAAGATGGAGAAATTCTTCTAGAAGCTGCGTACGTTTCTGTAGATCCTTATTTAAGAGGAAGAATGAGCGACGCAAAATCTTATGTACCTCCTTTTCAATTAAACGAACCAGTACAATCTGGTGTTATTGCTAAAGTTACTGCTTCTAAAAATGATAATTTTAAAGAAGGAGATTATGTTTCTGGTTTATTAAACTGGCAAACACAACAAGTTTCTAATGGAGATGGTTTAAATAAAGTAGACGGAACAAAAGCGCCATTAAGTACCTTTTTAGGTATTTTAGGTATGACTGGTTTAACTGCTTATTTAGGATTAAACGAAATTGGAAAACCGAAAGCTGGAGAAACAGTTGTAGTTTCTGGTGCTGCAGGTGCAGTTGGTTCTGTTGTTGGGCAAATTGCTAAAATTCTTGGATTAAATGTAATTGGAATTGCAGGTACAGATGAAAAAATTGATATGCTAAAATCTAAATTTGGTTTTGATGCAGGTATCAACTACAACACCAATAAAGATATAAATGCTGAAATTAAAAAATTAGCACCAAATGGTGTCGATATTTATTTTGATAATGTTGGTGGGCCAATTTCGGATGCTGTATTATTTAACATCAACCGTTTTGCAAGAATTATTATTTGTGGAGCAATCTCAGTTTATAATGAGACTGAAATTCCTAAAAGTGTAAGTGTACAACCGTTTTTAGTTAAAAATAGTGCACTAATGCAAGGATTTATTGTTTCTAATTATGCTGATAAATTTCCAGGAGCTATTAAACAGTTATCAGAATGGTTAGCAGAAGAGAAGTTAACTTACACAGAAACTATCGTAAATGGTTTCGAGAATATACCTACTGCTTTCATCGATTTATTTGATGGTAAGAACAAAGGTAAAATGATCGTTAAAATCTAAAAAAAATAAAAGAAGATGAACAATTTTGAATTAAAAAATCCTACTAAAATTATTTTTGGAAAGGATACAATTAAACAATTAGAAACTGAAATTCCTGCAGATGCAAAAGTATTACTGTTGTATGGTGGAGGAAGTATAAAGAAAAACGGAATTTACGACCAAGTAAAAAAAGCGTTAGCAAATATTGAAGTTGTAGAGTTTGGAGGAATACCTGCAAACCCAGAGTACGCAACCTTAATGGAAGCTTTAAATGTAATTAAAGAAGAACAAATTACGTATTTATTAGCTGTTGGTGGTGGATCTGTAATAGACGGAACTAAATTTTTATCTGCAGCTGCAGTATTTGAAGGAGAAACTCCTTGGGATATTTTAACAAATAACGTTAAAACAGAAAAAGGAATGCCTTTTGGAACTGTTTTAACATTACCTGCTACCGGTTCTGAAATGAATTCTGGTGCTGTAATTACTAGAAGAGAAACAAAAGAAAAACTAGCAATGGGTGGTCCAGGTTTATTTCCTGTATTCTCTATACTAGATCCTCAAGTAATTGCCTCTATTCCGCAACGTCAATTACAAAATGGATTAATGGATTCTTTTACGCACGTTTTAGAACAATACATGACGTACCCGGTTAATGGATTGTTACAAGATCGTTTTGCAGAAAGTATTTTACAAACTATTATTGAAATAGCTCCAAAGGTTTTAAAAGACCCTACAAATTATGATGCAGCTGCAAACTTTATGTGGAGTTGTACCATGGCTTTAAACGGATTGATACAAAAAGGAGTTCCTGGAGATTGGGCTGTACATGCAATGGGGCACGAATTAACGGCTTTATTTGGTATAGATCACGCACGTACTTTAGCTATAATTACACCTAGCCATTACAAATATAACTTTGATGCTAAAAAAGAAAAATTAGCTCAATATGGAGAACGTGTTTGGAAAATTAAAGAAGGTAGTAAAGAAGATAGAGCGTATGCTGCTATAGAAAAAACAGTTGCCTTTTTCCATAAATTAGGCATAGAAACAAAATTATCTGATTATACAGATAATTATGAAGGGACTGCAGAAGAAATAGCAAAACGTTTTACAGATCGTGGTTGGTTAGGTTTAGGTGAACACCAAAATTTATCGCCAGAGAAAGTAAAAGAAATTGTAAAAATGGCTTACTAATTTTAAATATGAAATTCACACAAATTATAGCTTTAACGCTTACAATTATTACAGCTTCTAGTTGTAAGGATTCTAAAAAAGAAACTACTATTGATAAAGTATCAGAAGTAAAAACAACAATTAAAAAAGAAAAAAAAATGAATATATTATTTGTATTAACATCTCACGATAAATTAGGAAACACAGGAAAAAAAACAGGATTTTGGGTAGAAGAATTTGCTACTCCATATTATACTTTATTAGATAAAGGAGCAACAATTACTATTGCAACTCCAAAAGGAGGAGCAGCACCAATAGACCCAAGTAGTGATGCTCCAGACGCAGCTACAGCTTCTACAGATCGTTATAATAATGATGCAGCTACTAAGTCTTTAATTGAAAATACAAAGGTATTAGCAGATATGAATGCAGATGATTTTGATGCTGTATTTTATCCTGGTGGTCATGGTCCTTTATGGGATTTAACAAATGATAAAGTATCTGTTGCGTTAATCGAAAAGTTTGATCGTCAAGAGAAACCAATTGCATTTGTTTGTCACGCTCCAGCTGTGTTGAGAGATGTTAAAAATGCAGATGGAACTGCATTAGTTAAAGGTAAAAAAGTAACAGGTTTTTCTAATAAAGAGGAAGCTGCTGTTGGTTTAACAGAAATTGTACCTTTATTATTAGAAGATATGCTTATAGAAAATGGTGCATTTTATTCTAATGGAGAAGATTGGGCTCCGTTTGCAATACAAGATGGTAATTTAATTACAGGTCAAAACCCTGCATCATCAGAATTAGTTGCAGATAAATTATTAGCTAGTTTAAAATAATTAGTAATCTTAAACGCAAGTAAACAGTAAAAGTTTATTAGTATAGAAAAGGCTCGCAAAATGCGAGCCTTTTAAATTTATAGAAACCAAATAGAACCTCTCCTTTTCATAGAAATTTAAATTTACGTGCATTTAATAGTAAAAATTAATAATTTGGTTTATAAACACAAATATTGTTATTATTTACCTTTTTTCCAATACCTATAAATAGGTATATTTGTACTAATGAAAGAAATAACTAGTATTCAAAATACGTATGTAAAAAATTTGCTTAAACTGCAAGAAAAAGCACGTGAACGAAGAAAACAGGGTTTATTTATTATTGAAGGTAAACGAGAAATTACACTAGCAATTTCTGCTGAATATGAATTCGATACGATTCTTTTTTATCCAGATTTAATTTCAGAAAATGAAATTTTACATCTTTTTAATGCAAATGTAAATAGAATTGAAATCTCTAAAGAAGTTTATCAGAAACTGGCTTATAGAGGATCTACAGAAGGAATAATTGCGGTTACAAAAGCAAAAGACTTCTCTTTAGAGAATATCTTGTTTCAAACTAAAAATCCATTAATATTAATCGCAGAAGGTGTTGAAAAACCTGGAAATATTGGCGCCTTACTGAGAACTGCAGATGCCGCAAATGTAGATGCTGTTTTTATAGCAAATCCTAAAAGCGATTTGTACAATGCAAATATTATTCGTTCTAGT
This sequence comes from Polaribacter sp. HaHaR_3_91, assembly GCF_019278525.1. Classification (NCBI taxonomy): domain Bacteria; kingdom Pseudomonadati; phylum Bacteroidota; class Flavobacteriia; order Flavobacteriales; family Flavobacteriaceae; genus Polaribacter; species Polaribacter sp. HaHaR_3_91. The sequence goes on from NZ_CP058986.1 coordinate 2,280,808, forward strand.
GTAGGTTGTGTTTTTACCAATCAGATTGCCATAGGAACATCAGAAGAAATAATTACGTTTCTACAAGAGAAGAACATCAATATATATGCTGCCACTTTGCAGAATTCTAATGAATATCATGTAGAAAATTATACTGAAAGCACAGCAATTGTTGTAGGTACAGAAGCAACTGGTTTAACTGATGTTTGGAGAGAAGCTGCTACACAAAACGTAAACATACCTATGCAAGGACAAATAGATTCTATGAATGTTTCTGTTTCTGCTGCAATTATTTTGTTTGAAGCAAAAAGACAAAGAAAATTTAAATAGTAAATATGAAAGTATTAGGAATTGATATCGGTGGATCTGGAATTAAAGCCGCAATTGTAAACACCAAAACAGGAGAATTACTTTCTGAAAGACACCGAATAGATACTCCAAAACCAGCAACACCAGAAGCAGTAGCAAAGGTTGTAAATGAAATGGTAAATCATTTTAATTGGAAAAAAGCAATTGGTTGTAGTTTTCCTACCACCATTGTGAATGGTAAATGTATTCATCCAGGAAATTTAAGTGAAAAATGGTTGAATGTTAAGGTTGATAAATTATTTAGAAAAGAATGTAAATTGCCCTTTTATGTGAGTAATGATGCTGATTTAGCTGGTTTAGCTGAAGTTAGTTTAGGTGCTGCTAAAAAAGAAAAAGGCGTTGTAATTATGGTTACCATTGGTACTGGAATTGGTTCTGGTTTGTTCTTTAACGGAAACCTAATTCCTAATTTAGAAATAGGTAAAATGCTACATACTAATGGAAAAATAATTGAGTTTTATACAGCCGACTCTGTAAGGAAAAAAGAGAATTTAAAATTAAAAGAATGGGCAATAAGATTCGATTCTTTATTAGAATATATTAGAATTGTATACACACCTAGTCTAATTGTTTTAGGTGGAGGAATTAGCAAAAGATATGACGGTTTTAAAGAATATTTACAAACTGATGTAAAAGTAAAAGTTGCTGAATATAAAAATAATGCTGGTATTATTGGAGCAGCAATTTATGCGAGCAAAGAACATAAAAAATAAAACACGCTTTATTAATTTCCTTTTACAATACTACTTTCAGTAAAACTTAATGGACTATGAACTTTAGAAAAGCTACCATAAACGACATTTCGGAAATTATTAAAATGATGGCTGAAGATGAACTTGGTCAAAAAAGAGAAAACTTTCAGAATCCTTTACCAACCTCCTATTTAGAAGCATTTAAAAAAATAGATGCTGATAAAAATCAAGAACTTATTGTTGTCGAAAATAATGATTTAGAAATTATTGGAACTTTACAAATTACTTATATTCAGTATTTAAGTTATTGTGGAGGTAGGAGAGCACAAATAGAAAATGTGTTTATTAGAAGCGATCAAAGAGGTTTAGGAATAGGAAAAAATGTTTTTGAATGGGCAATAAATCGAGCCAAAGAAAAAAAGGTGCATTTAGTACAATTAACTTCTGATAAAAAAAGACCTCGTGCAATTAAATTCTATGAAGAATTAGGGTTCAAAGGAACGCACGAAGGAATGAAATTACACTTTTAATAAAAACAACACTAAACACGCTGTTTAGATCCTTTCAACTATTTTATGCAACCAACTACTTTATTCTATATCATTATTGCCATATTAATCATCAGTTTTCTGGTTGATAAAATTTTAGACACGTTAAATGAAAAACGTTTTGATGCAGAAATTCCAGAAAAGTTAAAGGATGTTTATGATGAAGATGAATACAAAAAATCACAAGCTTATAAAAAAACCAGTGCAAAGTTTTCGAATATAACTTCATTCTTTTCTACACTATTAACATTAGTTTTCTTTTTTGTAGATGGGTTTAAATATGTAGATAATTTTGCAAGAAGCTATACAGATAATCCAATTTTGGTTGCTTTACTTTTCTTTGGAGTTATTATGTTGGCATCAGAAATAATGACCACGCCTCTATCCTATTACAGCACGTTTGTAATTGAAGAAAAATTTGGTTTTAACAAATCTACAAGAAAAATATTTTGGTTAGATAAATTAAAAGGATTGGTAATGAGCGCTTTGTTAGGTGGCGGAATTTTAGCTTTAATTATTTGGTTTTATCAACTTACGGGAGAGAATTTTTGGATTTATGCTTGGGCTTTTGTCGCTATTTTCTCTTTGTTCATGAACATGTTTTATGCAAAATTGATTGTTCCTTTATTCAACAAACAAAGTCCGTTAGAAGATGGAGAATTAAAAACAGCCATAGAAAAATATGCAAAAAATGTTGGTTTTACCATCAATAATATTTTTGTGATAGATGGTTCTAAAAGATCTACAAAAGCAAATGCTTATTTTTCTGGTTTTGGATCACAAAAAAGAATTACGTTATATGATACTTTAATAAACGACTTAGAAACAGATGAAATTGTAGCTGTATTAGCACATGAAGTTGGCCATTATAAAAGAAAACATATCGTTTTTAATTTAGTTGCGTCAATTTTATTAACAGGATTAACGTTGTTTATTCTATCAATATTTATCAATTCAGCTGTATTATCGGAAGCATTGGGAGTTGCAATACCTAGTTTTCATATTGGATTAATTGCATTCGGAATTTTATATTCGCCGATATCAGAAATTACAAGTTTATTTATGAATTATATGTCTCGTAAATTTGAATATCAAGCTGATAATTATGCGAAAGAAACTTTTGAAGGAAATGCCTTAATAACATCACTTAAAAAATTATCTAAAAATAGTTTGAGTAATTTAACTCCGCATCCGGCTTATGTTTTTGCGCACTACTCTCATCCAACTCTGTTGGAAAGAATTAATAATTTAGAAAGTTAATTTTTTTCTATTACGGAATGTACTATTTTCATTAACATCATTTTATCTTTAGCATCTGCATTAACAGGAAGCATGGTTGTAAGTTCTATACAAGTGTTTTGATCTTGTTTTATATAATATTTTTGTTTAGAGAACTCAATTCCTTTTTTAATTACCGTACCACTTAACAATAAAATATTTTTACTATTTATCTTCTGCTCCCCTTTAAACTCCATTCCTTCATCAGGTTTATTATTTATTTTTGTCTTTTTAGTTTCATAAGAAATAGGTAAAAACAAACCTACAATTAATGCTTGTGGATTTTGTGATACATACATATTTGTAGTTACACTTGTAAAAATATCTTTATTTATATCTATTTCTACTTTCTTTTTTTGAAGTTCAAAAAGACGATTCTGCCCTGCTTTTTCTTGAGAGTTAATAGTAAAACTGATAAATAAAACGATAAAACTGATACAAATATTTTTCATTTTACAAAAATAAGAAATAAATATATTTAGAAAACGAAATACTTGTATGTTAAAATACTTATTCTTAATTTCACTTTGAGTTAACCCCTAGTAATAAAATAACGCATTTGGAATACACCGCAACCATAGAAGAGGAAAATAAAGAAATAGCAAAACGATATAAAGATTTGCTAAAGGGTACTTATGAGATTATGTCTAAAGAAGATAAGGAACTCATAAGAAAAGCATTTGACATTGCTGTAGATGCGCATTCTGATCAGCGCAGAAAAACAGGTGAACCTTATATTTATCATCCCATTGCAGTTGCAAAAATTGTTGCTTATGAAATTGGTTTAGATGCGGTTTCTATAGCTTCTGCCCTTCTGCACGATGTTGTAGAAGATACAGAATACACCTTAGAAGATATGGAAAACCTTTTTGGGGAAACCATTGCTAAAATTGTAAACGGATTAACTAAAATATCTCGCTTAAACAAAGAGCAAGATGCTTCTATACAAGCAGAGAATTTTAGAAAAATGCTTTTAACATTAAATGATGATGTTAGAGTTATTTTAATAAAAATTGCAGATAGATTACACAACATGCAAACTATGGATGCAATGCCTGCTCATAAACAGGTTAAAATTGCATCGGAAACTTTATATATTTATGCGCCCTTAGCTCATAGATTAGGTTTGTATAATATAAAAACAGAATTAGAAGATCTTGGCTTAAAATATACAGAACCAGAAGCTTATTTTGGTATTCTTGGTAAAATAAAAGAAAGTAAAGAAGATCAGAAAAAATATTTGCAACGATTTGAAGAGACTTTAAAATCTGGGTTAGATAAGGAGAATTTTGACTATGAAATAAAAGGACGTTTTAAGTCTATTTATTCTATTCGTAGAAAAATGATCAATCAAAATGTAACTTTTGATGAGGTTTATGATAAATATGCCATTAGAATTATTTACAACCCAAATTCTAATGATGATAAGTTTGATGCGTGGAAAATTTATACCATTGTAACCGATTACTTTAAACCCAACCCTACTCGTTTAAGAGATTGGATTTCTCAACCAAAATCTACCGGTTATGAGGCCTTACATATTACGGTTGTAGGACCAGATTCTCAATGGGTAGAAGTACAAATTCGTTCTAATAGAATGAATGAAATAGCAGAAAAAGGGTATGCTGCACATTTTAAATACAAACAGGGAGTAACTAAAGACAACGGATTAGATGATTGGCTAAATAAATTAAAAGAAACCCTAGAAACACAGACTTTAAATGCGGTAGATTTTGTAGAAAATTTTAAACTGAATCTATATTCTAAAGAAATATATGTTTTTACACCTAAAGGTGATTTAAAATCGCTTCCAAAAAATGCAACTGCTTTAGACTTTGCTTTTTCGATACACACAGATGTTGGTTTAAAATGTAGAGGGGCAAAAGTAAACGGAAAATTATTGCCTTTAAGTCACCAATTAAAAAGTGGAGACCAAATAGAAGTAATTACCAGTTCATCTAACAAACCAAATGCTAGATGGTTAGATTTTGTAATTACAGCAAGAGCAAAAGCAAGAATTAGAGCCGCTTTAAATGAAGAAGAAAAATTAATTGCAGACGAAGGGAAAGCAATATTAATACGTAAACTACGTCATTTAAAAATTACTTTTAATGATAAAACAACCAATGAACTCGTTAATTATTTTAAATTAAAAACAAGTTTCGATTTATTTTTTAGAATTGGTAATGGTGCTATAGACAATACACAGTTAAAAGCTTTTGTGTCTCAGCGAAATAGTAAATTATTTAATTTCTTTAAATCTAAATTAAAAAGAAATACTCCAGAAAAAGAATACGTAGAAACAGAAGAAGTATCGAGTAAATTTGATGCTTTAGTTTTTGGTAAAGACGAGCAAAAACTAGATTATAAACTATCTAAATGTTGTAATCCTATTCCAGGGGATAAAGTTTTTGGTTTTTTAACTATTAATGATGGTCTTAAAGTTCATAAAATGAACTGCCCAAATGCTATTTCTTTACAATCTAATTATGCCTATAGAATTATGCCTGCAAAATGGATTGATTCTACAAAACAAGACTTTAAGGTAATTTTACACATTTCTGGTGTAGACAACCAAGGTCTGGCAAATGATGTAACCCGTACCATTTCTGGTAATATGGGCGTGTTTATTAATAGCATTAATATTAAAGGAGATGAAGGTGTATTTGAAGGTAAAATCTCTATAAGTGTAAAGAATATTTCACAACTAGATAAATTGATAAAAAAACTTCTTAAAATAGAAGGAGTTAAAAAAGTAGATCGTGTTAATACTTTATAAATATCAATTGATTAAAAGTCGTATTTAATTAAGAAATAACTGTAAATTTGCTTTTTGTAAAAAATCAATCTAAATGAGTAGTTCTCTTGAAAATCAAGAAGTAGTAAAAAAAGTTTTCACCACATACTTAGGCGAAAATAAGCATAGAAAAACTCCAGAACGCTATGCTATTCTCCAAGAAATATATGCGGCTGAAGAGCATTTTGATATAGAATCTCTATATATAAAAATGAAAAATAAAAATTATAGAGTTAGTAGAGCTACACTTTATAATACAATAGACTTGCTTTTAGATTGCGGTTTGGTTAGAAAACATCAGTTTGACGGACAATCGATGGCACGTTATGAGAAAAGTTATTTCGATAAAAATCATGACCACGTTATTTTTACAGATTCTGGAGAAGTAAAAGAATTTTGTGATCCACGAATTCAAATTATAAAAAAAACCATAGAAGAAGTTTTTGATATTGATATTCATAATCATTCACTTTATTTTTATGGAACAAAAAAGAACAAATCTTAATTAACAACATAACAAAATAAACAACAATTAACACAACTATAATGGCTGTAGATTTATTACTAGGATTACAATGGGGAGATGAAGGAAAAGGTAAAATTGTAGACGTACTTACAAGAAACTATGATATCATTGCACGTTTTCAAGGTGGACCAAATGCAGGACACACTTTAATTTTTGATGGACATAAACATGTTTTACACACAATTCCTTCTGGAATTTTCCACAAAACAGCTTTAAACGTTGTTGGAAACGGTGTTGTTATTGACCCTGTAATCTTTAAAAAAGAATTAGAAAATCTAGACAAACACAATATAGATTATACTTCTAAATTGTTAATTTCTAGAAAAGCACACTTAATCTTACCTACACATAGGTTATTAGATGCAGCTTCAGAAACTTCTAAAGGTAAAGCTAAAATTGGTTCTACATTAAAAGGTATTGGTCCAACTTATATGGACAAAACCGGTAGAAACGGAATGAGAGTTGGAGATTTAGAGTTAAACAACTGGAAAGAAAAGTATGATGCTTTAACTGAAAAGCACATTAAAATGCTAGAATTCTTTGATGTTCAGGTAGAATATGATTTAAAAGAATTAGAAGCAGAATTTATTAAAGGAATTGATAAATTAAGAACTTTAGCTTTTATTGATAGTGAAGAGTTTTTAAACCAAGCTATAAAAGACAAAAAAACAATTTTAGCAGAAGGAGCGCAAGGTTCTTTATTAGATATTGACTTTGGTACATATCCTTTTGTTACTTCTTCTAACACTACTGCAGCAGGTGCTTGTACTGGTTTAGGAGTTGCGCCAAATAGAATTGGTGAAGTTTTTGGAATCTTTAAAGCATATACTACTCGTGTTGGTTCTGGACCTTTTCCAACTGAATTATTTGATAAAGATGGTGAAGACATGGCAAGAATTGGTCATGAATTTGGAGCAACAACAGGTAGAGCAAGACGTTGTGGTTGGTTAGATTTAGTAGCCTTAAAATATGCTGTAGACGTTAATGGTGTTACACAATTAATGATGATGAAAGGTGATGTTTTATCTGGATTTGATACTTTAAAAGTGTGTACTTCTTATAACTATAAAGGAGAAGAAATTAGTCATTTACCATACAACATAGAACCAGAAAATGTTTCTGTAAACTATTCTGAGTTTAAAGGTTGGGATGAAGATTTAACTAAAATGACTTCTGCAGATCAATTACCAAAGAATTTAATGGATTATGTTGCTTTTATTGAAAAAGAAACTGGAGTTCCTGTATCTATCGTTTCTGTTGGACCAGATAGAAAACAAACAATTACTAGAGAAATTTCTTAAGAGAAAATTTTTATTCTATAAACTTAAAAAGCATCTTTCATTTATTTGAAAGATGCTTTTATTATTTATGCTGCTGTTTATTAATTTTAAAAATCTTTAAATCTTTATTTTAAGCTTAATTAGAGTTTGATTAACAATCGATTATAGCGTTCTAAAATACTCTAAAACTGCTCTACTTTCTTCTTCTGTTAAATGTTGATTAGCCATTGGAGATCCTTTAAATTGAACTAATAAAGCTTTTGCAATTGGATCCTTTTTAACCATTTCTTCAGGGTTTAAAATCATATTCATAATCCATTCAGGAGAACGTCTTGCTATAACTCCTTCCATACTTGGGCCTATAAATTTTCTATTTACTTTATGACAAGATGAACATTTGTTTTTAAATAATAATTTACCATCTGCAACCATATTTTTATCAATAGTTTCTTTTAAAGTTACAGTCTTAACAGGGCCAATTCCTTTGTTATTTAAATCTATAGCTATTTCTTCTTTTTCTACTACTTTAGTTTTTTTCGCTTTTTCAGGAGCTTTTTTAACAGCTGCTTTTTTAGTAGGTATGTCATCTGTAGATTTCTTTTTTTCTTCTTTTCCACAACTAATTAATAATAGTACTGCAAATAAGGCGATTAAATTTCTTAATTTCATTTTTGTTTTATTTAAAAGGTTAATTGTTATTTTTTCTATCGATATTATTTTTTATAATACTTTTTCCTGCTATTTGATTTGTATTACTCCAAACAAATTTAAAAAAGTAGACTGCTAAAAAACATGACTATTATCACATTTAAAAGACTTTTTTATCTTTTATAAAAACAGTAATTATTTAAAACAAACAGTACATAATCCTTTATAAACATAAAAAAAGCCCCTTTTAATATTAAAAGAGGCTTTTTCATGTTATAATATTGTTCCTTATAAATTCTCTATTTCTAGACCTATTAAAACAAGTTTTTGTTGTTCAATTTTAAGGGAATTTAAAAGTGTTTCTTTGCTATTTGTAAAAGCATCTTTTTTCGCTAAAAATAATTCATTATAGTACTCAATTCCGGCTTCTAAATTCTTTTTAAACTTCGTTAAAGTTCTCAATTGTTTTTTATCAATTGTAGTTTTTGCTTCATTTACTTTATCCTGTAAATGAGTAATATAAAGAGATAGTTCTTTTACAAAAACATTTGGTCTATCTGTTCTAGTTAGCATGTTTTTTCTACCATAAATATGGTCTGTAATATCACGCAAACTCATTATTTTATCATAATATGCCATATTAGGTCCAGGACAAACAGAAACTCCGTCTCCTACTTTCTTTGTACTTATATTATTTAAAAGTAAAGTTGATGTACCTAAACCAACACAAATACAAGATTTTTCGGTGACTTTATTTACTCTTTCTTCTTTTTCTTCTGATGAAATTTCTAAAGCATCAATTTCTTTCAGTTTTAAATGCTGATACTCTCTAGATGCCGTACACAAACCTGTATCTTTAAATTCATGATTTAAAGCGATAAATTTATTAGGGCAAGAAGTACCTGGTCTTCCTTTATCGATAAGCATTTGTCTTTGCACATCTTTTGTATTTCCTTTTAGAGTGTTAAAAGGAACTCCCAAAGGAGAACTGTTACTTAAATACAAATCCTGTTCTTTGGCTTCTGCTAATTGTGCTACCGTTTTCTCATCGACACTTGTTGCTTCCGGAACCAATAAAAATGGACTTCCCCACCCTACAGAATCTAATTGATATTCTTCTAATAAAAAAGAATGCTCTTCACCAGTACCAACACCACCTTGCGTTGTTATTTTAAGTTCTAATTCTTTGGTAGGAATTATACGGTCTGCATCTTTTAAAGCTTGCTGCATTAATTCTTGCGTTTGACTTATTAAAGTCTCCTTATTTTCTTTAAATTCCTTTAAAACAGTTCCCATTAAAAAACCATCAGTTGCAAAAGCATGTCCACCACAATTTAATCCAGATTCTACTCTATATTCAGAAACCCATAATCCTTTTTTAGCCAAAAACTTTCCTTGAATAAAAGCAGATCGATAATCACTAACTTTTAAAATAATTTTCTTTTTAATGTTTCCGTTTACATCTGGAAAAAAATCATCAAAATTACTCATGTAGGTATATAACCTTGGATTCATACCTGCAGAAAGAATTAAAGACGAAGATAGTTTACTATTAGAATACCCTCTTAACGCAGCATGTGCATCGTTGTATTCTATTGGTAATAACTCTTTATCTACATAATTTCCTTTATCAATTTTGGTCATAATATTAACATCAATACTACCCATTGATAAATTCTTATTTGCCCAATCTTTTATCTTAGAAAAGTCGACTCCTTCTTCAGTCAACTTTAAAAAGTCTTTTTTTAATGAAGAATATTCTGGTAACATGTGAATATAATCCATTAATGCTTTACTTTTTTCTGATGTAATATTCTTTAATTGATTGAACTTTTCTTCTGTTTGGTCGTGTAATAAATCTAAATAAGAAGTAATTCTCTTTGCTCTAAAATCATCAACTTTATCTGAAATTTCTTTATATGGTATTTCAAATTTTTCGCTGTAAATTTTTCGCATTTTTTCTACTAAAATATCATCCACTAAAGAAATAACAGAATCAATACCAAATTGTGCTACTTTTAAAGGAGAGTCTATAGTAAAACCAATTCCCATTACAGGAATGTGAAATGAATGTGAGTTTTTCATTGTTTAATTTAAATGTTTAACTAAATTTAATTAAGCTTGCAATTTATATTTATTTGCTTCTACAAAACATGATTAATATCATTAGAAATAAAAAAAACTAAGTATTAAATAAATAACACTCAGTTTTTTACACTGTCTCTTAAGAATGAAATATTCTTATTGTTTATTTTTTTTCTCTAAAAGAATGGCTTTAGGAAACAAAATATTATTTTCTAAATGTATATGTTGATGTAAGTCTTGCTCAAACTCATCTAACTTAGCATACAACGCTTTAAACGTATTACAAGCTCCTTCTGGTGGTGTATAATTATTAGAAAGTTGTTTAATTTCTTTTAAGATATCACCTGCACTTTCATGTTCATCTTCCATCATTGCTATTGGATTATTTACGGTTCCAAAATGAGGTTGATTTACTTTTACACCTTCTTTATCTGCGTTTACTAACTTTTTAATAAAAGGGAATAAAATAAGTTCTTCCTTTTTTAAATGAGCCGCTAATTCTTGTGCAACCAAATTAAAAAGTCTGTTAATTTCTATAACTTCTGTATAATGATGCCCATGAACTTTTGCAACTTTAGCTGCATATTGCAATACTATAGGGGTATTTTCTTCTACATAAGCATGATGAATGCTTATAATATGATCTACCAGAAAATCTAGCTTCCAGCTATCATAATTGTAAGCATTTGTACTTGGAGTATTTATTTCTAGTAGTTCTTTTTCCATTTCTTCAAAAGAAACATTGTGTTTTTTACACGCTTTTTCTATACTAATTCCGCCTCCACAACAAAAATCTATACCGTGTTTTTTAAATACATCTGCTGTTTTAATATTATATGTTACTACTTCTGCTACTGTATTATCCTTTGTAATTTTCATTTTAATATGTTTTAATAGTTTCTATAATTTTTGTAATCGTTTCTTTATTATCAACACCTAATCCTTCTTGCTGATGTACTAATTCTCCATTCGGGTTAAAAACACTTATGATGTTAGAATGAGAAAAATCTAAAGGAGAAATTTGTTTGTATTTTACCGCTAGTACATTTGCAAATTCTCTAACACCACTTTCTGTACCTTGTAATAAGGTCCAATTTTTATCTGTTAGAAAATTCTCTTCTGCAAATTCTTTTAACCTCTCTGGCGTATCATTCTCTGGATCTATACTAACCAAAACAAATTCTACACCTTCCTTTAATTCGGATGGAATTTTAGCATCTATATTTCTCATATCAGCTGTTAACCTAGGGCAAGCAGCTTTACAAGTTGTATAAATCATTACCATAACCAAAGTTTTACCTTTTAACTCTTTTAACTGAATTTCAGTACCATTTTGCGTATTCCATTTAGAAGTTAAGTTAAAAATAGACTCATCAGAAATCATGGTAGACAAAACTTTTTTCACTATTTTAGATGTTGGTTTTAAATCCATTTTGCAAACAGGACAAGCGCCTTGTTCTAAATAAACTTTATCTCCTTCGCATTTCATAGGACATTGGTATTCTACCTTACTACTTTCTTTAGAAGTAGATGTATTACAAGAACTTAATGAAGTAACTGTAATAATTAATACTATAAGATATTTAAGTGTTTTCATGTTGCTATTTTTTATCATCTTTTACACATCTAAAACCTAGGTTTTTCATGGTATATTTTGCTTTTAAACTCCCTCTAATTGCATACCTCATAAAAGCAGCATAATTCATTAAATCTGTTGCATTTACAGCTGCGCTTCCACAAAACAGATTACTATCTGTATCTACATCTTTTCTAGATTCACCTGTAATTAATACAGAATTAAAATCTGAAGTCCATTCCCAAACTAAGCCATGTAAGTCAAATACTTGCCAATAATTTTTAAAAGTAGACCCTATAGTTTGATTGAAGGTCTTTGGTTTTTCGTACCAACTTAAAATAAAAGCATTGTACTCTTTTTGTTTTCTAGCATCTGGTATTTTTTTATTTGCCATGGCTACATATTCCCATTCATCTACAGTTGGCAATCTTTTTCCCTGACATTCGCAATATTCTTTTGCTGCAAACCAAGATACTTGAGTAATTGGAGAGTTTTCTTTTTTGTTTTCTCCTAAAAGAGTATCCGATTTCCAATCACGTAAATAGCTTTCATCCGCAAATAATTTTATGACTTTACTTTTCTGCCATTTTGGATACTTTTTTACAAAAGCCACATACTCTTTATTTGTAACCGGATATACATCCATTAAAAAGTTATCTATTTCAACTTTCATAGAATCTCTACCGTATAATGGGATGTAAGCTCCTCCTTTAATTGGTACCATTTTAGATTGACAACTTGCATAAGTTATATTTAGGAGGATGAAACAAATTGTCAATCTTAAAATAGTTTTCATAGAAATTGAATTGAAATTATTATTAATTATTTTTTACATCTTGTACATTCTTAATGGTAACATTGGTTTTATTATTACCCCAAGAATTATATACATAGGTCATAACATCTGCAACTTCCCCTTCCGTTAATGTTTGTCTTGTCATTACACTATTATATTTTTTACCATTAACAGTAATTTCTCCTGTTTTACCATGCAAAACAATACCAATAGCTCTATTAACATCTGCATTTAAATAATCTGATTTTGCCAATGGAGGAAATGCATTTGGTATTCCTTGCCCTTCCGCTTGGTGGCAAGCAAAACAAGTAGTCATATACACTTGTTTACCATCTGCTATTTTTTTAGCTAAAGGTTTTTCTGTAGTAACCGCAACTTCATTTTTATTTTTATCTACTGGCATGGTTTGAATTGTTCCCCCTTCTGGGTGATAAATTCCTTCTTGTTTTACTCCAGAATATAATTTTTTATTTTCTTCACCAGACACTTTCAACATTCCTAATGCTCCTTTATTAAAAGCTCTAAAAATTGCATGATCAACCAAAATAAATGTTCCAGGAACTTCTACTTTAAAATCTACAATTGCTGCACCACCAGCAGGAATAGACGTTGTTTGTACGTTTGTATTAATTAAATCTCCTCCTTCTACATGCACATTATCAAAAATTTCTCCAATAACATGAAAAGATGAAGTTAAGTTTGGACCACCGTTACCAACAAACAAACGAACCGTTTCACCAACATTTGCAGTAATAGCGTTATCACCAGTTAATGATCCAACCTTACCGTTAAAAACAACATAATCTGCATCTTCTTTAATTGCTTTTGTCATATCAAAAGGTTGTAAGCCTTTTTCATCAGTAGCTCCTTTCGTATAAAAATCACCTTGCATAATGTAATATTCCTTGTCTACTTTAGGTAAACCTCCTTCTGGTTCTACCAAAATTAAACCATACATTCCATTTGCAATGTGCATTCCAACTGGTGCTGTAGCACAGTGATACACAAACAAACCAGGATTTAAAGCTTTAAAAGAAAACGTTTTTTCATGTCCTGGAGCTACAAATGATGATTCTGCTCCACCACCAGGGCCCGTCACAGCATGCATATCTATATTATGAGGTAATTTATTGTCTGGATGATTAGATAAAGTAAATTCTATTTCATCTCCTACTCTAGTTCTTATAAAACTTCCAGGCACTGTACCTCCAAAAGTCCAATAAACATATTGTACTCCATCTGTCATGGTTCCTTCTTTTTCTAGAATTTCCATATTTACCAATAATTTTTTTGCTGTTCTATTTCCTATTGGAGCTGGCACAAAAGGTGGAGAAGTCAATTCTGCTTCCATAGTTCCTTTTATATAAATTGTAGAACTATCTGCTTTAGCTAATTCTTGTTTTGGTTCACTTTTACAATTAACTAGTAGTAAACTTCCTGCAAATAGTATGCACACTGCTTTTAATAATTTCATTTTTTTGATTTTTAGGTTTAGTTATAATAAAAGACTCTTTAATCTTTTATTGTGAAGCAAAATTATTAATCTTGATTAAAAAAATAAATGATATTTATCATACTAAAAGATAGTTTTATCTTTATATTTTTACAAAAAAAATAAAATGTTATCAAATTCAAGTAAATATGCCATTAGAGCAGTTCTATATCTTACAGAAAAAGCGAGTGTAGACAATAAAATTGGCTCTAAAAAGGTTGCGAATGATTTAATGATGCCAGCTCCTTTTCTAGCTAAAACTTTACAAGAATTAACTAAAAAAAATATTATAAGCTCTGTAAAAGGTCCTCATGGAGGGTTTTATTTAACACAAGCTAATGAAAAAAACTCCTTATTTGATATTATCGATTGTATTGATGGTGTAGAAAAATTTAATGAATGTTATTTAGGACAATCAGAATGTAGCTCCGAAAATCCTTGCGTTGTTCATCATTTATATGCACCATTTAAAGATAAATTAATTTCTAAATTAAAAAAGAAAACCATCTTAGAAATGTCTATTGAATATGTAAAAAATAATAATATTATAAATACGTTATAATAATGATAAAAGCCAAAACACAAAGTTTTGTGGCACTTTTGTATTTTTTAATAGCTTCTTCTTTAGGTATTCTATTACGTCTTTTTCCTATTATTGATATAAATATTGATTATAAATTTTTTGTACACACCCACTCTCATGTAGCACTTTTGGGTTGGGTATATATTGGATTAACTAGCTTATTATTTTACTTGTATATAAATGAGGATGCTAAAAAAAAATATACAACACTATTTTTGTGCACTCAGATTACAATTGTAGGAATGCTTATTAGTTTCCCAATAACTGGCTATGCTTTATTTTCTATTATTTTTTCTACGTTATTTATAATTTGTTCTTATTGGTTTTTTGCGTTTTTTAGAAAAAATAACCATTTAGAGAAAGACAGTTATGCGTTAAAATTTATAAATACCTCTCTAGTTTTTATGATTATTTCTAGTATTGGCCCTTGGTCATTAGGAATTATTATGAACACTTTAGGTAGTACATCTCATTGGTATAAAAATGCCATTTATTTCTATTTACATTTTCAATATAATGGATGGTTTATATTCTGTTTATTAGGATTATTTTTTTCACTTTTAGAAAAGCATCGCTGCGTTATTTCTAAAAAAAAAGTTGGTTCCTTTTATAAATTGATGCTATGGGGATGCATACTAACTTTACCACTATCTTTTTTATGGATTAAACCACACATAACCCTTTATCTAACAGCTTTATTAGGTGTATTTATCCAACTCTTTGCTTTAAGCTATTTATATCAAATAATAAAGAGCCATAAATTTGTTTTAAAACAGAAAACACCTCGTTTTTTCTTTAATTTAATCAGCTTTGTTTTGGTGTTTTTTACTCTAAAAACTTTAATGCAATCTATAACGGTAATCCCTTATTTTGTAGATTTATCTTATCAAATTAAAGACTTTGTAATAGGGTATTTACACCTCGTTTTTTTAGGGGTAATAAGTTTGAGTATCTTCTTTTTTTTACATCAAAACAAACTATTAAAATTACCCAAAGTTTGGATAAGCATTTACTTAATAGGATTTCTTTTTTCTGAAATTTTAATATTTTATAAAGGTTTTTGCAATTGGCAGCAATTATCTATTATCAATAATTATTATACAATATTAGTACTGATTTCTGTATTGATGCCAATTGGTGTTTTGGGAATATTTATTACCAATATAAAACCTACTTTTTCCAATCTAAAAGAATCTGTTTAGCAAATACTTCACATTGGTCTAAAGTGTCTGTAACATGCTTTAAAGTTGTTTTAGGGTTTATTAAACACATTCTAATAACTACTTGATTTTGTAAAACAGTGGTTACTAAAAAGGCTTCTCTAGAATCTACCACTCTCGTAGAAATTTCTTGGTTTAATGTATCTACTTCTTTTTCTGTTAAATCTTTATTTAATGGGTTATATCTAAAGTTAATAATTGCTAAAGTAGCCGGAGAAACAATTTCCCAGTTTTTACTTTTTCTTAAGATATCTTCAGTTTTATCAGCCAAATCTATATTATAGGTAATGGCTTTCTTAAATGCATTTAAACCATACGTTTTTATAGACATGTAAAACTTTAAAGCTCTAAACCTTCTTGTTAATTGAATCCCGTAATCATAAAAATTAATTTCAGACTCATTCCCTTCAATATCCCTTAAATATTCTGGTTTTTCACTAAATGTATTACTTAACCAAGAGGCATCTTTTACTAGTAGACAACCAATCTCGTACGGTTGAAAAAACCATTTATGAGGATCCACTGTTAAAGAATCTGCACGTTCTATTCCGCGTAAAATTCTACTCCCTTTTTTAGATAAAATTGCAGCAGCACCATAAGCACCATCTATATGAAACCAAAGATTTTCTTTTTCACAGATGTCTGCTAAATCGTCTAAAGGATCTACAGTACCTGTATTGGTAGTACCTGCGGATGCAATAATACAAAATGGTTTTTTACCTTCTAACTGATCCCTTGCTATTTCATTTTTAAGTTTATTCATGCTAAACTTAAATTCAGAATCTGTCGGAATTATTTTAATTTGTTCTTTTTTAAACCCTAAAACCTGAATTGCCTTAATGTTAGAAGAATGTGCTTGGTCAGATAAATAGATAATACCTTTAGAAAAATCATCACCACACTTTATTCTTCTAGCAGTAGTTAAGGCTGTTAAATTAGCCATAGAACCACCACTTGTAAAAATTCCGCCACCTTTAGTAACAGGGAAATGAAACATTTTTAGCAACCAATTTAAAGTTACTATTTCTAACTCTGCAGCTGCAGGGGAAACAATCCATCCACCAGAAAAAATATTAAAACCTGTTGCTAAAGAATCTGCCATAGTACTAATAAAATTACTTGGGCCAGGTACAAAAGAAAAAGATTTCGGATGGGTAGATATATTACTATTTGGTAGCACATTATTCACCACAAAATCTAATACTTCATTTGCATCAGTAGCATCATCTGGAGCTTCACTTAAAAATAATGAGTCCATTTCTTCTCTAGAAGCCTTAATTACTGGCTTTTTATTTTCTTCTTCTTTGTAATGGTCTACTATAATATCTACAATCTTATAACCATAAGATTTCATTTCTTCTTTTGTTAAATAAAAAGGTGATTTCATTTTAAAATAATTTTAGCGCAAATTACATCATCTTAAACTTTTATTGAAGGTAAAAGTTGTTTTATCTCAATAGTAAGTCCAAAAAACTTCATTTTAACGTTATGAATAAATGATTTTTATTCATCATTTAACATGTACTTATCCGAAAATGATATCGTTTTAATACAAATATCTATAATTATGTAAAAAAGTGACAAAAGTCATTTTTTATCCCTAATAATAAGAGCATATTTGTTAAGAATTCAAAGCCTATCATTGTGAAGGATCTAATGAATAAAAGTGTTGCAACAATAGTTATTGAGAACATAAATACTGCCTCCGTTTTTAAAAAATATAAAATAGACTTTAGTATTCATGGAAACATGTTACTTAGTCAGGCTTGTGAAGAAAAAAACACCAATTTAAAACAAATTCTAAAAGATTTGAAAGCGGTAAATGATAAGGTTTACTATTTAAAAGATTATAATTCTTGGAAATTAGATTTTTTAATTGACTTTTTAGTTAACATTCAACATGAATACAAAGAAGAAAATATATTGCTTCTAAAGGAATATGGAGAAAAAGTAGCAGCTATTTATGGAGAAGAATATAAGGAGCTTATAGAAGTTAATCTGTTAATATTAAAAGTTGCAGATAACATTCTTGAACATATGAAAAATGAAGAACGTATTATTTTCCCTTATATTAAGAAGCTTATTGATGCGAATACTAAAAAAATAGTGACTAATACAAGTAACTCTCCCTTAAACATACCTATTGATATCATAGAAGATGATCATGAAAAGGTGAGTAAAACCTTTAAAAAAATAGCTAAATTAACTAATAATTACAAAATTCCAGAAAATGCATGTATTTCATTTAAAGTTTTATACTTAAAACTGCAGCAGTTTGAAGAATTATTAAATAATCATATTCATATAGAGAATAATATATTGTTTCCAAAAGCTAAAAGGTTAGAACAATCTTTAACTATACTTTCATAGATTTATTTCAACTAATTTTTACTTTTCTTTAATACTTAGCCATTATCTTTTCATTATTTTTGCGTAAAATTCATCATCTTGAAAAGAATACTTTTTTTACTTCTTGTTATTTCATCGGCCATTTCTTTTTCGCAAGAAAACAGAAAAATTGAATATTATGCAGAACAGCAAGAAGCTGATGAGGAAAAATATCCTGGAGCAACATTATTAATTGGTAATGTTAAAATGATTCACGACGGAATTATTTTAACAAGTCAACAAGCATTGTACTATAAGGACAAGAACTTCTTTAAAGCTATTGGAAATGTGCTAATTAAACAAGGTGACACCATTACACAAACAAGTAGTTATGCAGATTACGATGCTAATTCTAAGCAGGCAGTTTCTTGGGGAAATGTAGTTTTAAAAGACCCAACAATGACTTTAACTACAGATACATTGCATTTTGACAGACTAAATCAAAAACTGTATTATAAAAGTTACGCTACTATAAAAGACGAAACAAATACCTTAAAAAGTAAAAATGGAAACTTTTATTTAGAAGATAAAAAGTTTACTGCAACTACAAGAGTTACTGTTGTAAACCCAGAAAATCACCTAGAATCTGATCATTTAGATTATTATACCAATTCCGGACTTACCTACTTGTATGGCCCAACTACCATTACAAATACAAAAAATGATAATAGAATTTATTGTGAAAAAGGATTCTATAATACCAAAACAGATGTTTCTCATTTTGTTAAAAATGCAAAACTCTATCTAAAAGAAAGAACTATAGAAGGTGATAGTTTGTATTATGATAAGAGAAAAGGGTTTGCTTCTGCAACGAATAATATTCAGGTAATAGATACGGTTCAAAACTTTATAACCAAAGGAAATTACGCAGAAATATTTGAATTAAAAGATTCGCTGTATATTATTAAAAAAGCTGTTGCCATTTCTATTATTGATAAAGATTCTATGTTTATTCATGGAGATACTCTTTTAGTTACCGGTAAACCTGATAAAAGGGTTGTAAGAACGTATCACAATGTAAAAATTTTTAAATCGGATTTACAAGGAAAATGTGACTCCATACATACAAACCAAGAAACAGGTTTGACAAAAATGTTTAAAAACCCTGTAATTTGGTCAGATCAAAATCAAATTACAGGAGATACAATCCACTTAATATCTAACGTAGAAACCGAAAAATTAGACTCGTTAAAAGTTTTAAACAACTCATTTATTGTCTCTAAAGATTCTGTTTCTAACAAAGACTTTAACCAAATAAAAGGTAGAAATATGTTTGGGAAGTTTAAGGAAAATAAACTGCGCTTGCTTTTGGTAAAAGGTAATGCAGAATCTGTTTATTTTAATAGAAATGAAGAGACAAATGTGTTAGAAACCATTACAAAAGAAATATCTAGTAACATCGAATTCACCTTAGACAGTGGGCAGATTGAAACTATAAAGTATTTAAAAAAATCTGATGGAAATACCTATCCTCCTTCTAAATTACCAGATGATGTTAGAGAGCTAAAAGGTTTTATTTGGCGTGAAGATGAACAACCTAAAAAGATGGAAGACATTTTTATAAAAGACAATAAAGATACAATCCCTACTAAAACAGAAGATAAAGTCGAAAATATTTCTGACCTTCTTAGTCCAAAAAAGAATACGAAAAAGAAAGAAGAAATTAAATTACCTAAGCCAGATATTTCTCCTAAAAAACAATAAGCTTGAAAAAAGATTTTTTTAAATACCAAGCACAAACCACTCCTCACCCACTTGCAATAGAAATTTCTAAGGCAAAAGGAAGTTATATTTACGATACTTCAGGAAAAGCATATTTAGACTTTGTTGCAGGTGTTTCTGCAAATAGTTTAGGTCATAATCACCCTAAAGTTACAGATGCCATAAAAAATCAATTAGATGCGTATGCGCATGTTATGGTTTATGGCGAGTTTATACAACAACCTCAAGTAGCATTGTGTAAAATTTTAGCACAAAATTCTCCAGAGAATTTAAACACTGTTTATATTACAAACTCTGGAACAGAAGCAACAGAAGGTGCTTTAAAATTAGCCAAAAGAGTTACTAATAGAGCAGAAATAATTGCTGCAAAAAACTCTTATCACGGTAATACAATGGGTTCTATGAGCGTTTCTGGGGTAGAAAAACAGAATCAAGCTTTTAGACCTTTAATTCCTGGAACAAGATTTATTGAATTCGATAATGAAAGTGAAATAGATAAGATCACGAATAAAACTGCTGCTGTAATTATAGAAACCATACAAGGTGGTGCTGGTTTTATTGAATCTAAAGATGATTTTTTATCGAAAGTAAAACAACGTTGTTTAGAAGTTGGTGCTTTGTTAATTTTAGATGAAATACAAACAGGAATTGGTAGAACTGGTACATTTTGGGGATTTGAAAACTACAATGTAATTCCGGATATCATAATTACTGGGAAAGGTTTAGGTGGTGGAATGCCAATTGGTGCATTTATTTCCTCATTTGAAAACATGAGTTTGTTAAAAGACAATCCTAAATTAGGTCATATTTCTACTTTTGCTGGTCATCCTGTTATTTCTGCAGCAGCCGTAGCAACTGTAAAAGAAATTACTCAGAATAACTTTATTAAAGAAGTTTTACGAAAAGAAGCGTTAATCAGAGAACATTTAGTACATCCTTCAATTGTAGAAATTAGAGGAAAAGGATTAATGTTAGCCGCTATTTTAGAATCTGCCGAATTAAATTCTAAAGTAATTTTAAAATGTTTAGAAAACGGATTAGTTCTATTCTTTTTATTGTTTGAAGAAAAAGCAATGAGAATTACGCCTCCATTGACCATTTCTGACGAAGAAATAATTAAAGGCTGCAACATCATTTTAAAGACAATTGACGAAGTAACCGAATAGGTGTTTTCTAAATTTATCCAAACTTTTTTTTTATAAACAGAAAAGGGCAATTATATAATATATAATTACCCTTCAAATAAATCAACCATTAACACAATAGTAGATATATTTTTTTTCTGTTATCTTGTTACACTTCCAGATAAAATTGGTAATGGTCCTGTTACCATATTTATTACTGTAAAAGTCATTGCATCTGATGGTACAACATGCGCTAAAGGCTTTAAAGCAAAAGGTGCAGAACTATTATCTGGACTTGGCTCTACTGAAATTACCACTGTTTTTCCTTTTAAATCTGTAGGGAAATCTACACCTGCTGCAGATCCTGTTACAAAATCTTCACCGGGATAACCTGGTCCATTACTAACAGCCCCTTTAAAAGGTGATGTTGCTGCGTTATCGTCTGCTACATCAACTGCAGTAAAAGTACCTGTACTTACTGGAGTTCCATCTATAACAACCCATCCTTCATATTTCCATCCATCAGTTAAAGTTGGTAAACCTAAACCCGCAACAGTAGGATCGTTAGAATTATCTAAAAACCAAATTCCACTTGCATCATTTGTATCGTCATTATCTGTAGGTGTAGCTAAAATATATTTTCCCCATGAAGATCCTAAATCTTTAATTTCTCCACTAGCATCAACAACTATGTTGTCTGAATTTACACTTGCTATATTTCCAGAAAAGTTACCTGCTAAAAGTTTCGTTGCTGCTGGTGCTAAAGCTTCTGCTCCTGTTTCTCCAGCTGGCTCAATAGATAAAACAAACGTTGTTGCTGCTTGTAAATCATCAATACCAACAGTATACGTTTGTGGAAAAGTTACGCTTGTAAATGTACCTGTACTTACCGGACTTCCGTTTACAATTAACCAACCTTCGTAAACGAAATCAGCTCCTAATGCTTCTAAACCTGTAAAGTCTACTGTTAAATCTCCTGTTGTTGGTGCAATGTTGTTGTTGTTGTCATCGTCGCTACAAGCTACAAAAGTAGTTGCAATTGCAAATGCGAATGCTAAATTTAAAATTTTTTTCATCTTATTAATATTTATGTTAATGTTGATGACAAAATTATAAGTTTAACAAGTCTTTAAATGTTAGCTAGCTAACACTTATGCTATTTTTTGAAGTAATCTTATCTCTTTTCTATTGAAACTGATAATGTTTGCTTCCTTTAACTCATTCATTAATACATTTAAATTAGATCTAGAAGTACCAATTAAAGAGGCTATATCTTTTTGTGTATATGGATGGACTATTACTTTATCACCTGTTTTTTCACAATCATGACCAAATTCCTCACAAAGCTCTTTCATAAATTCTAAAAACCTTGTTTTAGAATCCTTAAATAATATTAATTGTAATCGTCTTTCTAATTTCTTAAAACGAAGTCCTAAAAACTTATAAATTTTTAAACTAAAGGTTTTATTATCACGCATTAAATCGTGCATAGTCTCTACTCCTATGGGACAAATTGATGTTGATGCATCTACAGATTGCGCAAATTCATTTCTTATTTCCTCTCCTAAAATGGCTTTTTCTCCAAACAATTCTCCTTTGGTTAAAATGGCTTTAACAACTTCATTTCCCTCTTCTGTATAATACCCTAACTTCACTTTTCCTTTTTCTATGAGATAAACTTTACTTGCAGAGTCTTCTTCAAAGTAGATGTAATCACTTTTTTTATAAGCATCAAAAGAGTGACACTTTTTATATTCTTTAAATTTGTGAGGACAAAGAAGGTTAAATAAGTTTACGTT
This sequence comes from Polaribacter sp. HaHaR_3_91, assembly GCF_019278525.1. NCBI lineage: Bacteria > Pseudomonadati > Bacteroidota > Flavobacteriia > Flavobacteriales > Flavobacteriaceae > Polaribacter > Polaribacter sp. HaHaR_3_91. The sequence goes on from NZ_CP058986.1 coordinate 2,303,710, forward strand.
ATCAAAAAACCATAAGTTATTCATAAAAGGAGTTTTAGTTTTGGTTACCTATTGAGTCTATAAACAGCCTAATAGCTTACAAAAAAACTAAATAGCTAATTTTAGTAATAAATTTGGGTTTGGACAATTATTTTTATAAAATGCTATATTTTCTTTGGATGACACTCCAGGATAGTCTCCAAAATTATCTTCTAAATCTCTAATAATTTGAAAGTGTAAATGTGGCGCATACTCTCCGTTTACAGTAGAACTTCCTAAATATCCAATGGTATTTCCTTGTAAAACAGCATCTCCAACTTTTATATTTTCTATGGATGCTAATGACAAATGTCCATATAAAGTATAAAAAACCTCATTTTCTATTTCATGCTTTAAAATAATAGTTGGGCCATAATCTCCAAAATTTTTATTATTTTTAAAACTATGGACTTCCCCATCCAAGACCGCTAATACTTTGGTGTTTTCTTTACACCATAAATCAGTACCTAAATGAATGTTTCTTTTTTCTTTTTCTGATACATTTTTAAAATAATTACTTCTGTCGTAAATATTTCTTTTTTCTAAATAACCTCCAAAAGCTATTTTAGCTTTGTTTTTCTCTAAAAACGATTTTATATATACTTCCCATTCCGATGAAGAAGAGATATCAAAATTTAATAACTCTTTATTTTTGGATGAAATTACTATTGGAAAATAACTTTCTAAAGAAATTGCTGCATCTATTACAGGTAGAGGCTCTTTTGAAATTTTATTTAAAAACTGATTAAATTTTTCTGTATTCATAATTTGAAGTAACAAAAAAACTCTCGAATTTCTCCGAGAGTTTTATATTTAAAACGCTTAAATTTTAAGCATTTTCTTTTTTAATTAAGTTTAAGGCAGAACCTTCATTATACCATTCAATCTGACCTTGATTATAAGTATGGTTTGTAACAATCATATCTTTAGATCCATCTGCATGAACAACTTCTATCGTTAAAGGTTTATCTGGAGCAAATTCATTTAAATCCACAAAGTTAAACGTATCATCTTCTTGAATTAAATCATAATCTGCTTCATTATTAAATGTTAAACCTAACATTCCTTGTTTCTTTAAGTTGGTCTCATGAATTCTAGCAAAAGATTTTACTAAAACAGCAGCAACACCTAAATGTCTAGGCTCCATTGCAGCGTGCTCTCTAGAAGAACCTTCACCATAATTATGATCTCCAACTACAATAGATTTTATACCTGCAGCTTTATAAGCTCTTGCAGTATCTGGTACACCTCCAAACTCACCAGTTAATTGGTTTTTAACAAAATTGGTTTTCATTCCAAACGCGTTTACAGCTCCAATTAAACAGTTGTTAGAAATATTATCTAAATGCCCTCTGTAACGCAACCATGGTCCCGCCATAGAAATATGATCTGTTGTACATTTACCAAATGCTTTTATTAATAATTTTACACCTTCTAATTTGTTTCCTAAAGGTTTAAAAGGTTCTAATAATTGTAATCTGTCAGAATCATCTTTTACTGCAATCTTTACATGACTTCCATCTTTTTCTGGTGCTAAATAACCATCATCTTTTACTTCAAAACCTTTTGGAGGTAATTCCCATCCTGTTGGTTCATCTAACATTACTTCTTCTCCGTTTTCGTTGATTAATTTATCCGTAATCGGATTAAAATCTAAACGACCAGCAATTGCAATAGCTGCTGTTAATTCTGGTGAAGCAACAAAAGCATGCGTATTTGGGTTACCATCTGCACGCTTTGCAAAGTTTCTATTAAAAGAATGAACAATACTATTTTTAGGTGCGTTTTTTGGATCTTCATAACGAGCCCATTGACCAATACATGGTCCACAAGCGTTTGTAAAAATCTTTGCATCTAACTTTTCGAAGATACCAATAATACCATCTCTATCTGCTGTATATCTTACTTTTTCAGATCCAGGGTTAATTCCTAATTCCGATTTTATTTTTAAACCTTTATCCAGCGCTTGTTGTGCAATTGAAGAAGCTCTCGATAAATCTTCGTAAGAAGAGTTTGTACAAGAACCAATTAATCCCCATTCTACTTTTAATGGCCAATCGTTATCATTAGCAGCCTTTGCCATATCTGTTCCTACTTTTGTAGATAAATCTGGCGTAAAAGGTCCGTTTAATAATGGTCCTAATTCTGATAAATTAATTTCTATAACTTGGTCAAAATATTCTTCTGGGTTTGCATACACTTCTGCATCACCTGTTAAATATTCTTTTACTTCGTTAGCAGCATCTGCAACATCACTTCTATCTGTAGCGCGTAAATAACGTTCCATAGATTCATCATACCCAAAAGTAGATGTGGTTGCTCCTATTTCGGCTCCCATATTACAAATGGTACCTTTACCTGTACAAGACATAGAAGTTGCTCCTTCACCAAAATATTCAACAATGGCTCCTGTTCCTCCTTTTGCAGAAACAATACCTGCTACTTTTAAAATAACGTCTTTTGGTGCAGTCCAACCAGATAATTTACCGGTTAATTTCACTCCTATTAATTTAGGAAACTTTAATTCCCAAGCCATACCTGCCATTACATCTACTGCATCTGCACCACCAACACCAATAGCAACCATACCTAAACCACCAGCATTTACTGTGTGAGAATCTGTACCAATCATCATTCCTCCTGGAAATGCATAATTTTCTAAAACTACTTGGTGAATAATTCCTGCTCCGGGTTTCCAAAAACCTAATCCGTATTTATTAGAAACAGATTCTAAAAAGTTAAAAACTTCATTACTGGTATTAAGTGCAGACTGTAAATCCATACTTGCACCGTTTTTAGCTTGAATTAAATGATCACAGTGCGTGGTTGTAGGAACTGCTACTTTACTTTTACCAGCTTGCATAAATTGCAGTAATGCCATTTGCGCAGTTGCATCTTGTAATGCAATTCTGTCTGGTGCAAAATCTACATAGTCTTTACCTCTAACAAAAGCTTTATCTGATGTTTTATCCCATAAATGCGAATACAGAATTTTTTCTGATAAAGTTAAAGGTTTTCCTGTAAGTTTACGAGCAGCATCCACACGTTCTACTACGTTTGAATACACTTTTTTAATCATATTAATATCAAATGCCATAAGATTATATATAATTTAGTTGTTAATATTTATAAGTACACTAAGATACAAAAATATCTACTAGTTTTATAACTGAATTTTGCTAAGAAAAGATTTAATACTGATAGTGAAATAGATAATTTTGATAGAAAATAGTTGCTCGGAATATGCAATTACATAAAAAGATACGAATAGCCTAGGTTAGGGATTGAAGTGGAAATCCTTTTTGAGAAGTATGAACAAAAAGATTGTAATAGAAAGCCCGACCTCGCCTCTTTTGGCGAGGGAACCCCAAACTCTAATCTAAGTTTTATCTAAAGTAAATCTTATAAATGCTTAAAAATCATTTTGACTTTAGATTATTATAATCAACCTGTAAGTTTTATTCTAATTATGTGTATTGATATTAAAAGCATAATAGCTATTTTGATCTACAATCTATTTAAAACTTTGCAAATTCATTTCAACTTATTTCTTTTATAAGAAGAACAAAAAAAGCCTGAGTTTAAAACCCAGGCTTTTTAATATATAATTAGAAACTTAAAACTATCTCACTAATTGTTTTTGAGATGGTTTAAACTTCGTTAAAACAATTCCGTCTACTGCTGCTTCATATTCAGCCATAGTTGGTGTTCTACCTAAAATTGTAGACAATACAACTACTGGTGTAGAAGATAATAAAGATTCACCTTTTTTCTCTCCAGAATCTTTTACAACTCTTCCTTGGAATAAACGTGTAGATGTTGCCATTACTGTATCTCCTGGTGCTGCTTTTTCTTGGTTACCCATACATAAGTTACAACCTGGACGCTCTAAGTATAACATGTTTTCGTATCCTGTACGTGCTACTCCTTTTGGTGCGTTATCATCGAATTCGAAACCAGAATATTTTACTAAAACATCCCAATCTCCTTCTGCTTTTAACTCATCAACAATATTGTAAGTTGGTGGTGCAACTACTAAAGGTGCTTTAAATTCAACTTTACCATATTGAGCCTCCACATTCTTTAACATTTGAGCTAATATTTTCATATCACCTTTGTGAACCATACAAGAACCTACGAAACCTAAATCTACTTTTTTAGTACCTCCGTAGTAAGATAATGGTCTGATGTTATCATGTGTATAACGTTTAGAAACGTCATCATTATTTACATCTGGATCTGCAATCATTGGTTCTGCGATTTCATCTAAATCGATAACAACTTCTGCATGATACTTCGCATTTGCATCTGGTCTTAAAGAAGGTTTAATACCTGTTTTAAGTTCTACAATTCTATTTTCTGCTTTTTCTACTAAACCTTTAAGAACTTGACCTGCATTGTCCATTCCTTTATCAATCATGATTTGGATACGACCTTTTGCAATCTCTAAAGACTCAATTAAAGTATCATCTTCAGAAATACAGATAGAAGCTTTTGCTTTCATCTCTGCAGTCCAATCTGTAAATGTAAATGCTTCATCTGAAGTCAATGTACCAATATGAACCTCAATGATTCTTCCTTGAAATACGTTTTCTCCACCAAATTGCTTAAGCATTTGAGCTTGTGTAGCGTGTACAACATCACGGAAATCCATATAAGATTTCATTTGCCCTTTAAAAGTAACTTTTACTGATTCTGGAATTGGCATTGAAGCCTCACCTGTAGCTAATGCTAAGGCAACCGTTCCTGAATCTGCACCAAAAGCAACACCTTTAGACATACGTGTGTGAGAATCTCCACCAATAATAATATCCCAATCTCCTACTGTAAGATCGTTTAACACTTTATGAATAACATCCGTCATTGGAAAATATTTCCCTTTAGGATCACGACCAGTAATTAAACCAAAATCGTTCATAAACTTCATTAACCTTGGTATGTTCGCTTTAGATTTATCATCCCAAACAGATGCTGTGTGACAACCAGATTGGTAAGCTCCATCTACAATTGGAGAAATCACTGTTGCAGCCATCATTTCTAATTCTTGAGAAGTCATTAAACCTGTAGTATCTTGAGAACCTACAATATTTACTTCTACACGAACATCAGAACCTGCATGTAAAACTGCTCCTGGTGTTGTTCCAACAGCATTTTTATTGAATATTTTTTCAACTGCTGTTAAACCTTGTCCTTCAATAGAAATTTCTTTTGATGGTGCATAAACAGGCACTACATCTATACCTAATACTTTAGAAGCAAAGGTTTGTAATTTTTTACCAAAAACAACAGCATAAGAACCACCTGCTTTCATAAACTCCATTTTTTGTGGTGTAAATGCTGCAGAAATATCTTTTAATTCTGTATCTCCGTTATATAATTTTTTTTCTTTTGTATTAATTGTAAGGACAGTACCTGTTGCAACAGAATACTCTTCTTTTAAAACAGGGTCTCCGTTTTCATCACGAATAGTATTTCCTCCTACATCTTTTTGTTGTATCCAGTTTTTAAGGTCTAAACCAATACCACCAGTTACACCAACAGTTGTTAAGAAAATTGGAGAAATTCCGTTTGTTCCAGCAATTACCGGAGCAATATTTATAAATGGCACATATGGGCTAGATTTAATACCTGTCCATAAAGCAACATTATTTACACCAGACATTCTAGAAGAACCAACTCCCATTGTTCCTTTTTCAGCAATTAACATCACTCTTTTGTCTGGATGCTGTGCTTGTACTGCTTTTAATTCTGCTTGTTGTTCTTTATTATGCTCAAATAAACACTGACCGTGTAATTCTCTATCTGAACGAGAGTGTGCATCACCACCTGGAGATAATAAATCTGTAGAAATATCACCAACTCCTGCGATAAACGTAACAACATCTATTTTTTCTTCTATTTCTGGTAATTTTGTAAAAAAATCTGCATTTGCGTAACTTTTAATAAGATCAATTGCAATTTTATTACCACTATTAAACGCCTCTTCTAAACGAGCTGTATCTGCTTCGTAAAGAAAAACTTGTGTTTTTAATACGTCTGCTGCTTGTTTTGCAACGTCAGCATCTGATCCTAATGCTAAATCTAATAGCACTTTTACAGATGGCCCACCTTTCATGTGTGATAATTGCTCAAAAGCAGAAGAAGTTGTAATTTCTTTTACGATTGATTCACCTAAAATAATTTCTTTTAAAAATTTAGCTTTTACTACAGCAGCACTTGTAGTTCCTGGTAAAACATTATATATAAAAAAGTTCAAAGATTCTTCTCTGTACTCGTTTTCTAAATCTTTAATTTGTTCAATGATTTTGCTTAGTAATTCTGCACCATCAATTGGTTGTGGATGAAGACCCTGTTCTTTACGTTCTTCTATCTGCTTAAGGTAGTCTTTATAAATACTCATGAAAGAAATCTTTAGTTACTGTAGGCCTTTTTAATTCTTATAAACGAAAAGACAAACTGTAAAATTATTTATTTATTTTAGTATGACAAACTTACATTTTTTATATTAAAATTAAAAGATAAATAATAGATTGCGTGAATTAATGAATAAAAAAAAGTTATTCGATAAAACACTGATTTTAAATCAACAAAAAGGATTCTTTCTTGATTTATTTTGAAGTTTTAATAATTATATAGAAAATGCAGACTAATAAGCCGAATCCTGTTCCTTAAAAAGGCTCTTATCATTTATCTAGAGTTACAATTACTCGTAACTTCTATCTGCCTACCCTTTAGAATCGAGCGAGTAGCTCTCAAGCTCTAATTTACATGGCATTGCACCTCATAGAGTTTACCTGGTTTCACTACAGCCTAACTGTACATTCTTTCTGTTGCACTGGTCCTCAGCTCTCGCTGGACGGATGTTATCCGCTATGATACTCTTTGGTGTCCGGACTTTCCTACTTGCATACACAAGTCGATAAGATAAGTCTGCAATTTCTATATTATGTTATAATTTTATCTTTAGTCATAAAAAAAACCCACTCATAAATGAGTGGGAAAAATTGCTATGAAAAAGAAAAAGTGTTGCCGATAAAATCGGCAACACTGCAAATGTACATTAAATATTGTAAATAAAATACAACTTATATTAAAAAGATACTTATTAATTTGAAATTAACATTTCGTTAAGAAAACATGTCTTTTACCTTTTCAAAAAATGACTTATCTGATTTATTTGGACTAGGTCTAAAATTCTCGTTGTCAGACATTTTATCAAAGAATTGTTTTTGTTCTTTATTCAACTCTTGTGGTGTCCAAACATTAATATGTATTAAGAAATCTCCAGTACCATATCTTTCTATACTTGGTAAACCTTTTCCTTTTAATCTTAAAATTTTACCAGATTGTGTACCAGCATCAATTTTAATTTTTACTTTACCTGTAACTGTATCAACTTCTTTGCTTGTTCCTAAAACAGCTTCAGAGAAATTTACATATAAATCATAATGAATATTGGTTCCTTCTCTCTTTAAAACATCATGAGGAACTTCTTCAATTAATACTAATAAATCTCCAGCAACAGAATTTTTACCAGGAGCTTCATTCCCTTTTCCTCCTACTTTTAATTGTACCCCTTCTGTAACTCCTGCAGGAATATTAATTGGTACAGTTTCTTCTTTTATAATTAAACCTTGTGCATCTGCTTCACTTGGTTTTGTACTAATTATTTCTCCAGCACCAGAACAAGTACCACAAGTAGTTGCAGTTTGCATTCTACCTAAAATTGTATTGGTAACTCGCATTTGTTGTCCAGATCCATTACACGTAGTACAGGTTTTATAAGTTACTCCCTCTGCTTGTACTTTACGTCTTACCTTTACTTTCTTTTCTACTCCTTTAGCTATTTCTTCTAAAGTAAGTCTTACACGAATTCGCATATTACTTCCTTTTACTCTAGCTTGTCGTTGGCCTCCGCCACCTCCAAAACCACCAAAGCCACCTCCGAAGCCACCGCCTCCGCCGCCAAAGATATCACCAAACTGACTAAATATGTCATCCATATTCATGCCGCCTCCACCGAAACCACCGCCACCTTGTGGACCTTCAAAACCTGCGTGACCGTATTGATCATAACGAGCTTTTTTGTTTTCGTCACTTAAAATTTCATAAGCTTCTGCAGCTTTCTTAAAATTTTCTTCAGCAGTTTTATCATCCGGGTTTTTATCAGGATGATATTTGATCGCCATTTTTCTATACCCTTTCTTTATTTCTGCTTGAGTAGCAGATTTTGAGAGACCTAATATTTCGTAAAAATCTTGTTTTGCCATTTTTTATTTTTAATTTTCAGTATTTCACAACAATTTTTCAGCTCTCACTGCTCACTGTCATTAATACTTCTTTAGTTTACAACATTAGTTTTGCATATGTTGCTCACTGTTATTGTAAACTGAATACTTTTTTACTGTCCGATAACTACTTTAGGGTAACGAATAATTTTGTCGCCTAATTTGTATCCTTTTTCAACACAGTCAATTACTTTTCCTTTTAAATCTTCTGATTGAGCAGGAATTTGTGTAATTGCTTCATGAATTTCAGCATCAAAAACATCACCAGCTTTAGTTTCCACTGTAGACAATCCTTTTAATTCTAAAGTGTTAAATAATTTTTGATAAATTAACAACACTCCTTTTCTTAATTCTTCTGCCTCTTTATCATCTTCAATATGTGACAGCGCACGTTCAAAATCATCAATAATTGGCAGTAAAGATGTCATTAAATCTTGTCCAGCAGTTTTAAATAATTCTATTCTTTCTCTGGAAGTTCTCTTTTTATAGTTTTCGAACTCAGCAAACAAACGTAAAAACTTATCTTTTTCAGTTTGAAGTAACTCTTCTGTTGTAGGTTCTTCTTTTACAACTTCAGCCTCAACCTCTTGATTTTCTTCAACTTGAACAGTTTCTTGTTCGTTCTTTATTTCTTCTTCTTGGGTGTTATCTTTCTTACTCATTATCTTTGTAATCGTTAAAATGTCTACTATTAAAAGGCAAAAACGTTGCCAACAAAAAAATAGTGTCAGATTGACACTATTTTTAACCTCTTTATATTTTAACATGGCTCCAATTTTCTCCAGATTTAATTCTATGAATTTGCATATCTGAAACTCCAAATCGTTTGGCAATCATTGTGATTCTAGTTCTTTTATTTTTAAGTTGCCTTTTTATGATTTTTACTTTTCCTTCTGTAAGCTTATAACTAGTTTTTTTATTTTTAATAGCTTCTATATACACAGGGTTTTTAAATTGATGCAACTCTTTCTCTCTTTTAGTTGCCCACTTTAAATTCTCTACAGTATTATCTGTTTTGTCATAATTTTTATGTAAAACATAAATTTGATCTTCGTTTTCTTTTTCTAAAAAATGCTCTGCCACCAACTTATGTACATATCTACTTGTAGATTTGTTATTAGCAACTTGCTTTACATAAATAGTTTCATATCCATTTATAAAACTCTTATTTCTTAAAAACTCTTTATCTTCTTTAAAATAAAGCACTCTTCCTAAATTAGAAATCTTAAATTTTTTTACATCAGAAATTTTCTCATCAAATTTAATATGCCTCCATTCTTCTTTCCACAAACTTCTTATCATGATCTAAAAGTATTTTTAAATTAATAAAAAACTTTTTCTTATTCAGCAATTCTTTCAATTTTAGCACCAATAGATTTTAAACGAGCTTCAATATTCTCGTAACCTCTATCTATTTGTTCTATATTATTTATTATGGATGTTCCTCTAGCAGATAAAGCAGCTATTAATAAGGAGATACCTGCTCTAATATCTGGCGATGTCATTTTGGTTGCTTTTAATGAGCTCTCAAAATTCATACCAATTACAGTGGCTCTATGTGGGTCGCACAAAATTACTTTCGCCCCCATGTCAATCAATTTATCAACAAAAAACAAACGGCTTTCAAACATTTTTTGATGTATTAAAACAGTTCCCTTTGCTTGTGTTGCAATTACCAAAACAATACTCAATAAATCTGGTGTAAACCCAGGCCAAGGAGCATCTGCAACGGTTAAAACAGAACCATCTATAAAATTCTGTATTTCATACGATTCTTGTTCAGGAATGTAAATATCATCTCCTTTTCTCTCTAATATAATCCCTAATTTTCTAAACACATTAGGTATTTGTCCTAAGTTGTCCCAACTAACATCTTTAATGGTTAATTCAGATCTTGTCATTACTGCAACACCAATCCAAGAACCAATTTCAATCATATCTGGTAAAACTCTGTGCTCACAACCACCAAGAGCATCTACTCCTTCTATGATTAATAAGTTAGAGCCAACTCCTGAGATATTAGCTCCCATAGAATTCAACATTTTACATAATTGTTGAATATAAGGTTCACAAGCTGCGTTATAAATTTTTGTAGTTCCTGTAGCTAAAACAGACGCCATTAAAATATTAGCGGTTCCTGTTACAGATGCTTCATCTAATAACATATCTACACCAAACAATTCTTCTGCTTCTACGCCGTAAAAATGCTCTTCTTTATTATAACGGAATTTTGCGCCTAATCTTATAAATCCTTCAAAATGGGTGTCTAAACGTCTACGACCAATTTTATCTCCTCCCGGTCTTGGAATATATCCTCTACCAAAACGAGCTAAAAGTGGACCAACTATCATAATAGAACCACGTAAAGAACTTCCGTCTCTTTTAAAATCTGCAGATTCTAAATACTCTAAATTGATTTCATCCGCTTGAAAAGCGTAAGAATTTCTACTTAATTTTTCTATTTTTACACCTAATTCTCCAAGAATAAAAATTAGTTTGTTGACATCAATAATATCTGGAACATTATTTACAACAACTTTTTCTGGTGTTAATAAAACAGCACAGAGTATTTGTAAAACTTCGTTTTTTGCTCCTTGTGGAGTAATGGTTCCGCTTAATTTATGACCGCCTTCAATTTTAAATGATGCCATGTACTAATATCTTTTTCTATTTTTATTTTGATTGCTATGTTGTGGTTTCTTGTAAGTACCTTTACTTGTACTTTGCCCTTGTGTACGTGGCTTTCTTAACAAGTTTTTACTTTCAGAAAGTTCTTCTTCTGTATTTCTTAAATCTAATTTACCATCAGATAAATCGAATAAATGTTTAAAAATTACAGCATCATCTACAGTGTCTTTATTCCAATTTAAATAACACTTTTTCATGTGATTTGCAATTGTAAATACCAAAGCTTCTTTTTTCTCTCCTTCTTCCCAACTTAAAGCAATATCTATCATTGTTTGAATATTGTTACCATAATAACGATATCTAGAGGCTGATTTTGGGTACGCTAATCCTTCTGGCTTTTCTTGTAATTCTTCTTTAGATGGCTGAGGATATGGAGACTCTACATCTAATTTAAAATCTGCCATGATGTATAACTGGTCCCAAAGTTTGTGTTTAAAATCTGGTACATCACGTAAATGTGGTTGTAAATTTCCCATAACATCTACAATAGCTTTTGCCATTTTATCGCGTTCATCTTTAGTTTCTAAAGCCAAACAATGGTCTACTAATTTTTGTATATGTCTGCCGTATTCTGGTATTATCATTAACGGTCTTTCTGAATTGTATTCTAAATCGAATGTCATTTTTATATTTTTGAGAAGTGTTCTCGATACATTTTCCTTTATCATTTTAACCAAAAGAAAACACTAGAACTGAAAAATTATAGTTTGTAGTTATTTAACGTTGCAAAATAACAATTTATTTTTAGTTTTATGGATTGATTTTTAACCAATCACTTTTAATTTGGCAAATTGAAGTAATAATTTCTTTTTACCAACAGTACCAAATTTAATTTCTGCCTTTTTATTTGGTCCATTTCCTTCTAATCCAATTACCTCTCCTGTTCCAAATCTATTGTGTTCTACAAAATTACCCACAACAATATTACCATCAAATAAATTGGGTTTTGAGGTTGCTTGAGATACCTTTTTTAGGTTTTTAGGAATAATAATCTCTTTTTTCTTCACCAAATCACGTTCCATTTTTTTACGCTGAATCGGTTTTTGAAAACGAATTCCTTTTGGAGCATCATCAAAAATACTTTTATCAACAAAGTTATTGATTGCTGGATTGGTACTTTTTGGAGTGATGTAATTTAGATACTGATCATCTATTTCCTCTAAAAATCTACTAGGTTCTGCATCTACCAATTTCCCCCATCTGTAACGGGTTTGCGCATAACTTAAATAAGCTACTTTTTCTGCCCTTGTTATAGCTACGTAAAACAACCTGCGCTCTTCCTCTAATTCACTTCGCGTATTCATACTCATTGCAGAGGGAAATAAAGATTCCTCTAATCCAACAACATACACATACATATACTCCAATCCTTTAGACTGGTGGATAGTCATTAAAGAAACAGATGGTTTGTCATCTTCTTTTTTAGCATCAAAATCTGTTGCCAACGCCACATCTTCTAAAAAAGTAGTTAAAGAAGTATCGCCTCCTTCTTCAATTTTATCGGTAATAAAATCTTTAATTCCGTTTAAAAGTTCTTGAACGTTTTCTACTTTACTAACTGCTTCTGGCGTTCCGTCTTTTTCTAAATCTTTTATTAATTGTGCCTTTTTTACAACAGTTTCCGCAATTTCGAATGCATTTTTTGTTTGCGATTCTACTTGCAAACTTTGCATCATCGTCATAAAATTACGAAGCTTATTTTTAGTACCCGTATTTATTTTTAAATCTATTTTGTCAATATATTTAATAATATCGAAAATAGATTTTTTATAATGATTTGCAGCTATTGTTAACCTATCTATGGTTGTTGCACCAATTCCTCTTGCTGGATAATTGATAATTCTTTTTAACGCTTCTTCATCATTTGGGTTGATTAAAATACGTAAATAAGACAAGATGTCTTTAATTTCTTTCCTTTGATAAAAAGAGATTCCTCCGTAAATTTTGTAATCAATTCCTTTTTTGCGCAACGCATCTTCAATAGCTCTAGATTGTGAGTTTGTTCTATACAAAACACAAAAATCATCTGGAGTTAATTGATGGTTCATTTGGTTCTCCCAAATGGATTGTGCCACAAAACGGCCCTCTTCTCCGTCGGAAATAGTACGCATTACATTTATAGCTTCTCCAGGATCATTAGAGGTCCAAACTTCTTTATCTAATTTTGTTTTATTGTTTTCGATAACAGAATTTGCAGCGTTTACAATATTACTTGTAGAACGGTAATTTTGCTCTAATTTAAAGGTTTTTACATCCGGATAATCTTTCTGAAAATTTAATATATTCTGAATATTTGCTCCCCTAAAACTATAAATACTCTGAGAATCGTCTCCAACCACACAAATATTCCCGAATTTGTCAGCCAAAGCTCTCACAATAATATATTGAGAATGGTTTGTATCCTGATACTCATCTACCATTATATATCTAAAACGATCTTGGTATTTTGCCAAAGTTTCTGGAAAACGAGCCAATAACTCATTGGTTCTTAACAACAAATCATCAAAATCCATTGCACCAGCCTTAAAACATCGGTCTACATAGGCTCTATAGATATTACCAACTTCTGGTCTACTTGCATGTAAATCTGCTTCTTGTAATTCTGGGTTATTAAAATAGGCTTTAACCGTAATTAAACTATTCTTAAAGGAAGAAATTCGACCTAAAATCTGTTTGGGTTTGTATTGTTCTCTATTTAAATTCTTCTCTTTAATAATTGCTGATATTAAACGAACAGAATCTTGAGAATCGTAAATTGTAAAATTAGTTGGAAACCCCAATTTGTCTGCTTCGGTACGCAAAATTCTAGCAAAAACGGAGTGAAAAGTTCCCATCCATAGGTTTCTAGATTCACTATGACCTACAACACCGGCAATTCTAGCCTTCATTTCTTTGGCTGCCTTGTTGGTAAATGTAAGTGATAAAATGTTAAAAGAATCTACGCCTTGCTTCATTAAATGCGCAATTCTATAGGTTAATACACGTGTTTTACCAGAACCCGCACCAGCAATAATAATCATGGGTCCGTCTTTCTGTAAGACAGCCTGTCTCTGTGGTTCGTTTAAAGAATCTAAATATGTGCTCAATGGTTTATTTTAAAGGAATTTGAAAGCGTGAAATTAACCAAACTATTCGTTTCTATAAAAGAAGATGAATACTATTTATTCACAATTTTTACATAAGAAAACCTAAACATATCTGCTTAAGAGCAGATAAACACAAATATCTGCCTATAGACAGATAATTTAAAATATCTGCTTGCAGACAGATAATATTGTTGTTTAGCTTAATAATTGATATATTAGCTAAAAATTAAGATTTACAAATGACTAGTATTTTAACAGGCGACATCATCAATTCTAGAAAAAAGGATGATAATTTTTGGTTAGAAACGCTAAAAGAGGCGTTAAGTACTTTTGGTGACTCTCCAAAATTTTGGCAGATTTACAGAGGAGATAGCTTTCAATTAGAAATAGAAAACTGTGAAAATGCTTTTTATGCAGCTTTAAAGTTGAAATCTCATTTAAAATCTACAGTAGATATAGATGTTAGAATTGGAATTGGAATCGGAGAAAAAGAATTTAATACTCCAGAAATTACAGCGTCTAACGGTGAAGCTTTTATAAATTCTGGTTATGCGTTTGACACTTATTTAAAGAAACAAACCATTGCCATAAAAACACCTTGGCAAGAAGTTGATGCAGAACTAAATATAGCTTTTGATTTAGCTTTATTAACCATGGATTCTTGGACAAAAAACTCTGCAGAAGTATTTAAAATATCCTTAGAATCAGAAAACAGTACGCAAAATGAAATTGCAGCTATTTTAGGAATTACACAAGGACGGGTTAGCGAACGCCAAAAACGTGCTGGTTTTGAACCTATTATGAAACTAGAAAAACGTTTTAGAAAAATTATCAATCAAAAAACACATTTATAAAATGCTCTTATTGTTAAAATTTTTGTTAGCTCATATTTTAGGAGATTTTGTTTTTCAACCAGAAAAATGGGTTGAAAATAAAGAAAAAAAGAAAGTGAAATCGGTAAATTTATATTATCACATTGCGCTTCATGCCCTATTTTTAGCGTTAGTCATTCAATTTAATTTAAAAGAATATTGGCTTGCTTTTTTGTTAATTATAGCATCTCATTATGGTATAGACCTATTAAAACTCTATCTTCAAAAAAAGAAAACAAAACGGATTTGGTTTTTTATAGATCAAGTTTTGCATCTTATCGTACTAGCGTTTGCGACTTCTTTTTATGTGAATTTTTCTTTATCAACTGAAAACTTAATAACAGATCAACTCTTATTACTGATTATCTTTTTACTGTTGGTTATTTTTGTTTCTGCAATTATCATCAAAATAATAATTACACAATGGAACCCTGAAAGTAAAAAAGAAAACGATGATTCTCTTGCAAAAGCAGGTCGCTATATAGGAATTCTAGAACGTTTATTTGTTTTTACCTTTGTAATTACCAATCATTGGGAAGCAATCGGTTTTCTATTAGCAGCAAAATCTGTTTTTAGATTTGGAGATTTAACATCATCAAAAGACAGAAAATTAACCGAATATATTTTAATTGGTACTTTATTAAGTTTTGGTATTGCTATCTTTTTAGGAGTACTATATTTGTACACTTTAAAATTCATCTAATTTATGGAAGATAAACTAATAGAAAGTATTGCTTATATTCTACCCGCTGCTGTTACCGGTTTCGTTGCTTATTATATTTTTAACAGATTAATCATAAAGCTAAGTTCTGATGAAAAAATAGCGCTATTATCTCAAAGAAAAAAAGAAGCTTTACCAATAAAATTACAGGCTTACGAAAGAATGTTGTTGTTTTGTGAGCGCATTAACCCTGTTAAAATGTTGGTAAGAATTAAACCAATTACAGAAGATACACAAGATTATTTGCAATTGTTGATTGCAAATATAGATCAAGAGTTTGAACATAATTTAGTACAGCAAATGTACATTACAGACGATTCTTGGACAGCAGTTGTGGCTACAAAAAATACCATTATTAATAAATTAAGACAAGTTGCAGAAACTGCAAAAACTGCTAATGAATTGCGCGAAAACGTGATTATCGATTACTCTAAAACATTACCTCCAACAGATACTGTTATAAGTATTATTAAAAATGAAGTAAAAAAGTTATTATAAAAAAGAAGACCATCTAAAATAGATGGTCTTCTTCCTCTTTTCGAAAATAGCAAATTTCCCTATATTAAAACTGAAGTCTTACTCCTAATTTAAAGTTTCTACCACGTGTAGAAAACCCTAAAATATCATCATAATCTTCGTTTAAAATATTTGTAACTCCACCAAATAAAGTTACAGTGTCTCCTAATAATTTATAATTAGCAGCAAAATCTAATACTTGATAACTCTCTAAAGTAACATCTTCTCCAGCGGTTCCAAAAGAACCATATCTATCATAAATACTTCTATCTCCTACATTTTTATAAGTAATATTGAAGAATGTATTTTTTAAAACATCCACATCTAAACCTGCTACAAATTTATTTGCAGGAATATAATCGTTAAAATCTTCTGTTTTATCTTTATCTACATACGTATAAGAAGCGTTAACAGTTAAGAAATTAACAGGTGTAATATTGGTATTTATTTCAAAACCATTTGCATCTGAAGAACCATTACCGTATTTGTAAGTAGCATTATCATAAATAATTGCATCTTCTTCTTTTCTATTAAAATAAACCACATCAAACTGAAGCCAATCTTTATAATTTACATCAAAACCTGCTTCAAAAGTTTCATTAGATTCTGGTTTTAAATCTAAATTACCAGAAAAACCATCATATAATTGATACAAACTTGGTGTAATAAAAGCCGTACTATAAGAGGTTAATAACTTAATAGTAGCATTTTCATTCTTTAAAACTGAGTACGCAAGATTTCCGTCATAAACTGCATGATTACCATATACATTATGAATATTTAATCGTCCACCTACATTGGCACTTAAACCAAAATCTGTTATATACACTACACTTGCATAAGGATCTACAGTATTAAAGTTTGCAATTCCTTTTTCAATTTCGGCAAAAGGAGTAACTGTATTATTACTATGAATTTGGTAATTTAAACCCGTAATTAATTGAATTTTACCATCCTTAAAATCATATCTATTTACTAAATCTAAATTTACACTTCTACCAACAAACTCGTAGCTATCTAAAGTACCACCATAAGAATTGAATTGCTCTAAATTTCTTTCTACCACATTTGCAGAGGCTAATAAGTAAACTTCTCCTTTATTATAAGTGTATTTTGGTTTTACACCAACTCTAAACTGCTCTTGATCTCCAGTATTTGCATCACTATCAGAAAAAGCCCCTGCGTCAAAATCATAATCAAAATTATCATAATTTAAGAAAGTCTCTATAGAAAACTTATCATTTACCGCATAACCTAATTTTAACAACGCATTTTTACTGTAAAAACTATCATTTTCATAAACAGCATTTGTTTTACTTTTTGCAGCAGACATTCCGTCTGTTCCAGTAATACTAAAAGAACCTAAGAAATTAAGTTTTCCTAAAGTACCGTTTAAACTTACATTCTGGTTATTGTCAGACAATCCGCTTTCTTTAACATTTGCGGTATTATTTGTACCAACACTTGTTTCAAAAGAACCAGAAATTTTATCTGCTGATGCTTTCTTTAAAACAACATTAATAACTGCAGTAGCTGCTCCAGAACCGTACAATGTAGATGATGCTCCTTTTAAAATTTCAATAGATTCTATTTGACTAACGGCTAATAAACGTAAATCGAATTGTTGATTAATTGCAGATTGATCTGTAACTGGCACACCATCAATTAGAACCAAAAATTGTCTATTTCTTCCTCCTCTAATATTAATACTTCTTGGTTCAGATGCATTAGAATTTACACCTCTAACATCAATACCAACAACATTATTTAGAATTTCAATAACATTTTTACCAGCATTTTGTTGCAATTCTTTTTGAGTAATTTTCTGAATTACCTTACCAGTATTCTCTTTTTTTAGATTGAATTTTGTTGCTGTAACAACAACTTCATCTAAAGCTTCTACTTTTTCTTTTTGCTGTGCAAAAAGATTTGTGCTAGCAAAACTATATGCCAAAACACCAACAATTAATAATTGTTTTTTCATTTTTAATGATTTAATTTAAGTCTTCTCCTTTTACAAGAAAACAATAATGTTTCACTCCTTGTTAAACAAGGAATCTAAATAAATCAGGTAAATTTGTGTACAAAATAGAATTAGTACATAAACCTTTATCCCGAAAGTTTTAAACTCGTGATTTATGGCAGGTTTCCTGACTCGTTTTATGTTATTATACCTTCCCAACAAAAAAATGTCAGTGGTAAAAGAATTAATAACATCCTCTAAAGAGGGACTAAATGATGCTAAAAATAAACTCAGCACAAACTTAGTATAAACTTACAGTTGCGGGAACAGCTCTGGATTTTAACCAGATTCCCTTTTAATTCGATGCAAATTATCTCTACATCAAAACCAAAATCTTTGCAAATATATATGCATTCTTATGAACAATCTAATTAATTCGTTTCCAAATTTTATACCTTTAAGGATTGATAATTTTGATAGAAATGAGAATAGAAAATGAATTAAAGTTAGGTTTTAAAGATGTAATGATTCGTCCAAAACGATCTACACTAAAATCGAGATCACAAGTAAGTTTAGAAAGAGAGTTTACTTTTTTACACAGCGATGTTGTCTGGAAAGGAATTCCTATAATGGCTGCAAACATGGACACTGTTGGTACTTTTGAAATGGCAAAAGCACTTGCAAAACACGGACTTTTCACCGCAATTCATAAACATTATTCTATAGAAGAATGGAGAGAATTTGCAGCAAAAGCTGATGAAAAAACTTTAAATAATATTGCCGTTAGTACAGGGACAGGAAAAGATGATTCTGAAAAAGTAAAACAAATTTTATCCGAATTTCCGAAAATAAACTTTATTTGTGTTGATGTTGCCAATGGCTACTCGGAACATTTTGTAAATTTTGTTCAGAAAATGCGTAAAGCCCATCCTAACAAAGTAATTATTGCAGGTAATGTAGTCACTGGAGAAATGGTTGAAGAATTATTATTAGCTGGTGCAGATATTATAAAAGTAGGTATTGGTCCGGGATCGGTTTGCACAACTCGTGTAAAAACTGGAGTTGGTTATCCGCAACTTTCTGCTATTATAGAATGTGCAGATGCAGCGCATGGTATGGGTGGACAAATTATTTCTGATGGAGGTTGTAAAATTCCTGGAGACCTTTCTAAAGCTTTTGGTGGTAGTGCAGATTTTGTAATGCTAGGCGGCATGCTTGCTGGACATGAAGAAAGTGGTGGTGAATTGATTGAAAAAAATGGAGAAAAATTTAAAGCTTTTTACGGAATGAGTTCTACAACAGCCATGAATAAACATGTTGGTGGTGTTGCAAATTATAGAGCTTCCGAAGGAAAAACGGTTGAAGTTCCTTACAGAGGAAATGTAGACGATACTATTATAGATATTTTAGGCGGAATTAGATCTACATGTACCTATGTTGGTGCAAGTAGGTTAAAAGAATTGACCAAAAGAACTACTTTTATTAGAGTTCAAGAGCAAGAAAATCAAGTATATTCATAATGAAAAACATAAATTTAATTCCTGTTTTATTATTTTTGTTGATGACCGTTTCTTGTAAAAAAGAAGCTGTTAAAGTTGATAATCATACACAAGTAAAAAGTAGTATTAAGTACGCAAAGGGATTTGATATTGTAGAAGATAATGGCGCTAAAAAGTTAGTTATAAAATCTGCCTATCAGAACTCTAAAGAAGTTACTGAATATATTATTAAAAATAAATCAGAAAATAATACACCTTTAGAAAACACCATCTCTACTCCTATTCAAAAAATTGTAGTTACTTCTACAACACATATCCCTATGGTTGAGTTGTTAAACGAAGAAACTTCAATTATCGGTTTTCCTTATGCTAAATATGTATCTTCAGAAAAAACAAGACAGTTAATTGATGCAGGAAAAATAAAAGAAATAGGAAAAGAAACCTCTTTAAATACTGAAATACTATTAGACTTACAGCCAGAATTAGTGGTTGGTTATAGTGTTACTTCTGCAGATAAAAGCTTAACAACTATACAGAAAGCAGGAATAAATGTAATTTATAATGGAGATTGGTTAGAAGAAACTCCTTTAGGAAGAGCAGAATGGATTAAATTTTTTGGTGTTCTTTTTGATAAAGAAAAACAAGCTGATAGTATTTTTAAAGTAATTGAAAGTAATTATTTAGCAGCAAAACAAATCGCACTAAAATCAACAAAAAAACCAACCATTTTGTCTGGTGCAATCATGAGTAAAGATATTTGGAATTTACCTGCAGGAGAAAGTTTTGTGGCACAATTTATAAATGACGCAAACCTTAATTACTTATGGAAAGACACAAAAGGAAAAGGAAGTTTGTCTCTAAGTTTTGAAAGTATTTTTGATAAAGGTCAGAATGCTGAATATTGGATTTCTCCTGGATTTTTTTCTACCAAAGAGCAATTATTACAAAGCAATAAAATTTATGCTGAATTTGATGCTTTTAAAAATGATAAAGTTTATACATCTACAATCAAGAAAGGAAAAACGGGCGGAATTATATATTATGAATTAGCTGCTACGAGACCTGATTTAGTTTTAAAAGATTTTATTAAAATTACAAATCCAGATTTATTGCCCGATTATAAAATGACATTTTTTGAGAAAATGAAATAAAAAAAAGACCTTCAATATTTCTATTGGAGGTCTTTACTATTAAAATTATTGGGGGTAATTTTATATTTCAAATTTACTATATATATTAAGTAATTCTATTTATTTTACGGGTAGTATTGGGGTAGTATTTGGGTGGTTTTAACTAAAAGCCCTAGTGTTTTATGACTTTTTTTAATGTTAAAACTTCTTTTCTACTTTTAATATTTAATTTTCCATAAATATTTTTGACATGAAATTTTACAGTATTTACAGAGATATTTACTTCAGCGGCTATTTCTTTATTTGATTTACTAGATACAATTAAATTAAAAATTTCTCTTTCTCTAAAACTTAAAACATCTAATTTTATCTTTATAGGTTCCTCTTGTATTGTAAGTTGCTCTATTTCTTCTGAAAACTTTATAATCTCATTTTTCATTAAAGAGTTATACTTTCTTAAATCCTTTTCCCTATATATCACAGCAAATGAAAGGATTATAATCTGTATAAAACCACCTATTTTTAAATTAGTGGCATTGGTTTCAAATAAAGAAATTCCGAAATTTTTTAAAACATAAAAATCTATTCCGCTAAACAATATAATTACATAAGAAAACGTAAATAATTTAGTATGCGTGTTTTCCTTAAAAAGTAACACACCTAAAAACCAATAGATAAGTAGAATTATCGATGTTAAAATACCTAAGATTATATATAAATCATTCTTTTTAAAGATTAAAAATAAAATTACAAATAGAATAATAGCACCACCTATAACATAAGTATAATTTTTTACTTTAGGATAATAGTCATCTATTAACAGAAAACCATTAGCAAACTTAGAAGAACAATATGTGAGTATCACATAATTTAAAAGAATTAAAAATTCAATATTTTTTTCATCTACAGCAAATAAATGCAAAATACCGTCCGATAAAATAAAACTAAGCGTTAAGCTTGCCAATAAAAAGGCATGATATAAAAATGAATTGTCTTTAAAAAAATAAAAATAATTAATACTGAACAAAATTACTAAAAAAGCGACTCCATAATAAAAACCATCAATAAGTAATTGTATTTTTTCTTCAAAAGTAGCATCTTCCACTATATTTAATTCAACAGGAAAATAAGAACTAAAATTAGAACTAACTTTTATATAGATTGGTGATCCTCTAGAAAATTTAAAAGATGAATACCTTTGGTTATTCAACTTTTTAATTTCACTTAAATTTTGATATGCCTTTGCATTAGTGGCTCTTATACTTTTAATTCTAAATATATAATTTAAGTCAGTTTTATTAGCAGGCACTTTAAACCAAAAAGTAGCATCAGAATGTTTTTCTAAAACTTGTTTATTTAGAGGTTTAAATTCTTCTTGAGCAATGTTACTATAACTTAAACTGCTATTAGCATCTTTAAAATAATAAATTTCAGATTGAGAAAAAGTAGATACTACAAAAAAAAGAAAAAGTAGTAGTGCCTTAAATTTCATGCAAACGTTCCTATTATTATTATTATTATTATTATTATTATTATTATTATTGTTGTTGTTGCTCTTGTTGCTGTTTTGTTTTGTCTTTTTGATATTGAATCTCAGGTGACTTATCTTCCTTTTTATCGTTATCCTTTAATCTAGAATTATCTTCCATAAAACCTTAAAATAAATATTTATTAAAACAATTTTGTCTGATTTTCATCATCTATTTTTTTCTGCTCTGCTTTTTTTCTTGCTATCGATTTTTGTAATGCAATTTTTGCTTTTTCTTCTGCAGAAAGTTCTTCTAAAATAGGTTTTTTAGTTTCTGGTACTGGAATATCAATAGGCAATTCATCTTCAATAACTTCCTCATCAACAACCTCCATATCATCAGATATTTCTTCTTCTGGTTCTTCAAAAGGTAAAGGCGCTAATAAATTAACCTGTTTAATTTTATCCGTTGTTAATTGATTTCCTTGTGCTTTTATACCCTTTACAGCTATAAATTCTTCAAAATTAACTTCTTCGTTTTCTAAACTTCTTTTAGAAAATTGAACTTCAGCGATTGGTCTATAATCAGTTGCAACAATTTCTAACTGACTTTTTACATGATCAGAAATAAATTCTTCTTCTTTTTCAGTTGTTTCAATTAAAAAACGTTTTACATAGTAACGCTCTTTTTCACCATCAAAATATATTGCAGAAATTGGCTTATTAGGTTTCCATTTTTCTAAGACAATCATATCATCTTCAAAATGCATTGCTAAGTTTGGTTTTACCGCTTTTGCTTTTCCACTTTGTGTAACAATCAATAACTTATCCTCAGCTCTAAATTCACCCAGCAACTCACCTCTTTCATCAACGTTTAAACGCTGCACAGTATCATCAAACCAAATTTTACGAGGTTTTAATGTAGAAACACCTTCAGATTTAAAATCTACAGATTTAATAGCATACTTTGTAATTCTATTTCCTCTTACCGCTCTACCTTTTACAGCTAAATCTGCAAAATCGATATCCCATTTTAATTTTTTAACACTACCAGCTGCACGTAAATTAACAGTTACAACTTCTGCTTCTCCATTTGGATTTGCGCTAAAATAATGCACAATAGACCCTTTATTTCCGTTGGTTAAATCGTATTCTTTATCTCTTGTAACAGACGTAACGTTAAAACGCTTCATATAAGACATGCCTCTTGCTCCATCTCTATACATAAAGTTATAAACGGTTCTTTTGTCTTTCTTTTTAAAGATAGCAACATGAATAATATCTTTCCCCACAAAGGTTTTAGAATCTACTTTTGAGACCATCATTCCACCATCTTTTCTAAAGACAATAACATCATCAATATCAGAACAATCAGTTACAAACTCATCCCTTTTTAGAGAAGTTCCTATAAACCCTTCTTCTCTATTTACATAGAGTTTTGCATTGTTCATTGCTACTTTAGAAGCCACAATATCATCAAAAATTCTAATTTCTGTTTTTCGCTCTTTATCTTTTCCGTAAGTCTCTTTTAATCGCTTAAAGTAGTTTATGGCAAACTCTATTAAATTTGCCAAATGATTTTTAACTACAGCAATTTTTTCCTCTAAACCTTCTATAAATTGTCTTGCTTTATCAATATCAAACTTAGATATTTTCTTAATTCTAATTTCTGTTAAACGTGTAATATCGTCTACAGTAATCGCACGTTTTAGATGTTTTATATGTGGTTGTAATCCTTTGTCTATCGCCTCAATTACACCATCCCAAGTTTCTTCTTCCTCTATGTCTCGGTAAATTCTGTTTTCTATAAAAATACGCTCTAAAGAAGAAAAGTGCCATTGCTCCTCTAGTTCGTTTAACTGAATTTCTAATTCTTTTTTAAGCAACTGAACTGTTAAATCTGTAGAGTGTTTTAACATTTCAGAAACACCTACAAAAACAGGTGTATTATTTTCTATGGTACATGCTAAAGGCGATATAGATGTTTCGCAACTTGTAAAAGCATACAACGCATCAATCGATTTATCTGGCGATACATTTGGCGGCAAATGGACTAATATTTCTACTTCTGCAGCTGTATTATCTTCAATCTTTTTTATTTTAATCTTCCCTTTATCATTGGCTTTTAAAATACTATCAATTAGAGTGGTGGTAGTCGTAGAAAACGGAATTTCAGTAATCACCAACGTCTTTTTATCTAGTTGATGAATTTTAGCACGAACTCTTACTTTTCCCCCACGTTTACCATCATTATAATGAGTAAAATCTGCAATTCCTCCTGTTAAAAAATCAGGAACAATTTTAAAACTTCTCCCTTTTAAGTATTTTATAGAAGCATCTATTAATTCAATAAAGTTATGTGGTAATATTTTAGTAGACAAACCAACCGCAATTCCCTCTGCTCCTTGTGCTAACAATAACGGAAATTTTACAGGTAAATCTATCGGCTCTTTTCTACGTCCGTCGTAAGACATTTTCCAAGCAGTAGTTTTCGGATTAAAAACAACATCCAAGGCAAATTTAGACAAACGAGCCTCAATATAACGAGAAGCAGCAGCCCTATCTCCTGTAAGAATGTTACCCCAGTTCCCTTGCATATCAATCAGCAATTCTTTCTGACCAATTTGCACCATGGCATCAGCAATAGAAGCATCACCGTGTGGGTGATATTGCATCGTATGACCAACAATATTCGCTACCTTATTATAACGTCCATCATCCAAATCTTTCATAGAATGCATAATTCTACGCTGCACTGGTTTTAACCCATCTTCTAACGACGGAACCGCTCTTTCTAAAATTACATAAGAAGCATAATCTAAAAACCACTCCTTGTACATCCCTGTAACTTTGGTTATGGTTTCTACTGCTTCTGCCGGATTTTCTAGAGAATCAGATTGATCTTCAGGATTCGTTAATTCTTCTTCGTGTTCGTTCTCGTTAATTTCTTCACTCATTTTTAAACGTTTAACAGTTTAATCGTTGAACTATGTATTTTTCTATATTTAAAATATAAATGTAGATAAAGCTTTTGGGCGTTACCTAAAGGTCGGGCTTTTCGTTGTATCTTTTTTATGAAAAATAAAAAAGGATGTCACTTCAATCCCTAACGCAAGTATATTTACCAACTATATTCTTTATTTTTTTTCCTTTTTTAAAACCAATTTTATTTCTCTCTAGCGTATTTTCTTTCTTCTCCACCAATTCATATAAGCTAGATAATATGGTAACTCCTTGTTCTGTAAAAACCATTGGAGCATAACGTAAACTCATCGTTTCAGAATTGGAAGTGCCAAATTGAAACCTCCAGTTTTCATGCTTACTTTTTAGGTTCTTTATTTTTTATTTGCATAGAAATTATAAACAATGTACCAGATAAAACTCCAAAGAATGCACCAGAATTAGATTTACTAGACATGTTATTCCAATCTATTTGAAACAACCAAAACAATAAAATCAAAGCAAAAATTCCGGTAAGAATATTCTTAATTAGTTTTTTATTATATTTCATCCTCTTCAATCGTATCTAATTCAACCTTTAGATTCTCAATAATAAACTTCTGTCTGTCAGGAGTATTTTTTCCCATATAAAACTCTAGCATTTGCTCAATAGACATTTCTTTATCTAACATTACAGGATCTAAACGAATATCATTACCAATAAAATGCACAAATTCATTCGGAGAAATCTCTCCCAAACCTTTAAATCGAGTTATCTCTGGTTTTCCCCTTAATTTATCAATTGCTTCTCGTTTCTCTTCATCAGAATAACAATAAAACGTTTCTTTTTTATTTCGAACTCTAAACAACGGAGTTTCTAAAATATATAAATGCCCTTCTTTTATTAATTCAGGGAAAAATTGTAAGAAAAATGTAATCAATAACAAACGAATGTGCATACCATCTACATCGGCATCGGTTGCAATTACAATATTATTATAACGCAAATCTTCTAAACCATCTTCTATATTTAATGCTGCTTGCAAAAGATTGAATTCTTCATTTTCATACACAATTTTCTTACTTAATCCGTAAGAATTTAAAGGCTTTCCTTTTAAACTAAAAACGGCTTGTGTATTTACATTTCTAGATTTTGTAATAGAACCAGATGCAGAATCTCCCTCTGTAATAAAAAGTGTAGATTCTAAATACGCTTCTTTTTTTGTATCCCCCAAATGGATTCTACAATCTCTTAATTTTTTATTGTGTAAACTAGATTTCTTAGCTCTGTCTTTTGCTAATTTTCTAATTCCAGAAAGTTCTTTTCGCTCTTTCTCTGCCTGAACAATTTTTCTATGTAACGCATCTGCAACATCTGTATTTCTATGCAGGTAATTATCTAGTTTTGTTTTTAAGAAATCATTAATATACGTTCTTACAGTTGGCAAATCTCCTCCCATATCTGTAGAACCTAATTTTGTTTTTGTCTGACTTTCAAATACAGGTTCCATCACTTTAATAGCAACCGCAGAAATAATAGATTTTCTAATATCTGAAGCTTCAAAAGCTTTGCCGTAAAATTCTCTAATTGTTTTTACAATTGCTTCTCTAAATGCAGATTGATGCGTTCCTCCTTGCGTGGTATGTTGCCCATTTACAAAAGAATGATATTCTTCTGAATATTGCGTTTTACTATGGGTAATGGCAACTTCTATATCATCTCCTTTTAAGTGAATTATTGGATACAACATATCATCTACATTGTTGTTATCTTCCAATAAATCTTTCAATCCATTTTCCGAAAGGAATTTTTCTCCATTAAAAATTATGGTTAAACCGGGGTTTAAATACACATAATATTTTAACATTTTGGCTACATACTCATTTCTGAATTTGTACTTTTTAAATATTTCTTCATCCGGAATAAACGAAACCTTAGTACCTTTTCTACGAGATGACTCTTCTAAAAACTCCTGATTTTCTAAATTTCCCTGGCTAAATTCTGCCGAAGCAGATTTTCCTTCACGAGAAGATTCTACTCTAAAAAATGACGAAAGTGCATTTACCGCCTTAGTACCAACTCCATTTAAACCTACCGATTTTTTAAACGCTTTAGAGTCGTATTTTCCACCAGTATTCATCTTAGAAACTACGTCAACTACTTTCCCTAAAGGAATTCCACGTCCGTAATCTCTAACAATAACTTTGCTTCCATGAATAGAGATTTCAATGGTTTTACCGGCGCCCATAACATACTCATCTATAGAGTTGTCTAAAACTTCTTTTACAAGAATGTAAATTCCATCGTCTGCAGAAGACCCATCGCCCAATTTACCAATGTACATTCCGGGACGCATTCTTATATGCTCTTTCCAGTCTAAAGACCTGATATTATCTTCGGTATATTTTGTTTCTTGACTCATGAAATATCTTACTATTGTTAGGTTTGAAGCCTTGCTAAAATAGCATTAAACAAACTAAAATAAAAGGATTCAGACAATTAGTTATCAACATGATTTTAACGTTTTTTTTCTCTAAATTTCATCAACTTATAAAAAATAAAATCTAAAAAAATTAAGGTAAAAATCATCAAATTTAACAGGAACTCAAAAATACAAATTCCGCATAAAAATCACAAAAAAAAACAATATGTTATATTTTCAAACAAGTCATTATTTACTAAACAATTTTATTACTTTTGACGTCTGATATAAAATAAAACAAAGTGAAAAACGCACAATTAATTAAGTTAGCAAATACATACGGAAGTCCGTTATATGTTTACGATACAGATAAAATAGAATCTCAATACAATAGATTAACAAATGCTTTTAGTAGTGTTAAAAGTTTAAAGTTAAATTATGCTGTAAAAGCACTTTCTAATATTAATATATTAAAGTTCTTTAAAGACTTAGGTTCTGGTTTAGATACTGTTTCATTTCAAGAAGTACAATTGTGTTTAACTACAGGAATTGAGCCTCACGATATTATTTATACACCAAACGGTGTTTCTTTATCAGAAATTGAACAAGTTGCTAAATTAGGTGTTCAAATTAATATTGACAACCTTTCTATTTTAGAGCAATTCGGACAAAAACACCCAGATATTCCTGTTTGTGTACGTATCAACCCACATATTATGGCGGGTGGAAATTCTAAAATTTCAGTGGGTCATATCGATTCTAAATTCGGAATTTCGATTCACCAAGTACCTCATATTAAACGTGTGGTAGAAAATACGGGAATGAACATCAACGGAATTCACATGCACACTGGTTCTGATATTTTAGATATCGATACTTTTTTACGTGCTTCTGATATTTTATTTGATGTAGCTAAACAATTCGAAAACATCGATTTTATCGATTTTGGAAGTGGATTTAAAGTTCCTTATAAAGAAGGAGATATTTCTACAGATATAGAGCAATTAGGTTTGCAATTATCAGAAAGATTCAATGAATTTTGTGCAAATTATGGGAAAGACATTACTTTAATGTTTGAACCTGGTAAATTTTTAGTTTCTGAAGCAGGTTCTTTTTTAGCGAAAGTAAATGTTGTTAAACAGACAACTTCTACCGTTTTTGCACATGTAGATTCTGGTTTCAATCACTTGGTAAGACCAATGATGTACGATTCTTACCACCACATTACCAATATTTCTAACCCAAAAGGAAGAGATCGTTATTACTCAGTAGTAGGTTATATTTGTGAAACGGATACGTTTGCATCAAATAGAAGAATTGCAGAAATTTCTGAAGAAGATGTATTATGTTTCCACAATGCGGGTGCATATTGTTTCTCAATGGCGTCTAACTACAATTCTCGTTATATTCCTGCAGAAGTTATGGTGCATAAAGGAAAAGATTACCTTATTAGAAAAAGACAAACTATTCAAGATATTTTACACAACCAAGTTGTAGTAGATTTTTCTAAAACAGAAAAAGTAGAAGCTTAGAAAAGCTTTTAAACAAGTTATAAATCCATCAGAAAATATATTTTTTGGTGGATTTTTTTATTAAATTTACCTTCTACATTTAAAACAAATTTAAAATGAAAATATTAGGAATTGGAAGCAACTACGTTACCGACTTAAAAGATATCGAAGACAAAAAGAAAGGTAAAAAATTTATCTTTTCTAAGCCAGAAAGTAGTTTGGCTGTTAATTGTGATGTGGAATACCCAAGTAGCATAACAAACGAATTAATTTACGAAGTTGAACTTGTTGTTAAAATTGGTAAAGAAGGAAAAAACATTGCTAAAGAAGACGCTAATTCTTACATTTCTGAAATTGCTGTTGGTATCGATTATACGGCAACAGATATTTTAAAAGATGCCAGAGAAACAAAACATCCTTGGGATTTTGCAAAGGGTTTTGATGGCGCTGCACCAATTTCTAGTTTTAAACCCGTTGCTGATTATAATTTAGCAGATATCGATTTCGATTTAAAAATTAATGGAGAAGAAAAACAAAAAAGTAATACGGCTTATATGATTAACGATTTTGCTGATATTATTGTGTTTATATCAAAGTACATGACGTTACAACCTGGAGATTTAATTTTTACAGGAACACCTGCACTTGGTAAAGGAGAAATCTTTAAAGGAGATCAATTACAATGTTCTGTAAACGGAGAATTGTTGTTAGATTTTAAAATGATATAATTTATTTTTTTTGATGAAAATTAGACTTTCTAAAATTGAAGACGTTTCAGAAATTATGATTATTATTAACGATGCCAAAGAACTTTTAGCATCTTTACATATTGATCAATGGCAAAACGGATATCCAAATACAGCACAAATAGAAAATGATATTCTAAAAGGCGAAAGTTACGTTGTTATTAATGATGAAAATCAAGTAATGGCAACCTCTATGTTTACTACAAACCCAGAACCAACCTATAAAATTATTGATGGAAATTGG
Organism: Polaribacter sp. HaHaR_3_91; assembly: GCF_019278525.1. Taxonomy (NCBI): domain Bacteria; kingdom Pseudomonadati; phylum Bacteroidota; class Flavobacteriia; order Flavobacteriales; family Flavobacteriaceae; genus Polaribacter; species Polaribacter sp. HaHaR_3_91. The sequence goes on from NZ_CP058986.1 coordinate 2,333,823, forward strand.
ATTATTGATGAAACAGAAGTATACGGAGTTATTCATAGAATGGCGATTAAAAAAGAATTTAGAAAATTAGGTTTAGCTACTTTTCTATTTGATGAATTTCATCAACAATTAAAAGATAAAAAAGTAAAAAGTTTAAAGATAGATACACATGAAGAAAATATCGGAATGCAATCTTTAATCAAAAAATTAGGTTACACTTATTGCGGAATTATTTATACCAATTATAACGCTAAGAGATTAGCTTTTGAGAAAGTAATTTCATAATGTCTATTCGAGTGCAGTCGAGAACTTTTTAACCTTTTCACTACGCTCAAGGAGACAAAAATCTATTATATTAGCAACCTCATAAATTCATTTTTATGAGGTTTATTTTTTCTGATAAAATTCAAATAAAAAATGCAAATCCTTCAATATATAATTCAGCAAACACAACTTTCTTCTAAATCTGTAGAAAACACTATTTCATTATTAAATGAAGATGCTACAATTCCTTTTATATCTAGATATAGAAAGGAAATGACTGGTAATTTAGACGAAGTAGAAATAGGAGAAATCGTTAAATTTAAAGAAGTCTTTGAGATTTTAGAAAAGCGAAAAAAAGCCATTTTAAAGGCATTAGAAGAACAAAGTGTTTTAACATCAGAATTAGAACAAAAAGTAACTACTTCTAAAGATTTAATTGCTTTAGAAGATTTGTATTTACCTTTTAAGAAAAAGCGTAAAACAAAAGCAGAAACGGCACGTATACAAGGTTTAGAACCGTTGGCAAAAATGATCATGAGTCAGCGTGTAAACGACTTAGAACATACTGCATCTAAATACACATCCAAGGAAGTTGCAACTATTGATAATGCACTTGAAGGAGCACGATTTATTATTGCAGAATGGATTAATGAGCGCACAGATATCAGAAATAATATTAGACGCGAATTAGAACGTTATGCTACAATTTCATCTAAGGTAATAAAAACAAAGTCTGAAGATGAAAAGGCGCAAAAATTTAAAGATTACTTTGATTGGAGCGAATCTTTAAGTAGAATTCCATCACACCGTTTTTTAGCAATTTTAAGAGCAGAAAATGAAGGTTTTATCCGTGTTAAAATAGAGATTGATACAGAAAGAGCCATTCAAAAAATGGAAGAACGAATTATTCGTACGCAAAACGAATGCACTCCACAAATAGAGCTCGCTATAAAAGATGCTTATAAACGCTTATTGTATCCATCTTTATCTAACGAAAGATTATCATTAGCAAAAGAAAATGCAGATGAAGATGCTATAACCGTATTTTCTAAAAACTTAAAGCAATTACTTTTAGGTGCTCCTTTAGGCGAAAAAAGAATCTTAGCAATCGATCCTGGATTTAGATCTGGTTGTAAAATTGTATGTTTAAATGAGCAAGGAGATTTAGAGCATAATGAAACTATTTTTCCGCATGCACCACAAAATCAAACCATTGAATCCATCAAAAAAATAAATTCTTTAGCAGAAGCGCATAAAATTGAAGCTATTGCTATTGGAAACGGGACTGCATCAAGAGAAACGGAGCAATTAGTAAAGAAAATTGAATTTAAACATCCGGTCGATGTATTTGTAGTAAGTGAAGCTGGAGCGTCTATATACTCCGCTTCTAAAATTGCAAGAGATGAATTCCCTAATTTTGACGTTACTGTTCGTGGTTCTGTTTCCATCGGAAGACGTTTGCAAGATCCATTGGCTGAATTGGTTAAGATTGATGCAAAATCAATTGGGGTTGGACAATATCAACATGATGTAGATCAAACAAAACTAAAAAAATCTCTTGATACAACCGTAGAAAGTTGTGTAAATACCATTGGTGTAAACATTAATACTGCAAGCGAATCTTTGTTGAGTTATGTTTCTGGAATTGGACCTAAATTGGCCGAAAACATTGTAAATCATAGAAATGAAAATGGTTCTTTTACTTCTAGAAATGCCATTAAAAAAGTACCTCGTTTAGGAGGAAAAGCATACGAACAAGCTGCTGGTTTTTTACGAATTAAAAAAGGAAAAAATCCGTTAGATGATTCTGGCGTGCATCCAGAAAGTTATGCTTTGGTTGATAAAATGGCTAAAGATAATAACATAAAAGTTTCAGAGTTTATTGGTAACAAAGAATTAATTCAGAAAATAAACCTGAAAAATTATATTACAGAAACTATTGGTTTACCTACTCTAGAAGATATTATTAAAGAATTAGAAAAACCAGGTTTGGACCCAAGAGAAAAAGCGAAAGTATTTTCTTTTGATAAAAACATTAAAACGATTGCCGATTTAAGAATAGGGCAACTCTTACCAGGAATTGTAAATAATATTACCAATTTTGGCTGTTTTGTAGATGTTGGAATCAAAGAAAGTGGCTTAATTCACGTTTCTAATTTATCGGATACGTTTGTAAAAGATGTAAATGCAATTGTAAACCTACAACAACAAATTATTGCTAAAGTAATAGAGGTTGATGTTGCGAGAAAACGAATTCAATTGGCTTTAGTAAAGTAAAATAATAATTCTTATATTTATAAAATGAGCAATAAAACAGAAAAAAATGATCTTTGGGATGACTTAACGGATTCTCAAAAGAATGAGATACAACAAGAAGTTAATGAATCTAACAAAAAGAAAAAAACAACTTGGGACGATGTTAAAAAAGAACTCTCAAAATTGAAGTAATAAATTTCCTTCGAATTTTAAAAAAAGTATTTTTTCCTAATTTTAAGGTAAAAATCATTGTTCTTATTCCTCCGAAATTATTGTGCATTTTTAGAAATTGATATAGCGAAAAAACGAATTCAATTGGCTTTGGTGAAGTAAAATCGTGCTTAAAAAATAAAATAATAGAGAATATAGAATTAAGAAAAAAACTATATTCTCTATTAAAGTACTTACCTAAGGTCTACCCTATTATCAGATTTAGTTTCTATAAATAGTTTATCCTCCATTTCAACAAAGCAACTGTTAGTTACTTTATCGTTCTCGAAAAATAGATAAATAACACCTTTTTCAACTCTTAATACTTTTGTGAAGTCATTTAACTCAAAAACTTCATGCAATTTTAAATTTAACATAATTTATCAGAAAGATATTTTAATATTTAAGAACCATTTCTAAAATACGCTTCTTTCTATATTTATATACACATAATATTATAAATGAAAATTTAGAATGCTATCTTCAATTTTAATTTTCTATTTTCTTTCAAAAAAACGAATCAGTATTCTTAATAATTTTCTTAATTTCGAATTCACAAAAAACACAAATGAAAGTCTGTATTGCCGAAAAACCATCTGTAGCAAGAGAAATTGCTAATATTCTAGGAGCCAACACAAAACGTGATGGTTACTATGAAGGAAACGGTTATGCGGTAACATATACATTCGGACATCTATGTACACTTTTAGAACCTAAAGATTACAAACCGCATTGGAAAAGTTGGGATTTGAATAATTTACCAATGCTTCCAGAACGTTTTGATACCAAAGTTACAGGCGATGCAGGAATTAGGAAACAATACAATATTGTAAAAGCTTTATTTGATAAAGCAACGGTTGTCATCAATTGTGGGGATGCCGGGACAGAAGGAGAATTAATTCAGCGTTGGGTAATTAATCAGGCTGGTTATAAAGGAAAAGTTCAGCGTTTATGGATTTCATCCTTAACAGAAGAAGCTATAAAAGAAGGTTTTAAAAACTTAAAGCCTGCAGAGAAATATGATAATTTATATTATGCAGGATATTCTAGAGCTATTGGAGATTGGCTTTTAGGCTTAAATGCAACGCGTTTGTATACCGTAAAGTTTGGTGGATTCAAACAAGTATTATCTGTTGGTAGAGTGCAAACTCCTACCCTAGCGATGTTGGTTAATCGTTTTTTTGAAATTAGAGATTTTAAACCACAACCTTATTGGGAATTACAAACAAAATACAGAAATACACTTTTTAATTATGAAGATGGTCGTTTTCTAAAACAAGAAGATGGTGAAGTTTTAGCGAATAAAGTAAAAGAATCTGACTTTGAAATTGTTTCTGTAACCAAAAAGAAAGGAAAAGAATATGCTCCTAAACTTTTTGATTTAACAGGCTTACAAGTATATTGTAATAATAAATTTGGCTTTTCTGCGGATGAAACTTTAAAAATGGTTCAGAAGCTATATGAGATGAAAGTTGTTACCTACCCAAGAGTTGATACCACTTTTTTACCAAATGACGTATATCCTAAAATTGGCGGAATTTTATCTAAGTTAACAAACTATAGTGCATTAACACAACCTCTTTTAGGTAGTAAAATAAAGAAATCAAAACGTGTTTTTGATGATAAAAAAGTAACCGATCACCATGCTATTATTCCTACAGGAATCCAAGGGAATTTGCAATACAATCAGCAACAGGTGTACGATATTATTACCCGTAGGTTTATTGGTGTTTTTTATCCAGATTCAGATGTTTCTAATACCTCTGTAATTGGTAAAGCTGCAGAAGTACCTTTTAAAACAACCGGAAAAGAAATTTTAACCAAAGGTTGGCGCGTTGCTTTTGAAACCGAAGAAAGCAAAATTAAGAAAGAATTAAACGAGCAAATGACCTTGCCTTCTTTTGTAAAAGGAGAAAAAGGAGCTCATGAACCTTCGTTTTTAGAGAAGGAAACAAAACCACCAAGAAATTTTACAGAAGCTAGTTTATTACGTGCCATGGAAACCGCAGGTAAACAAGTAGATGATGAAAATTTACGTGAATTAATGAAAGAAAATGGAATTGGAAGACCTTCTACAAGAGCAAGTATTATAGAGACTTTATTCCGAAGAAAATATATTGAACGTAAGAAAAAATTGGTTTTACCAACACAAACAGGAATTGATTTAATTAATATTATTGACAACGAATTATTGAAATCTGCGGAGTTAACAGGACGTTGGGAAAAACGTTTAAAAGAAATTGAACGAGGAGAATTCAATGCAGGAACTTTTATTAATAACATGAAAAAAATGGTAGATCAATTGGTCTATGAGGTTCGTTCTAACACTACTAAAAAACGAATTACTTCTACTCCACCTGTCAGTTCGAATGCAGTTGAGAGCTCTTCTAAATCAAAGAGTAAAAAATCAACAAAAAAACAAGTAGCAGGAAAAACTTGCCCGAAATGTAAAAAAGGACAACTCTTAAAAGGTTCTTCTGCCTTTGGGTGTTCTGAATATAAAAACAATTGTAATTTAAAAATTCCTTTTGAAATTTACGGAAAAAAGGTTTCTGAAAATCAATTAATACGATTGGTTGATAAAGGTTGCACAACCAATTTAAAAGGTTTTAAAACAGATGCAGGTGCTATTGAAGGATTAATACGTTTTGATGATGACTTTAAATTGAAATTAGAACCCAAACAAAACGTCAATGCGAGTGAAACGAAGCAATCTGTTAATAATAATGAGATTACTTCGTCGAAAACTCCTCGTAATGACAATGATAAAATTACGTGTCCAAAATGTAAGCAAGGAACAATTTTAAAAGGAAAAACGGCGTATGGTTGTTCTAATTATAAAAATGGATGTGATTTCGTTTTCTCCTTTGAAAACATCAAAAAAATAGCCAACGGAAAACCATTGACTAAAGATTTGGTTATAAAAATTATAAGTGCTTAAATTTTTAACGATTTGTAATCTCGAAATGCCCTTTATACAGCCAATAAGTAAAACACTACTTACTCAGCATACATTTTATCAATAAGTGCTTTATATTTTTTATAAATTACTTTACGTTTTAATTTTAAAGTTGCTGTAATTTCTCCGGCTTCAATACTAAACTCTTTCGGTAATAAAGTAAATTTCTTAATTTTTTCAAACTTAGAAAACTCTTTTTGTAATTCTTCAAAACGTTTTTCTAACATCGTTTTAATTTGATTGTTAGCAATCAAATCTTCTATATCTTTAAAACTAATTTTATGCTCTTCAGCATATTTTTTAATATTCTCGAAACTTGGTACAGCCAAAGCCGTAACATACTTTTGTTGATCACCTATTACTGCAATTTGCTCAATAAAAGAATCACTTACTAAAGCCATTTCAAGTTTTTGAGGTGCAATATATTTACCTCCAGAAGTTTTCATTAAATCTTTAATCCTATCAGTAATTACTAAGTTTCCTAATTCATCAATTTTTCCTGCATCGCCTGTTTTAAACCAACCATTATCAAAAACTTCAGCAGTAGCTTCCGGTTTTTTATAATATCCTTTCATAACACCAGGGCCTTTTACCAAAACTTCATCATTAGCATCAATTTTAATTTCAGTTCCAGAAATTGGCTTACCTGCAGAATTAAATTCAAAAAACTGATTTCCGAATAACGTAACGGTAGCAGTTGTTTCTGTTAAACCATATCCACATTTTATATTTAATGCAAAAGAATGAAAAAACGAAACCATGTCTGGCACTAAAGGTGCTCCGCCACAAGGCATAAATTTTATATTTCCACCAAAGACATCACGTAATTTACTAAGCACCAATTTATCTGCTATTTTATATTTTAGCTGTAATATAGCTGGTACTTTTTTATCAAGACGCTGATACTTGTTATGGTATTTATTTCCAACCCCTAATGCCCAACTTGCTAATTTCATTTTAGTAGGTGAAGCTTCTTTTCTTTTTTCTTGAATAGCAGCAAAAATTTTCTCAAAGATTCTAGGAACCGTACACATTAATGTTGGTTTTACTTCTTTTAAAACATCTGCTATTTTTTTAGGGTCTTGATTAAAATAAACCTGAATTCCTTGTTGTAGACAGAAAAACACCCAACTACGTTCATAAATATGACTTAATGGTAAAAAACTTAAAGAAACATCATTTTCATCCACATCTAATTCTGCTTCATGTGCTTTTAATGAGGATGCAAAATTATTATGATCTAACATTACACCTTTAGGTTCTCCTGTTGTACCAGAAGTATAAATAATACTTGCTAAATCATCTAATTTAGAATCTAAATGACGCTTTTCTAAAACTGTTTCAATGCTTTTTGGAAATTCTGCATTTATAAAATCAGTAAAATAAACAGCGTTTTTATGACCTCTTAAATCTACAGTACTTGTTAAGGCTACTATTAATTTTAGATATTTATTATTTTCAGATATTAATTCTACTTTATCAAATTCTTCTTGATCACCAACAAACAACACACTAATTTCTGCATCATTTACAACGTATTCAACTTCCTTTTGAGAGTTCGTTGCATAAATAGGAATCGTTACGGCTCTTACCCCCATAATCCCTAAATCTGCTATAATCCACTCGGTCATATTTTGAGCAAAAACACCAATATTGTCCTGTTCTTTAATTCCGAAATTGATTAAAGCTTTAGAAACTTGTTGAATTTGAAAATAAAAAGAATCCCAAGAAATACCTTTCCAATTTTTTGAAGCTTCATCTTTATAAAAAACAGCTTCTTTAGTTGTAAATCGACTAGTGTTATCTTTAATTACTTTTAGTAAATGTTTATAATTCATCTTTCGATTATTTTAAAATAAGGATTTTATAACCATCAAATTTACGAATATTTCAATGACTTGTACATATATTAATGTTAATGAAATACAAAACCAGTTTATAATTTCATTTTTTTTATTAAATTTTTACAGATTAAAAATTAATATTTTCCTTTTTAAACTTTTTATTATATTTTTAACAATAACTAATGATAAAACCTATAGCTGTTTCCATATTTTACCTTAGTTTTATCAAAAATTTTAAAAAAGTAAATGGATTTTACAAACCCACTAGTATATGGTGTACCATGTTTCTTAGCACTTATTTTAGTCGAATTAACATATAGTAAGCACAATAAAAAAGAAGAAAAGAAGAAAATTTATAAATGGAAAGATTTAGCGGCTAGCCTTACCATGGGTATTGGTTCTGCTATTCTAGCTCCTTTAACAAAAACAATCGCGGCAATTGTACTTTTTAGTTTTGTCTATGAAATATTCAACCCTTTAGTTGATGGAGTTCGTACAAATATTATGGGGTACGAATCTTTTGGTTATGCTTGGTATATTTGGCTTATTTGTCAGGTATTAGACGATTTTAGTTATTATTGGTTTCACAGACAAAATCATAATGTTCGTTTTTTATGGGCGGCACATATTGTACACCATTCTTCCGACAACTTTAATTTAGGAACTGCCGTTAGAAACGGATGGTTTACCATTCTTTACAAACCTTTCTTTTATGTTTGGATTGTTGCTATTGGTTTTCCTCCAGAAATGTTAGTAGTTTGTTTAGGTATAGAGGCTTTGTGGCAATTTCAATTACATACCGTTTACATTGGTAAATTAGGCTTCTTAGATAAAATATTAAATACGCATACCATGCACCAAGTGCATCATGCTCAAAATTTTGAGTATATGGATAAAAATCATGGTGGATTTTTAAACACTTTTGATAAAATGTTTGGTACTTTTAAAGAATTCGACGAAAATATTGACATCAAATATGGAGTTACGCATCCACCAAATTCTTATAATCCATTTGTTATTCTAACACATGAATATAAAGATATTTGGAATGATATGAAAAAATCTAAAAACTGGTATCATAAATTTATGTATGCATTTGCCGCACCAGGTTGGAGTCATGATGGAAGCACACTAACCATTAAACAAGCCCGTAAGGCTTTACAAGAAGAATAATATTTGTTTAAAAAGTAAAACTTTTCAACTAAAAAAAAAAGGAATCTCAAAATAAATTTGAGATTCCTTTTTTAGTTAAATCAGTTAATAGGCAATTAAACTTAGCCCTAACTAAAACATCATACTTTTTGAGGCACGAAAAAGATGCCGTCTTTCTACTTCGCTCAAGATAAATTCCAAAGAGGAAATAGCTTCTATAAAACTAAGAAGTTATTTGACTAAAAAACTCAAAAATCTCTCCTTTAGAAATAGAACTTCCTTTTTCTATTAAATCGAAAATTTCGCTATTTCGGTCCTCTTTATTATAAGGTTTTGTGCCTTTAAAAATCTCTACAGAATTATCCATAGGGTTTTGCATCAACCATTCAAATCCTTTTTGTTCTAATAAATTAATATCCCAAGTAACTTTAATAGCAATTCTATGTATTTCTTCTGCATCACACTTAAACAGGTTTACAGAGGTTTTAGAAAAATGTTCTACGTAATTTGTTTTTGTTAGCACATTATCCCAAACAACATCAGAAAAAACATTCATCTCCTCTTCTGCAACTTCTGGTGTTTCTTCTTTTATTTGATTCCATTCTTTAACGTCTATACTTTGGGTTGCTAAAAAACGGGCAAAATCTTCGTGTAAGCTTTCGAATTGTTCTTTGGTAAGTTGTCTATATTTCATAATTTATGGTAAAAAAAAACCGCCCAATTATGGGCGGTTCAAATATCTGAATTCTTTATTGATTTAGAAAGAATATCTTAAACCAACTTGTGCTTGCCATCTAGAAAGTAACGTAGAATTATATACAAAAGTTTCTTTTAAGTCTGAATTAAAACTATAGGTTGGTAAACCTGTATTATCTACAGTAACACCTAATAACTGTACTGCATCTGGTTGTTGCACTAAGCCCCAGTTTGAGTTTAATAAGTTACCAAAGTTTAAAATATCTATAGTAAACTCTAAAGAATTATTGTTTCCTAATTTTAAATTCTGAATAAATTTTACATCCATTTTTCCTCTCCAAGGTGATAATGCTCCATAACGTTCTGCATATTCTCCCTGTCTATCACTTAAATAATCATCTTGATTGATATAATTTCTTAAGCCATTTTTTTGATCTTGAATAGATAAGTCTCCAGTATTTACTGGTGCTTTAAATGTCATTGCATCTATTTCGCTGTCTGTTGGTATGTAAATTAAATCATTTAAGTTAGAACCATCATTATTAAGATCGCCTGCGTATGTGTAGTTAAAACGACCTCCTTTTGCCAATTCATAGAAAGAAGAAATTGTTGTTGTCCATTTATCATTTGTTCCATAATTCCAAGATTTAGAAGCTACCGCAATAAAACGATGTGTATCTCCATATTTAGAATGTGCTAATGTTGCATCATTTGCATTAGATAAAACTGGATTAAAATCGAAAGCATCTCCAGTTATTTCTGCTTCAATAGAGTTTACATCTTTAGAATTTAAGTAATTATAAGCTGCCATTAAATACAATCCATTATCAAAATTTCTCTGTGCTTTTAAGGATGCATTTAAAGTTCTTCCTTTATCAGAGTTGGTAAATACGTAAGCATTTGATTTATCATTTGGACCTCCCCAATTAGGACTTCTATCTGTATCTGTGTATACTAATCTGTTGTCTATACCTCCTGCTAAAGTTCCGGTTGGTGTTTTTAACCCCCAGTTTTGTACATGTGCTCCATTAATGTCTTTTGTATAAGAAAGGTCTGTAGTTAAAATAGTACCATCTTTTAATTTTACATCTGCTCCTAAACTTGTTCTCCAAACTTGTGGAAATTTAAAATCTGGATCTACTACTTGATAGAAATATACATTAGGATTTGCTATTTGGTTACCTAACCAAACAAAAGGAAAACGACCTGTAAATAAGCCAGAACCACCACGTAATTGTAAAGAGTTATCTCCATTTACATCCCAGTTAAAACCAATTCTTGGTGAAACTAAGAAGTTATTATTTGGCATTTTAGTAGAATCAAACAATACTGTTTCTCCTGTAGAAGGGTCTGTGTATGGATTATTGGGTAAGTAAAAACTTTTATCTATAACATCTTGTGCTTTATCTGCAGAATTAAAAAATAAAGGTTTATCAAAACGAACACCATATGATAATTTAAAATTATCGTTTATATTCCAATCATCTTGTACGTAAAAAGCAAACTGACCAACATTTGTTTCTGCTAAAGCCCAAGAATCATTGGCGTTATTAGTTGTAAATGTGCTTTGAGCAGCAGCCATAGCATCAGCTAAAAGACCATTAGAAACTCCTGTTCTAAACGCATCCATATTGGCAAAATCTCCACCAAATGCACCAACATAACCTCTTGCATCTCCAAAACCATATGCTCCTAAATTAAACGAATTCTCAAATTCAAATTTTTCAAAAGAAAAACCAATAGTATAGTTATGGTCCCCATTACTGATATTTAAGTTATTTGTAATTTGAAAAACTTTTTGATCTAATGTATTGTTAATTGAAAAAGGTTCATGACCTGAAATTATATAATTCCCTCCGTTACCATCTTGAATTCTAAATGCTGGCATAGGTGCTGATTTAGGGCTTCTAAAATCATCGAAATGTGTATATCCTGCTTGAAACTTGTTTGTTATATTATCTGTAACAGTAGAATTTAATTCAAGTAAAAAAGAATTTAAATTATTATTAATTTGATATCCAGAATTTTCGAATTGTAACATTTGAGAACTTGGACCTCTAAAACCTAGTGCTGTTGGATGCGCTGGCAAATCTCTAGAGGCATTTAAAAAATTATAGACAAATGATAAACGATTGTCTTTGGTGATATTCCAATCTAACTTAAATAACCCTTTCGTACTGTTAGAGTCATGGGTAAAACCTTCATAAGCACCGGTACTGTAACCAATACCCGCTAATGCGCTTTGAACTTCATCTAAATCTGATTTTAAAACTCTAGACTCGTTAATAGCTCCCGAGCCTATGTTTGGTAACCAAGACTGACCTAAATCTGATCTATTGTCTTTTTCGAAATTTATAAAAACAAATAATTTATCTTTTATAATCGGTGCGCCTACACTAGCTCCTACTTGAGATTGTGATAATTTAGGAACAAAAATACTTTCTCCTTTAATTTTACCTCCTGTAAAATCTTGATTTCTGTAATATCCGTAAGCAGTTCCTGTTACTGTGTTTGTTCCACTTTTGGTTACTGCATTAACAGAAGCACCTGTAAAACCAGATAAAGTAACATCATAAGGTGCAGTAGAAACAGAAATTTGCTCAATCGCATCTAAAGACACTGGTTGAGAAGCTGTTTGCCCACCAGGTGTTGCTGCATCTAAACCAAATGGATTGTTAAATATAGAACCATCTAATGTAAAGTTATTAAATTGGTCATTTCTTCCTCCAAAAGATCCACCTGAAGCAGAAGGGTCTAAACGTGTAAAATCTGATGCCGATCTAGATATCGTTGGCAATATCTTTAAATCTTTAGTTCTAATACTGGTCTGCGCTCCTGTTCTATCGTTATTAAAAACAGCATTTTTACCAGAGCTAATTACAACTTCTTCTAAAGTATTACTATCTTCGGATAAAACAACATCAATATTTGAGGTTTTTCCTAAGGTTAAAAAGATATTTGTTATCTTATTAGATTTAAAACCTAGATAACTAATTGTAATCGTATAAGGACCTCCAATTCTTAAGTTAGATAGCGCGTATCTACCATTATCTTGTGCTGTTGTACCAGATACAGTACCTGTAGGAGTATGCAAAGCAACAATAGTTGCTCCGAATAATGGTTCTCCAGAATTGTCCGTAATAGTTCCGTTAATTTTTGATGTTGTTGTTTGTGCGTTTGCAACAAAACTAAACATTAAAATAAATGAACATAAAAAAAATAATTTTTGCTTCATGTTTTTGGATTTAAGTTTATATAACCAAAAATAAAGCAAAAAAAAAGTCTACTCGTTAAAGTAGACTTTTAGTTCTTAACAATTATTTAACAATTGTTATTTATTCAGCAATAACTTCAAAAGAAATTTCAGCAACTACTGCTCTGTGTAATCTTACAGAAGCTTCATATTTACCTAATCTTTTTACAGAACCACCAACAACTTTAATAAATTTCTTATCTAAGTCTGTTCCTGCTTTTGCAAGTGCTGCAGCTAAATCGATGTTGTTTACAGAACCAAATAATTTGTCTCCTGAACCAACTTTAGATGCAATTTTAATTTCATATCCTTTAACTGCTTCTGCTATTACATTAGCGTCTTCAATTAATTTAGCTTCTTTGTAAGCACGTTGTTTTAAATTCTCTGCTAAAACTTTCTTTGCAGATGAAGTAGCTAAAACTGCTTGTCTTGTAGGGATTAAGAAGTTTCTACCATAACCGTTTTTCACGTCTACGATATCATCTTTAAATCCTAAATTTTCTACGTCTTGTCTTAATATCAATTCCATGTTCTACCTCTTTATTATTTTAACATATCTCCAACGTAAGGCATTAACGCTAAATGACGCGCTCTTTTAATTGCTTGCGCAACTTTACGTTGATATTTTAATGAAGTTCCTGTTAAACGTCTTGGTAAAATTTTACCTTGTTCGTTTACTAAATACATTAAGAAGTCTGCATCTTTAAAATCGATATACTTGATATCTTTTTTCTTAAATCTACAGTATTTAGCTTCTTTTTTAGTGTCTATATCTAATGGCGTTAAATATCTAACGTCAGCAGATTTACCGCCTTTTGCTTGTTGTTCTATTGATGCCATTTCTTATTTTTTTGTAGATTTAACACGTTCAGTTCTAATTTTTGCCCAAGCAGCTGCATGTTTGTCTAATTTAACAGTTAGGTAACGCATAACGCTATCATCTCTTCTAAATTCTAACTCATATGCAGAGATTTCTTCTCCAGCAATTTTAAACTCAAATAAGTGATAAAAACCACTTTTTTTCTTTTGGATTGGATATGCTAATTTCTTTAAGCCCCAATTCTCTTTTGAGATCATTTCAGCTCCTTTGGAAACTAAATAATCTTCGAATTTTTGTACTGTCTCCTTTATCTGAGTATCAGATAAAACGGGATTCAAAATGAAAACAGTTTCGTAATGATTCATAAATTAAATATTTATTGTTTATTTTTAAGGCTGCAAATATAATAACTTTTTTATAACTAGCGTTATATATATCAGTTATTCTTATCAACTTTAAGTAAAAGTGGAAAATTCTAGGTAAAAAAATGTAGATACTTCTATTTCTTTACATCAAAAGTAAAATTCTTAGATATATTTCTAAAGAATTAATTTTTTATTTATAAAAGTGTAATTCAAAAAAAAGGTTGATAAAACCTCTAGGTTGAAACACAAAACAACACCAGAGGTTTATCAAAAATATTCTAGTTAAAATTAGACTTCAAAAGCCTCTAAATGAAAAGCTTCGCTAATTTCTTTATAAACAATTTTTCCTTTTATAATATTTAATCCTTTTTCTAGAGATACATCTGTAGCACACGCTTCTTCCCATCCTTTGTTTGCGATATTTAAAATATATGGCAATGTTACATTTGTTAATGCAATTGTAGAAGTATAAGGTACAGCTCCTGGCATATTTGCCACACAATAATGTACTACATCATCTATAATATAAGTAGGATCTTCGTGTGTTGTTGCTTTTGTAGTTTCAAAACATCCACCCTGATCTACAGCAACATCTACTATAACAGTACCTGGTCGCATGTCTTTAAGCATGTCTTTAGTAATTAATTTTGGAGCCTTTCCTCCTTTTACTAAAACACCTCCAATAATTAAATCGTGTGTTTTAATTAATTGTCTAATACTATATTCACTTGAAAAAGCTGTTGTAACATGGTTTGGTAATACATCATTTACATAACGTAAACGTTTCATATTAATATCCATAATAGTTACATGAGCACCTAAACCTGCTGCCATTTTTGCTGCTTGTACTCCAACAACTCCTGCTCCTAAAATTAATACTTTTCCTGGAGCAACACCTGGTACACCACCTAATAAAATACCACGTCCTTTAATTGGTTTTTCTAAATACTTAGCACCTTGCTGAATTGCCATTCTTCCTGCAACTTCAGACATTGGTGTTAATAAGGGTAAAGTTCCTTCACTATCTTCTACCGTTTCATAAGCAATACAAATAGATTTACTTTCTATCATTGCATTTGTTAAAGGTTCGCACGATGCAAAATGAAAATACGTAAAAACAATTTGATTTTCTTTAATTAAAGGATATTCCGAAGCAATTGGTTCTTTAACCTTTACAATCATTTCACTCTGGCTGTAAACTTCTTCTATGGTAGGTAAAATAGTTGCTCCTACCTTAATGTAATCTGCATCAAAGAAACCACTTCCTTCTCCTGCTGTTGACTGTACGTAAACAGTATGATTTTTTTTCGTCAACTCAAAAACACCTGCAGGTGTCATACCAACTCTACTTTCGTTATTCTTAATTTCTTTAGGAATTCCAACTTTCATTATTGCTTAATTTAGATGTTTTAAGCAAGTAAATTTACAGTCTTTTTGTTTGTATTTTAACAAAAAAAATAAAAATTGTTATTTTTACTGATGTCCTATTTTTTATTATTTTAAAATGATTTAAACCAAAATTCTATTCATTAAAATTATCAAATACTCAATAAAACTCACAAAAAATTGACATCACTAATATTATCTTTAACGATTTAATCTAAATCTAAACGAATTCCCATAGAAATGTTTCTAGTTTCGGTATTTTTAAACAATGGGTTCAAATCATATTTCACATAAAAACTAGTAGATCTATAACCTACATAAGCACTTAATCCATAGTTAACAGTATTCATATTAAAATTATTGAATTGCACTTCTTCAACTTCAACATTGTTTTCATCTTTGTATTCTAAATACTGTCTTGTTCCTAATTTAAAACCAACAAAACATCCAAGACCTAAACGAACCGATCTGTTTGTTCTATCTTTTACAAAACCATCTTTATCCGTCTTATTTTTAGAAAAATCCCACTCTACATGCATCGGAAAATTCATTTGTACATGACGCAATCTGCTTTCTGATAATTTATTATCAAAGACCTGAACTTCTGTCATATCGCCATCTTTTACATGGATACTATTATTATCTAAACGTAAGTTATTCCAAAGAAAAGAAAGTCCGTATTTAAAGTACAATTTAGAAGGTTCTTTAGTAAATCTTGTTTTCCACGTCCAGCCTAACTCATAAAAATGAGACTGCCAGAATTTATAATCAGAATCATTTAAAGAAGATACTTCATGGTCATTTAATACATTATTAACACCCATAGAAAATACGAACTGAGATGTAGTTTTTCTATTCATTTTTCTTTTTCTCTTTTCTATTCTTTCACTTTTATCATCATTATTTAAGTTAAATGAAAATGTTTTCTTTCCAACAGTAAACGTATTATCGTCATCATCAAACTCACTTTCTTCATCTGAACTCGCTATTCTACCATTGGTTTTATCTTGCACCAATAATTGCAACAAACGCTCTTGTTCTCCTATTAACTTTTCAATTCTTCTAGCATGATAAGAAGCAACCTCTTTCTTTAAAGTGTTAGAAGTTACTTTTGTAATTTCTCCTTTTTCTAGCCTTTCATCAATAGCAACCACTTTTATTCTTAATGAATCTTTTTGAGTTGTTGTAATTTGCTCTATTCTTTTAGATATTTTATTTACTTCTTTCTCAAAAGTTGTTTCTTGAGATACGGCAATAGTTGTACTAAACAACACTAATATTAGTAGTATTCTTTTCATCTTGTATGTTTTAAAAAATTGTTTTTGCTTGATAAAATCCTTTCATAAACTAGTTTCAATTAAAACGTCTTTTAATTTTACTGCAACAAAAAGTGATTTAACTTAGTCGTTTCTACTTGCAATAGCAGTTGCAATATCTGTTACTCTTTTCTTTAAAGATTGTAAGAAATTATTCTGAAAATCTTCTTCTCCAATAGTGCGTTCTACTTCAGCCAAAATAGCTTCTGGACTCACTTTTATATTAGAGTTTTTAAGCTCATTTTTAATCGTACTTAAAACATCTTCCCTAGTTAAATTTAGTTTTGCATAATACTCCTTTACTTCTGTAGACGAATGTGTTACCGCGAATAACAAATCATCACTATTAATTTTTATGCTACTATTAGAGTCTTGTTTTAAGGTTTCTTTATTTATTGTTTTCTCCTTCGTCGGATGATCTTCAGATACTGCTACCACTGTTTCGATAACTTCCTCCGTTGTCGGAATTACATTGTTTTTGTTATTTGCAACTATAGAATTATTGATTGATTTTTTAGATTCCTCCTTTGTAACTACATTTTTATTAGAAATCTCCACTTGCTTCTCTTCTACTTTATCAATCTTAACAATTGCTTCTTCTGCAGGAATTTCTTTTATAAATTGATCTATTTTTGCATCAATTGTAATCGTATCTATTGGGTTTTCAACAATAATTTCTAATGGTTTAACATCTTCATTTTTATTGAAAAACAGAAAACCAACACTAACTAACAATAAAATACTTGCCGCAGCTCCTACATAAAAAAACCACCCTTTTTTCTTCGCTTTTGGTTGCTCGTCTAATTGTGTAGACAAACGTTCCCAAGCAGAAGCCGATGGATTGATCGTTCTATTTTGAAACTTGTTTTTTATGTTTTTATCTATATTATTTGTCTCCATTACTCACTGTATTCATTTTGTAATAATTCTGTTGCAATAATTTACGTGCTTTAAATAATTGCGATTTAGAGGTACTTTCTGAAACATTTAATTTTTCTGCAATTTCTGAATGTTTATACCCTTCTATGGCATATAAATTAAACACCATTTTGTAACCTTCTGGCAATTGATCTATCAATTTCTGAATATCTTCTACAGACGTGTTTTCTAAACTTTCTGTAGCTGCATCATTAAAGACATAATCTTCGTCTGACAAATCAATTAAATTCTTTTTACGCAGATAAGAAATACAAGTGTTCACCATAATTCTGCGAATCCAACCTTCAAAACTACCTTCGTGTTTAAACTTGTGTAAGTTGGTAAAAACCTTTAAAAAGCCTTGTAATAATAAATCTTCTGCATGATGCATATCTTTTACATATTGCCTACAAACTCCCAACATTTTAGGCGAATGTTGCTCGAACAATTGTTGTTGCGCTTCCCTATTGTTGTCTATCGCTTTTTTAATTAACGATTTCTCTTTGTTATGTAATTTTATAATTTTCAAGCCTCTCGTTTCGTTTTAACTGCCTTACAAATATATAGACTACAGAAGTCTTAAAAAGGTTGCTTTCGAAAAAAAGTTTTTTGTTTTTTTTTCTGAATGCTTATAAGTGATTAATTTTTAGTTTTATCTTTACTACTTAGAAAAAGAAGAAAATGATTAAAAATCCTAAATTAAGTGTTTACAAAGTTAGATTAGTTCCAAGTTCAAAAAAAAAATCAAAATCATATTCTTTTAGAGAATTTTTTATCAAAAAATATGATATGAAAGATTCTTCAACGGATAATCAAATTTTTAATAAGTTTTTTAGCAATGTATTTAAAGTATCCGGATATAATGATAGCTCTAAAAAAAGAAAAGCTTTTAGACTAAAAGATATTTCAAAAAAATTCGCTAATTCAATAATTCATGGTGTTATTGAAGGTGGTCCTTATGATAGTGGTAAAACAAGTGGAAATAAAAAAACAAAAAGAGAAAGTAAAAAAATCGGAAAAAATATAATTATACAAGATGATTTTTATTTTTTACTTCAAACTAAATTAAATGAAAAAACTGGTATTTTAATTCTCCAAACTTACGGGCAAGAAAATATTGATGACATTTTCAAACCTTTCATTAAAAATCTATTTAAATTTTCGGGACAAACATATAAAGCAGTTATAGAACCTTTTATCCCAAATAGTATAAAAGATTTAGCTAAAGAAACTGCAATTGTTAGTGAGCTCAACTACTCTACTAAAGACTTAACTGTAAACCATATTTCTGATGAAAGAATTGGAGATGATTTAGAAGCTAAATTCAACATTAAAATTAGTATTGTTCCAATAGATGAAAGTTTACCTTTACATACATTGTCAAAATGGAGAAAAGCTCTAGGTAATTCAGTTTTAAAGCTCCCCAACAGAGAAGTTTCTTTAGATGATTTTAATTCTAAAACTGGTTATTTAAAAAGTGATACACTAAAAAATCCAACAAGATTTGAAATTCAAAAAGATTCTATAAGTGTAAAACCAACAATATATTTAGAAAAAATTGAAGAAGTAGATATTGAAGAAAATGGAACTCCTAATTGGACAACATTAAAAGATTATTGTATTAATGAGTTAATACCAGAACTAGAGAATGAAGTTTATTGATAAAACTAAAACATTTTATAATCTTACTAAAATTGTAACAGAAAGTTACAAATGGAGAGCTACAAATCTTTCTGATTCTAATCAAAAAGATATTAAATTTACGTTTTTTAGTTTTTTAAACGTTTTAATTTTATTTATAGCATTAGTCTTAACTTTCTTAATAAATAAAATAAGTGAATCTTTATTAAATGGTTTGCTGAATTTTACAACAATTTTTGCAACGCTTATAATTCCCGTAATTATAATGGTTTACGACAAGTTTAATAATGGGATTAATAATCATTTATCAGAAATTGAACAAAAAAGCAAATACGCCGAAAATAGAATCTTACTTCACAAAAACTTCGTTAAGAGATTTATTTTCACGACATTAGAAAATGTTTTTATAGCTTTTTCTATAATTACTTTAATCTTAATTTATAATTTCTTCTTTATAGATTATTTAAAACTAAATATTTCAGATTATACTATTCAAAATAATATCACCAAAAAGGGTATATTGTTATTCTTAAAATTATTATTTACATATAGTTTGAAAACAATTTTTATTTTTATTTTTTTAAAATTTATTTGGTTCTTATTTTATTCAATTGGAGCATTAGGTGATTTTTTTCAAGAAGATTTATCTAAAGATTAATTAAGTCAAAAACACGACAACCCCAAAACAACCTTACTCTTCTCCAATTCCTTTTCAAACAATACTTTGATAACTTCTGTTTTATAAAAAGGTACCATATCTTTTAAAAGTTGATTTCCTTTTTAATACTCTGTACACATTTGCTAACTTTTAAAACATCGCTATATTTAGCACTTGTACTTTTTAAACTTAAAGCAAAAAAATCTATTCTGCCTTCTTTATGCATCATTACTTAAACATTAGTTTTTAAACAAAAAAAGGGACTCAAAACTGAGCCCCTTTTTTTAAATAGAATATTAAAAATTCTTAATTATTGTTATTGTCTTTATCATCTTCTTTAGAAGTTTGATTCCAAATTTTAATATCATCATCTTTGGTAACTCCTTCTAAAATCTCAACATTTACACCATCTGATGTTCCTAATTTTACATCTTTCTTATCAAATGTTCCTTCTGCATTTTTAATTTCTACATAAGGCAATTCCGTTTTTCTATCAAACTGTAATAAAGATTCTTTAATAGATAAAACACTGTCTTTTCTCTCTAAAACAATTTCTGCATTAGCGCTATATCCAGCTCTAATAAAATGTTCATCATCTAAAGAAACATCCGCTTTAATTTTAAACTGAACTGCTCCTGCTTCTTCTGTTCCTTTTGGTGCAATAAAGTTTAAAACTGCTGGAAACTTCTTGTTTTCGATAGCTCCTAAAGAAATTTCTATTTCTGTTCCTTTTACCAACTTACCAACTTCAGATTCATCTACCTTTCCTTCAAAAATCATTTTAGTCATATCTGCAATCGTAGCAATTGTGGTACCTGCACTAAATCCATTTGTTTCTACAACCTGATATCCTTTTTTAACAGGAATTTCTACCACCATCCCAGAAGTTGTTGCTCTAATATTTGTATTTGCACCAGAAGAACCTGCAGATCCTTTTTTAATAATCTGATAATCATTTTGTGCGTTACGTAAATCGTTTTTTGCTTGATTATAAGAAAGTTCTAGAGATTCAAATTCTTGACGAGAAATAACTCCTTTATCAAATAATTTTTTATTTCTGTCGTATTGTACTTTTGTATTGTTCAATTGAATTTGAACAGAATTAATACGCCCTTTTGCACTTGTTAAAGACTGTTCGTTTGGTACAACTCTTACTGTTGCTAACAAATCTCCTGCTTTTACAATTGCGCCTTCTTCCACAACAATTTTATCTATAATACCTGCTATTTGTGGTTTTATCTCTACTTCCTCTAACGGAGTAACTTTACCAGTAGCAACACTTTTTTTAACAATTGTTGCTTTAAAAGCTTTTTCTGTTTTGTACTCTATCGGTGATGCACTGTTCTTTTTACCAAACCAAATTAGTACTGCTATTAATGCAACAGCTATTCCTCCAAAAATGATTACTTTTTTCATTTATCTTCTATTTATTCTTGTTAGTTGATTTTTTTTTATTCTTCTCTTAATGCGTCTATTGGTTTCACTATCGTTGCCATATACGCAGGTATAAAGCCTATTAATGTTCCTAAAAATACTAATACTGCATATGCTATTAAAACAATAGGAATATCTACTGTAGGATTTACAAGAAATTCTACAAAATTATCTAATAACATTAAAACTAATCCACCAGCAATGATTCCTAAAGAACCTGCTAACAGCGTTAAAAATAACGATTCTAATATAATTTGTTGTCTTACTTTATTTGGCGTTGCCCCTAAAGCTCTTCTAATTCCTATTTCTTTTGTTCTTTCTTTAACAGTAATCAATAAAATATTACCAATTGCAAAAACACCAGCTATTAAGGTTGCAATACCTACAAACCATGTTAAAAACTGCATACCTGTTAAAAAACCTGTAACTTGTTTTATACGTTCTCCTAAATTAAATCCTCTAAATGCTCTGTTGTCATCTGGGTGGATTTTATGTAAATTTTTCAATAATAATTTTACATCAGATTCTAATTGAACGATATCAAACTCTTCTTTTCCGGTTACAACCATCCATTCGAATTTATCTCCTTTATTATAAACTAATTTAAAGGTACTAAAAGGAATGTGGATGTTGTTTTTCCCTTCAAACTGACTTGTTTCATAAACCCCAACTACTTTATAATTGATGCCACTTACTTTTATATAAACACCTATAGCCTCTTCATTTCTATCAAATAATTCTTTATAAACACCTTCACTAATAACACAAACCTTTTTGTTTCCGTCCATGTCATTTTGATTGATAAATCGACCTTCTATCAAGTTCTTTTTTTGAACTTCATCTATTAAAGGAAAATCTCCAAAAATAGTAAAATTACCAGTCTTTAGACCATGAACCACTTGTCCGCCAGTTGCATTTCTTGGCACTACAAACTGAATACCTTCTATTTCTGAACGAATTTTATCTACATCACTTAATCTTAAACTAATTTGGCGTCCTTCTTGAAAACCTTTAAAAGGCATTGAAGTTCTACTCCCAGACATAAAAACACTGTTAGTAGCAAAATTACCAAACATGCTATTAAAACTATTTTCTATTCCTTTGGCTGCACCTAATAAACCTACCAGTAATAGAATTCCCCAAAATGCTCCAAAAATGGTGATTGCAGTTCTAGTTTTATTCTTTCGAATACTACCGTAAATTTCTTGCCAAGTATCTTTTTCAAATAAAAATCTCATAATTAATCTGAATTTAATGCTACCACGGGTTTAATTTTTGCTGCTTTTTTGGCTGGTAAATATCCTGCAATTAAACCTGCACAAACAAGTGTTAATGTTGCTCCAATAACTACAGGTTGAGAAACACTTGGATTTAAAATAAAGTATTTTTCTAAACTTGGTCCAGCAATTTCTAAAATCCCTATTCCCAGTAGTAAACCTGAATAACCAGATATTGCCGTAATAAAAACAGCTTCTTGCATTATCATGGCAACAATCATACTTGGTGTTGCGCCAACTGCTTTTCTAATTCCTAATTCTTTAGTTCTTTCTTTAACGATGTACACCATAATATTACTAATACCTACAACTCCAGCTATTAGGGTTCCAAAACCAATTACTAGAATTAAAATGCTTAAGCCAAACATCATCCCAGATACTTCTTTATTATTTGTTGCGTAGTTATCTAAGCCAATTCCTCTTTGGTCGTTAGGCGAAACATTGTGTCTTTTCTTTAATTCTCGGTGTAATTTACTACTAAATGCAATGGCTTCATCGATACTTAAATCCGGGTTATATGTAATTCCAAATTCATCTACATAATCATTATTACCATACATTCTTTGCATTGTAGAAAATGGTGTATAAATATATCTTTCATCACTATCCCCTCCAGGATCAGAGAAAACACCAATAACTTTATACATAATTCCTCCTATATTTATTTGTTTTCCAAAAGCACTTAATTGACCAAACAAATCTTTTTCTACCATTCTACCAATTACAACAACTTTTCCTCTTTCTTGTATATCTCTATAATTTAAAAAACGACCTTCTGTTACTTCTGCAGATTCCAACACGTAATATTCTGGATATACACCTCTAATGGTGTAGTTATCTTTTTCGTCTTTATAAACAACATTTTCAGATCTCTGAATTCTTGGACTTATGGTTTGAATTTTATCTCCAAAATTCTCTTTGATATAGGTAAAATCATCATTTTTAAACTGAATTCTTCTGCCTATTTGGTTTCCTTTATAAGCTATTGTGGTGTTATTACTCCAAATATAAATGGAGTTCATAGCATCTTTTGCAAATTCATTTTTAAAGGTATTTTGAAGTCCGTTACCAATACCAAAAAGTAACGTAAAAAGTAAAATAGCAAACGCAACCGTAAAACCAGACAACGCAGAGCGCAACTTGTTTTTACTAATGCTTTGAAAAATTTCTCTCCAACGATCTAAATCAAACATAATTAAACTGTTTTAGATACATTTGTATATTCATCACTAATAATAAGACCGTCTTTTAAACGTACAATTCTTTTGGTTTGCTCTGCAACTTCCTCCTCGTGCGTTATAACAAACACTGTCATTCCTTCATTATTAATGTCTTTTAATAAATCCATTACAGAATCTGTAGTTGTAGAGTCTAAAGCTCCTGTTGGCTCATCTGCTAAAACAACTTTTGGTTTTGTAACTAACGCTCTTGCAATTGCTACACGCTGTTTCTGTCCTCCAGAAAGTTCGTTTGGTAAATGGTTTGCCCAATCTTTTAAACCTACTTTTTCTAAATATTCTAAAGCTTTTTCTAAACGTTCTTTTCTTGCCATTCCTTTATAATACAAAGGAAGCGCTACATTTTCTAAAGCAGTTTTGTAAGAAATAAGGTTAAATGATTGAAAAATAAACCCTAAGAATTTATTTCTAAGAATTGCTGCTTTTTTTTCATTCAAGTTCTTTATTAGTTGTCCGTTTAGGTAATAATCACCTTCATCATGTTCATCTAATAAACCAACAATGTTTAATAAAGTAGATTTACCAGAACCTGAAGATCCCATAATAGAAACAAATTCGCCTTCTTTTATATGTAAATCGATACCTTTTAAAACATGTAGAGAATCTTTACCTATCGGATAAGATTTGTGTAGTTTTTCTATTCTAATCATTGGTTGGTTAATTTTAAGCTAAAATATTAAAAGTAAATATCCTTAAAAAAAAGACCTATTTACTCGAATACTAACATAAGACGCCTCATTAAAAAAAATGTTACAAGAAAATTACATTTTTTTTAATTTTGCTGATATATTTAGATTTTATTATAGAGAAAACTACTTTAGAAACCATAGTTCTTTTTTATGGGTTTCGAAAAAAGATAAAGTATCTTTGTTTTCTTTAATTTTGAAATGCAAAATGATTGATTTATCAAAAGACAAAAAGATTATTTTATTTGATGGAGTTTGTAATTTATGCAATGATTCTGTCTTAAAGGTAATAAAATACGATACAAAAAACACCTTTTTATTTACAGCTTTACAGTCTAATAAAGGGAAAGAAATCATCAATCAATTAGGAATTGACATTTCTAAAATTGATTCTATTGTTTTGTATGAACCTGGTGTTTCTTATGAAATAAAATCTACAGCAGCTTTAAAAATAATGAATGACTTTGGAGGAATCTGGAGCCTAAGTCAAATCTTTTTATTTTTACCAGAAGGATTTAGAAATTATGTCTACGATTATATTGCAAAAAACCGTTACAAATGGTTTGGCAAAAAAGAAACTTGCATGATTCCTACACCTGAATTAAATGCGAAATTTTTAGATTAAAAATAAAGAATAGAAAAAAATTATATAAATGAACGTACCAAAAGAAATAAAATGTGTCATTTTTGACATGGATGGCGTAATTATAGATTCAGAAGAAATTCATAAAAAAGCGTATTACGAAACCTTTGCCTCTATTGGTGTAACTGTTTCTGACGATTTATACAAAACTTTAACAGGTTCGTCTACCATTAATGCTTTTCAGAAATTAGTAGCACACTTTAAGTTAGATTTAGATCCGGAAGAATTGGTTTTAAATAAAAGAAAACGCTATGTAAATTTCTTTGAAAATGACCCAACATTGCATTTGGTAAAAGGTGTAGAGGATTTAATAAAACATTGTCATAAAAAAGGTTTGACCTTAATTTTAGCATCTTCCTCTGCGATGGTCAATATCGATAGAGTTTTTAATCGATTTGATTTAAACAAATATTTTACAGCTAAAATTAGTGGAGCAGATTTAACGGAATCGAAACCAAACCCAGAAATCTTTAACAAAGCAGCTTCTTTAGGAAATACACCAAAGGAAAACTGTGTGGTTATAGAAGATTCTGATAACGGTGTTAAAGCAGCCAATGATGCAGGTATTTTTGTATTTGGATACAGAAACCCAATGGCAGAAGATCAATCTTTAAAAAAAGCTGATTTTATAGTTAATAATTTTAAAAGGTTGCATAAGATATTGTAACGAATATTGGGAGGGGGAACTTTTGGTTATTTAAGTACAATAAACGAACTTAGCTAGCTTCTGTTTTAAGTTATTAAAACGAACTTTTTATTATAATAATTGTATTTTATATTGCTATGAAAATAAAAAAATGAAAATAACCAGAATTAAAATTGAAAACTTTCGTTCAATTAAAAATACAGAATTTAATACCTCAGATTTTAATATTGCTGTAGGGCAGAATAATTGTGGAAAGACTAACTTTTTTGAGGCAATTCAATTTTTTTATAATGGATTGGGAAGAGGGCAAAACATTACCGAATTAAAATACAAGAGACAATCTACAAATGAAATTTTTATTGAATTAGAATTTTCAGGTGCCCAACAAGGTGCTGAAAATATGCGGAATCAGACTAATAAAACAAAAATAATAAATGCTCTTTCTGAAAATGATACAGTAATTGTATCAAGAAGCTCGGTTGATGTCAAAAAGAGAAAATTTATAATAAATGGTGAAGAAGTAAACCCAGGCACAGGGTTTGATAAAGCTTTAAATGACTTTTTACCCAAATTTGAATACGTTACTACCAAACAATATTATGATGCAGTGGCTAAATACGGAAAGACAACACCAATGGGAATTATGTTATCAGGTGTTCTTTCAGCTATCTTACAAGAGAATGTGCAGTATCAAGAGTTTCAAACAAAATTTAGAGAATTATTTGAAGACGATACATCTGAAATAAAAACAGAGTTTGATAATGTTGGAAATAAAGTTCAAGTCTATTTAGAAAAACAATTTCCTGATTGTACAAAAGTAAAATTTGAAGTTACCGCACCCGTTTTTGATGACCTTCTCAAGAATTTTGAAACGACTATAGATGATGGAGTTGAAACTTCTGCTGAAGAAAAAGGAGATGGAATGCAGAGAGCATTAATGCTTGCTATAATTCAAGCTTATGCTGATTTCCGAAAATCTAATGATGATTTAGGTAAATCTTTTTTATTCTTTATTGACGAAGCTGAGCTTCATTTACATCCTACTGCACAAAGAAAGCTAAAAGAAGTCTTACACACATTATCTAATAATAATGACCAAGTTTTTATCAATACTCATTCTTCTGTTTTTGTAGCAGACAATTTTGATAATCAATCAATTTTAAAAGTAGAAAAGCTAGAAGGTCAAACGGAATTTGAATTAACGACAGATTTAGACAAACCATATGTAGTCTTTGAACTTTTAGGAGGTAGTCCTAGTGATTTGCTTTTACCAAAAAACTTTATGATTGTAGAAGGTCAATCAGAGTTTGAATTATTAACAAGAGTTATTAAACGGTTTTACGCAGATAAACCAAGAATTCAAATAATTAAAGCCAATGGAGATATTGATCAAGTAGAACGAACAATAAACGCAATAGAAAAAGCTTTTATTCCATTAAAATCAAGTATATATGGGACAAAGACTGTTATTTCAATAGATGAACCTAGTAGGCAAACAATAGGTGGTGTTAATCAATTTCATCAAAACTACAAATCAATAATCCAAAATGGACAGTTTTTTCAATTAGTAGGAAGAGATCTTGAACAATCATATCCAAATCAAGAATGTCCAACCTATGGGAACTGGAGAAAAACACAAGAAGAACTTGATGCTGTAAATGAAAAAGGAAAAAAAATAATAACAGGTTCAAAAAAGAAGAAATTAGCAAAACACGTAGGGCTTAACATATCACAACAACAATTTGAGAGTGAATTAAGTATCTGTTTTCAAGCTCTTCAAAAATGTTGGGAGTTATCATATTAATAAAGTCAGCAATATGACTATAAAGAATTAACTGATATTTTTAGCCTATTTATGAATTTCTTCTCGGACTTACTTTTTGCACTTTATTTACTAACTTTAGTCTATAAAACATACTATTAATCTTGAACAAAAAATTATCTAAAACAAAAAAATAGCTTGAAAAACCTCCAAGCTATTTTTTATTTTAAATCACAAAATATTCAATTCTAGACAACCAATTTAATATTGGCTAATCCTCTAATAAATGAATTATATTTTTCAAATAGTTCTTTTATCCTCTTTTCCACCAAGACTTCTTAACCTCAGCTTCTCCATAACCGTAGCCATAGCTATAACCGTAACCATACTCTGCTTCTACATCTACATCATTCAATAAAACGGTCATATTAGGTAAACGTTTGTCTTTGTATAACTTTGCAGGTATTTCTAACAAACGTTTGTCTAAATAATTGGCTCTAATTGTATAAATAAACAAATCGGCACTTCTACCTAGTAACATAGTATCTGTTACTAATTTTACCGGAGCTGTATCAACAATTACAAAATCGTAATGTTCTTTTCCATACGCTAAAAGATCTTCAAAACGTCCGTTACTTAATAATTCCGAAGGGTTTGGTGCTATTACACCAGAGTGCAACACATCAATATTAAGTGCATCTACATGTTCAATTACATCAGGAACTTTTAACGAATTATCTGTTAAATAATGGGTGATTCCTTTACCTAATTTTATACCTAAATATTCTTCTAAACGAGGTTTTCTAATATCCGCACCAATTAATAATACTTTTTTGTTTGATAATGCCAATACCGCAGATAAATTTACAGAAATAAAAGTTTTACCTTCACTCGGTAATGTAGAAGTTATAAAAATAGTTTTTCCTCCATCTTTAATTCCGGCTCCAGAAAGCATAAAATCTAAATTTGTACGAATCATTCTAAAAGATTCAGACAAACCACTTCTATCATCTTTCTGAATGACTTTACTAGTATCCTTTGTTTTTGGAATTTCTCCCATTAAAGGTGCTTTTACAATAGATTCTACTTCTTTGGTGTTGTGTACTTTATTATCTAATAAAAATAACACATAAATAATTGCAAATGGTATTGCTAAACCTAATGAAATAGCAATCAAATATACCACTTTACCTTTAGCATTTATTGGGCTATCACTACCTCTTGCGGTATCAATTACTTTTGCATTAGGTACTGTTACTGCTAGTGAAATTGCATTTTCTTCTCTCTTTTGTAATAAGTACAGGTATAATGTTTCTATTATCTGTTGTTGTCTTTCAATATCCCTAAACTCTCTATCTTGTTTAGGTACAGAAGACATTCTATAACCTACTTTACTTTCTGCTTTTTTGGCATCAATTAAAGAAATAGTTAAAGATGATTTTAAGTTTACCAAACTTTGATAAATACTACCTCGTAACTGAGCAATTTGAGAGTTTAAATTAACAATTACTGGATTTTTAAGACTAGATCCTTTTAAAATTCTATTACGTTCTAAAATTAGCTCATTGTACTGAATACTGTTGCCGTCTAAATTACCATCATTTAAACCTAAATTAGCAGGTATTAAATTTTCTTTATTTTCAGTGATATAAGACATTACATAATCAGTTAACCTAATCTGCGTATTTAAATCTACAATTTTCTTTTCTAACTCTGCATTATTCTCTAGTACTATGGCCGCTTCCGCAGGAATACCAGTTAACCTGTTATTAGATTTAAAATCTTCTACTCCTTTATCTACAGCAGATAAGTCTTTTTCTATAACAGCCAACCTCTCATCAATAAAAGTACGAGTATTGTTACCTATTAAATTTTTACCAGCAACAGCATCTTCATTATACTGTCTTACCAATCCATCTAAAATTGCTGTTGATTTTTCTTTATTTTGAGATATTAAACTAAGTTCTAATAAGCTAGATTTTTCAAACATTAAACCTACTTGCAGCGCTCCTCTTAAACCTTCAACAACATTTTTTAATGCAGATATTCTAACCGTTATGGTTTCATTAATATTCTTAATTTCTGTCTTTGTAGGTGTTATCGTTATCTTACCAAAGACGGTACTTACACTCTCGCCAAAGACATGTTTCTTAACACTTTCATCTTCTGAAATAAGCTCAAATTGAGATGCAGATAGTACATGAATTTTAAATGTAGTATTTAAATTATATACTTTTTCTTTAGAAAAAAAAGTTATTTTAAAAGGTACTTCTGTATCATACAATTCTGTAATACGCCCTCTATCTTCTTTGTAAAATGTTGTATAGACTCCTAATTCCTTTACAACACGCTCCATAAGCGTATACGATTTTAAAACTCCTATTTCATTGTCTATCGATTTTTTTCCTCCTCCTATTAAACCTAAATCTTCAAAGGCAGAAAGCTCACTAGATAAACCACCATTACTGTCATCATCAATTAAAATTGTTGTTGCTACTCTATATTGGCTTGGTGTATAATAAGAATACGCATATGCTATTCCTATTGCTACTATTGTAGTAAAAACAAACCATTTCCAATGAAATAAATATTTTTCTAACTGTTCTCTTATATTTATAGGTTCTTCTTCCTGAAAAATATAATTTAAAGGGTTCTCTTGTTGCATAATTTAAAAAATAGTTATTGTATTAAAATGGCAATAATTGATATAAACGTGGCTATCGAAGTAAATATAACACTCGTATTTGCCCCTATACCAGAAGAGTTAATCTTACTTTTATTGGGTTCCACATAAATAAGATCGTTTTGTGACAAGTAGTAATATGGGGAATTAAATAAGGCTTTATTGGTAATATCTATAGGTATAAAAACACGTTCTCCATCTCGCTCTCTTATTAATGTAATATCTCTATTTCCATTAATTGTTAAATCTCCAGCTAAACCTAAAGCCTCTACAATGGTGATTCGTTGATTTTGAATTTGATATGTACCAGGCTTATTAACCTCACCCAAAACAGTTACTTTAAAATTGATGGTACTAATATTTATAATAGGATTAGATATATATTCTGCCAATTTTGTATGTAAAAACTCACTTAATTCGTTAGTTGTCATACCTGTTACTTTTAAAACACCTAATACCGGAAACTTAATTTCGCCACTAGCATTTACTAAATAGGGTAATGGTTTTGCACTTCCAATTGAATTATCTAAAATTGGAGTTTCATAAAGGTTAAAAGGTAAAACGGCTTCTGCATTTGCTGCAGATACATTTATATTTAATAAATCATCTTTTTGAATAGTAGGTTCATACTTTTGCAATCTACTATTTACTATCACCTTTTTTTTATCTCCGAAATACACAATCTTTTTTTTAGAAACACATGATGTGACTAAAAATAAAAGCAATACAGATGTTACATATAGATACTTCATTTTTTTTATAGATATTTAATTATTGATAAAATTCTTTTTTACAGTTATTATATTATACTTTCTATTTTCTCTTCTTTAATTTTTAAGCGTTCTGTATTAATACTACTTTTTAGTCTATAAAAAAGCAATAAAAACAATCCGAAAGCCAGAACAAACACACCTAACATTTGAAAACTATTTAAGTAAGTTCCTAATTTTATGATAAAGATTACAAATAGGTAATTAACAAGACCTAATAGCATAGTTGCCTTAAAATGAGACATACCAAAATCTATTAAAACATGGTGAGAATGGTTTCTATCTGGATAAAACGGACTTTTCTTTTGCAGTAAACGAACTCCAATTACTCTTAACAAATCGAACAAAGGAATACATAAAATAGCCATTAAAACAAAAAAGCCATTTTCTGGTTTAAATGTAAAATGACTATACATGCTAATATCTATCGCCATAAATCTTAAAGACAAAAAAGCAATACAAAATCCTATTAGTAAAGAGCCTGTATCTCCCATAAATATTTTTTTCTTGATAGAAAAATTAAAAAATAAATAGGCTAATAACATCCCAATAAAACTTAAACAGATTAAGTAATAGAAAAACAAACTAATAGCATAAAATATTAGGCTAAATACACTAAAGATTATAATTGCAATAATAGACGCCAAACCATCTATACCATCTATTAAATTATAGGCATTTATAATTGTTAAGACCAATAAAGTACTAGCAATATATACTAGCCATAATGGTATTTCATAAATCCCCAAAAAACCATACAAATTATTTCCTTCTAAAGCATTATGAAAAAACAAAAACAATACAGCCAATGCTTCCATAAATAGCTTTGCTTTTGGAGAAGAAACGACTAAATCATCTTTAACTCCTACCATAAATATGAGTGTAGTACTTGCTATTAAATTTAAACCAATATTTTCTGTATCGAAATGTTGAATAAAAAATAACATTAAAATTAAAGTTATAAAAAAGGCAACTCCAGCCATTGTAGGCGTTGCTCCTTTATGAGAACTACGCTCATTGGGTTTTTCATTTAAATTACGCCTTATTATTACCCAACTAATTTTAGGTATTATATAATAAACTAATAAAAGTGAACTGATAACAGTTAGTATGCTTACCACCGTTAAGTTAGACAAAAGTTGTTGTAGCATTTTTAGTAGGTTTTATTTATAATTTTTTGCTTTTAGCAAATCCCATAAAAAAAGGGGTGTAGACACAAAATTCCGTTTCCATAAACGTTTAGGTTCTCTTAATAATCTAGGGAACCATTCTAATCCTAATTTAATCCAAAAAGGACTAGATCTCTTTACGGTACCTGCATAAAAATCAAACACAGCACCAATACAAGTAATCACTTTAACATCTAAAAAGACACTGTTTGTATGTACCCATTTTTCTTGCTTAGGAGCCGTCATACCAACAAATAAAATATCTGGTTTGCATTTATTAACTGCGGCTATCATTTTAACATTATCCTCTTTAGAAAATTCCGGTTTATACGGTGGAGAATAACTATTTACAGTGATAGATGGAAACTCTTTTTTTATTCTTGTATTTATTAAACTTAAGGTATTATCAGAAGCTCCTAAATAAAAAACATTTAGTTTTTTTAATGCTGCTTCTTCTAACAAAAATTGATGTATATCTGCACCTGCAATTTTTTTTATCACTTTTCCATTAAGTACTTTGGTTGCTAAAACAATTCCGGTTCCATCTGGTAGCAATACATTACTTTCATTTAAAGCTTGACTAAAAAATTGATCTTTTTTAGCCTCACAATAAGAATGAGGGTTTATTGTATTAATTATTTTTTTTGTTTTAAAAAGTGACAATTCACTTAAATCGTTAGAATAAACCTTTTCTATAACATCTTTTAATTTAATCATCTCTTGGTTTTATTTTAGATAGAATTTAAAATATTAAACATATTTTTTTCAAAAATTTTCAACGTATAAGATTCTTCATATTTCTCTTTAGCAGCTATTCCTAAGCGATTTCTAAGAGGGACATCATTAATTAATATCTCTAACTTATTTGCTAAGTCAACTACATTTTGCTGCTCTACTAAAAAACCATTTACACCATCCTTTACAATTTCAGGTATTGCACCTTCAAAAGTTGTAACCATAGGTAAACCAAACTGAGAGGCTTCTAATAAGACTAATGGAAAACATTCATTATGATAAAACGTTGGCAATACAAATATGTCTGAAGAATTAAATATTGCTGTTTTATCACTATTATACTTTTTACCTAAATAAAAAACGTTATTTATCAATTGCAATTCTTTTAACTTTTCTGTAAATATTTCTTTTGTAACATCTCCTTCTCCTCCAACAAAATTGCATGTAAAGTCAACTCCTTTTTTATTTAGAATTTGTAGTGCTTTTAAAAGAACAATAAAACCTTTAGACGCTATTAAATTTGATAGAAATAATAATTTAGGTGTTTCATTTTTTAGCCGTTTAGTAACCGAGTCTTTATTTATAGGAGGTATTCCATTTGGGCAATAGTATACATCGTTTTCATCAACATATGTCTTAATATCAAAATATAAGTGCTTAGAAAGTAGGATCACTTTTGTGTTTTTGAATACCTTTTGATATAAAAAATTATCAAATCTTTTTTCTTGTCTCGTATGTACCCCTTTGTTATGAAAATGGAGTACTAATGGAACTCGGAAACACTTTACCAAAAACACAATAACAGCATCTTTATAAAAACCGAATCCCTTAGCCGTCATAGCTAAATAGATTAAATCGGGCTTGTTAACTAACAGTTGCTTAAACGTCTGAAAAACAATAGACAAATACCTTAAAATTTTTCCTAATGGATTTTTCCCTATTTCATCAATCGTTTTTGATGTTCCTAAATCGATATAATTGGTTTCAAAATTTCTATTAATTAAATCGCTTTCCTTTATAAATTGCCCCACCATAGAAGAACCATGTACCGGAGGTGGTAAATGCAAAAGGAATAGTATTTTTTTAGTCATTAAATATCTTCTTTTAAAACACTAATTACTTTTGCAGGATTACCGGCTACTACAGTAAAAGGAAGTACGTCTTTTACAACCACAGATCCCGCACCAATAACAGCATTATTACCAATAGTAATAGGACCAATAATTATACAATGAGGTCCAACTAATACGTTATCTCCAATTATAGGAGAACCTAAATCTTCTCCTTTTAAAGATTCTTTATTTCCGATGGTAGTATTATGTTTTAGAGTTACATTTTTTCCTATTACAACCTTGTTGTTTAAAACCAAACCAGTAACATGATGAATTACTAAACCTTCTCCAATAACCGTTGATGCTGGAATTTCACACTTCAATAAAAAATCCGTTATAAACTTGTATAAAATAATAACAGGAGAGAATAAGATTTTAGTAAAAATGTTATTCATTCTAATTCTAAAATATCGCATAAAGACATAATTGCAGACTACAATTTTTCCTTTAAAATTAGAATTCTGTTTTCCTGCTTGTATTATTTGAGAAATCAACATACTTTTATCAATAATGTCATAGAACTAAATTTGTACTTCTTATTTTTCCTATAAGAAATACTATTGTATTAATTGGAAGCGTACTATTTTTTTAAATATTCAATAAAACTAGCAGTAACTAGCTTTTGCCCTTCAGGATTTAAGTGTATTCTGTCATAAAACAAATCTGCATTAGCACTATATAACTCGTTATAATCTAAAAACTTTATATTATTAAACTTAGATTCAATGCTTTTGAAATAAGTTATTTCAGAATTAAATTTTCCAACTTCAGCGTTGTTATATATTGAGGAGGTTGGAACGTACAACAATATGATTTTCATGTTTTTTTGAGTAATCTTTTTTAATGTATTCTCAAATATTTTTCTATTCTCTTTTGTAGAAACAATCTTTCTAAAATCACCTTTTTTAATATCAGAATTCAAAGCAACTGTATCTAGAATTCCGACTTTTAAATTGTCCCAACTTTTTAAATAGCCTCTAAAACTACCACTTACTAGACCTTCGTTATATCTAGATGATTTTATAATTTGATGCTGCCAGAAATCTCCAAATGTTGCGTTTTCAAAAACATAATCATTAATTGTCTTTTCCCCCATAAAAGGATAAAACTGTTTGTAAGAGTTTTCACTTAATCCCTCTCCTGTAAACATCCAAGCATCTACAGCGTATACTACTAATTCTAATTGTTGATTACTTTTTAACAATTGATCTATCATTAAATCTCTTTCAACAATGTTTACTCCTTCTCTTGTATATTTAGAAACTTTTACATTAAGTTCTTTCTCCATCTTTACCTTATCAATACCTAACATTAAATGAGAGTGACCAACAAGCGCAATTTCATTATCCGTATATAAACCATAATATTTATATAACCCATTTAATAGAAAATAATTAACTCCGTTATCTAAAACAATAAGCAATAACAGAAATAGTAATCCTTTTTTTACGTAGTCCTTAAAAAGCTTGTTGCTAATCTCCTTTTTAATCATAATTTAAAATTGAAAATAAATAAAAGCATTCGAAGACATTCCAAATAAAGCAATTGTAATTAACAAAAAGGCATAAGACAGCCACTCAACAAAACTTGGCAATTGAGTTTTTGAAAAGTAAATGGATACCTTATTTTTGAATTGCAAAATTTGCACTCCTATTAAAAATAAGATTAACAATACAGAAAGTACTGTTGTTACAGAGGATCCACCTGTCCATAATTGCCCTGAAAAACTAATTATTTTTGTAATAATCAAGAAAGCATCAGAAACAGAATTTGCTCTAAAAAATATCCAAGCAAAACAGACCAAAATAAATACAATAATAATTTTAATAAATTTATAGTATCCTTTTTTCATTACATCGTCAGCTCCTATTAATACTAGCATTTTTTTACCAATAAATTCAATAAAATAATAAAAGGCATGCAACGCTCCCCATATAACAAAAGTCCAATTGGCTCCATGCCAAAGCCCACTAAGTAAAAACACTACCAAAATATTAAATGCCCAACGACTAATTGAAACACGGTTTCCTCCTAAAGGAATATATACGTAATCACTAAACCAAGTTGATAAAGAAATGTGCCAACGTTTCCAAAACTCTCCTATAGAATTCGATAAATAAGGTAAATTAAAATTCTGCATTAAACGAAATCCTAACATTCTTGCACTACCAATAGCCATATCTGAATACCCACTGAAATCACAATAAATCTGAAAAGTAAAAAATACAGTTGCTACTATTAATGTTGGACTCGAATGTGCTTCTGGATTGTTAAAAACCGAATCTGAATAGACAGATAATCTATCTGCAATTACTATTTTTTTAAATAAACCCCAAATAAACAATTTTGCTCCTTCTACAAATCTTTTAATATCAAATTCATGTTCCTCATAAAATTGCTGTAGTAAATTAGTGGAACGCTCTATAGGTCCTGCAACTAATTGAGGAAAAAAAGCAACATAGGTTGTAAATCTAACTAAGCTAGTTTCTACACCTACCCTATTTCTATAAATATCTATAGAGTAACTTAATGCCTGAAAAGTAAAAAATGAAATTCCGACTGGTAGTATAACATTTAAAGTATATTTATTCGCATGGACATCAAAAAAATTGGCCAAATTAGAAAATGAATCAATAAAAAAATTGGCATATTTAAAATAAAATAAGGGCAACAATGAAAACATCAGTGCAATTGCAAACCATTTCCTTTTTGCCTTTTTAGTAGCAGCATAAAATATTTTTTTTCCACAAAAAAAATTTAAAACACTTACTCCAAACATTAGCAATGCAAATTTCCAACTCCATACCGAGTAAAAAATATAGGACGCAATTAATAGAAAATGTATGCGCCATTTATGTATTAGAGAAAAGTAAATAACTAAAACAACTAAAAAAAAGAATACATACTGCCAAGAATTAAATAGCATAATTTATTTATAGGTTTATATTTTTTGATATAACTATAGAGACTATTATATGTTTTTTAATAAGTCTTGCATTTTTTGATCAAAAGTAAAAGGCATTGCGCTATCTCTTAATTCAGTAATACTAGTCTCTAATGGTTTCGCTTCTTCAAAGGCTTGTTGTAACTTCGTTGATAAATCATTTTCGGCATCAGGATTAAATAACACCCCATTATTCTCATTTATCAATGATGATGCACCTGCAACACTTGAACATAAAACACGACAACCACCAACTAAAGCTTCATTAACAACTGCTCCAAAAGGCTCATAGGTACTTGGTAAAACAAATAATTGAGAAAAAAGATACCAATTGTATAATTCTACACCTTCTTTTCTACCTATAAATAAAACGTCCTCTAAAATGCCTAATTTTTGTGTAAACTCAATTAATTTTTCTTTCAAAACTCCTTCTCCAACAATTACCAGTTTTTTATCACTTCCTTTAACATTGGAAAAACAT
Source organism: Polaribacter sp. HaHaR_3_91 (assembly GCF_019278525.1). Lineage (NCBI taxonomy): Bacteria > Pseudomonadati > Bacteroidota > Flavobacteriia > Flavobacteriales > Flavobacteriaceae > Polaribacter > Polaribacter sp. HaHaR_3_91. The sequence continues at coordinate 2,371,120 of NZ_CP058986.1, forward strand.
TTTATTAGAAAAAATAAATTTTTAACAGCTACTAATCGTCCAACATAAAGCAATATTTTTTTATCTTTTAAATCATATTTGACAATATTTGTGTTGGCTTGATTTATAGCATTTGAATATTTTTTTACAAGTGATTTTTCTGAATGAATAACAGGAAAATCAAGTGTATTATTGGTAATGCTAACATTGTTTTTATACCAATTAGAAACCTCTTTACTCGTAAACACAACTCCATTAATATTCTTTGAAATAAAATTTCTAAAAAACAACCTCAAGCCTTTTCTGTCTTCAGAATTTTTTATACTATCATCACTTAGAGTGTATATTTTAATTTTAGGGTTCCAAATTTTACAATACAGAAATGCTAATAACGTAATTTGACTATATTCTGCACAAAAAATAATATCTGGATTTTCTTTTTTAATAATTGAAAAAACACCGGTTCTTATTGATCTTCCCAAAACTTCGAAGCCATTAGAAACATAGTTACATTTAAAATTACAAAGAGATTTTAAGTTCTCTTGATTAAATTTTTGATCACTAACATTTTTTAAACTAAAATAAAATGAAGCTAAATAATACTCATTTAAAGAATTAAAAAAATCTACTCTGTAAGGTGCTAAGGCAGGATGAAAAATTAATGCTTTCATTTAATTTTATTTTTGATTCTTCTTTAAAATCTTGTTTAAAACTGAACTCGGAACTATTGTTAGAAATAAGTAAGCGTAAACTACTTTATTTGAAGGGTTATAATATATCGCTTCTAAAGATTCTTTAATTGATTTATATCTTAAGCCTAATCTTAAATAAATGGAAGCTCTCATTTTTTTCCAAGAAGAAATGTATTCTTTTAAACAAGTTACATCCTTATTTTTTTTATATAAATCATATAATTCCTGACCTACTATATCTATTTTTTCTGGTATTCTATTCGGTTTATTGTCATAGGTATGTGCACTATCTTGCACAAAAACAGCCAATGCATTTAAATTATAAGCAATCTGATTTTTAATTGCCAATTTAGCCCATGTTAATAAATCCTCTCCAGATTTAATACCCAATGGAAAACCATTAATTTCTAGTAACGCTTCCTTTTTGATTACAATAGCAGAAGACCAAAGTGGCGGATGAGAACAGGAAGCTACTTCAAAATAATTAATTAAGATTCCTGTATCTCCTTTAAATGGAATTTTATTTAATTTTATAGGTGTCTGTTTTCCTTTATAATCTTCCATTAAATAAGCAGTTGCCAATACATTGCTATTTGGGTACTTTTTTGACAGTGCTTTAATTTCTTTCAGGTAATTTACATTCCATATATCATCTGCGTCTAAAAAGGCAATCCATTCATATTTAGCTTTATCAACTCCTGTATTACGAGCAACCGAAACACCAGAATTATTTTGATATATTAATCTTATTAATGGATGCTCTAATTTAGATACAATTTTATCTGAACCATCTGTAGAACCATCATTAACAATAACTATTTCATCTGGTAAAACAGTTTGGTTTAAGACTGTTTTAATAGTATTAACAATACTATCTTTCTTATTGTAAAGCGGAATAACAATACTTATTTTCATGATAAAATTACTTTCTTTTAGATTTCATTACCAAAGCAAAACCAAAAAATATATAAGGATAACTTAAGGTAATTAAAGAATAGTTTACAACATTGTCTGTAAACGCTGTTGCCATAATACCACACAGAGAAGTACCTGCAATAAATGCAGCATATCTTGCAGAAACATTATTTTTTTTATTGTTATAAATTCGAAATGCTTGCCAAACAAAACTTATTATTATGAGTAAGTATAAAACGAATCCTATTTGGCCGGTATCACAAAGTATTTGAAGGTAATCGTTATGAGCTATTCTTATTACTCCAAAAGGATGATTTCCAGAATAAAAACGAGCTTGCATTTGCCCTAAACCCGCACCCATTAATTCATTTCCTTTATAGAAAACTTTTAAACTCCATTCCCACATTGCAAAACGACCATTACTATCAATAGTGTCTGGTGATATTTTACCACTCATATTAAGAACTTCTTCTGCACTATTAAAAGAAGTCCTAAACATTTTATCTCTTACTGTAGGCACAAATAAAACAGACGCTACAAAACTGGCAATTATCAATACAAATACAGGAAGTGCTTTTAACTTATACTTAAAAAAGGACACCGCTAAAAAAAAGACACCAATACCTATTAAACCTGTTCTAACACTCTCTACTATTGGAATACTAATAAAAAGAAGTATGGCAAATAATACATATTTCTTTTTTGAAAACTTGTACAATAATATTCCAGTACCTATAAAAAATGGATTTACATCTATTACTGCAGGAGGCCACCATAAAATAGGGTTATAAATAGAATAGATGGGAATAATTTTCATCAATACAATACATCCATTTATAAAAACACCTGCTAAAAAACTTATTTTTAACGCTTTTATAAAAAATACATCTGTAATTTTTATAGAAGTAACAACCAATATGACTAAAAAAGGAAATAAAAATTTAAAAAAGACACGAATACCATATCCTTTTTCAGTTGTTAAAACCAACGAAAAAAGAAGCCAACACAAATACAAGGCGTAAATTTTAAGCATTGGTGATGAAAACATTTGAATGCCATACTTAAATAATAACCCTAATAAAAATACCATCCAAATTAATAACAACAATGCAGAAAAATTCCCTGCCTGTACAATTGCTGTCGCTAATAAGAATAAAATAAAACGTTGTTGCGTGTTTACTTTAAATTTAACTCTTTTATTCCAAGTAGTACTTACCAAATAGGTTTTACCTAAAAAGGCATATTCAAAACCATAAATGATTACAATTAAAAAAGCTAATAAACTTAATCCTATAGCCATTTATATTTGAAGATATAAAAACATTCTTTTCTGATTAAAAACAACATTTTCTAATCGTTTTATATAAAGTTGTAATTTCTTTATATAATTAATGTATATTTTTATTAGAATATTCATATTGTATCATTAAATAATTTAGTCCACTTTCTCATAATTTCATCTATATGAAAACGTTTCACATTCTGCGATGCTTTTTCTCCCATTAACAACCTTAATTCCTTATTTATCATTAATTTTTCTAAAGATTTTGAAAAAATTTCTACGTTAAAATCCGCTATTAAATAACCGTCTTTCTCATCAGTTATAATTTCTGAAGGACCACATTCACAATTAAAAGCTACACAAGGGACCCCACATTCCATTGCTTCTGTTAACACCAACCCAAAGCCTTCATATCTTGACGGAAAAGCTAGTATAGAACTATTTAATAATGCTTCTTTAATCTTTTTTGTTGGTGGTTTTAATAAAATTATATCTTGTAAATTATAACTTTTTATAAGCTCTAATAAATAATCTTGATCTTGACCTTCACCATAAATCGTTACTTTCCAATCGGGATTATTTTTTGCAATTAAACTAAAACCTTTAATTAATAAGTCAAATCCTTTTTGCGCTATAAACCTACCAATGGCTATAATTTCTTTTTGTTTACCATTCGATTTCTCTATAGAATTAAAAGATAAAGGATTTGAAATTACAGAACTATTTACAGGATTATTCCACAGTAATTGATCTTTTTCTGTTAACAACACAAACTTATCATACTTTAAAACTACCCTTTGCTGCTTGTACTGTAGATACGAAGCATATAATTTCCGAAGCCATCTAAATGATAGATTAGGTATATTCGACATTAAGTGACTCAAATAGTTTTTAGAGAAATGAAATTCGATAATTTTTTTACTACCATCCTTAATCGTATGTAAAAACTGATATTCATCTCCAAACATACTAATAGTGATATCAGGTTTTAATTTGAATAATTTTTTAGATAACTCCTTTTTAAACTTTTTTCTATCCGTTTTAAAAATTAGATTTAAAATATTACTGTTAGACTGTTTTAAATTTAAATTTTCTACAGTTATATTTTTATCAAGATCAAAAAAACAACCGTTTTTATTATCAGTTCTAGAAATAATAATTACCTCAAATTTTCCTTGAGATGCAAGCCAATTAACCTTAGAAGTTAAAACGCGTTCCATACCGCCAGAATTTTCTAAAGAATTAATAATATATACAATTTTCATTCTATTAATTAATGGCTAAATGTTTATTATAAATAGTAATATATTTTAAAGCTGTATCTCTCCAAACAAATTTGGAAGCTTGTACCAATCCTTTCTTTTTTAATTCATCTATGTCAAAAGACTTATTTTCAAATTGTTCGAGCGCATAACAAATATCCTCTGGTTCTGAAGATTTTAGATATAAAGCAGCATTCGCCCCCACTTCTTTTAGAGAACTATTACTACATGCTATAACAGGGCAACCACAAGCCATGGCTTCTAAAATAGGCAATCCAAAACCTTCATAAGAAGATGGAAACACCAACGCTGTTGCTCCATTGTACATGATAGATAATTCGCTATCTGTAATGTTCGATATAAAATGAATTCTTTCTTTGCATTTAGATCTCTCTATCATTTCTAAAACATACAAAGGTGGATTTCCCCAAATAAGTACTAAATCATTCATAGGAGACTGTTCAGATAACTGTATATATGCTTCAACTAACTTGTGTGTATTTTTACGTTCTGCATTACACGATACGCTTAAAAAGTATGGAGAATCAATTCCAACTACCTTTTCAATTCCTTTTTTTAGTAAATCATCTTTTGATAATTCATAAAACACCTCGTGTTTTACTCCCCAATAAACTACATCAATTTTAGAGGGATCTATTTGCATCGTTTCAACAATATCTTTTTTAGAGGCTTCAGAACAAGTTATAATCCCTTTACACTGCTGCATTAAAGGCGGTACATCTTTTACCATTTGATTATGATTAAAAGCTTTTTCTTGTATTTTCATAAATAAGGCATCATGTAAAGTTATAATGGCTTTTTCGGGTTTATAAATCCGAGCATAATTATGAGGAACGTGCATTAAGTCGTATTTTGTAAAGCTTTCTTTTATTGGTAATTTTTCAATTATTTTATTGATAACTTCTCGATGTGGCAGGTATAAATGTTTTGTTTTAAAATCATCAATAAAATCTTTTGCTCCAATGCCTTTCATGTTTTGAGAATACAAAGTAATCTCAAAAGGTAAATCTTCTTCTAATTTAGAAAACGAATCAATTAACTCTAAAGTAGTTCTGCCAACTCCTGTAGTTTTACCCGTTAATAAATAAGGAACAACAGAATTAATGTCAAATAATATTTTTTTCATAATTACCTATAAACCCTGGACAATTGATACTTAAGAAATAATCTAATTTTAGAAGTCGATGAAATAAATGCTCTCTTAAGTTGTTTATACAAAACCTCTATAAACTTTCATTAAATCTTGTACATGATTATCTATTAAGTTTACTTTTAAAGTGGTTTTTTGTTTTAACTTAAGTAATAAATCTGGCGATTCTATTATCTCTATTATTGCTTTCTTTAAAGCATTAACATTATTAGGAGCTATTAATAAACCATTTTTATTGTGAATAATTTGCATTTCTGCTCCACCACATTTTGTTGCTATTACAGGTTTACCCATTAGTAAAGATTCAGCGATGGTAAGTCCAAATACTTCTAAAAAGAAAGCAGGATGTATCATAACATCAAACATTTTTATTTTTTCATTTACTTCACCTGGAAGTACTTTACCATGCCAAATGATATTTTCGTTTTTGTATTTTTTTTTCAAATATTTTAAATACTTTTCTTCCAAATGATTACCTGTACCTCCTATAACATGAATTTCTGCAGGTAAGGTTAAATTATTAAAGGCTTCCAACATAACATGTACACCTTTCTCTCTGCAAATTCTTCCTATATAAAAAAACTTTACGGGTTTCTTTTCTTTTGATACTTCTATGTCTTTCTTTACCTCAGTAATTTTATTTACATTTATAGAAGGTATTCCATGAGTAATAACTTTTATTTTATTTTCCGGAGCTCCATTCCGTAACATTGCTTTTTTAATAGCTGTTGATGGAGCTATTAATAAACTTGCATTATTAAAAATATTTTCCCATTCCATTTTTTTATTCTCTATAGAAAGGGTAGTAGTAACAATGGGTGTAACATAATAAATAAAGGGAATTTTATTAAATACTTTACCAATTGCTAACCGTAATTTAAATGGAATAAACTTTTGTAGTGTTAAAGTAAATGTACCTCCCTTTACATTCCTTAATACACAAGGTAAACAGTTGGTACCTGATGCTGCAACCGTACAAATTTTATCTTTAGAATTTAACAATGCTCCTGCCGGACAAACTAAACCACCATGATGCGCCGTAACAACACATGGTATACCTAATGATTTACAGGCCAAAGAAAAAGGAGCCTTAAAACCATGAAGATGCACTATTGTTGGTTTAATCTCTTTTATAAAATTTCTTAATTCTAATAAATCTCCCTCTAACATTTTATTCGTAAAAGTATAAACAGGTTTTTCTTTATAGTGAGATAACTTTGACCCAGAAATTACTGGTGTTGCAATACTAACATCTATATCTTGCGTAATCATTTGGTTTACGATGTTCTTTACATAAACCTGACCTCCTCCATAATTAGAGAAAAAATTAGCTGATGATATTATTAAAATCTTTAAAGGTTTTTCATCGTTCATCTGCCTTTGTATACTTTATTATTTTTGCAGGAATACCCACAATAGTTATATTAGATTCAGGAAAAGATTTTGTAACAACTGTATTTGCTCCAATAGCAACATCATTACCAATTTTTATATTACCCATTAATTTAGCACCAGGACCTATGTAAACATTACTCCCAATAATTGGAACTCCATTATTATTAATTCCTATATTAACACCAGCTTGTAATACACAATTAGCTCCTACTTTTGCAAAAGGATGAACAACGATTGTTCCATAATGTGGTATTCTAAGACCTGGCCCAAAAACATTTGGTGGTATTGAAAAACCTAATTTATAGCCTAACTTTTTATATTTAACTAGATAATATTTTCGCTTTAATCTAGATGCTATGTCTTTTTTATTTGCATTCAAATAATATTCATAATGTCTTAAATATTTAAGAAATAACCATAATAAATTAGGTGTAAAAATTGTTAAAAACAATTCGTAATTAGTTAAAGAAATTATATCATTAGCTTTAGCATCTTCCTGAAGATAGAGCTTTAAGATGTTTTTATTTTTAACCATTTTTTATGTTTAACACTTCTTTAATTTCTTTGACCATTAAAATTAAATCCTTTTTCATGAACACAAAATAGAAAGTCAAAAACACAATTAAAAAAGTAATTGAAGAGATTAAAAGGTCTATATGTAAGATCTGTAAGTAAACATATTGTTTCAATCCAAAAATAATTAGTATTGAAACTAGGTAGATTACCATATTTTTAATTGAGATGTAATACAATTCATTTTTAAAGTTTAATTTTTCTGAAATCACTATTAAACCTGTAAAAAAAACAATAATCTGAGCACAAACGAAGCCTATTAAATAGCTATTTAAATTCCCATAAAACAAAAAAATAAAATTTGCAAAAAACAATATCTTACTAAAAACATTAATCTTTAAATACAACCCAGACAACCCTTTACTTAATAATATATTATAAAATAAATTAAAAATTTGTGGTGCAAAAGCACCAAATATAATTATTTGAAATATACGTACTGAAGGTTCCCATTTATCAGAAAATAACAATAATATAATTTCATGTGCTCCAACTAAAAATACCCCGCAAGCAAGAAAAGACACAAATGAAATTATCTTAAAAAGTTTTAAAACTGTATTTTTATATACAATTGGTTCGTTATTAATAGTACTTAAACTAGGTAATAAAATATTTGATAATGTAGAAGCTGTATATCTAAATGAAAAATTTTCTAAAGATTTTGACCTATAGTAATATCCTAAAGTGGCTGGATTTAATATTTTTCCAATTATTAACGAATCTAAATTTATAAATATAGTATCTAAAACTCCTGTTAAAAAAATTTTCGATCCAAATCCCCATAATTCTTTTACTGCCTTCAGACTAAAAACTAGTTTAAAGCGAAACTTACTTAGTACAAAAATTAAAATATTGTTAAGTATTTCTGAAATCAATATTTGTACAACCAAACTCCATACTCCATAACCATTATATGCCATATATACAGCTATAAAACCACTAATAAAAGCAGATATAATATTGGATACAGATATGATCTTAAAATTCATGATCCTTCTTAAATACGCTCTGGTTACATTACCAAATGAATTTATAACAAAACTAAAAGACATAACTCTAATAAGATTTGTTAACACCTCTTTCTCATAAAAATTGGCAACCAATGGAGCTGTAAAAAAAACAAGCCCTCCTAAAAAGACTCCCATAATTACATTCATAAAAAAAACAGAAGCGTAATGTTCATTAGTTACATTAGTACGCTGAACTAAAGCTGTACTAAAACCAAAATCTAAAAAGACATTTGCTAAATTTATAAAAACGGTAATTATGGCCAATAAACCAAAATCTTCAGGTAATAAAATTCTAGCTAAAATTATGGATACAAAAAAGCCAACTCCCTGCAATCCTAATTTTCCTACAAAGTCCCAAACAAGACCTGTTAAACTTTTTTTCTTTAAACTTGTCATTTAACTTTATATCCTATTTTCAGAATATTAACTTCTTCACTGTATTGAAGACTCTACCTCAATATTATTAATAGAATTACACTCTCTTAAAACTAGATTATTTAAAAAAACTCCTTTACTTTCTAACATATAAATAATTGTAGACAACGAAACTTACTAATACCCCATTAAAATCCTTTTTTACAAATGCCTATTGGCTTAAGTTCTTTTAACGCTGCATCGTTACTATCTAAAAAAACATTATCAGTTAGATAAATCTAAAATTCCTTTTAATAAAACAGTTGATTTTTATGGAAACATTATAAAATTCACAACAGCAATTAATACCATACCTACTGTTGCTACTAATGCAACTCTTAAAACTTTTTTAATTACGCTCATAGCTATCTGTTTTTATTAATTAATAAATATATTTTATTTTGAAACAGTCTTTTAAATTAAAAAGCATCATACTTTTTGCAGACTATTTATAGGTAATGTTACTTCTACATAACTTCCTAAGGCTTCCATTTCAATAATCACTTTGTCTTTACCTGAATTAGATAAATAGTTCCCATACAAACCTTTAAAGGCTCCTTCAGAAACTGTTATTTTTGTTCCTTTAGCGAAATCTGTTGGTCTCTTATACACTGTGGTTAGTGAATAACTATTTGTAGATAAAATTCTTAAATTTTCAATTTCATAATTTTTAACTACAGCATAATTTCCTAAATATTTTAAAATAGTTAGTACCCCTGCTGTTGGGTAAATTTGAGCTAAATTTTTCTGGGTTGACTTTACAAAAACATAAGAATTAATAAAAGGAACTTGTGTTTTCTTTTTACGATCACTCCATTGTTTAACTACAGTTTGCATTGGCAAAAAAGTATCAAACCCAGCAACAGATAGTCTTTCCTTTACTTTTTGTTCGGCCTTAGGTCTTGTATAAACGGCAAACCATTGTAATTCTTCTTTTCTTTTTCTGATTGTATTCATACTGTAACGTTTTTCTTATCTCCAATTAATATGTGTTTATATTAACTACAACAGTAATGGTTATTAATATTTTAAGGGGAAATTTGTGTACGTGAAAAACTTCTTGATAAAGGAGTATATTCAACAGTAAAAATTAGGGGAAGGTATTTGCATCTATTTTACGGCTTCGCCATCGAAAATCACATTCTGAGTAGTAAATTATAGAAATTTAAAACTAAAAAAAATGACGACGATGCTAGTACTTAGAAAAATAAAAATGATATATAATAAATAATTTAGGGAGAAATTTACTATTGTTTATTGATACCAATATAAAATGGATTTGATAAACAGTAGATTAATTATTTATATTTATACAGTGCTAATTTATACCATTTTGATTCTTGAACAAATTTAATTAACAAAAAAAATCTGTTTTTTTATTAAGCTCTATTCTTCCTCATAAATAATAAAACCAGATATTAAGTTTTAAGTAATTTTATAAGAATAATTTTACATTTTTAGGAATAACAACATCAAAAAACAGATATTTTATAAAAAAATGAATTAAATCTACATGTCTACTTATTATATAAAAAAAGAAGATAATTACTATTCAAGATAATTTATCCACTTTCAATTTATAAAAAAATAAGTATTAACCTTTATAATTTAGGGTAAAACACTCTTTTATAATTTATAAAAAAATATTACTTTCTATAATTTATGTTAAAGTGCTTTTCTTAATATAGAATAATTAGCAAAAATCTTAAATTTGAAAAAACTGTACATAAATTTTATGTATTAAATTAAAAACCAAATTCATGAAAAAACAATCATTATTAATCGCTTTATTAATTTCAATTTTATTTACAAGTTGTGCAGACAAAGTAGAGAAAAAAGCAAATACGGAAGAAAATGAAACGACAGAACTAAAGCAAATTGCTAAAAAAGAATTAACATTCACCAATGAACAGTTTTATGACGCTGATGGAAAATTCTTAGAAGAAAAAGCAAAAGATGCATTAATGGAAATGTTAGCTTATCACGATTACCCTGTTTTCGAAGGTTTACGTGAAAGAATTTGGCTTACCGATTATAAGAAAGGAAAATATGCCGAATTAGGTTTAGCTTCTATAATGTTTGTAAACAATGAAGTAGATAAATACATGCTTATGGACATCTTTTTACTTCCAGGTCAAATGTTAGGAGAGCACATGCACTTTGCTGCTGATGGGAACCCTGCAAAAATGGAAGGTTGGGTTGTAAGACACGGAAAAAGTTATGTAGCTGGTGTTGGTGTTGACAATAGAGCCGATTTCCCTCAAGTTATAGTTCCTCAGTTTCACTGGGATGGAAAAGTAACAGCAAATCATATTATTGAAGCAAATGAAGGTGATTTTGCTAAATTAGAAGAAGTTGAATCTGCGCATTGGCAAATGGCGGGTCCTGAAGGTGTAGTAATTACAGAAGTTGGTAATGTACATACAAATGCTGGTGTTAAAAGGTCTGACCCTGCAATGAATTAATAAGAGAATAATTATTCTTGATAAAAAAATAGCTTGGAAAAATTTCCAAGCTATTTTTGTTTTTACCTATATTTCCCCCTCTATATCATCAACATCTAAATCTCCATCCTCATCAAAAGAATCTTCATCTTCTGCATAATCCTCCATAGTCTGTTCTAGCTTAGAACTGATTTTTACAAGATAAATAGTTTCTTCTGTCTTCACTTCTACTGCTTTTACAGTTTCTCCTTTTGCATTTTTAAAGGAAATAATATCTTCATAGTCATATCCGTCAGGATACTTTTCTACCAACATATCTAATATATCAGTAGTCAATTTTGCGTATTCTACGATTACTCTTTTCATTTTTATATTTTTTAATTATAAGTTAAAAATTAGCAATTCTGCTTTTATAATAAAAGCATCTGCGACGCTACATTTCTAATAAATAAGCAAAAATTAATGGTGCCACAATCGTTGCATCACTTTCTATAATAAACTTTGGCGTATCAATATCTAATTTACCCCAAGTAATTTTTTCATTTGGTACTGCTCCAGAATATGAACCATAACTTGTTGTAGAATCTGAAATTTGACAGAAATAACTCCAAAATGGTGTTTCTGGTTTTTCCATGTCTTGGTACAACATTGGCACCACACAAATAGGAAAATCTCCTGCAATCCCACCTCCTATTTGGAAGAAACCAATTCCGTTTTCAGAATTATTTGTATACCAATCTGCAAGGAACGTCATGTACTCAATTCCTGATTTTACAGTGCTTGCTTTTAATTCTCCTTTTAACACGTACGAAGCAAAAATATTACCCATGGTAGAATCTTCCCAACCCGGACAAATAATTGGCAAGTTTTTTTCTGCAGCAGCATACATCCAAGAATCTTTAATATCTATCTCGTAATATTGCTCTAAAACACCAGATAGTAATAATTTGTACATGTATTCATGTGGTAAGTAACGCTCACCTTTAGCTTCTGCATCTTTCCATATTTTTACAATATGTTCTTGAATTCTTCTAAAAGCTTCTTCTTCTGGTATGCAAGTATCTGTAACTCTGTTTAATCCTTTTTCAAGTAAATCCCACTCGTCTTGTGGCGTTAAATCTCTATAATTAGGCACACGTTTGTAATGAGAATGTGCAACAAGATTCATAACATCTTCCTCTAAGTTTGCACCTGTACAAGAAACAATTTGTACTTTATCTTTACGAATCATTTCTGCAAAGATCTTCCCTAATTCGGCAGTACTCATTGCTCCTGCTAAAGAAACTAACATTTTAGATCCTTTGTTTAATTGTGCTTCGTACCCTTTTGCAGCATCTACTAAAGCTGCAGCGTTAAAGTGTAAAAAGTATTTTTCTATAAAATTTGTAATATGTTTGCTCATTTTGTTTTTTTATTTTTTTGGAAGTTTTCTTACTTCAAATATATCTGTTCTTCTATCTTTTAAATTTCGTACGCTACCAAACTGGTTTAAATCCTTTAGTAAATCTAAATCTACATCTGCAATTAAAATCATTTCAGTATTTGTAGTTGCTTCTGCCTTTATCCCGTTTGCAGGAAAAGAAAAGTCGCAAGGCGTAAACACCATAGATTGTGCGTACTGAATATCCATATTATTTACTTTTGGTAAATTACCAACACTACCAGCAATGGCAACGTAACACTCGTTTTCTATAGCTCTAGCTTGTGCACAGTGACGTACTCTAGAATATCCATTTTGCGTATCCGTTAAAAACGGAACAAACAAAATATCCATGCCTTCTTCTGCCAAAAGTCTACTTAATTCTGGAAACTCAGAATCATAACAAATTAATACGCCTATTTTACCACAATCTGTATCAAAGGTTTTTAACTCATTTCCTCCTTGCATTCCCCAAACTTTTGCTTCATCTGGTGTAACATGCAATTTTTCATAACGCTCTGTAGATCCATCTCTTTTACAGATATAACCCGCATTGTACAACAACTCATCTTTAATTTCTGGCATACTACCAGTAATAATATTAATGTTATACGTAATTGCCAACTCAGAAAATTTCTGAACAATCTCTGGCGTATATTTTGCCAATTCTCTAATTGCTTCCGATTCTGGTAAATGATTATTATCTGCCATTAACGGAGCGTTAAAAAACTCTGGAAACAATGCAAAGTCCGATCTGTAAGCAGAAACTGCATCTACAAAATACTCTGCTTGCTGCATTAATTCTTCCAAATCTTTATACAAACGCATTTGCCACTGAATCAACCCTAAACGTACTACTTTTTTCTTTGTAGCTGCTTTTTTAGACTTTTTCTCGTAATAAATATTATCCCATTCTAATAAAACTGCAAACTCACCCGAATTTTCATCACCTTCTAAATATCCTTTTAAAATTTTTGAAGGATGAAAATCATTCGAAATTTGAAAGTTTAAAACCGGATCGTGAATTTCTTTACGTTTTACACTTTCTATATACTCTTTTGGTGATAATGTTGCTGCATATTTATGATAATTCGGAATTCTACCTCCAAACGCAATTCCTCTTAAATTTTGTTTTTCGGCAAGCTCTTTTCTATAATCATACAACCTTCTACCTAAACGTAAACCTCTGTATTCTTTTTTGATAAAAACATCAATTCCGTATAAAACATCTCCATTTTCATCATGTGTATCAAAGGTATAATTCCCCGTAATATCTTCATACGTATGCTGATCGTCGAAACTATCATAATCTAATTTAATAGACAATGCACAACCTGCTAACTCACCATTTACTTTAATAATAACTTGTCCTTCTGGAAATTTATCAATCAACGATTTAATTTGATTTTCTCTCCAATAAGAACCTGGCATACTTGAATATGCCTGAATCATTGCTTCTTTTAACTGTTTATAATCAGTTAACGTTAAATAATGAAGCTCAATGTTCTCGATGTTTTTAATCATTTTATAGAACTAAAAATCGTCGTTATTATCATCTTTAAACTTAGACAATTTACTAAATGGATTTACATCAGTAGCATCATCACCAATATCATAACTATCATCATTAGAAGCAAATTTGTAGCTTAACATTTTGTAAAATAATTTTGCTGCTAAAAAGTCTGAAGATTTTTCACTTTCATTAGGGCACAATTCTACCATATCAAAACCAACAACATTCTTTTGTTTAAAAACTTGTTTTAAGAATTCTAATGTTTCATAATAAAACAATCCGCCTGGTTCTGGAGTTCCGGTAGATGGCATAATTGATGGATCTAACGCGTCTAAATCAAACGTAATAAAAACATTTTCTGTTAATTGATCAATTACATCTTCTACCCAATCTTCATTTACAGCCATATCATGCGCAAAGAAAACTTTATCTAAATTCATTTCTCTTTTTTCAGAAATATCCATGCTTCTAATACCAACTTGTACCAAATTTGTATTTTGGTTAGCTTCATAAACCGCACAAGCATGGTTGCATTTAGAACCATCATATTCTTTTCTTAAATCTGCATGTGCATCAATATGTAAAACAGTTAAACTACTAAAACACTCATTAAAAGCTCTTATAGTTCCTATAGACACAGAGTGCTCTCCACCAAAAGCAGTCACAAATTTATTTCTATTAATGTACTTTTTCGTAACTTGATGTACAGCATCTACCATAGCTTCTGGTGATGTATTTTCTGTAATGGCATCTGCCAAATAAACACCTTCTTTATAAACCTCAGAATCTGTTTCTATGTCATACAATTCCATATTTTCTGATGCTTCTAAAAAAGCTTGTGGTCCTTTGTCTGCTCCTTTTTGCCAAGTACTTGTTCCATCATAAGGGATAGGAATAATTACGATCTTTGATGTTGACAGGTTTCCAAATTCTTCTGGAATTCCTGCATATGTTTTATTTTTGTTCATTTTTTTTCTTTTTAATATCCTAAAATTGATAATAATTCGCTACTTTTTTGTTGTTCTTTAAAGACTCTTGAAGTTAAATTTCCGTCTTCATCTCTATCTAAAATTAAATGTTTTGGATGCGGAATTAAGCAGTGCTGTAAACCTCCAAAACCTCCAATAGATTCTTGATATGCTCCAGTGTTAAAAAAACCAATATACAACGGATTATCTTTCTCATAAACAGGTAAATAAATTCCGTTTATATGTTGTTCAGAATTATAATAGTCATCACTATCACAGGTTAAACCACCTAATAAAACTCGTTCATATTGTCTGTTCCATTTATTAACTGGTAACATAATAAAACGTTTATTTATAGCCCAAGCATCTGGTAAAGTTGTTATAAATGAAGAGTTTATCATATTCCAACGCTCTCTATCATTTTGTTTCTTTTGATATAAAATCTCGTAAATAGCTGCTCCAGATTCTCCAACGGTAAAACTTCCAAACTCTGTAAAAATATTTGGTACTTCTACACCTGCATCTTTACAAACTTCATTTATTTGATTGATAATTTCATCAATCATATACTCGTAATCATAATCAAATGCCAATGAATTTTTAATAGGAAAACCACCACCAATATTCAAACAATCTAACGTAGGACATATTTTCTTTAGGTTGATGTAAACGTTTAAACATTTCATCAATTCGTTCCAATAATATGCATTGTCTTTAATACCTGTATTGATAAAAAAATGTAACATTTTTAAATCTACTTGTGTATTAGTAGCGATTTCTCGCTCATAAAAAGCAACAATATTTTTATATCCAATACCTAATCTAGAAGTATAAAA
The DNA here is from genome assembly GCF_019278525.1 of Polaribacter sp. HaHaR_3_91. Lineage (NCBI taxonomy): Bacteria > Pseudomonadati > Bacteroidota > Flavobacteriia > Flavobacteriales > Flavobacteriaceae > Polaribacter > Polaribacter sp. HaHaR_3_91. The sequence continues at coordinate 2,386,994 of NZ_CP058986.1, forward strand.
CTCAAATTTAGGTTCTTCTTCTGATGCTATTCTTATACCAACATTTATCTGTTTATCAGTTTCATCTAATAATAGGTTGATTTCTTCGTAATTATCAATAATAGGAATCACATTTGTATGACCAGAATTAATTAAACCTCCAATATTTTTAATGTATTGGTCACGTTTAAATCCGTTACAAATAATGTACGTATTGTCTTTTATCTTTCCTTCTTTTTTAAGATTATTTACAATATCTATATCAAAAGCAGACGATGTTTCTATATGAATATCATTTTTTAAAGCTTCATGTAAAACATGTTTAAAATGAGAGCTTTTTGTACAATAGCTATAAAAATACTTTCCTTTATAGTTATGTTTTTCAATACTATTTTGAAACCATCCTTTTGCTTTGTTGATGTTTTCTGAAATTTTTGGCAAATACGTAAATTTTAATGGTGAACCATATTGTTCTATTAATTCCATTAAATTAATTCCGTGCCAAAACAATTTATTATTTTCTGTTTTGAATTCTTCTTGTGGGAAATCGAACGTTTGCTCGACTAAATCTATGTATTTTGTATTCACTTTACTTTTTTAATTAATTATATGATAAATCCGTCTAAACTAAAACAAACGAATGTTTTAGAATAGAAATTATAACCCTGAAAAAAGGATGTTATCACTGTAATATTTGCAAGTAAACAACGTGCAACTTTGAAAAAAGCTGCAATTCTTGAAGAATTGAAAATGGAGATACCTTAATTTTTTCGTTGCATTTCCAAAATGCGATATAACTTTCATTCTCCGATAGAAAGATATTTCCGAAATAAGAAAAACTAAACATTTTACTTAAATAAGTTAAGCAAATGTATATTTTTTTTGAATACAAATAACAAAATCAAAAAAAAAATGACATTTTTTTTGGTTATTAATTTTTCTCGTAAATAATAGTGATTAAAGGAGTTACAAACACTTCTTGATAATAAGCTAAGATATTTAACCAAAATAAGGATATAAAAGTTTCTAAAAGAAACTTTTATTTAGCAGATTAAAGGAAAGATATTAAAACAAAAAAAACTCTGAAAATTCAGAGTTTTTTGTCAATCTGAATTTCATCAGATTTTATGATTAATTGATTAGACTTCTTGAAACAACTTCAAAATATCAATTTTTATTTTTTTTATTCTTCAATTGGTGGATGACCATGAATTTCCTCAAAATCTTCATCGAAATTAGTTCTTAAATAAGCATTTAATTTCTTTCTATAATCGTCTTTTAACCACGTTACAAAATTGTGAGTACTTTTAGAAATACATTTTGCATATCTATTAATTCTATCATCAATTTCTTCTCCTAATAATTTTGCTAAGATTAATGCATCAAAAACATCTTCACTATTTTCAATACACATTTTTGCATGGTGTACAATAGATTTTTCTAAAACCCTTTTAGAAGATTCTCCTTGTCTAATAGTATCTATATATACTTTTTTCATATCGAAATAAGTATCTGTAGATTTTTCAAATTCTTTTTTAACATCTGCCGTTAATTCATATCTAAAGGTACTTTCTATATCTTCATCAGAAAGAATTGCATTTAAATAATAGTCTGGCGCTCTAAACATTTTTTCCCAATCTAAATCTGCTCCCCAAGGACCAAATCTATGAAAGTTGTTACCTAAATCGATAACATCAAAAGTGCTTTTGTTATTTAAAACCCTAGAACCACGACCAATCATTTGGTAGTATAAAGTCAATGATTTTGTTGCTCTATTTAATATAATTGCTTCAATGGTTGGCTCATCAAAACCAGTTGTTAAAATACTTACAGAAGTAATAATTGCTCCTGGAGTTTTCTTAAACCACTTTAAAATGAGTTCACGCTCTGCTCTTGTATTTGTATTGTCTAAATGTGCAATTGGATACCCCGCCTTTTTAAACGCATGAAACACTTGTATAGATGTGTTAATACCATTATTAAATATCAAGGTTTTCTTTCCTTTTGCCGTTTCTTCATATGCAGAAACTAATTTAGAAAGCATGTCTGAATTCGTATATAAATCTTCAGAAGATTTTACTGTATAATCTCCATTTGCTCCTACTTCCAAAGAAGTTAAACCAACATTATAAGAATATAAATTTGCACTTGCTAAATATTCATGATCTATTAAATGCTGAATCGTTTCTCCAACAAATAACTCTTGATAATTCTCATACATTGGTAATTTAATGTTAGAACTCAAAGGAGTTGCTGTTACACCAAGTATAAAAGACTCATCGAAAAACTTAAAGATTTTTGTAAAAGAATTGTAATGTGCCTCATCTACAATTACTAAACCGATATCAGAAATATCTAATTTATCATCATTTAACCTATTTTTTAAGGTCTCAACCATTGCCACAAAACAATTAAAATCGTCTTGATCATCTAAAATAGCTGTAGAATTGATAATTTTATTAGAAACTCCAAATTCTTTTAACATTTTAGAAGTTTGCTTACTCAGCTCAATTCTGTGTGTTAAAACCAAAACTTTCTTTTTAAAAGTTTCTAAATAACGTCTAACTATTTCAGAAAAAATAACAGTTTTACCACCACCTGTAGGTAATTGATACAATAAATGGTAATCTTTAGGTGCATCTTTAAACCTCCTAAAAATCTCTTGAAGTGCATCTTGTTGATAACCGTATAATTCTTTACCTACTTTCTTTACTGAAGTGTCTATCTCTGCCAAAGGAATATAAATTTAGGCTACAAAAATAAGACTTAAATAAGGGTTTATGCAAGTTTATCCTATATAAATCTCGATAAATTTGTATTTGTGATCTCATAATGAGACGCATTCTCTACAGAAACTCCATTTTTAACTGCAATTAATTGCGGTGATTGATGCATTACTTGAAAAGTAAACCCAACTTCATCAGAAATATCTCTATAATTTAATAAATCTAAATAATAAACTTTTAAATTTTGATGTTCTTCTGTAAAAAGCTTTTCAAATTGCTTAATTACCATACTGCTAATTCCACATCTAGTAGAATGTTTAAAAATTAAAACAGCTTCTGTTTTAGAAATTTCTTTAATTTCTTCTAATTGCTCTATAGAAGTTAAAGGAATCCAGTTTAAGTATGACACTTTTTGTACTTTTGATGTAGCATCTTCTTTTGCTCCAAAAATCTTATTAAATATACTCATTGTATGTTTTTTATTGGTTTGTCGATGTAAATATACGAAACTTTCATTTGTCAAAAAGTCAGTAAAAACAATCACTTACAAGACAAAATGACTCATTTTAAAACTAATGACCGGATGGTATTAAAATTGCTCTATTGTTATCAAAAAAAATAAAAATTTAGAAAAATGAACTTTAACAATTATACAACAAAATCGCAAGAGACCATACAAATGGCGCAACAGATTGCGCAAGGTTTTGGTCATAATCAAATAGAAAATGAACATATTTTTAAAGCTTTAACAGAAGTAGATGAAAATGTTTTACCTTTTCTTTTGAAAAAATTAAACATTAATATAAATATTGTAAACCAAATTTTAGACAAACAACTAGAGAGTTTACCTAAAGTTTCTGGTGCAGAATTAATGATTTCTAGAGAAGCTAGTAAAACCTTAACAGAAGCAGCTGTTATTGCAAAAAAGATGAAAGATGATTATGTTTCTATTGAACATTTAATTCTGGCTATTTTTAAGTCTAAAAGTAATATTGCACAAGTTTTAAAAGACCAAGGTGTCACAGAAAAGCATTTACAAGCAGCTATTGATGAGTTAAGAAAAGGAGAAAGAGTAACTTCTCAAAGTCAAGAAGAAACCTATAATTCTTTAAATAAATTTGCTAAAAACTTAAATCAATTAGCGCAAGACGGCAAATTAGATCCTGTAATTGGTAGAGATGAAGAAATCCGTAGATTATTACAGATTTTATCTCGTAGAACAAAAAATAATCCAATTTTAGTTGGAGAACCAGGAACCGGAAAAACGGCTATTGCAGAAGGTTTAGCGCACAGAATTGTTGATGGTGATGTACCAGAAAACCTAAAAGGAAAACTAATTTTTTCTTTGGATATGGGTGCATTAATTGCAGGTGCAAAATATAAAGGAGAATTTGAAGAGCGTTTAAAAGCTGTAATTAAAGAGGTAACAAGCGCCGATGGAGATATTGTGCTATTTATTGATGAAATTCACACTTTAGTTGGTGCTGGTGGTGGAAATGGAGCTATGGATGCTGCAAATATTCTAAAACCCGCTTTAGCACGTGGAGAATTGCGTGCAATTGGTGCAACTACGTTGGATGAATATCAGAAATATTTTGAAAAAGACAAAGCTTTAGAAAGACGTTTTCAGAAAGTGCAAGTTAATGAACCTGATACAGAAAGTGCCATTTCTATTTTACGAGGAATTAAAGATAAATATGAAACTCACCACAAGGTTCGTATTAAAGATGAAGCCATTATTGGTGCGGTAGAATTATCTCAGCGTTATATTACCAATCGTTTTTTACCAGATAAAGCGATTGATTTAATGGATGAAGCAATGGCTAAACTGCGTATGGAAATCAATTCTAAACCAGAAGAACTAGATGTTTTAGACAGAAAGGTGATGCAATTAGAAATTGAAATTGAAGCCATAAAACGTGAAAAAGATGAGAACAAGTTAAAATCTTTACGTTCTGATTTAGCGAATCTAAAAGAAGAACGAAATGAGATGAACGCAAAATGGAAATCGGAAAAAGATGTAGTTGATAATATCCAAAATGCAAAAGCTGCCATAGAAGATTTAAAGATGGAAGCGGAAAAAGCAGAACGTGATGGAGATTATGGTAAAGTTGCCGAAATTAGATATGGGAAAATTAAAAAAGCCCAAGAAGATTTAGAAGGTTTCCAAAAAGTTTTAGCAGAGAATCAATCTGAAAAATCTTTGATAAAAGAAGAAGTAACTTATGATGATATTGCTGAAGTAGTTGCTAAATGGACTGGTGTTCCGGTGACAAAAATGATTCAATCTGAGCGTGAAAAATTGCTTAGACTAGAAGGTCAATTACATAAAAGAGTCGTAGGCCAAGAAGAAGCAATTGTTGCCATTTCTGATGCCGTTAGAAGATCTAAAGCAGGCTTACAAAACCCAAACAAACCTATTGGTAGTTTCTTGTTTTTAGGAACTACGGGAGTTGGTAAAACCGAATTAGCAAAAGCCCTTGCAGAATATCTTTTTGATGATGAAAACGCAATGACACGTATTGATATGAGTGAATATCAAGAAAAACATTCTGTAAGTAGATTGGTTGGTGCGCCTCCGGGATATGTTGGGTATGATGAAGGCGGACAATTAACAGAAGCTGTTAGAAGAAGACCTTATTCTGTAGTACTTTTAGATGAAATTGAAAAAGCGCATCCAGATACTTTTAATATTTTATTACAAGTGTTAGATGAAGGAAGGTTAACGGATAATAAAGGACGTGTAGCTGACTTTAAAAACACCATTATCATTATGACCTCTAACATTGGTAGCCATATTATTCAGGATAAATTTAGCGACCCAAAAGCAGATTTAGAAGCTGTAACTGAGTTGGCAAAAATAGAAGTTTTAGCCTTGTTAAAACAATCTGTAAGACCAGAATTTTTAAATAGAATTGATGATGTAATTATGTTTACACCTTTAAACAAGGAAAATATATTTGAAATTGTAAAATTACAAATAGATCATTTAAAGAAAATGATTGGTAAACAAGAAATTACTTTAGATGCAACCGATGAAGCAATTACGTATTTAGCTGAAAAAGGATATCAGCCAGAATTTGGTGCCCGTCCTGTAAAAAGAGTGATTCAGAAGGAAGTATTAAATCAGCTTTCTAAAGAAATTTTATCTGGAAAAATCACAACAGATAGTATTATTTTAATTGATGCTTTTGATGATAAATTGGTTTTTAGAAATCAGTCTGATTTTGTAGAAAATGTATAATTTTGTCATACTGAATTTACTTCAGCATTAAAAGCAAGAATCTAAAACAAGTTTTAGTTAACAATAAAGAGTTTTAGTTCGTTTGTAAAAAGCGGTGTTTGAAAAAACATCGCTTTTTCTTTTTGATTACATTTGTTCTCTAAACCAAATATAATGAAGAAATTTTTACTGCTTTTTGTTTTCGCTTTTACTTTTATAACTGCTTGTTCTTCCGATGAAACAACCACGTATTATTTAATTCGTCATGCAGAAAAAGACAGAACAAATAAATCTAATAGAAATCCTATTTTAAATAAAAACGGAATAGAAAGGGCAGAAAAATGGGCAAATCATTTTAAAAACGTTCCGTTTGATGCTATTTACTCAACAAACTACAACAGAACTATAGAAACTGCTACACCAACTGCAGACAGTAAAAGTTTAAAAATTAAAAAGTACAATCCGAGTAAAATGTACGATTCCATTTTTCAGCAAGAAACAAAAGGCAAAACCGTTTTAATAGTTGGACATAGCAACACCACTCCTGCTTTTGTAAATAAGATTTTAGGAGAAAAAAAGTATGAAGATATAGACGATAACAATAACGCTAACTTATATATTGTTACTATTTCTGGTGATGAAAAAACAAGTGTTGTAGAAAAAGTTGAATAACTTATTTTTTATACATAAACTTATCTTAATAAAAACGATTTATTTGTATTTCATTTTTAAAATAGCGAGTATCCTTCAACTTCACTCAAGATAAAATCCAAATAGGAAATAGCTTCATAGAACACTACTTACCTTACTCCAAAATCTGTACTTCTATATTTTCTAAATTTATTTCTGATAATTTTTTAAGCTCATTTTTTTCAAACGCTTTATCTATATCAATTAAAGAAATCCCATCATTTAAAGGCTTATAATTATCATAATTTACAAAACGAATTCCGTTTTTTAAGACTTCTTTGGTTATAGCTCTAAAACGTTTTCCTCCATCATTTGTATGGTAAGAATATGCTAAATAATCAACTAAAAAATCTTGTTTACCAATCCAATAAATAAAAACATCATCAAAATCTTCTCCTCCTCCATCTTCAGAGAAAGTAACTTGTACTTTATAATACTCTTCGTCTTTTATCGAAGTTGATGGTAATAACTTTTTTATAACTGCCTTGTCATTTAATCCGAAGGGTAACACAGAAAAATAATGCACAGAATTTACCGAATTCGATAAAATGTTAGCTATCGAATCGTTTACTTGATAAGGAGTTCCGTTCACTAATCTTTTAAACCCGTCATTACTTAAAACATCAGAAATAAACCCTACTTTGTCATCTTTCTGCTTTCTTGTAAGCTTAAAACTTCCATTAGGTTTTCTATTTGCAATATATTTTTTGTCTCTAAATTTAAAATTAATTTCGGAATTAGCTACTTTATCTGACCCTGATGAAATAATAGCCTTATCTATAATTTGTTGTGCAGTCAACTTGTTTTCAGAAGGTTTACAAGAAATTAAAAAAGCTAAAAAAAGAATTGGTAAATATTTCATGAGATGTTGTTTTATAAGGTGGATAATAGATTTCAAAATTACATTTCTTTGACCAAAGTAAAAATGTATCTTTGTTAAAATTATTAAAATTAAAATCAGTCTATGGCTGTTCAGAAAAAGATAAACATAAAGAACAAAAAAGCACGTTTCGAATTTGAAATTCTAGACAAATACGTTGCTGGAATTCAGTTAACCGGAACGGAAATAAAATCTATTCGTTTAAGTCAGGCTAGAATTACAGAGAGTTTTTGTGAATTTAATGATGGCGGAGAATTGTTTATTGTAAATATGTACATTCAAGAATACATGTTTGGGCATCACTTTAACCACAAACCTAAAAGTGAACGTAGATTATTAATGCACAAACGTGAATTACGATCTTTAAGAAAAGACGTTGAAGCAAAAGGAAATACCATTGTTCCTTTACGTTTGTTTATTAATGATAAAGGTTTTGCCAAATTAGAAATTGCATTGGCAAAAGGAAAACAAACGCACGACAAACGAGAAGTTATTAAAGACAGAGATAACAAACGTGATTTGGCACGTATTAAAAAGAGTTTTAACGGTTAATGGATTTTTTAAGACTTATTCGTTACAAAAACCTATTGATGGTTTTATTAACAATGGTTTTAACCAAATACGCGCTAATAGATTCTATCTTTTTTAGCAATCTTAGTTTTAAAAATTACACCTTAATACACACTACTTATTTAGGAATTACCTTAACTCATTGTCTATTTATATTATTTTCTTTCAGCATTTTATGTATCACCGCTGGCGGATATATTATAAATGATATTTTTGATGTAGAAACTGATAAAATAAACAAACCATTAAAAGTAATTATAGAAAAATCTATTTCTAAAAAAAAGGCTTGGATTCTTTACTATTTTACCAGCATTCTAGGTTTACTCTCTGGTATATATTTATCCTTTACTACCGAAAACAATCTGTATAGTTTCTTTTTTTTAGGAACTATTTTAGCTCTCTTTTTATATTCTAAATACTTAAAAAAAACTCTTTTTATTGGTAATTTACTAGTTTCAGTTCTCTTAGGTTTGGTGGTCTTTATAACCGTAATATTTAACGAACCAAAAGCACATAACAGTAATTTGTTAGAATTAATAATTAACATGGCCACAAGTATTCGTTTTCTTTTTATAATGATAACTTATATTGTTTTTTCTGTACTGACCAATCTTATTAGAGAAATTATTAAAGATATAGAAGACATTAATGGCGATTTAAAAATAAAAGCTAATACATTACCTATTTTGTTTGGAAGAAAAAGAGCTTCTAAAGTCGCTTTTTTCTTTAGTGCCATTTTACTAGTGTTTCTTTTAATCGTTTTACAATCTTTAATAAATGAATACGTACTTTTAACCTACGGAATTCTGTTTACTTTACTTCCACTACTTTATTTTATGTACAAATTATGGTTTTCTGAAAGCAAAAAGGAATTTAGTTTTCTAAGTAATTTAATGAAAGTAATAATGCTTTTCGGAATTTTATCTATGATATTATTCAAACTGAAATAAAAATAGATTCCTGCTTCCACAGGATGAACAACACAAATATATGTTAAGAGAAAAATTAAAAGAGTATAACGTTATATTAGCTTCTAAATCACCAAGAAGACAGCAATTTTTTAAAGATTTAGATATAGATTTTACAATTCAATTAAAAGAAGTTGAAGAAATTTATCCACCTGAATTAAAAGGAACAGACATTACAGATTTTTTAGCAGATTTAAAATCGAAAGCTTTTTCAAATTTATCAGAAAAAGATATCTTAATTACTTCAGACACCATTGTTTGGTTAGAAAATACAGCTTTAGGAAAACCAAAAGACGAAGCAGATGCTTTTGCCATGTTAAGGGCGTTATCTGGTAAAAAACATGAAGTAATTACTTCTATAAGTATAAAGAGCAAACAGTTTCAAAAGATTATAAATGACATTACCGTAGTTTCTTTTAAAGAACTATCTGATGACGAAATAAACTATTACATCAAAAATTACAAGCCTTATGACAAAGCTGGAGCATACGGTATACAAGAGTGGATTGGTTTTATAGCTATTGATAATTTAGAAGGAAGCTATTTTAATGTGGTGGGTTTACCGGTTCAAAAATTGTATGCCGAATTAATGAATCTATAAAGCAATCAAAAACAGTAAAACGGAAATTTATTTCTCTCAACAACAACACGTTACCATAAAGCAAACAATTTCTTAACCTAAAGTTAACATACTATACAAACTCATTAAACCTGTTGTTTTTATAACATTATAAACTGCGTAATTTTGCACCCGCAAATTAAGCAATTTATGAAAACAAGTAATCAGAAAGTAAAAAGTAAAGTTGGTGAACCAACAAAAAATTTAAGCAACACAAATTCAACGCTTTGGAATTTAAAAAGACGTTATAGATAAATATAGTTCCTTTTAACTTATAAGCTCTTTTCTATGAAAAGAGCTTTTTTTTCGTCTCATAATTAAGATAGTGAACATCTTCAACTTTTAGATACCTACAATTTAGATAAGCTCTAAATGAAGTTAAAGAGCTGTTTTTCTACTAAAAAACACTTCGCTTTTATATTTAATCCATTTTTACAAATAAATCATCGGGTTTCACAAAAAATTAACCTTTCTAAAAGCAATTATTCATATTATTGCAATATGCAAAGACTATTATACATTTTGTGCTTATTCGCTTCTTTAAGCACACTCTCACAGAACGATACCATTCGTGTTAAAACGTTAAAAGGACAAATTATTCACGCCGAAAGTAAAAAAGCTTTAAGCGCTTCTCATATATTAAACCTAAATACAGTTCAAGGAACCATTACAGATGATAGAGGTTTTTTTGAAATACCAACAAGAGCAAACGACACAATCTTAGTTTCTTATTTAGGATACGAATCTATAAAACTAAAAATCACAAACGATTTATTAAAAGGAAACGAACTACTAATTGCTTTGTATGAAAAACCAGAAGAAATTAGAGAAGTTGTTATAAAATCCACACAATTAATAGGTGTTTTAGAAATTGACGTAAAACAAGTACCAAAAGATCGATTTACAAGAATTAAAATAAACGGACTACCACAAACCTATGAGGTTGGTAAACCTAAAGGAAAAGACTTCTCATCTCCTATTGCGGCATTATTTCAACCTGTAGATTACTTATACAATCTTTTTGGAAGCAAACCGAAACAATTAAAAAAATTACAGAAGCTTAAAAAAGAGGATGATTTACGTAAAATGTTAGCTGGTAAGTTTGACAGAGAAGTAATGATGGAATATCTGCAAATGGACAGACAAGAACTTACAGAATTACTTACAGACTGTAACTACTCTGAATACTTTATTAAAAAGGCGTCTGATTTACAAATGATAGAGGCTGTATTGGATTGTTACGAAAACTACAAAGCCATTAAAAACGGTAAAATTGAACGCGATAAAATTCCCGTAAAAAATTAATTCTATACATATTGTAATATAGAAATAACAATATTATTACAACCTTGAGGCTACACCCTCAAGGTTTTTATTTATAAGAACTTTTTCCATCTTCTTTTATTGCCATTTTAATCCTACAAACTTATTGACAACTAATATTTCATTCTTAAAAAATTACCCAAAACTGAAAAGAGTCGAAAACAATATTGCTTCCGACTCTAATCAACTATTAAAACTAACTATTAACCAACTAAAATACAGTGTTACTGTATTTGTATCTAAACTTTCTTATCTCTTCATCAACACCTTTTAAATTTCCTTTATCCTATTTTGAATTCTTTTATATAATCTTGAATCTCAAAAACCATAATGTTATTTTGAAATATTATAGATAGTAAGCAAAACTTAAACAAGTTCTAAGACTAAATCACATCAAACTAACTTATCTAAATTTTAAAACTTACAAAAGGTCAATTCTACTACCTACATTTATAAGACACAAAAAAGGAAGTATCGTTACAAGTTAAAATGTACTTTAACAGAACTTTAAGTTTCTAAAAATAAGCACAAAAAAAAATCCAGCTATCGCTGGATTTTCATTGAGAATAATTTCTCTTATTAATTTTTACATCCCGCGTTAGCGGAAATTATCTTTTTACTGATTTCCTAAAATAATAGGTAAACCATCTTTACCAGAACCAATAACAATAACTTTACTATTAGGTGATTTAGACAACTCTAAAGTAGCACCGATTCCTTTTTCTTGTAAAATTTTATCAGTTAAAGAAGCACTTAAAATCTTATTTGCAACCGCTTTACCTTCCGCATCAATTTTTTGTCTTTCTGCTTCTTTTAACGCTTTAGCTAATCTAAATTCATATTCTAAAGATTCTTGCTCTTGCTTTAACTTCGTTTCAATGGCAGTTCTAATGGTAGTTGGTAACTTAACATCTTCTACTAAAACTCTTTTTACTGCTAAAAATTGACCTTTTAAAACGATTTGAATTTCATCTAAAATTTCTTGTTCAATTACATCTCTTTTACTAGAATATAACTGCTCTGGAGTATAACGACCAACAACACTTCTTGCAGCTGCATTAATTGCAGGATCTAACAATTCACGCTCATAATCCTCACCTTTTGTTTTAATTAATTTCCCTAAATTAGTAAACTCTGGCTCATACCAAATTGTACCATTTACCTTTACCTCTAATCCGTTAACAGAAAGTACATTCATTTCTGTAGAAATAGCTTGCTGACGCACTTTTCTTACAATCATACGATTCCAAGGAGCTACAATCTGAAAACCTTCTCCGTATGTTTTTTCTGTATTAATACCATCTCCCAATGCCTCAAAAACAACACCACCTTCTCCAGGCCCAATAGTCACTGTAGATTTAGAAAATAAAATGATTACTACTACCGCTAAAATGATAAAAAAAACACCTCCCTTAGGAAACTTTATATCTACTTGATTATTCGCCATACTTATAAATTTTGATTAATTACAAATTTACAATTTAACTTTGTGAAACACAATATATATAATCTATATATTGGCTAAAAAGCGTTAATACTTAACATAATTTTAGATATAAAAATGAACCTTAAATCTAATCTTCTAATCGATTTTTCACATATTCAATTTCTGTTTTTCCATGCTTTTTAGGGTGCCCATTTTCATCCAAACAAACCATAACAATTTTATCTACCACAATAATGGTTTTTCTTGTTAACTTATTTCTAACACTACATGTTAAAGTTATAGAGGAATTTCCAAATTTTAAAACATCAATTCCTATTTCAATAATATCACCTTGTTTTGCAGAACTTACAAAATCTATTTCAGACATGTATTTTGTAACTGTTCTTGTGTGCTCTAATTGAATAATTGCATAAATAGCTACCTCTTCATCTATAAATTGTAATAATCTACCTCCAAATAAGGTTCCATTTGGATTTAAATCTTCGGGTTTAACCCACTTTCTTGTGTGAAATCTCATATTAATTTTTAAATTTAAATTTTTCCGTAATATTTTCTAATAAACCACTCTATTGATAACAAGCCTATAACAACAAATAAAACCCATTTCCAGTCTATTAAGTTTTGTTCTTTACTAATTGATTTTTGAGTTGTATAAAACGATTTATCTTCTAAAAGAACTTTCTTTAATTTCTCTATTTCATTTTTAAAATACAACTTACCTCCTGTTCTATTTGCCAATTTTTGCAACTTTTCTGAATTTGCATTGGTAAACTGTTCTTCTATTTGATAATCTGTAATTTTAAACTTACCGTATTTATGTATATTTTGCCCTTTTACTGAAACTTTATACTCATAATCTCCCGCATTCAGATTTTCTATTTCTGCTTGATAAGCGTTATTTATTAACGAAAAAGGATTTTTCACAACTTCTTTTGTTACAGAATTCGTAACAGTGATCTCTAAGAAAGCTCTTGAATCAAACAGGTAATTTTTATCTGTATAAAAAGCCGATATTTGAATGCTAGCATTGGCAGGATACAAACTTTCCGCATTAACCTCTAAGCGATTTCTCTTTTTATTGGAAGCTAAATATTGCACTAAATTTCCAATAAAGACATCAAAATCTTCAAAAGAATTTGAGTTTAAAAAACTAGCAGCTCTCCATTTCCATAAACCTTCACCAAACAGAACACCTATTTTCTGATTATTCTCTTCTAAAGTGGCCAATAATGGTTGCTGGGTTTCTAATCCGTTTATATTTTGAAACAATAATGTTTGATGTTCTTTAGAGATACCAACTTCTCCAAACTGATCTTTAAGTGGCGGGAATTGATTAAAACCAATATCTTTTTGAGAAAAAGTTAAAAAAGAATTACTAAAAGATGCCCCATAATTTTCTGTTTGATTCAGAGCGTTTTTAGTAAAACCTAATTGTTGTTTATTGATAAAATTCCAATCTGTATTTGCTCCCGAAATTAAAAAATAGTTACTATTACTCGATTTAACCTCATTTAAAATTTTATTAAAGCTATTGTTTGGTTGATTTAAAACAACTAACTGATAATCATTAATATTGAATTTAAATTTATCAATTAAAAAAACATCTACAGAACGTTGTTTATTACTTTCTATTGATTTTTTTAAAACTCCTAAATCCGGATGTAACACAGAAGTTAGAATCAATACTTTTGTTTGTTCATCGATTACTTCTACAGAGAAACTTTTGCTATTATTCTTTGTGTTTTTCTCTCCCTCTATCTTATTAATTGATGCCGTGTAATATTGAAGTCCTTCTTTACTTGAAGTTATATTTGTCGAAATTGTTTGAACATTATTCGTTTCTGAAAACTGTATTTTTTTAGTAAAAACAGTTTTTCCTTCTTTATAGATCGAAAACTGAGAAGACACATTTTCCTTTCCTTCATAATTCAAGAATACTTCAACCGGAAATTTATTCTTTATATAACTGTATTTATTAACATTTAACTGACTTATTTTTAAATCTTGATACTGTATGGTATCACCAAAAACAATGGGATATATTTTTTGCTTAGAATTGATAAATTCATAATTATTACCAATCGTTTGGTTTCCATCTGATAATATGATTATCGGCGCAATTTTATCCTCATACAAATCATTTACAGCAGTTATTGCTTTAGACACATTGGTTTCATTTTCTGTAAAAGAAAGAGAATCTAAAGGCTTTACATCACTTCCGAAACTAAAGCTATTGATATCAAATTTCTCCTTAATGTTATTATCGTTTTTAATTTCTGATAAAAAGATTGTAATACGCTTCGTTTCTTTAAAATACGGAATGGATTTAGAATTATCTACTAACACAGCTAAAACAGGCTTTGTATTTATAAGTTCTGTTTTTTTAATTGTTGGGTTTATCAGCAACAAAAGCAATAAAAAAAGACTCAGTGTTCTTAAAACAAATAATACAACATTGATTTTAGCCTTATTTTTTTCTTTAAAAAAGTACTGAAAATAAGCTACCGAAATACTCAGTAACAAGGCTAAAATGATATATAGAATTGTAATTGTTTGCAATGATTATTATTTATGTGAAATATATAAAGAACTATTTATAAACGAATGTTAATTATTGTGATACTTGAGTTATGGTTAAAAGATTCTATATTTTCATGATTACTTAAACCTCAATAAAACTAAGATAAAAAAGACTCAAAAAAGGATTTAAACATCAAAATAACTTCCTGAATTATAAAAGATAACGAATTTTCGCTTTTCACTTATCTAAGGTTTTATAACTTCTTCTGCATCTACCTTTGCAATCCTTTTTCTAGAAGTAATAAAATAGACACCTGTTAATAAAACCATAGACGCAATAATAGATTGACTTGTAAGCACTTCATCTAAAAAGTACCATCCTAAAAGCATTGCTATAATAGGATTTACATAAGCAGAAGTAGCAACTTTTTCTGGAGAAACTAACTTTAGTAAATAGTTAAAGGCTGTAAAAGCAATAATACTTCCAAAAATAACCAACATCCCCATAGAATACTGCACTTCTTGAGACCAGTCTAAAGGTGAAATCATGGTTTCACCAAAAGAAAAACTCATTATAATTAAAAACAAACCAGCAAACAATGTCTGATACCCTGTAGTAATAAAGAAGTTTTTAGGCAAATCTGCTTTAGATACGAACACGCCTCCATAACTCCAACTTAACACACAGGTTAAAATCATAAAAATACCGAGTAAACTTCCTTCTGAGGCAGTAATAGATTGTTGACTCACCAATAAATACATTCCTAAGATCCCCAAAGAAACACCAATTATAGATTGTTTTTGCATTGGTTTTCTATCTATCAGTCGTAATAATATTAATACAAATAATGGCTGAGTAGACGCTAACAAAGCAGCAAAACCACTATCTAAATACATAAGTGCCCATACAAAAACACCATTACCATACACCAAGAAAAAAAAGCCAGAAATACAGCAGTTAATTAGTTGTTTTCTTGTAATTCTAAGATCTAATTTCAAGATTTTAGAAATAATCATTATTAAAATTCCAGCTCCTGAAAAACGTAACGAAGCCATAAAAAATGGTGGTAACGCCGTTACCGCAATTTTATTAAATAAATAAGTGGAACCCCACACAATGTAAATTGTAAAAAAGGCTAAAACTATTAATATTTTTGATTTTTTCAAAACAAGTAATTTATCAATCAAAGATAAATATAGATAGTCTATAAATAAAATTACTGCTTAACCTATTTTGCATTAAAATTAACTTCTTATAAAATTTAAACCTCACAAGTAAATACTTGTGAGGTTTTGGTTATCTAAAACCATTACTAAACTAACTTTTTTCTTCTTCTATTTTCTTGTTTATAAAATCGATATCTCTTGTATTTTTCTGAACAGTAATGGCTCCAAATAGACTTAACAAGAAGGACATTCCGTAAAATCCTTTTTCACTTAATAGTAAATCTGCATTTCTAAGTCCAATGAATAACAATAATATTGCTGCAAGAACCACAACCCAACTTATTCCGTAATACATTTCACTTACTTTAATCTCTTCCGCTTTATCTCTTACTGCTTTTTGAAGAGAAATTACAGCGTAAATACCCATTAAAAGAATAACAAAATAAAATCCTTTTTCATTCAATTCCATAGTAGCATTCCACAAACCGATACAGTAAGAAACCAAACCAATGGTTAATGCTCCCCAAGAAGCGCCTACATAGGCAGAAGTTGGTTTTGAATTTAAATTATTCTTTCCATTTTTCTTTTTACTTTCTTTTTTAGTTTCTTCATTAATTGAAGATGTTGTTTGATAATTCATAATATTTAGTTTAATAATTATGATACAAATTTGCGACTCTTTTAAAGTTCTAAGAACTCAACTTTCAATTATTACTGACGATATAATTTTATTAAAATATATAAAAATTTATAAATTCAGTATATTTACAATACATTAACTGACGATATAATGATAAATTTAAAAGAAGTATTAAGTACTTTTACGAAGGAACAACAACAAGATTTCCTCTTATACCTTGATAAAAAAAACAAAAGAAAAGATACTAAAAACTGTCAATTAGTAAACCTTTTGCTAGAAGACAATTTATCATCTAAAGAAATTTCTAATAAATTGTATGGTAAGCAAAACAAAGCAGCCTTACACGCATTAAGAAAACGATTGTTTCAATCTATTATAGATTTTACCGCAAATACTAGCATGAAAGAAGAAAACTCTATCGATATTCTTTTGATAAAAAATATTCTTTCTGCTAGGTATTTTCTAAAAAAGGGGCAACTAAAAGTTGGATATCAAATTTTAGACAAAACAATCGTAACAGCAAACGAATACCAACTATTTGCAATTTTAAATGAAGTATATCATACTAAAATTCAATATGCACATTTAAACCCAGACATTAACCTAGATAAGTTAATCGCCGATTTTAAAGAGAACCAAAATCGACTAGTCTTAGAAGACAATCTAAATATTGCGTACGCTAAAATTAGAACTTCATTGGCTAATTATCGTCAAAATAAATCTAACATTGATATTAAAAAATTGATAGATGTTGTTTTAAAAGAACAAAACATTACAATTAGTGATTCTTTATCCTTTAAATCATTATATCAAATTATTCAGATAACAAGTATATCTTCTGCTCAAAAATTTGATTATTATAATATTGAAGAATTCATTATTGAAACGTATCAAGTTATTCAAAATCATACATCAAAAGACAAACAACTCAATTATCACTTAGAGGTTTTGTATTTAATTGCAAACGTACTTTTTAGAAACAAGAAGTTTGAAGAATCCGAAAAATATTTAAAATTGATGCTCGTTTATATGAATGCAGAAAAGAAAAAATATTATAATGATTTTATTCAGAAATATGATTTATTACAAGCTCTAAACTTAAACTACACAAATAAACAAGTCGAAGCTATTTCTTTATTAGAGTCTTATATTGATAAAAAAAGCACAGATATCGTTGCTCAATTAGATTTCACACTTTCTTTAATTGTTTTTTATTATCAACATAAATCCTTAGAAAAAGCTCAAAAAATGGTATCTAAACTTTACCATACAGATAAATGGTATATTGAAAAAGCAGGCATTGTTTGGACCATCAAAAAAAACTTAATTGAAATTTTATTACAAATAGATTTAGGAAATATAGATTTGGTAGATTCTAGGTTAAAAAGTTTTAAAAGAAACTATTTTTCGAATCTTACAGAAATAAACCAAGAAAAAGTAATTACCTATTTAAAGTTAGTAGAAATCTATTATAAAAATCCAGAGATAGCTATAACTGCAACTTTTAAAGAAAAAGTACAGACTTCTTTTAACTGGTTAGATAGCAAAAAAGAAGATATTTTTATGATGAGTTTCTTTGCGTGGTTAAAAGCAAAAATGACCAAACAAGATATCTATGTAGTCACTTTAAATATGATTAACAATTAAAAAAGAGAAATATGACTTTTTAAGTGATTTTGATAAAGAATTGAAAGAAAATAACTTACAATTAAAAGTAATTTTAATGAATGAGATTTAATATTCACTTTTTTTCAAATAACAAACCCTTAGAAAATTTTCTAAGGGCTTGTTATTTGAAAAATTATATAATTTTATTATTTCTCTTTTTCTTCAATAATAGTATCATTATCAATACTAAATTGTTTATTTTTTTTGTCTTTAACCCCTTCTATATTCATAGGGTTCTCTTGTGTCTTTGTTCTTTTAAATTTTCTACTTTCTTTAATTGTGCTCATCTTCATTTATTTTAAGTTCAAGTCTAATTTACACAAAAACAGACTATTACCAAAAAACATACTGTTAAAAATTGTTAAGATTAAATAATAAAAGTTAAAGTTTTATATGAATTAAAATAAACCTTATATGAGCAAAAGTCTTCTGTACATACCTATTAATTTTAGACAGTTTAGACGTAACACAATTTAATGAAGCAACTACTTTTCACAATTTAAATTAATAATCATGGGTTACAGCATTATATAAAACCACATCTCTATTTCTAATCTGTAAAAATTAGCTTATGAGTTAATAAAAACAGCTATAACGATCATTCAAACCTTTTTGTGTCTGTAAATTGCAACATAACCAAATTGAAAGAACTATGTCTATTTTAACAATAATAATAAGTGTATTACTTCCACCTTTAGCCGTTTTTTTAAAACACGGAATTGGAAAGCAATTTTTACTAAGTATTTTATTAACTATTTTAGGATGGTTACCAGGAGTTGTACATGCACTATATGTAAATAATAAATAATTTAATTATGGAAACAAAGAAAACAGAGGAGAACACCTATAATTCAGATATCACAAACGAAGATTTACAAGCTTTAGGAGATAAAGCAGGAAATCTAAGAAACGATAATGCAGATGACGAACTTATAAAAAATAAAGTAAATAAACCTGATTTTAGTGGACAAGCGTTAGATATTCCTGGTAGAAAATTACCAAAAAACAAAACGAATGAAACATTAAAAGATGAAGAGAATCAATTATACAGCATTGATAGTGAAGAAAATAAAAATTCAGAAATTGATACAATTGATAAACCTAAATAATTATGATGAACAAAGAAGATAAAGCACCAAGTAAAAAAAATAAAAAAAAGAATTTAACCTTAAATTTTGATGATAAGGATAATCCGAGCTCGAATAACAGAACAGGAATTAATTACATTCCTGATAAAGAAATAAAATAAGTTTTTCGAATCTTAGAAATAATAAAACCTAACAAGTAAAATACTTGTTAGGTTTTATTATGTAAAATAACTACATTTTTTTTATGTATTCTTTTTAATTCTTCTTCAACATCTTTTAAAGTGAGTACTTTTACTTGCAAAGACATTAAATAATGGCACAATAATTGGTTAATAATATTTTCAGAAAACCAAAAATTGCTACTATGAAACACGTCTATCTATCTCTATTAATTCTTTCCACTTTATTTTTATGCAACTGTAATAATGACAACAAAGGAATAAATGAGACATATACGGTAGATGATTTACAAAAAATCCATGGAAACGGTTCTAAAACATGGAAAGTTGAAGGTTTTTACAAAACCTATGAAAATGATTTACTCAGCGAATTTAACGATTGTTATACCGATGATGAGTATACTTTTTTCCACGATACAAATGAAGCTCAAGTAACACTTGGTAACACTTATTGTTACTATGATAACCCAACAGAACAAGATGGTCGTTTAACCTATAGCTTTTACGAAAGTACAGGTAAAATTTTCATCAATATTTCTAAAGGAGAAAGTCTTGATGAAAATTTTAGAAATATGCTTACTATTCTTAGTTTAGAGGAACTTAGTGAAACTAGAATGGTTTTTACAGGAGGTGAATATCCTTATTATGGAAAAACTTTAGTCTTTACATCAATACCATAATTGTTTTTCACCCTATCTTTTAATTCTTCTTCAATATCTTTTAAAATAGTCCCTTTTGTTTGTAATAACATTAAAACTGTAAATTATAAGTAAATAATTTATGGGTATCCTTTTCTTTAATAGCTACTGCTTATTTATCTACTTTATTAATCCCTTAAAAAATAAATTAGCTACATACTTATTTTACTTTTAGACAATTAGCTTGCTCAATAAATGATTAAAAATCATTTCATAGAGATAAAAAAAGACTCTTTAAATTATTATATTTGAAAAAAAGCTAAAATTGAATAAAAAATTTCCTTTCGATCCATCCATAAAACACCATTTAATTATTACAATTAGTTTAGCCATTTGGATTTTTGTGTTTCTATATTTTACAGAACCTTTTGATGTAAATGTCTTTAGCGATTCAGAAAAATTAATTTACTTACCTCTTTATGGGGTATTAGGTGCTATTTGTTATGTTCTTTTTTTACCGGTACAGCATTTTTTATATTTAAAGAATAATAAAAACTGGTTTGTAAAAACAGAAATATTATTCTTTTTTCTTTTTATTTTTATTGGAATTATTGCTACGAGATTGTTTTACTTATATGTAATTGTACCTGGTGAACCTTTTCCTCATGATTTAAGCTACCAACTTAAAACAATAATTTTACCCGTATTTGCTACCATTTTACCAATTATACTTTTTGGTCGTTTTGCTTTTGGAAAATACAAAAACAAAAAAACGGAAGCTCAGAAAATTGAAATAAAAGGTCAAGGAAATTACGAAGGTTTACGTTTGTATCTAAATGATGTTATTTGCATACAATCCTCTGATAATTATATTGAAGTATTTTATATTTTGGGAGATGATTTAAAGAAAAGTCTAATTAGAAATAAACTATCTATTATTACTGCAGAATTCCCTCAACTTTTAAGAACGCATCGCTCTTTTTTAATCAATCCACATCACTTTGTACAATGGAAAACAGAAAATAGTAAACTTTTTACACTGTTATCTCACCACATAGAAGTGCCTGTTTCTAGAACCTATCAAAATAAAGTAAAGTTAGTATTGAATTCTACCACAGAATAGCTGCATTCCGCCCCAAAGGCCTTTATATATTGATTTTATAAAAGATTACTTTCTAATTTTGTTTCAGGAAATTTAATCACAAAAATTAAAATCATGAAAACTAAATTCACTTTTACAGTAACTTTTTTACTATCATTCTTTGTTTTATCTGCTCAAAATAAACAACAAGAAATTGTAATTATAGGAACAATGCACACAGTTCCTAAAATTGTAAAAAAAAGCTACAAACCAATGCTAAAGTTTGCAAAAAAATATAAACCAGAAGCTATCTACGTAGAAGCACCAATGGCAAGTGATTCTATATCTTGGCAATATTTAAAGAATGGTTGGTCTAAAGGGTATCAGAAATTTTATAAATTATCAGATTCTTTACAAAAAAAATTCAATTATAACGATTCTCAATTCAATGCAACTATTAGCAAAGATTTTTCAAAAATGAATAATGTTGATTTAGATTATTTAATAAAATGTTTCATTTACAAAAGAGATCATGGAAATTATGAATTGTATTCTTACATAAAAAAATACGGTGTAAATGGAGCAAAAAAACCAACAAGACATGAAGATGGAGATTTAACTTACAAGTTAGCTTTATACATGAATCATAAAACAGTTATAAATATTGATGACCAGCAAACTAATAAAGAATATCATGATGCATGGGGCAAATGCAGTAAAGAAGGGGCTAGCAACGGTAACAATGCTGCAAATTCTAAATTATACAAGAAAAATTATAATAGCGCTATTTTTCCTGCAATTTTTAGAGGTTTAGGCAAACACACAAATAAAAGAAAATCACTTCAACAATTACACGATATGGCGTCATTTTCTTATGTTGTTAAAGATACAGAAGGTTGTAAGCAAGGCAGAAAGTATTTCGATGAAAGAAACATGAGAATAGCTAAAAACATTTCTAGTCAAGTAATAAAATCGAAGAAAAACAAAAACGTTGTTATTATTGGTGCAGCACATGTAATTGGTTTAGAAAAAGAATTCAAAGAAAACTACCCTAATTTTAAGGTGATTTTAATGAAAGATTATTAAACCTTTTTAACTCTTAAAAACAAAAAACCCTCACAATTAATACCATGAGGGTTTTTTATTTATTTTAGAATAAAATCAAACTACTTATGTCTACCTTTTAACTCTTCTTCAATATCTTTTAAAGTAAATCCTTTTGCTTGTAATAACATTAAGTAATGGAACATTAAATCTGCAGATTCATACAAAAATAACTCGTCGTTATTATCCATTGCTTCAATTACAGTTTCTACAGCCTCCTCACCTACTTTTTGTGCTACTTTATTAATTCCTTTAGCAAATAAACTTGCTACATAAGATTTTTTAGTGTCTTTGTTAGCTACTCTTTCTGTAATTACGTCCTCTAACGTAGAAAAGAAACCATAGTTTGGTTTGTTTTCTTCTCCCCAACACGTTTCTGTTCCTTTATGGCAGGTTGGACCATTCGGATTTACAGAAACTAATAATGTGTCATTATCACAATCTAGCTTTATATCTACTAAATTCAATACATTTCCACTTTCTTCACCTTTTGTCCAAAGCCTATTTTTAGTTCTAGAAAAGAAAGTAACTAATTTAGTTTCTTGCGTTTTTGCAAAAGCTTCCTCATTCATATACCCCAACATCAATACATTTTTTGTGGTTGCATCTTGAATGATTGCAGGTACTAATCCGTCGTTGTTTTTATTGAAATCGATATTCATAATATTATTTTTATACTGTATTGTCATTTCAAAATGAGCTTTTTCAGAGATTTAGATTCCTCCTCATTCTTTATTCGGAATGACATTTTTATTTCTGTTATTTTCTGTCAGTTCGAGTGATTTCGATTTTTCATCGAAATTGTATCGAGAACTTTTTGTTTATTATCAATTCTGAAATTCCTTTTTCTTAGGAATAACATTCTTTATATTTTATAGTCTAACTGGTATATTTTGTTTTTTCAACTCTTCTTTCAACTCCAAAATAGGAATTTCACCAAAATGAAAAACACTTGCAGCTAATGCTGCATCTGCTTTCCCTTCTTTAAACGTATCTGCAAAATGCTGAATTGTTCCTGCACCTCCAGAAGCAATAATAGGAATGTTTAATATTTCTGATAAATGAGCCAAAGCTTCATTTGCAAAACCTCCTTTTGTGCCATCATGATTCATAGAAGTAAATAAAATTTCTCCTGCTCCACGATTTTCAACTTCTTTTGCCCAATCAAAAAGTTTGATTTCGGTAGGAATTGTTCCTCCAGCCAAATGCACAAACCATTCTCCATCAATTTGTTTTGCATCAATTGCAACAACAACACACTGACTTCCGAATTTCTCTGCCAATTCGTTAACCAATTCCGGTCTTTTTACTGCAGATGAATTGATGGAAACCTTATCCGCTCCCCATTTTAACAACTCATTTACATTTTCTACAGAAGAAATTCCGCCACCAACTGTAAACGGAATATTCACTTGTTCCGCCACTTGGTGCACCATTTCTATCATGGTTTTTCTACCTTCTAACGTTGCCGAAATATCTAAAAAAACTAATTCATCTGCACCTAAATCGGCATATTGCTTTGCTAAAACCACAGGATCTCCTGCATCAATTAAATTTACGAAATTAACACCTTTTACAGTTCTTCCGTTTTTAATATCTAAACAAGGTATTATTCTTTTTGTTAACATATACGTTATTCGTCATTGCGAATGTAATGAAGCATCTGTGAATTAATCAGAAGATTACTTCGTCATTCTTTTTCGTAATGACATTTATTTTGTTAATATAAATTGCTCCAACTGTTTTAAGCTGATTTTATTTTCATAAATCGCTTTTCCAATAATTACACCTTCGCAACCACTTTCAGCTAACTTTGGGATTTCATCAAAAGTTGAAATTCCTCCAGAAGCAATTAATTTCACATTGTTTACTTCAGATAAAATTTGATTATAAATATCAAAACTTGGTCCTTGCAACATACCGTCTTTAGAAATATCTGTACAAATGATATACTGAATTCCTTTTTGCTGATAATCTCCAATAAAAGGAATCAATTCTAAAGAACTTTCTTCTTGCCAACCATTGGTTGCAATCTTTCCTCCTGTTGCATCAGGATAAAAATCGGCTCCTAAAATAATTTTTTCTGAACCATATTTTTCAATCCAACTTTCAAATATTTCAGCATTTTTTACAGCAATACTTCCTCCAGTAATTTGATTAGCACCAGAGTTAAAAGCAATTTCTAAATCTTTATCAGATTTTAAACCACCACCAAAATCAATTTTCAAATTGGTTTTAGAAGCAATTTGCTCTAATACTTTATAGTTGATAATTTCACTTGCTTTTGCTCCATCCAAATCTACAACATGTAAATATTCGATTCCTGCAGCTTCAAACTCTTTGGCTACTTCTAAAGGATTTTCGTTATAAATTTTCTTTGTGTTATAATCTCCTTTTGTTAAACGAACACATTTTCCGTCTATAATATCTATTGCTGGTATTATTCTCAAAATAGTCTTTTTATTAATTATTTTCATTTCAAAATGAGCCTTTTAGGCAATTGAGAAATCTTTTAATGAGATTATTAGATCTCTATTAATTAGCTTCGTTATTTAATTTCAATCAAAATATATTTTGATTTCATTAACATTCTGAATGACAAACGATTTTATTTATAAATTTAGAAAGTTCTTTAATATTTGTTCTCCTGCTAAACCACTTTTTTCTGGATGAAACTGAGTTCCATAAAAATTATCTTTTTGTAAAGCAGATGCATATTCAAATTCATAGTCTGTAGTTGCAATGGCTTCTTCACAATTTTCTGCGTAAAAACTATGCACTAAATACATAAATTCTTTTTCTTTAACACCTGTAAATAAATCCGATTTCAAATTATAAATCACGTTCCACCCCATTTGAGGAACTTTTACAGCATTCGAAAACTTCTTTATTGCTACATTAAATATCCCTAATCCTTTCGTATTTCCTTCTTCAGAAGAATTACACATCAATTGCATTCCTAAACAAATACCTAAAACAGGTTGTTTTAAAGTAGGAATCACTTTATCCAATCCGCTTTCTTGTAACATTTTCATGGCAGAACTTGCCTCTCCTACTCCTGGAAAAATCACTTTATCCGCCCCTTTTATTTCATCAATATTATTTGATAAAACAGCATCAATTCCTAATCTCTTAAACGCAAACTGAATACTTTTTATGTTTCCTGCTCCGTAATCTATAATTACTAATTTCATTATAAAACTCCTTTTGTTGATGGTAAAAACATCTTGTTAGCATCTCTTTTAACCGCCATTTTCATCGCTTTTGCAAAAGCTTTAAAAATACCTTCAATTTTATGATGCTCATTTGCGCCTTCTGCCTTAATATTTAAATTACATCTTGCTCCGTCTGTAAAAGATTTAAACAAGTGTAAAAACATTTCTGTTGGCATATCTCCAATCATTTCACGCTTAAAATCAGCCTCCCAAACCAACCAAGGTCTTCCTCCGAAATCTACAGCTGCTTGTGCTAAACAATCGTCCATTGGCAAACAGAATCCATAACGTTCTATACCTAATTTATTTCCTAATGCTTTATTGAATAACTCACCTAAAGCAATCATGGTATCTTCTATGGTATGATGTTCATCAACTTCTAAATCTCCGTCTACTTTTACAGTTAAATCCATTGCACCATGACGACCAATTTGATCTAACATATGGTCGAAAAACTTAACTCCAGTAGAAATATCATTTTTACCAGAACCGTCTAAATTTAGTTTGATGTAAATTTTAGTTTCGTTGGTATTTCTAGTGATTTCAGAAACTCTATCTTCTAATTTTAAAAACTCATAAATAGCTTTCCAATCGGTAGAAGTTAAAGCGATACAGTCTAAAATTTCTTGTTTAGAAGTTTCAATTTCATCTACACCCAATTCTGGATCTTCAGATAAAAAGATTCCTTTTGCACCTAAATTCTTTGCCAATTCCATGTCTGTAATTCTATCTCCTAAAACAAAAGAATTTGCCAAATCATATTCTTCAGAAAAATACTTGGTTAACAAACCTGTTCTTGGTTTACGAGTTTCTGCATTTTCATGCGGAAACGTTTTATCGATACAAACTTCAGAGAAAACAACACCTTCCTTTTCAAATGCTGATATTACTTTGTTTTGTGCTGGCCAAAAAGTATCTTCCGGAAAAGAGTCTGTACCTAATCCATCTTGATTGGTTACCATCACCAATTCAAAATCTAGTTCCTCGGCAATTCTTGCCATATAACGAAACACCTTCGGATAATACTCTAACTTTTCTAGACTATCCAATTGATAATCTACAGGCGGTTCTAGTACTAAAGTTCCGTCTCTGTCTATAAATAATACTTTTTTACTCATCTTATATTTTTTCTTGCAGGTTTTTTAGAACCTTGTAGATTTGTTTTATTTTAATTTTATCATTTCGAAATGAACTATTTTAAGTCTTTCACTATACTTAGGATAAACTCTTGAGAAATCTTATTATCAGATTTCTATTCAATGAACTTCTTTCGGAACGACACTCCGTATTAATAAATTACTGTATTGCCTTTAAAGCTCTTAGTAATCTTTGATTTTCTTCACAAATACCGACACTAATTCGCAAACAGTTTTCGCATAAAGGTTGTGTAGTTCTGTTTCTAATAACCACACCATATTCAATTAACTGTTTATAACGTTTTGTTGCGTCATCTACCTTTAACAATAAAAAATTACCATCCGAAGGATATACTTTTTCAATATAACTCACACAACATTCTAACTCTTTTTTAAGACGCTTTCTTTCGCTGATTAGTTGAGAAATTTCGTTCTCTACTTCATCAATCTTCTCCAATCTTAAAATAGCTCTTTGCTGTGTTAGTTCATTTACGTTATAAGGTGGCTTTATGTTGTTTAAAATTTTAATAATTTCTTTGGATGCATAACAAACTCCTAAACGAATACCCGCTAAACCAAATGCTTTAGATAAAGTTTGTGTAATGATTAAATTAGGAAATTGCGACAATCTTTCTAACCAACTTTTTTGTTCAGAAAAATCGATATACGCTTCATCAATAACAACTAATCCTTTAAATTTTGTAAGCAACTCTCTAACCGATTCTGCTGTAAAACTATTTCCTGTTGGATTGTTCGGTGAACACAAAAACAAAATCTTACTATTTGCATCTACAGCTTTCAAAATCTTGCTAACTTGTGGCTGAAAATCACCTTCACTTAACAATACCGTTCTATTTTCTATGGCATTAATGTTTGCCAACACATCATACATTCCATATGTAGGTGGCAATGAGATTACATTGTCTTTATTAGGTTCGCAAAAAGCTCTATAAATTAAATCTAAAACCTCATCACTTCCATTTCCTAAAAGAATGTTTTCTTTACTGACTCCTTTAATTTCAGCAAGTAAATCTTTTACACCATTTTGTTGTGGGTCTGGATATCTATTAACACCGTTTTCAAAAGGATTCTCATTAGCATCTAAGAAAATCATTTCTGTAGTATTAGCATCTTTATATTCATCTCTTGCAGAAGAATATGGTTTTAGAGACTTTATATTTTCTCTAATTAAGCTCTCTAGGTTAAAGTTTGTTTTCATAATAAAACCTCTCGACTGCGCTCGAGGAGACATTTAATTTATATATCTTTTAAACGGATAGAAACTGCATTTTTATGCGCATCTAAACCTTCTGCCGCTGCCATTAACTCAATAGATTTCCCTATAGTTTTAATACCTTCTTTTGTAATTTGTTGAAACGTAATACTTTTGGTAAAACTATCTAAATTTACTCCAGAATAAGATTTAGAAAACCCGTTTGTTGGTAAGGTATGATTGGTACCTGAAGCATAATCTCCTGCACTTTCTGGTGTATAATTGCCGATAAAAACAGAACCTGCATTTTCTATATTATCTATATAAAAATCATTATTATTTGTACAAACAATAAAGTGCTCTGGACCATATTCATTAATCAACTCTAAAGCGATTTCATCATTCTCTACAAAAATAGATTTTGAATTATTGATAGCTTTCTGAGCAATTTCCGCTCTCGTTAATTTAGCTAACTGAACATCAATTTCTTTGGCAACCTCTGCAATCATTTCTTTGGATGTTGAAACCAAAATAACTTGACTATCAGCACCGTGTTCTGCCTGACTTAATAAATCTGAAGCTACATAACTTGCGTTTGCAGAATCGTCTGCAACCACCAACAATTCACTTGGACCCGCAGGCATATCGATGGCAACACCATGTTTTGTAGACAATTGCTTTGCGACCGTTACATACTGATTTCCTGGGCCAAATATTTTATAAACTTGTGGTATCGTTTCTGTACCAAATGTATACCCTGCAATTGCCTGAATTCCGCCAACTTTTATAATTTTTGTAACACCACAAAGATTTGCAGCATACAAAATAGCTGGATGAATTTTTCCTTCCTTATTTGGAGGAGAACATAACACAATTTCTTTACAACCTGCAATTTGTGCAGGAATTGCCAACATTAAAACCGTAGAAAACAAAGGTGCTGTTCCTCCAGGAATATACAAACCAACTTTAGTAATTGGTCTTTTTTCTTGCCAACATGAAACTCCGTTTGCCGTTTCTACAAAAACTTTTTCTGTTTTTTGAGCAGTATGAAATTTGGTGATATTTTCTTTTGCAAGAATAATTGCATCTTTTAATTCATTAGAAACTAATGAAATTGCTTCTTTTATCTCATCAAGCGAAACAATTGTATTTTCTATAGAAACACCATCAAACTTTGTTGTGTATTTCTTTACAGCTGCATCTCCATTTGCTTTAATATCTGCAAAAACATCGTTTACGACTCCCTCTATATCATCAACCGTTTTTGTGGGTCTCTCTAAAATTTGAGACCAATCTTTTCTTGATGGATTTATAATTGTATTCATGATTAACTTGTTAATCACCCTGAATTTATTTCAGGGTCTTTTTACTATATTTCTTTTATTAAGATACTGAAACAAGTTCAATATGCTTTAAATAGGTTTTTCTAAAATATTTTTAAAGTACCATTTTTTCAATAGGACACACTAAAATACCTTCTGCTCCATTTGCTTTTAACTCATCTATAATTTCCCAAAATGCATTTTTGCTAATTACAGTATGCACAGAACTCCAGCCTTTTTCTGCCAATGGCAAAACAGTAGGACTTCTCATACCTGGTAACAATTTTAAAATAGCTTCTAATTTATCATTCGGTGCATTTAACAACACATATTTAGAATTTTGTCCTTTTAAAACGGATTGAATTCTAAACTGAATTTTCTCTAAGATAGCTCTTCTTTCTGGTGATATTTTAGAAGAAACAGCTAAAACAGCTTCCGATTTCAATAAAACTTCAATCTCTTTTAAACCGTTCTTAAATAAAGTAGAACCACTAGAAACAATATCACAAATACCATCTGCTAAACCAATATTTGGTGCAATTTCTACAGAACCGTTAATAATGTGTATATCTGCTTTGATATTTTGTTCATCTAAAAACTTTTTAACAGTTTCTGGATAAGAAGTCGCAATTCTTTTTCCGTCTAAATCTTTTAACGAATTCGCCTCAGATTCTTTTGGCACTGCAATAGAAACTTTACACTTAGAAAAACCTAAGCGTTCTACAAACTCAATATCTGCTCCTTTTTCAATTAAAACATTCTCTCCAATAATGGCTGCATCTACTACACCATCTTTTAAATACTGAGGAATATCTCCGTTTCTTAAATAGAAAACTTCTACAGGAAAATCTCTCGCTGCTGCTTTTAATTGATCTTTTCCATTGTCTATAGAAACACCAATATCCTTTAAGATTCTCATTGAATCTTCATTTAATCTTCCTGATTTCTGTACTGCAATTCTTAAATTACTCATTTTTGTTTTTGTTTGATGCCTGAGCAAATACGGTTTAAAATTAAAAAAACCCGTTTGATTCGCTCAAACGGGTTTATAAATATCTTGATTTTATTCAATACACTTTTAAATCGCTTGACTGCAATTGTAAAAATGATGATGATGGTTTTGAATAAAAGTCATGTCTTGTTTATTTCTATGCAAATATCAAAATTTTATTTTTAATATTACGAACTATTCACCTAAAAATTAGTTTTTATGATAATATTTATCATTTTTTGATTTTTTGTTTGATTTTACAACTTTCAGTTTTTGGTTTTTTAATAGATTTCAATAAAAATTTAACATTCTGTAATTAAATTCCCCAATCAACAAACTCATATTTAAACATTACCTAGAATCCTATCAATTTTAAACAAGACGCTATTGCACAATCGCTTCAAAAAAATCTTTTGAACTCAAAAATCTACAGCTAATAGTCTTTATAATACGGATACATGCTTTAGAAGCACTATTTTTGATAAAAATTGTAATGCATCCATTTAAATAAAATGATTAAAAAGGTATTAAAACACATAATGATCACAACTCTTACTATCATAGGCATATTAGTAATCGCTTACTTCTTATTCACAAATTATTACCCAAGTTTTGGTGGAGATGTTTCTAAAGAGGAACAAGAAACCTACAAAACATCTCAACAATTTAAAAACGGTAAATTTAACAACACCAATCCGGTGCCTAAAGAATTAAGTTTTAACGAGAATTTAAAAATAGCTTATACCTTTTTTACTAAAAAAGTACCAAACGCAAGACCTAAAGAAGATTTAAAACCCATTACTATAGATTCTTTAAATATTGCTAATTACAAAGGAAAAGCTAGATTGATTTGGTTTGGGCATTCGTCTTTTTTACTACAAATAGACGGGAAAACAATTTTACTAGATCCTATGTTTGGTAAAGTGCCTGCTCCTCATCCGCTGTTAGGCGCAAATCGTTTTAATGAACAGTTTCCGATAGAAATAGCCAAATTACCAAAAATTGATGCCGTCATTTTTTCTCACGATCATTTAGATTATGAATCTATTTTAAAGATTAAAGACAAAACCAATCATTTTTATGTTCCCTTAGGTGTGGGTACGCATTTAAAAGCTTGGAACATTCCTTCTAATAAAATAACAGAACTAGATTGGTGGCAAAATGTACCGTTAGATAATTTGAACTTGGTGTGTACACCTGCGCAACATTTTTCTGGTAGAAAATTAAACAACGGACAAAGTACTTTATGGAGTTCTTGGGTTATTCAGTCTAAAAATGAAAACATTTATTTTAGTGGTGATAGTGGCTACGCAAATCACTTTAAAGAAATTGGTGAAAAATATGGCCCTTTCGATTTAGCTTTGATGGAATGTGGGCAATACAACGAAATGTGGACTGATATACACATGATGCCAGAAGAAACTGCACAAGCAGGAATTGATGTGCAAGCAGAAAAAATAATTCCGATTCATTGGGGTGGTTTTAAATTGGCAATGCATGAATGGACAGATCCTATTGAGCGTGTAACTATAAAAGCGAAAGAACTAAACCTAAAAGTAATTACGCCTAAAATTGGTGAAGAAATTATGGTGAAAGATTCTCTACAGACTTACACCAATAACTGGTGGAAAGATTTGTAAGTATCCTTTTACACTGAAAGAGTTATCAACTTTAAAAGTTGACAATAGTTGTTAAGTTGATTGTAAATATCTCATTTATATGATTTGAATACTCTAAATTTGAAACAGATTGATGAAAAAATAAAATTGCTAGATGTTTTCTAAATCTTTATATATTAATAATTTCTGAAAGAATAACTAGATTTGGTTGTTTTCTTTGGGATATAGTAAGTTTATATTACCTTATAATAAGTTAGCTTTAATGCGAGAGCTAGTTTAAGGAATTGAAGTTCTGAAAAGGAAAAAACTGAACTGAATCTAACTCAAAATTGATAAGCATTTGTGACAAGTCAGAAAAAATTAATCTTTAATAATTTTCTTTACATAAACACCTCTAACAAATAGAATTTTAAGAATATAAGTTCCTTTACTCAAACTATTTATGTCTATAGAGTTTATTTTTGTTGTAGTTAAAACAGCCCTTCCATTCATATCAAATAACTCTATTTTTTTTGGAATAATATCACCATAATTTAAATTAATATAGTCTTTAGTAGGATTAGGAAAAACATTTATATCTCTTTTTATATTTTCATTAATACTTAAAGTTTCACAGCTTGTTTTAACTTCTTCTTTATTATTACAACCATCTTTGTTATTACCTATACCAATGTTCTTGATATTATTTTCTAAAAAATCACAAACAATATTAATATTACATACTTTTAAATTTGAATTTCCATAAATTCGAATAATCCGTCCAACACTATTTATGTTATTTAAAGAATTAATGTTAGTTAAGCCATTATTAAAGTTTATATCTATATCTAATCCAACTGATGTTAATAAATCAAATCCTTTTAATTCTTTTAAGGTATTATTAAAGGTAAAACTCAAATTGAAAGCTATAGAAGATAATTTTTTAAAGCTCTCAAAACTACCAATATTAGTATCATAAATTTTAAAGTTCCCTTTAATTTGTTCTAAATTATTGAATCCATTAAAATTAGTTATACTGCTGGTGTTTATATTTAAAGAATTAAAATTCAACAACTTATTAAATCCACTTAAATTAGACACACTAAACTTATACATATTTAAATCTGAACCGATTGATTCAAGTTCATTAAAATTGTTTAATTCTACTATTCCACCATTTTCATTAAAACTTAAATAACCTCCAATAGTTTTTAAATTATTAAATCCACTGAAATCACTAATTGAGTTTTTACTAAAACGAACATTAGATTCAATAGTTTCTAATAAGTTGAACCCACTTATTTCATCTAAATTAGGATTACTTTCTATAGATAAAACATCATCTATCTGTTTTAGATTGTTAAATCCTGTAATTTTTGTTAGTGAATTGTTCTTTTCAATTCCAAGTTCTCCTGTTAATTCTTCAATTTGATTAAAACCTTCAATAGTTTCCAACTGATTACTATGTTGAATTGTAATATTGTTTACAGATCCGGTTAAAGAATTAAAACCGTTAATTGACTTTAATGAACTTTGCCATATAGTAAAGCTTCCTTTAATATTTTCTAAACTTGGAAATTCACTTAAGGTCGCTAATTTAGGATTAGAACTGAATCCTAAATCGCCTTCAATACTTATTAAATTATCAAAACCGACAACTGTAGTTAATTCATCATTTCGTAACACAGAAAAAAAGGAGCCTCCAATAGTTTCAAGGTCGTTAAAACCATTTATAGTAATTAAGCTATAATTTTCATAAAAATTCAAAATATCAGCTATAGTTTTAAGTTTATTAAAACCAGATATAGTCTCTGTTCTATTATACCTAAATTCTAAATCACCTCCTATATTAGCTAACTCTTCAAACCCTTCAATAATGTTAGTGTAATTATACCAAAATTTAACATCACCAGTAACTATTTGTAAAGTATCAAAAGCATCTAAAGATATGAAATCATTACTAAATCTAAAGGTTAAATTTCCATTAATTATATTCAGTTTTTCAAACCCACTAAATAGAATATCACTCTCATTACTTTCTATTAAAAAATTACCATTAATAGATTCTAGAAGATTAAATCCATTAATGTCTATAAGTGCATTATTACGTTCTAATAAAATTCCATTGCTAATAGATATTAGCTTTTTAAAGCCATTAATATGTAAACTTGTATTTTGTTCGAAAATCAAAGTACCTCCAATAGAGGTTAATTCTTTAAATCCTGCAATTGTTTGAGCACTATTATTAGAGAATTCTAAATTTCCGTTAATATTTTTTAGTTCTTCAAAATCATTTAGGCCAGTTAAATCATTATTATTATTTAATTTAAAATTACCACTAATTGAAGTCAGGTTTTTTAAACTCTTTAAATTGTCAATAGAATTATTTGAAATGGTAAAATCTCCATCAATTGAAGTCAGACTTTCTAATCCATTAATATTTATTGATTGATTAAGTCCTGCAATTGAAAAATCGCCCTTAATTGAAGTAATATTTGATAATCCATCTAAATTTTGGATTTCATTTGAATAATTATTAATACTTATATTTACGCCTACATCTGTACAGTTAGGAAAATTAACTTTAAATGAATCTATGTCAGATTGAGTATAAAAATTTAAACTGTTTGAAGGACATTGGGAATAACCAATATAGATAATAAAAACGAGTAAAAAAGTAAAAGTATTTTTCATATTTTTATTGTAAAAATAAATAAATTTTATCAAGACTAAAATATTTCAACCTCTTTGTTTAATTCAAAAAACGGGAATTAATACTCGTTTTAAACAATTAATTCTAAACAAAAATGCACTAAAAGCTAACACCGTGTATAATTTATTGCTGGTTTTAGCTTATTTTAGAAAATCCTACGGATTTTCTAAAATCTGTGTTCTATTTACTAACTTTACTGCTTAAACCACGCAACAAACCATACACAACAACGTTCTACGCAATTTAAAAACATCTAAATTGTAACATATTAATATTTTAATATACTAATACCCTGAACAATAACATACAAGAAATGAAAAAAAATAATGGAACGACCTTTATGGTAATAGGATTGATGTTTACAACTCTTGGTTTAACAATTTTGAACGAACACAAAATTTTACAATATAGCGCTCTAACTTTTGGAGTTACATTAACAATATATAGTGTATTTGTATCTGACAAATGGAAAAAAACCAAAAAAAAATGGAAAATTAAAATTTAGCAAATTAATAAAAGAAATAAATTAAAACGATTGAATAAAATACTCTGAGTCGGAACAAAATGCCGTATTTAATCTTGCGGAATTATTACTCAAACGAAATTTATAAATGTTGCATAAAAATGCACTAAGAAACAAAATTTACGCTTCCGAAATTTAACTAGTTTGTAAAATTGAAAACTGAAAGAAAAATTAAGCGGAATAAAAAACAGCGTAGAACACCGTGTGTAATTACCTAAATAAAAATTAAAAGCAACCATATGAAAAAACCTTTACTTTTTTTAGTCTCATTATTAATTTGCTGTAACATAAATGCTCAAATACAGGTTTCTAATTTCACTTACAATAATCTTCAAAATTCGCATCCTATAGGATTACAGGAGTTTAATGGAAAGATTTTCTTTTCAGCTGTAAATGATGGTTCTGGCAGAGAGTTATGGTCAAGTAATGGCACATCTTCAAAGACGAATTTAGTAATAGATATTAAACCTGGTGAAACTGACGGATTAACCAATTTAAACTCAACAACACTTAATAATGAATTGTACTTTGTTGCAAATGATGACAATAGCTATTCAGGTGGAGAAATTTGGAAAACAAGTGGAGAAACAGTAGGTTCTTCTCTAGTAACAAAATACACAGGGAAATTATTTGGATTAACAACTGTTGGAAGTCTAATTTATATAACAATAAAAACTGATGATACTACTTTACAAATTTGGAAATCTGACGGGACTGATTTAGGAACAGTATTAGTAAAAGATAATATCGCCATATGGGGTGTGCCTACATTTCAAGGTAGTGTAAATAACATTTTCATTTACACCATCCAAGTACCATCAACTAATAACTCTAGAGTATGGAGGAGCGACGGAACTGATTCAGGAACTTATGAACTTACTAAAGAATTAGATGGTAATGGATCTACAGGCAGTACTTCTAATTTTAGTCAGTATATAAAATACAACAACAAATTATATTTTATTACTCGTTATTCTTTATATGAAACAGATGGCACTATTAATGGAACGAACAATATTACAAGTGTATGGAATGCTCAGAATGATATAGTGAGTTTTGGTGATGTAATTGAGTTAAATGGCAAAATGTTTTTTTCCTTTTTTTCTAAAAATTTGAATAAATTATCTATTTATAAATCTGATGGCACATTTAATGGCACTTCAGAAATTTACACAGTAACCAATAGCCAATATTTTTACCCTTCATATTTAAATACATCTGGCGATAATTTAATTTTTTCTTCTGTGAATACTAATAACGGTACTTCGCTATTTTATTTAGACAGTAATACTAATTTAGTCACAGAAATCATTGAAATAGACCAAGCATCACAAGAACCAATTATCTTTAAACATTCTCATTCAGCATTATCTTTAGATAATATAAATGGAAATCTTTTTTTTGTTAGTTCACCTAAAAATTCTACAAGTAAAAAAGGGTGGATTTTAGATAAAAGTTCTACAACTTTAAATCCTGTTGAAGAATTAGACAACCTATTTCATGGCATTGGGCAAAAAATCATCTATAAAAATGACTTATACTATTCTAAAGATTATCAACTATGGAAATTTAATACTAATAGCCTTAGTATAAATACATTTAAAAATAATCAAGAATTGCAAGTCTTTCCAAATCCTACATCAGATTTTATTTACTTTAATAGACCAGATGATATTTCTCAAATTAAAGTCTATGATTTAAATGGAAAGCTAGTTTTTAAAGAAAATAATTTCACAAATAACACAATACACCTGGGCAACTTAAAATCAGGATCCTACATTATTAAAATAATTAATAAGAATCATAGTATTACGAACAGAAAACTATTAAAAAAATAACTTTTGTAAACACCCAGTGTAATTCACCCCTTAAACAACGCAACGTATCCTTTTCACATTGAAAGACTTATCAACATTAAAAAGTTGACAATAGTTGTTAAGTTGATTGTAAAAATATCATTTATATGATTTGAATACTCTAAATTTGAAACAGATTGATGAAAAAATAAAATTGCTAGACGTTTTCTAAATCTTTATGTATTAATAATTCCTGAAAGAATAATTAGATTTGGTTGTTTTCTTTGGGATATAGCAAGGTATTATTACCTTATAATAAGTTGGCAACAAGCTAAAAAACAACACTAACTGAATGACAACAAACGAAGTAAGAAAAATAATTGCTGATTCCGAACATTCAGATTGGTACGAATCTATAAACTTACATATCACATATCCACATTTGGATTTTGACCAAACATTAACAGGGTTTAGTTCTATTCATAAGTTTTTAGAACAACAGATTAATGGATGGGACAAGTTTGGAGAAAATATTCCTAGCGAACTAAAGGTTTCTAAAAAACATTTTTCTACATTTAAATCAAGACTTGAAAACCACTTGAACTCATTCATTAATTCCAATCACAATGAAAGTCAATTAAATAATTCTTGGAATTCGGAAAAAAATCAAATTCAAAACAATAAGACATTATTTGTATTTGACTCACCTCAAACTGAATTTCTAATAAAGATTCATAGAGAGATTCCTAAATACTACGCTGGAGCTTATAATTTTGTAATGGGAAATTATAACATTTCAAATAAGGAATCTATGATTGGACATCTTTTAGCGTATGAGTTTGAACTAAAAGACTACACAGAAATAACAAAACGCAGAGATAAGGAAAAATCTTCAATTGGTCGTTTAAGAAATGACTTTAGGAGCCAATTATCAGAAAGCGAAACTCAGTTAGCAGAACATCTAAAGTCTGCTAATGTTGAATTTAAGAACTACACGCAAAAAATTGACGAATTAAAAACCGAAAAAGAAACTCATTTTGAAGATTGGTTTGGTAATTCTAAAAAAGAATTTACAGATTTCGATACTGCTTCAAAGGAGAAAATAGCGGATTTAGAGCATACTTATGAGGAATTATTAAGATTAAAAAAGCCAGCCGAATATTGGAATCAGAGAGCAACGAAATTAAATAAAGAAGGATGGAAAGCCATTTATTGGTTAGTTGGATTAGTTGCTTTTGCTTGTATAACTTTATACTTTTTATTATGGTTAACACCTGATGGAATGTTATTAAGCTTCATAAAAGGACAAGCAAGCGCAATTAAATGGTCTATTATTTATGTGACATTTATTTCATTTTTAGCATTTGGAATACGAGCTTTAAATAAAGTTGCTTTTAGTGCATTTCACCTTTCTAGAGATGCAGAAGAAAGAGAACAATTAACATACGTTTATTTATCATTAATTAAGGATTCAGCAGTAGATGAAAAAGATAAATCCTTAATAATGCAATCGTTATTTAGTCGAGCAGAAACTGGTTTATTAAAAGGAGATTCTGGACCTGCAATGCCAAATGATATAACAGGAAAAATATTTGGCGGAAATTAAAAGCCAGTTGCCAACACCGTGTATAATTTATTACTTGGTTCTCGCCTACTTACGAAAATCCTCGCGGATTTTGAACTGCTCCCAAAAAGTTAGACACAAGCTGAAAAAACCATTCCGAATACAATGAACAAACGAAAAATAGTTTCAGGAATAATTATAATTCTACTTTCCTATTTGTTCTATTGGGCTTTTGAGCCTTATAGTTTAAATCCATTTTCAGACAAGCCAATTTCACTATCAGAAAGTCAAAATCATCTAAATTGCAACAACTTAAATAGTTTTAGCTTCAAAGCTGATAGTATTATTAATTCCGCAATAAATAAAAATGAGTTTTTAGCAACTTCAACAGCTGTTTATTCAGAAAAATGTGGAAATTGGTTATCTACAGCAGGATTTTTAAATAAAGGAAATCAAGAAAAACCGTCTAAAAATAGTCAGTTCAGAATTGCATCTGTGAGTAAACCAATGACAGCTATTGCTATTCTTCAACTTTACGAAAAAGGAAAAATAAATTTAGATTTACCAATCCAAAACTATTTACCTGAATTTCCAAAAAAGAAAAAAGGAGAAATTACAATTCGTCAATTATTAAATCATACATCTGGAATTCCTCATTACAAATCTGATTTAGGAATTTTCAACTTTACTCACTATGACAATTGCGAAAAAGCTCTTGAAAAATTTGAGAATAGAGAACTAGTTTTTAAACCAGATACTGAATTTTTATATTCATCATTTGGTTACACACTACTTGGTGCAATTTTAGAGAAAGTTTCAGGAAAATCATATCAAACTTATATGCACGAAAATATTTGGAAACCAGCAAATATGACTAACACTAATTTAAAACAGACTAAAACAAATGTTTACATAAAACTCGGAAATCATTTTTACAGAAGTCCAAAAAATGATTTGAGTTACACATATTCTGGTGGAGGAATACAATCAACAGCAGAAGACCTTCTAAAATTTGGAAAAGGTGTCTTAAATTATAAGTTTTTAAATCCTTCGACAACAAAACTAATGATTCAGTTGACTAATAACAGTAAGGAAATGGAATATACTTTCGGATGGGATAATTGGAAAAGTCCTAAATTTGGAAAAGTCATTGAACATAATGGAACACAAGTTGGGTCAAGTAGCTATTTTAGAATATATTTTGATAAAAAAGTGGTAGTTGCTACTTTAGCAAATAATTTGAATTCAAGCGAAGCAGTTCGAAATTTATCAATTAAACTTTCATATCTATTATTAGAAATGGAAAAAGAATAAAAAGCCAGATGCCTAACACCATGTATAATTAATTTCCTGGTGATAAACTACTTACGAAAATTCTTACGGATTTTCTATTCAGTTTTTATTTGTTAAATTACGTGCTTTACCACGCAGCTAATCTTATACAAAAACTTTGGTAGTAATTAAAAAAACGAAAATCAGATTAATAACAATAATTATGAAAAAATTAAATCTTCTATTTTTTTTAAGTCTGTTTTCCATTTCATTATTTAGTCAAAGTGAAGTTAAAATTGATAAAAAATATTTTGAAAATGGAAATATAAAATCAGAAATAAATTTTCTAAGAAAAGGAAATAAAAAAATAAGGGAAGGAAAAAGCACTTTTTGGTATAGTACTGGTGAATTAAAAATCATTACAAATTATATAAAGAATAAATTAAATGGTGAAAGAATTAGCTATTGGAAAAACGGGGAATTAAAGAGAAAAGAATTATTTAAAAAAGGTAAACTTAAAAGCGGAAAGTGTTTTGACAAAAGTGGAAAAGAAATAGAATACTATAATTTTGAAATTCAGCCGGAATTTCCTGGTGGCAAAATAGCTTTTAAGAGTTTTATTAAAAAACATCTCACTTCTAACAGCTCTAACACAAGAGGAAAGTTAATTTTTAAATTCACAATTGAATCAAATGGAAAAACTTCTAATGTAAAAATACTCAAAGACACGAATCCAAGTTTAAAAAATGAAGTTAATAATATGTTCAATTTTATGCCAATTTGGAAACCAGCAAAACAAGATGGAAACCCAGTAAAAGTAAAGAGAACGATACCTATTAATTTTGGATAAAAACTAACCCAAATAAAGAACCGAGCTAAAAACAACTCTTTTCTTCATTAAATTTACAAACTATTACTCTAGGCTCATAATACTCTCAATTCATATTATGAGCTTTTATTTTTTATGTAATTACTATTTATTTAATAATAACGGTTATAAAACTGAATGAAATTGAATGAAACGCAAAAAACTCATTGAATAACAATGATTTTAGTACTATTTTTGCGCCCATGGAAAATCTAAAACAAGTAACAAAGAAATTACAGCGTGGCGTTGCAGAAGCTATTCAGCAATTTACAATGATAGCCGAAGGAGATAAAATTATGGTTTGTCTCTCTGGCGGAAAAGACAGTTACGCAATGTTAAACATGTTATTGTATTTCCAAAAAGTAGCGCCTATTTCTTTTGATCTTGTAGCTGTAAATTTAGATCAAAAACAACCTGGTTTTCCGGTAGAAGTATTACCTACTTATTTAAGCAACTTAAAAGTTGATTATAAAATTATAGAGAAAAACACCTATAAGATTGTGATGGACAAAACGCCTGAAGGTAAAACAACCTGTAGCTTATGTTCACGTTTGCGTAGAGGAACTTTATATGAAGCAGCCAAAGATTTAGGTTGTAATAAATTGGCTTTAGGACATCATAAAAACGACATTATAGAAACCTTTTTCTTAAACTTCTTCTTTGCAGGGAAAATGGAAACAATGCCACCAAAATTTAAAAATGATGCTGGTGATATTATTGTTTTAAGACCTTTGGCTTTCTGTAATGAAAGTGATATTGAAACGTATGCCAATTTTATGGACTTCCCTATTATACCGTGTAACTTATGTGGTTCTCAAGAAAACTTACAACGTAAAAAGGTAAAACAAATGATTACCGATTGGGAAACCGAGTTCCCGAATAGAAATGCCATTATGATGAACGCTTTACAAAACGTATTTCCTTCTCATTTATTAGATAAAAATTTATATGATTTTGATAATCTAGAATCTAAAATATCAGAACCTATAGCTACCATTTAGAGAAGTTAGAATTATTTTAAGTGAATAAGATTTTAAAACAAAAAGCCATATAAACTTAACTATTCGGTAAAAGTGTTTGTATTTTTTGAAGTAAATCTTTAATTTCTTTTACAGAATTTAAATTTTCTTTTACAGGCATCGTACTTTGTCTCTCGATTAACTGAACAGGAATCACCATTTTAGAAATATTATTTTCATTTTTTAACTGTATTAATATTTGCTTTACAGCTTGTTTCCCTATTTCTAAAAAATTTTGATGAACGGTTGTTAATGGCGGATTGTAATATGCACTATTTACAGTATCATCAAAACCCGTTACCGCAATTTGATCTGGTACGGCATATTTTTGCTCTGCACAAGCTCTTATAGCTCCCAGTGCCATTTGATCATTCCCTACTAATAAAGTATCTATATTTTGTGGTTGCAAGAGTAGTTTTGTAGTTTCATAATACCCACTTTTAGCACTCCAATCTCCTGTTTCTACCGTTACAATTTCGGCATCAGAGGGTTTTAAAACATCTAACCAAGCTTGTTTTCTCAAATTTGCAGCGTGCGAATGTACAGGTCCATTTAAAAGCGCAAACCTTTTTCTACCATGCTTCAACATTAACTCGGCAATTAACACAGCTCCTTTATAATGGTCTGCAGCAACCTGACTCACATTTGCTTCAGGCGAAACATCTATAAATAAAAAAGGTAAATGCTTATGTTTTGCTACTAAATTTTCTGCCAACTCTTTTTGTACGGGTAAATTTATAAACACAACGTCTACTTGCTGTGATTTTAACTCCCGTATCGCATTTTCTAAGTTTTCCTCTTCAGAATTTGAAACAGCAATAGATATAGCATACCCAGCTTTTTCACTTTCTAAGCGAATTCCATTGACAATACTAGAAGCACCTTCCATGGTCATCTCTAATGTTATGACACCAAAAACCTTTGCTTTTTTACGTACTAAAAGCTGAGCTCCTTTATTTGGCACATACCCTAATTGATCAATTGCCTCCTGAACTTTTTTTAAGGTATTCGCATTTACTCCTTCCCCTCCATTAGTTACTCTAGAGACCGTCTGTGTAGAAACCCCTGCTAATTCTGCAACTTCCTTAAATGTTACCTTTTTATTCATAAACAAACCTTAATTACAACAAATATAATTGTTTAAAGATTACAATGTCTTATTCATAGAAAAATCTATACCTGTATGGAATTACAACAAGTATAGATTTTACAACTATCGTGGAATTAAAAAAATTAAAACTTATTATATCTTCACTACAAAACCTCCACCTGGAGCCATACGTACTGTAAACGTATCTTTTATGTTTTCTGTTTTTTTCACAAAATCAACCCCATTCATATCTGCATTCGGCCCATCTTTAAAAACAGTAGCACTTCCAGATTTCCCTGTAATCTCTTTTACATTGATGGTAATTTCACGAGCATCCCAGTTATTTAAACCACCAATATACCAGTCATCTCCTTTTCTACGAGCTGTAATAATATACTCCCCTATTTTTCCATCTACAGTAATGGTTTCATCCCAAGTAGTAGGAATAGAAGCAATAAATTCTGTACTAACCGGATTCTTCTCATAATTAGTAGGGGTATCACAAAGCATATTTAAAGGAGAAAAGAAAAT
The DNA here is from genome assembly GCF_019278525.1 of Polaribacter sp. HaHaR_3_91. Lineage (NCBI taxonomy): Bacteria > Pseudomonadati > Bacteroidota > Flavobacteriia > Flavobacteriales > Flavobacteriaceae > Polaribacter > Polaribacter sp. HaHaR_3_91. Next base: position 2,430,355 of record NZ_CP058986.1, read on the forward strand.
TACATATTCCGCAAATTGATGCGTACGAGTACCTTGACTCATCGGTTTTGAGAAGTTGGGAGCATATTGGGTTTCTACTTCATTGGTAATAGTATTTAAAGCCTTTACCGCATTATTCATAGCACCTTGCGTATAATCTACAGGTCCAGAAATCATTCTAATAAACGGAAACGTAACATCATACGTAACTTGATCACATTCTTTCGGCTGCCATTTCATTTGCTCTAAACCATGCACACCTTCAAAATTTAAAATATTTGGATAGGTGCGTTGTAAACCTGCCGGTTTATAAGTTCCATGAAGATCTACAATTAATTTATATTTTGCACACATTTGTGCAGAACGCTCATTAAAATATACCAATTCTTGATCATCGCCATTCATAAAATCGACCTTAAAACCTTTTACGCCCATTTCACTATAATGCTTACAAACCTCTTCCATATCTTTGTCAAAAGCATAATAACCCGCCCACAGAATAATATCTACATTGCGTTCTTTTGCATACTCAACCAGTTCTTTGATATCAATTTCAGGAACAACCTGCATTAAATCATATACCTTATTAACAGACCAACCTTCATCTAAAATTACATATTCAATGCCATTTTTTGAAGCAAAATCAATATAATATTTATACGTTCTATTATCAATACCTGCTTTAAAATCAACCCCCTCTAAATTCCAGTTATTCCACCAATCCCAAGCAACTTTTCCTGGTTTAATCCAACTTGTATCTCCAATAACATTTTTAGCAGCTAATTTGTAAGACATGGTTGTATTTGCCAACTCCACATCATTTCTTGTTACAATTGCCGCTCTCCAAGGAAAACTACGCGGTCCATTTACTTTGGCTATAAAAGGATATCTACTCTTTACAATCACCTGTAAATTATTGTACCCAGTATGTTCTTCTACCTCATTTCTTAAAGGAGCAAAAAAAGCATTCATTGTATTTTTACCAATACTTGTGGTTAAATACATTCCTGGATAATTTCTTAAATCACTTTCTGTAATAGTAATACGTTTTTGGTTTTTAGACTCGATGCTTAAAGGCAAAAACATTAACCTATTTTTATCTAAATCAGAAATTTTAGAACGTGTGTATTGATTTTCGAAAGATTGAAAAAGTTGATGCTCCATAGTTCCTGGAGAATACACATACGGTACTGTAGTTTCTACATCGTGCGCAAACTTGTACTGTGCTTGCTCACTCACTACTTCATAATTTCCTTTTTTTGTTGAAGCAAAACGATACGCAACGCCATCATTATAAGCTCTAAACTCTAAGCTCCAATAATCATTAAATGTTACCTTTACAGTATTATACTCATCTTTTACCGTTTTAGATTTGTAAAAATGAGCATTGATTATCGTATTTACTTTCGCTGTTTTAATGTTCTTTATTTTAGAGCCTAGTCCCCAGATAGTTCCATCAGACAAGGTCATAGAAAGATGAGAAGGCTCTAATACTTGCACTCCGTCTTGTGAAATAGTGTAAAATATAGATTTACCTACAGTTACTTCTGCCTGTGTTTTACCATCAGGAGATTTTACGATTATTTTTTTATCCGCTGCAGACATTGTTGTCGCTCCAAAAAGAATTAATAATGCTGCTGCCATTATTGAAAATGTATTTTTCATGATTATAAATTTTAAGTTAATTGTTGTTTATTCTATTTTTTAAGTTGATTTACCACCAGATTTCAAATTGTAATCCATAGGTAAATCCGGAAGTATTATTACCAAAAGGAGCTCCATTAGGCGTATTACCAATCAGTCCTTTTAAATCATCACTCCAAAAAGCGTAGGTAACAAACGGACGCAATACTGGACGCGCGTAAAAACCTTTCTCTAACGAAAGCTCTGGCGTAAACGTTATTTTATCAAGATTACCAGAAACATTTAATTGTTCATTTTTTATATACTCATGCGTTAATTCTAAGTGTAATTTAAAATTATTACTCAAATAATACATTCCTCTTGCTCCTGCAGTTAACCAATACAGCATTTTGTCTCTCCCTTTCAAATAGGCTTTATTAGTAGGATTAGCGCTATTGTATTCATAAGGCTTTGTTCCGTAATCTCTCATTACAGCAGACAGAATACCATTTACAGCAAAAGTTTCTTTATCATCATATAAAAAGTTATTGTTGATTTCCAAGAAGTAAGAACTTGCATTATCATTTAAAACAATGTTATCATTTCCTGGATTTTCTTTTTCTGACATTCCAGACCAGTGATGTATTGGAATAGAAGCACCTTGTCTAAATATAAGAGCTGTTGTATTGGTGATGTACTTCTTCTCATAATCTAACCAAGAAATAACCGCAAAACCGTGTTTCGCATCATATTCCATGATTTCATTTTCTGCCCGATAACTATAATTTAAAGAGACATTCATTTTAAGCGTTTCACTAATCGGTAAATGCACATAACGCACATCTGCCGTGTATGCTCTTAAGTGATCTTTTGCACCATTTATAAAAGAAATATCCTTTCCTCTCTCTTGAAAAGCCCAAATACCAAATTTAATATCTTCATCAGTTCCTTTCTGAATCAGTTTCTCCATACCAACCCCCCAACCTCTTTGTCCAGGATTTACCCATTGTCTGTCTAACATATGTTCCGCTCTACGATCATAAAATCGTTTACCTGCCCAAATAACCTCTCCGTTTCCTAAAAAATTATTTGCACGCACATATAATTGTTCCGTTTTATTAAAACTCATTTGAGTATCCGTTCCAAAATCTTCATAAATAGAACTCATCCAAATAACATCTAGAGATTTTGATTTCTCTTTATCAAAATAATAAGAATAGTCAAATTCTAATTCACCATAAGTATCCGCTTGATTTCCCAAACTATATTTATTTTGAGCACCTGGCATTTGAAAATGAGCTTGCGTTTCTCCGCCTTCACTTTGCCCAACACCTGTCCTTAAATAACCAGAAGTTTTAAACGTATGATTTACTTTTTCAAAAATTGTTTGTGCTTTTACATTAAATGTTGTCGAAAACATAAATAACACAAAAAAAGATAACAAACCTCTTTCACCTATACGCCAAACAGATCCATTAGACTGCTCAACACATAATAAATCTCTATTAAATAATAGAACTTTATTCTTTTTAAAGATATTTAAATTATAATTTTTCATTGCTGCTAGTTAATTGTTTTCGCAAACATACATATAATTGTATGATTTTCAATGTTTAGAATAAATTATTTCTAAAAAAATAACTCCTAAATTATTTCCATAACAATATTAAATTAAAATACAAACCATTGAAAACACCTCTTAATCCTCTTATTTTATTGGCTTCTCTCTATTATAAATTGTTAAAACCATCATAAAATTTAAAAGAAAGCATTTAAATATTTTTTTATTACTAACCGATTGTTTAGTTTTGTTCCGTACTTAGAAATAATGGCAAGAAAAAAAGAATATAATGAAGATGTAGTCATAGAAAAAGCAATGAAGCTTTTTTGGCTGAATGGTTACAAAACCACTTCTATGCAAATGCTAGAGAAAGAGATGGGAATTAACAAGTTCTCTATATATGCTAGTTTTGGAAATAAGCATAGTCTTTTTCTTGAAAGCTTAAAATGCTATAAGGTAAAAGTAAATGTGGTTTTAAATAAATTAAAAAATGCTTCCAACGGAGTTGAAGATATCAAACAATTTTTCTACGATTCTGTAAGTTCTAATTTTAAAGACGACAACATAAAAGGATGTTTAGTAACAAACACCTATAATGAGTTTTCAGATTCTGAGGATGCATTGATTAAAGAAGAAATGAGTACTTTTATGAATAACTTAAAAGAGTTAATTATAGAAAAGCTTAAATTAGACGAATCAAAAGATTTAGAAACCATAGAAAAACAAGCCAATTTTTTACTGTTGGCAAAACATGGTTTAGCAGCAGCAGCAAGAGTAAATAGTAAAAAAGAAATTGAAGATTACATAGAAATGACCTTTATAAATATATAAACATTTTTTTTACCCAATAACTAAACGATAGTTTAGTTAAAATTAACATAAATAATAATAAATTAAAAATAGAAATTATGACAACATTAAAAGTTCAAAATATAGAAACAGCTCCAGAAGAAAGCAAAGGATTATTAGAAAAATCTCAAAAAGCTTACGGAATGATTCCTGGTTTACACGGAGTATTAGCTACCTCTCCTCAAGCTTTAGAAGCTTACCAAATATTACACGATTTATTTACAAAAACAGCTTTTAACGCAGATGAATTAACAGTAGTTTGGCAAACAATCAATGTAGAGCACGCATGTCATTATTGTGTACCTGCACATACAGGAATTGCAAAAATGATGAAAGTAGATGATGCTATTATAGAAGCATTACGTAACGAAACTCCGTTAGCAGATGAAAAACTAGAAGCTTTACGTACATTTACATTAATAATTACACGTAATAGAGGTCATGTGTCTCCAGAAGAATTAAGCACATTCTATGCAGCGGGTTATACAGAAAGAAGTGTTTTAGACATTATCTTAGGATTGTCTCAAAAAGTAATTAGTAATTACACAAATCATATTGCAAATACACCTGTAGATGCTGCTTTTCAACCATTTGCTTGGGAGAAAAAATAATTTATAAATAACAATATTATACCTACAAATCTTCCGTAATAAAGTGGGAAATTTGTAGGTATTTATATTTAAAAAAAAAACTTATTATGATAAAAGTATCTGTAATGTACCCAAACAGTAATAATGTACAGTTTGATGTAGATTATTATAAAAACAATCATTTACCTATGATTGTAAATGCATTGGGTTCTGCCTTAAAAGGTTTAGAGTTAGATTTAGGAATTGCAAGTAGAGTTCCTGGAGAACCTGCTCCCTTTATAGCTATTGCTCATTTATTATTTGATGATGTTGCTTCTTTTCAGGCTTCATTTGGTCCGCATGCAAAAGTATTTGCAGATGACGTAAAAAATTACAGTAATGTACAAGGAGAACTTCAAATTAGTGAATTGATAAATTTATAAAGATGAAAAATAACCGTAACATAAAACCGAAAGTGCTTTTTTTTGATGTAAATGAAACTCTATTAGATCTTACCAAAATGAAAAAACAGGTAGGTGACGCTTTGGGTGGAAAAGACGAATTGCTTCCCTTATGGTTTACAACAATGTTACAGTATTCATTAGTAACATCCGCAAGCGGAGATTATAAACCTTTTGGACAAATTGGTGCTGCAGCTTTGCAAATGGTAGCTGCTAATAATGGCATTACCATCTCAGAAGAAAATGCAAGAGAGGTAATTGTAAATGCCATGCAAAACCTACCTCCTCACCCAGAAGTAAAAGAAGCATTGCTTCAATTAAAACAAGCTGGTTACAAATTAGTGGCGTTTACAAACTCATCCACCGAAGGTTTAAAAAATCAATTTGAGAATGCTGGTTTAACCGATTTTTTTGATGAACAATTAAGTGTTGAAGAAACCGGGAAGTTTAAACCCTTTACAGAGACTTACCTTTGGGGAGCATCAAAAATGGATGTAAATCCAGAAGAGTGCATGTTAATTGCAGCACATGGTTGGGATGTATATGGAGCAATGAGCGCCGGTTTAAGAGCTGCTTTTGTAGCGAGACCTAGTCAACAATTATTTCCATTAGCGCCTAAAACAGAAATTATAGAAAACGATTTAAAAAAAGTAGCAGATATTCTAGTAACTTATCAATAAAAAGGGATTTAAGGTAACATGGAGGTAAAAGAAGTCAATATAAAAAAGATAGCAAAATATTGCCTAGAAAATGTCTTTAGAACAAATACGGACTTACCAGGCTTTGTGTACCTTGACTTTGGAGAAAATAGAACCTCACCCGAACTTAGAGCTATTATGGTTGCGCTAAAAAATGAATTATCCGCTTTTACATTAAAGAAATTCAATAAAGAATTAAGTTATCATTGGTTGGTTCGTTTCGATCAACAAGTTAGCACACCTTTTCATCTAGATAATGCCGAAAATCAATCTTTTTTAATGCTAGGTTACGAACCAAGTGAAGTAGAAAGTGAATTGTATATAGCCGATTATCATAAGTATGCAAATGAGAATAAGGAGGCTTCAGAAGACTATCTTAAAAATTTTACGCCTGTATTTAAGGAAAATGAAACGATACTTAAACCCTATATTACCAAACTAGCATCATTTGATAAACCTACTTATAAAATTGTTATAATTAATAATAGCAATCCAAAACAAAGCAGAGAAACCTTAGGTGTATTTCACAAAGCAAAAATTGTGAAACCCGATCTAAATAAAAGTAGAATAGTAAATTCAATGATTTTTAATATGTTATCAAAAGATAATAATATTGAAGACCCGAAAAAAGAACATGCTTTTTTAAATACTGATATTATAAGCAAATAGTAATTATAACTTTAAATATTGAATTTAAATAAGCCTAAAAAAAACATAATATGACACAAAAATTAAAAATAGACATCGTTTCTGATGTTGTTTGTCCGTGGTGTACTATCGGATATAAACGTTTAGAAAAAGCAATTATAGAACTTGGTATTCAAGATAAAGTAGACATAGAATGGCAACCTTTTGAGTTGAACCCAAATATGCCCGCTGAAGGTCAGAATGTAAACGAACATATTACAGAAAAATATGGTTCTACAACCGAGCAACAAAACGAATCGAAGCAAATGATGACCGAAGCTGGTGCAGAATTAGGTTTTAAATTTGATTATTTTGACGAAATGCGCATGGTAAATACCTTTGATGCACATGTTTTATTAGAATACGCTAAGATTTTTAACAAACAAACTGAATTAAAAATGCGTTTAACAGCATCTTTTTTCGGCGAACGTAAAGACGTTTCTAAAAGAGATGTTTTAAAACAGGCTTTATTAGAAGTTGGTTTAAATGCAGAAGAAGGACTTGCTAAATTAGATATTGAATCTGCAAGAAGCGAAGTAAGAGCCAAACAAGATTATTGGAAAAATTTAGGAGTTAATTCTGTACCAACTATTGTTTTTAATAGAAAAAGTGCGGTAACAGGTGCACAACCTGTAGACACTTTTAAACAAGTACTTACAGAATTAATGAAAGAACAAGAATAGTTTATAAAATTAACTAATGTCAGTTCGAGCGCAGTAGAGAACTATTTAATTATTAAATAGTTCTCTACTTATGCTTGTCTTACGCAGAGTCTAAAGACCCAACAAGATATATTGCTTCTATTTAAACTAAAATAATCGATGCAATTAAGTATAATTTATTAGACAAAATAATATCTTAAAAAGATACCTATGGAATCAAAAAAAAATAAAGGAGAATTAGATGCATTATTAGCGGCAAAACGTAAAGAAGGTGCAGCTAAATTCACCAAAGAAAAGAATAAAATTTATGCAGACGGAATTACAAGTGTAGCAAATTCTGGCATACTTGAAAAAGCTTTAAATGTAGGAGATAAAGCTCCTGATTTTAACCTGAAAAATGCTTTAAACGAATCTGTATCTCTATATGATGAATTAAAAAACGGACCGGTAGTTTTAACATGGTACAGAGGTGGCTGGTGTCCGTATTGTAACATCACATTACATTATTTACAAGAAAAGTTACCAGAATTTCAACAAGCAGGTGCAACACTTATAGCTTTAACGCCTGAGTTGCCAGATAATTCTTTAAGCACATCCGAAAAAAACAATTTAGAATTTAATGTTTTAAGTGATGTTGGTAATACCGTCGGAAAAGAATATGGTGTTGTTTTTAAACTAACTGATGAAGTTGCCGAAATTTATGAAGCTGGTTTTGGTTTAAGTGATTTTAATGGAGATAAAAATAACGAGTTGCCATTAGCTGCTACCTATGTTATTGATACCAACGGTGTAATTCAGTATGCATTTTTAGATGCTGACTATAGAGAAAGAGCAGAATCATCTGACATATTAAACGCGTTAAACAAATTAAAATAAGACCAAAAGTCTTATTTTTTTTTATCAGTAAAAAAAACTATTTCTTTTAAAATCTTAACAAAACTGTAGTACCCTTTACAATCGTATTTTATTAATTTTGAGGTTTATCAATAACCAAATAAAACATTTATGCATACAACCAAACTCATCTTAATTGCTTTTAGTTTCTTATTCTTTTCTTGTGGAAATAAAAAAACAAATTCAGAAGTAAAATCAGAAATAAATACAAAAAAAGAAACTCCAATTACCTTTAAAAACAAAGGACACGAATTGGTCTACAACACCGTACAAAAAACGGGGAATTACCAAACACTTGCAGCTAAAAAAGATGTGGTTTACACCTACTCTTACCAAACTCCAGATGGGAAAACAGATATTTCTACAGAAAAATATATTTTTGATGGAGAACTTTCTTACGGAGCATATACAAAGCATGAAAGAACTTTAACAGACTTAAAAGGTAAAGTAGAACAAGGCTATGACGGAAATGAATATTGGTTAAAAAATAATGGAGAAATCATAACAGATTCGGCAGCCTTAAAAAAAGTTGCGTTTAACAGACCTACTAATTTTTACTGGTTCTGTATGATTCAAAAATTATTAGATCCTAGTGTACAATATCAATTTATAAACGAGCAAACAATTGAAGGAACAATTTATGATGTTGTTAAAATTACCTTTGATGGTAGCAATAACAAGCCAAAAGATATTTACCAAGTATACATCAATAAAGAAACTAAAATGATAGATCAGTTTTTATTTACTGTGATGGATTTTGCAAAGTCAGATCCTCTTTTAATGCAACTGAAATATGAAAATATAGAAGGTATTTTAATCCCTACACAACGTAAATACAAAGCGTCTAATTGGGATGCAGAAGTTACAGATGCTCCTTGGATTCAAGTAAACTGGACCAATATTAAATTTAATAACGGCTTACAAAAAGAACTGTTTAAAAAATAAACCAACACACGAAAATCAATTTTACAAAGAACCCCTTCAGATTTAAAAATTTGAAGGGGTTTTTCTTACGCTAAAAAAAAGTCTTTGCTAAATTAGATTTAACAAAGACTCTTTAAAATATTGAAAAAAATTATGTTATGCTGTAATTTCAGTATCTTTAATTTCTACTACTTCAAGATCAAAAACAAGATCTCTACCTGCTAAAGGATGATTACCATCAATAACAACGCTATTATCTTTAACTTCAACAATCATTAAATTCATTTCTTGTCCTTCTGGAGACTTAGAAACCAATCCCATACCAACTTTTGGCTCCATATCTTGTGGAAGATTAGCTCTATCAATTTCTTGAATCAATTGATCATTTACCTCACCATACGCTTCTTCTTTAGCGATAGTAATAGTTTTCTTTTCATTCACTTTCATGTCAATTAAACCTTGCTCAAAACCAGGAATTAATTGTCCTTGTCCTAAAACAAATTCTATTGGCTCTTTTCCTTCAGACGTATCAAAAACTTGTCCATCAGATAATTTACCTGTATAATGTACTTTTACTGTGTTATTCGCTTTTACTTGACTCATACTATAATTAATTTGAAAAAATAGGCGTTGCATAATTCTTACACAAAAACTATTTTAATTTAAACTTACAAACCATTCGCTGCCATAACCAAGCCAAAACCCAGAATTTTAATGCCATTTTCTTTAATTCGCTACATTTACAAACAAAAAATAAAGTGCTATCTCTCTTATAGTAGTAATCTACAAGCTTTCTGTTTTTTTATAAATAAAAAGGTTGTGTAATATTTAAACCGCAACTTTGTCAGTTTTTACTTAAAATTAAGATTATTTTATGACAGTTTTGTTATTGACAGGAAGCTTTAATTTTCGATAAAAAGGAGAAATCTCATAAATATTTTCAAATTTATAGTATCATCGTGTAGGTTTTCTCCTTACGTCGGATGACAAATTGGAATGGTTCTTTTTTAGGTTGATTAATAATCAACTACTTTTAATAAGTAAAAACCTTAAAACCTCATATCATTTTTGATTATTCACAAAAGTACTCTCAGAATTTTGTGGTTGGTAACAATTTACTAAATTAGTTACTTGAAACATGCAACAAACCATATACTAAACAAATTTAAAAAGCCTAAACCACTAACCAAAATGCCAACAAAAATTATAGACATTAACGAAGCTACGATAAAAAGTTATGTAGAATCATTAAGGCCAGAAGATTTAGAGATTAGAAAACAAATAGATATTGGCTATGCTTATGATGGTAAATCGGTAATTCTGTTTCAAATAAGACCAAAATGGGACAACCCAAAAGAGAAATTACAAATTGATTTCGCTAAAATTACGCGTATAAAGTCAAAAAAAATATGGAAACTATATTGGATGCGTGCCAGTGGAAAATGGGAACTCTATGAACCTTTTTCAGAATCTACACATCTAAATGAAATTGTAGCAATTATTAAAAAAGATAAACACAGTTGCTTTTTTGGATAATAGAAGCTTTTTCTAAATTGTACATATTTAATTTTAGAATAAATAATATGTCCTATTAAGCTCAGTCGAAACTTACTATAGTAATCAGTTAGTTCTCGACTGAGCTAGAACAGACAACCAAGAATGTTTCAATTACTATAAAAAAGAAGTTATTTAAATTCGAACCACCATTGAATACTACAAGACAACAAATAATTAGAGAAATTGCACAAGAATTAGATTGTGGTAGTGATTGCTACTATAATTTAAAAACAAATGAAATTATAGCAATTCCAGATTTTTCACAAGTATTTGATGAAGAAGAATTTAAAGAGGCTTTTGGTGAAGCTCTAGAAAAGTTAGAGCAGCATAAAACAGATTTCATAAAAATTGAATCCTTAGAAAGCTTTGAGTCCTTTAAAATAATGGAAGACTTTGCAGCACAAATAAAAGACCTAAATTTTAAGATAGAATTACAAGCTATTTTACAAAGGCAAAAACCCTTTCAGAATTTTAAACATCAAATAGATCAATCTAATTTTAGACAAAACTGGTTCGATTTTAAACAGCATGAGCTTGAGAAAATAGTTGCTAAAAGATTACATTAATCAAATGATGACTAAAGATTTTCTAGAAACCTTAAATATAATAATTTGTTAAGATTATTCGGGGGTAATACTGAAAAGGGAAATATTCGCTTTGGCAAAAGAATATATAGAAACACTTATTTATCAGATTATCAACCTGCAAAAAAGCAAAGACCCTAAATTGGGTGCAGTTTCCATCTTAAATTGGAAAACTATAGGTAAAAAAACTTCCGAAGAAAAAAAGAGAGATTTATATTACACAAATATAAACAACTGGGATTTGGCAGATAGCGTTACTCTATAGAAAAATTTTACATCGAAACCATAAAACATTTCTTAAACTTAAAATAAGGAAAAATTTATAGCAAAATCCTATAGACCTATCTAACCTTAAATTTTTAGATTATTGTTAATTCAAAAATTATAGCGAGTTCATCGCAAGTTTTTTAAATAGAAAGCATCTTAATACATAGTCCTTTTAATTAAAAAAGGATTTTCAATCAATGTTATTATATGAAATCCAACCAATTCAAAGCACTTGTTTTAAGCTCATTTTTTATCGTTTTAACTTCTTGTAGTGAAGATACCAATTCCGATTTAACCACTAGCGATGCGGTAACCATATCTGTAGAAAGTAGTAATTTTATAACAGAAGGATTAGCAACACCCATAACCATTGAAAGCAGAACATTATCTGATGGTTCTACAGCAGATTGTTATAAAATAGTAGTTACGGGTACACCAACAGATCATGAAATGGGACCTTGGTGTCCGAGTAATATTTCTGATGATGCTACTGCAGGTGGAATTTGGCTTGAAAACGGAGAAGTTTATGATGTAGATGGCGCTTTTGTTCAGAATTTAGCTGCTTTTTACAATGATGATACTTGGATGTTATATAACGCTACCACAGGAGAAATTACAAAAACAAGCACAGAAACAGAATGTGAAGAAGCTGCAAACCCAAATGTTGGCACAGAATATAAAAATTATTGTGTGGAGTGTTTACCTTCTTATGTAGAAGACCTAACACACACTTATTACATTCCAGTTACACCTAAAATAGCAGACACTCCTTATGTATTTTCTACCGGACTTGGTGGAGGTCCAGGAACAGCTATAAGTACCGTACCTTCTAATAGAGGTTTGGCATTTAATGGTGTTGTTTTTGATGCTCCGGCACCAACAGATAATATTTTAAGTGCCTATACTTTAGCTCCTTTTGATGATGCTGGCGGGCATATTAATTTAGCTGCTGGTTATCATTATCATGCTGCAACCGGTCTTTCTACAAAAATAACACAAACAGATAATCATGCAGCTATGATTGGCTATGCTTTAGATGGATATGGTATCTTTGAAAACACGGATGAAAACGGAAATGAAGTTACAGACTTAGATGATTCTAGAGGACATTATGATGACACTAGAGGATATCATTATCATGTAGACAAAGCTGGTAATAATAATTTTATCAATGGTTTAAGAGGGGAATATGCACTATAAAAAAATGATTAAAAACTTTTCGATATTAATGATATTTCTGTTAATGAGCAATACTTTATTTGCACATCAACCAGATTTATCTAATATCGTAATTTCTAAAACCGAAAATGGGCAAGTTATTTTACAAGTAAATAGTTCCTTAACTGCTTTTCAGCAGGAAGTCAACTTTGTAAATGGCGAAGGTTTTTATAAATCTCCAGAAGAATTTAGAAACCTAGTTATAAAGCACTTTAACAGTCGTTTTTCTATGATTATCAACAAGAAGGACACCTTACAATTTAAGAATCCAAAGGTGTTTTTAGGTCATGAAACAAAACTAGTTGTAGAAATTATTGGACTTCCAGAAACCATAAATAGCATTCAATTAAAAAACACTTTATTTAAAGATATTTATCATAGTCAATCTATAGTGATCTTTTTATTAGAACAATTTCCAACACAAAAATTCTCTTTAGATGTTGATAATAAATATCAAATAAATTTAGCGCTTAAAAAAGGTAATTGGGAAAATATCTTAGAAGAAAAAATGACTTCTAATTTTAAATATGTGGGCTATTTTGCAATTTTATTAGTAATTTCAGTAGTATTTCTAGTTATTAAAAGAAAAAAAACTGTAAAATAAAAAATATAATAACACTTGCTATAAAAGATAAAATCATTGATAATATGAAAAAATATAATTTAAAACTCTTAACAATTATTCTATTTCTTGTTGGACTTTCTGCTTGTACAAGTAATAGTGAAAGTAAGAAGAATATTACTCAAGACAAAGTAACCATAGCTGTGAATAGTAATTATTTCTTACCTGGTGGATTGGCAGAACCTATTACAATAGTAACAAGAACATTGTCTGACGGTTCTACCGCAGATTGTTATAAAATTATAGCAACAAGTACACCTACAGATCACACAATGGGACCTTGGTGTCCTACAAATATTTCTGATGATGCAAGCGCTGGTGGAATTTGGATGCAAGATGGAGAAATCTATGATGTAGATGGAGAGTTTGTAAAAAACTTAGCCACTTTTTATAAAGATGATACCTGGATGCTTTACAATAGCGAAACAGGAGAAATTACAAAAACAACTACTAAAGAAGAATGTGAAGAAGCTGCAAACCCAAATGTAGGAGAAGAATATAAAAACTATTGTGTAGAGTGTTTGCCTTCTTATGTATCAGATGTAACCCATACCTATTACATTCCTGTTACTCCTAAAAAAGCAGCGACTCCTTATACTTTTTCTAGAGGTGGTAGAGGCGCTGGTGGTCCTCCTCCAGGAGGAAAAAGACCAGAAGGAGGAGAAAGACCTCCAAGACCAGAAAAACGTCCCGAAAATAGTTCTACAATGCCTTCTAGCAGAGGGTTGGCTTTTAATGGTGTTGTTTTTGATGCTCCTGCTCCAACTGATAACATTTTAAATGCTTATACTTTAGCTCCGTTTGATGATGCAGGCGGACATATTAATTTAGCGGCCGGATATCATTACCATGCTGCAACAGGTGTTTCTAAAAAAATTACACAAGCAGATAATCATGCCCCAATGATTGGCTATGCTTTTGACGGATACGGAATCTTTGCAAACACAGATGTTAACGGAAAAGAAGCTACGGACTTAGATGAATCCAGAGGTCATTATGATGAAACAAGAGGCTATCATTACCATGTAGATAAAGCAGGTAATAATAATTTTATCAATGGTTTACGAGGAGAATATGCTTTATAAAAATCTGATATAAAATATTTTATTCTTAATACTAAATTTTCAACAAGCCCAAGCCAACAACTTGGGCTTGTTTATTTTTAAAACAGACCTCCCTCCTATTATTCTAATAAATCTTCTTAATAATTACAAAAAGGTCTTTTTGATTTCTACTTTTTCACTCAAAAAAGTTAATTTAGCTTTTAGGCGATTCATTTGTTATATCAAGGATTATTTTCGGTTTTAAAACCATATTTAATATTGATAAAACAGAATTTCTTATTTAAAAATTGAAAAAGAAAATGAAAATACTACATACTGCCGATTGGCATTTAGGACATAGATTACACGAACAATCTCAGTTTGAAGAACAATCATTATTTTTAAGTTGGATTGAAACCTATATCATAGATCAAAAGATTGATGTGCTTTTAATTTCTGGTGATGTTTTTGACACTGGTTCTCCATCTAACCAAAGTTTAGAAATGTATTACAGTTTTTTAGTAAAACTAAACGGAACCACTTGTAAATCGATTATTATTACTGGCGGAAATCATGATTCTCCAGGGACTTTAAATGCCCCAAAACATATCTTAGGTGCTTTGTCTATAAAAGTGGTTGGTAAAGCAACCGAAGACATTAAAGATGAAGTTTTCGAAATTGAAATAAACAACGAAAAAGTAATTATTGCTGCGGTTCCTTATTTGCGTGATGGTGATATTAGACGTGCAGTTGCAGGTGAAACTTTTGATGAATTAACAGATAAATATAAAACAGCATTAATTAACCATTATGTCTCTGCTGCAGACCAATGCAAACTTATAAACACCAACAATGCGCCTGTAATTGCCATGGGACATTTGTTTGCAACAGGCGGAACCATTTCTGATAGTGAACAGAATATTTATGTAGGAACTTTAGGACATATTGGTGCAGAAGATTTTCCTACCTATTTTGATTATATAGCCTTAGGGCATTTACACAGACCACAAATAATTAGCGGAAATGACAAAGTCCGTTATTCTGGATCTCCAAATATTTTAAGTTTTAGCGAAATTAATTATGACAAAAAAGTAATTATTTTATCGGTAGAAAACAATAAGATTACTGAAATAAAAGATGATGTAATTCCTAATTTTAGAGAGTTTTACAAACTCACAGGTAGTTTAGAAGAATGCATGTCTAAATTTTCTAGTTTGACTTCTAATTCTTATAAATTAACGCCTTGGGTAGAGATTGCTTTAAAGGAAGATCATACAGTTAACACAGACGATTTAAAGTCTGAAGCAGCACAATATCCATTCGAAATATTAAAAATAGGATTGAAAAATCAGCGGAAAGTTAAAGGTATTGAAGAGTTATTGGAGAACACAAAATCAATTAAAGAGTTATTACCCACAGAAGTTTTTAAATTAAAATGTGAAGAAATGGACTATGATTTAGAAAAAAGACCTGAAGTTTGGGATGCTTTTAATGAAATTTTGCAATCCGTTAAAAACCAATAAGGCAGCTTCTCTATGAAAATTTTAAAGATAGAATTACAAAACATAAATTCCTTAAAATCGGATACTCCTATTGTTATAGATTTTGAAAACGAACAATTTAGAGATGTCGGTTTGTATGCAATTACAGGTTCTACGGGAGCTGGAAAAACTACTATTTTAGATGCCATCACAATTGCCTTGTATCATAACGTTCCACGTTTTAGCGGATCAAAAGGTACTTTGTTAGATGTTGTAAGTCACGGTGCACATGATGCTTTTAGTCGGGTTACTTTTAAAAATGACACCACCGTTTACGAGGCTTTTTGGGGAATTAGAATTGCTGATAAAAAAGGAAAAGCATATAAAAATCCGAAGGAAGAAGTCAGTTTAAAAAACTTAACTACAGATACTATTTTAGCGACTCAAAAACGGAATTTAATTACCGAAGTAGTGAGTGCTACTCAGTTAGATTACAATCAGTTTTTAAGATCTGTAATGTTGGCACAAGGAGAATTTGCTTCGTTTTTAACAGCTAAAGGTCCAGAAAAAGGAAAGTTATTAGAACAAATTACGGGCGAGCAGATTTATAAAAAAATTGGTCAAGGTATTTTAGATCGGAAATCTGAAGAAGAAAAAAAACTAAGAGAAATTGAAGCCAAAATTAATGCGGATGATATTTTAAATGATGACGCTAAGGCGAATTTAATTACTGAAGATAAGAGGCTTGATGCTGATATTAAACTTACTGAAACAGCGATAAAATCTTCTCAAAAAGTTGTGGATTGGTATGTTAGCTTTCTAAAATTAACAAAAGAAGGGGAAGAACATGAAGAGAAATCTAAAAGTGTTCAGTCTTTTGTTGAGAAACACAAAATAGCATTAAATCAATTGGCTTTACATGAAAAAGCATTGCCTTTTAAAGAGTTGATAACAGATTTGAATAAAACAGCTAAAGAAACTGTTTTAAAAGAAAATCAACTAAAAGAAATTGAAAAAATAGTAATAGAACTAAAACCACGAATACTTCTTTTAGAAAAGCAAACCAAAGCAGACACTAATAATGTAGAAATTGCAGAAAAAGATTTTTCGGAATGGTTGCCAAAATTTGATACGATTACAAATTTAGACAGTGCTTTAAAAAACGAACGAATTGTAAAAGAAAAAACTTCTGAGAGCTTAGTTAAACTTGAGTTAGAAATCAAAAAAGCATCTGAAGACAAAAGTAAATTGGTCAACAGTTTTAATGAGACTACAAATCAAATTAAAGCAAAAGAAAGTTTTATAAAACAAAACGAATTTTTAAGATCCGTTGCCTTAGAAATAACCGATTGGAGAACAGATTTATCAACTTTAAAAACGCATAAAGAAGCGATTTCAAAAAGCAATTTATTAGTTGATCAAAAGGAAAAAGAGGTTACTAAAACTACTGAAAACTTAAAAGAAAACAAGAGTTCTTTTCAAGAGAAATCAGCAGCAATAAAAGTTATTGGCGAAAAAATTGCAGCATTAAACAAAGAGTTAGAGAAAAATACATTAAGTGATTTATTAGCGTTAAAAGAAAAATACAATCAGTCTGAAAATAATTGGAAACAATTTAAAGTTTTTGCGGAACAACATCAAAAAACAGCAAAAGATAAAACTGATTTAGAGACGGATGAGAAAAAATACGTAACCGATTTAAAAGAAATTACAGATAAAATAATCGCTCTGCAAAAAGTCCTTGAAAATCAGGAGAAATTAGTAATTGATGCTACTAAAATATTAGATTTAGAACGAAGCGTAGCTAAGTATAAGGAGGATAGAAATCTTTTAATAAAAGGAGAACCTTGTAGTTTATGTGGATCTAAAGAGCATCCGTATACAAAACATCTACCCACAATAAATATATCGGAATCTGAAATAGAATTAATCAAAAGAAAGGAAGATTTAAAAAAGTTAAACGAAGAAAAATCACTTTTTAATACTAAAAAAACAACAATACAAACTCGCATAGAAAATTTTCAAGAACAGATTAAAGGTAAAGAAACCGAATTATCTTCAATAAATACTAAAGTAAATGAATTATCAATTGTTTGTGAATTAACTGATTTTGAAAAAGTTGAAATTGAATTACTTTCCCTTAAAAATAAGTTAGCTGAAATTAATACTAGTTTAAAAAATGCTCAACAATTACAAATAGATAAAGACCAATTCTCTAAAGAGATTCAAAAACAGCAAGAAGCAATCAATCAATTAAAAACAACAATTGCAACATTAGAAGAAAAAAATAAAAATGCAAAAGAAGTAATTCTTCAAGAAGAAAAATCAATTCTAGAATTAAATGCTCATTGTACAAAATTAGAGAATAGCTTAACAATAAAACTCTCTAAATATAAATATCAACTTCCTATTCTTTCGGAAATCAATCTATTTTTAAAAGAAATAGATGAAAACATTGCACTTTTTAACAAATCAGAAAGAAGTTTAGACGCATTAAAATCAGAAAGTAAGATTCTAAACACAAAAATAGAAAACCTTAAAGATCTGTTAGAAAATCATGCTAAAAACAAAGTTGTTTTTGCTGAAACAATTAAAGATGCAACAACAAAACAGCAGAAATTAACAACAGAAAGAATTGCTATTTTACCAATTGATATTTCGGTAGAAAGCAAAAGAAATCAGCTACAAAAAGCAAAAAACACCTTTGTAGAAAAAGCAAAATTGAGTAATGAATCCTTACAAAACTTACTCAATACTAAAACAAAACAAGAAACTTTACAGGTAAATATTACAACTGATTTAAAAAGTTTATCAATTAAAAGATCTGACTTTATAAAAATACTCAATGCTAAATTAAAAGGCAGTGAGTTTACATCAAAAGAAAACATTGAAACAGCATTACTATCCGAAGAAATAGCGAATGAGTATAAAAAGAATAAAGAACGCATTAAGGAAAATCAACTTAAAATAAAGACCTTAAAAGAAGAACATGCTAAGGATCTAAAGTTATTACAAGAAACCAAAAATTTTGAAACTTCTGAATCTGAAAGCAAACAAATTTTAGTCGATTTAAAGACTAAAAAAGATGCGTTGTTAACTGCTAAAGGTAAAATTGTAGAAGCTTTTAGAAAAGACAAAGAAATAAAAGATAGAAACCAAGAAACGTATAAAAAGATAGATGCTCAAGATAAAATTTGTAAAGTTTGGAAAGAACTTTTTAAAATTATAGGAAACTCTAAAGATGCATTTAACGTCTATGTGCAGCGTTTAACGTTAAAACATTTATTAGATCTTGCCAATGTGCATTTGTATCAATTAAATAAGCGTTATTCTTTAAAAATGGAAGATTCTTACAAGCCAAAAGAAGAGCTTAATTTTAATTTGATAGATCATTATCAAACAGATCAAGCAAGATTGGTAGATACTTCTAGTGGTGGAGAAAAGTTTACTATTAGTTTGGCCTTGGCCTTAGGACTGTCTGATTTAGCCAGCAAAAATGTAAAAATAGATTCTCTTTTTATTGATGAAGGATTCGGAACTTTAGATAGTAATACCTTAGAAACCGTAATTTCTACTTTAGAAACGTTGCAATCTCAAGGAAAAATGATTGGAATTATATCTCACGTAGAAAACTTAAAAGAACGTATTCCTACTCAAATTCAAATTACAAAGAAAAGTAACGGAGTTAGTAAAGTTGAAATAATATAGTTAAGCTTCTTTACTTATAACACTTTCTAATAATACAAAAGTATTCTAATTATGTAAAAAAGCTCACGTATATACGTGAGCTTTTTTATATTATATATTCAATAAAATTTATCCTCTCGAAGAAATAAAACAGAACCTATTACAACCTGTTTAATAAATCAGATTTCTTATTTTCAAATTCTTCAACAGAAAGAATTCCTTTGTCCTTTAAACCTGCTAATTTTTCAATTTTAATGAAAATATCTTCTTCAAAAGCAGCATTATTGATGTTATTGTTATTATTTTCAAGGGGTTGAATTGGAGCTTCCATAATAGGAGCAATTGGAGCTTCTACAATATTATTTTGTATTTCATTATTTTGAACAGGCGCTTGTTGTTGCTTATTTCCTCCAGAAATAATAGGCAAAGCATTTAAATCTACATTACCATATTGACTTGTAAAAGAAACCGAGTAATTACCACCTTGTTGCTGCCCTACTCCACCAATATTATGATCTAACGTATCAAAAATTGTTACGTTACCATTTTGTTTTATAGCCAAACGATGTATGTTATTAAAAATAGCATAGCTTGTATCGTTTTGACTTCCTGTTGAATTAGGAAAACCTAAATCTCCCCACCAATTTCCAGAAAAAACACCTTGTCCGTTTTCTGTTTTTGGTAAAGGTTTGTATTGGATAGCTCCTTGTTGAATTAAATTTGATAAATCCATACAAAGACCATCTACTAAATATTTAAGATTATTATTAAACATATCTCCAACCATTGTCATACCTCCTTGCATCCACTGGCCCCCTCCGCCTAACTCAGGAATATTGAATTGTGCCATAGAGCCATTGCTACTCATAAGTCTTTGCGTTAAATCTGTAACGGCATTAGTACTTACTCCGTATTTGTTGGCTACGTTTATCATGTTCTGAAAACTAGCATCTGTGAATATTGCATTCATAATTTTTTGTGTATTTCTTTATTTAATTAAAAATAACTGTAAAACAATTTTATTACAAAGGTAGTCTATAGCAATATCAATAGACGTTTTTTAATGTGAATTCTTCGTGATTTAAAAACACTATTTACATGAAAACAAATACATTAGCTCTTTGTTTTATGTTTGTTATAATTACAAAAAAGTATTGTTAAAAACAACAATTTACCGATATTAACCTTTATTTTTGATAAAATAACATACAAATTAAATTATAGTAATAAATCTAGCTTGTTAAAAAAATAAAAATAAAATTACAAATTTTAAACTTTTTTACTCTAGCTTAAATTTGATTACTTATTTTCTTCTTTTAATCACCCAAAAAGCAATAATAATTTTAATTACAAAGGGAGGTTGATTGCAAATAGAGGTAAAAAAATCTTATAAATTAAGATTGCATTGGAATTTCTGGAAGTTTATTTTTAAAACTTGGTGCGTTGTCTCTATAAGAAACTAATTTCTTTTTAGAAACAAGCACGATTAAATCTTCACTTAACGTAAATAAACAGGCTGTTCTAAAAGTTTCTAAGAGTAATTTTTCTAATTCAACAGTAAATGTCTCAAAAGAAAATTGTTTAAATTCATTCTCTTCTGCAAAACGGTATTTTAATTCAAAAATATCTTTACCATCCACCTTAAATAAACGGGCATAGACATTTAATAAACCTTCACTTTTTCGCATGGGTTTACTTAAAGTCAGTTTTACAAACTCATCTCTTGTTAAACTTTCTTGTAATGTTTCAAAAAAAACTTTAAAATCGCTCATGCTGCAAAAATATAAATAAGAAATTGTTAATTGTAGAATTACTTGCTAAAACATAGTGCTAACATTTTATATAATTCTGGATGTTTTCTCTGAAACAACTTTGGCCTTTCAAAAAAATATTCTCCAGCAACTGCTAGAAATTCAATTTCAGACGTTCCTCCATAACTTCTAATATCAGAAGCATTATTATTAATCGCTTCCATTTCTTTATGTACTAATTGTAACCAAGGTATAATATACTGCTTGTTTAACAAAACTGACGGAATACCATCCACAACACCATCTGCCTTGTCTAAAAGATGAATAAATTCATGTATGGCTGTATTGCCTTTATCTGTTTTATTGCTAAAACCAAGATGTAATGCTTTTCTAGATAAAATCATTTGCTTCTCGAATCTTCCCGTACCAACCAAACCACCAATAGTTCTCCCTTCTACTTGAGAATCAAACTGTAAATCATCATCAAAGTAATCCGGATAAATTAATACCGTAGATAAGTTCGTATACTTCCAATTTGGAAATCTAAAAACCGGAATTACAGCACTCGCAGCAATTAACAAAGTATCTAATTCTTCTAACTCAAAATGAACTGCTTCAATATTTGTTTCCTTTAAAAAGGAAACCATTTTAGCGCGAAACAATTCTTGTTCATCATCATTTAATTTTTTATAAAATAGAATATGTTTTAATAATAATGGATGCCAATGTTCTGGAACAACAAGTTTTTCTAAAGAAACTGTATTCTTTTTTCGCTTAGACTGTATGCTTACAAAAAAAACGATAAGAAGTATCGCAATGGCAATTATATATAACATTATATTTTTTTAAAGAATGGAAAACTACGAAAATTTAAAAGGTTTAGAACTTATTTTTTTGCTACTTTATTTTTCTGATTTTATTTTAATAGTAACTAAAATTCATAAAAAAAGCCCAAGTTTAAAACTTGAGCTTTTAATTTTATATAAATTCATCCTTTATCAGAATGAAAAAGATAATTATCCTTTAAAGTTAATCTTACGCATACGTAAGCTTTCTGGAGTTACTTCTAAATACTCATCTGCTTTAATGTATTCCATGTTTTCTTCTAAAGAGAAATCAATTTTCGGTGCAATTTTCATAGCATCATCTGTACCAGATTTACGCATGTTTGTTAATTGCTTTCCTTTAATTAAGTTCACAGCCATTTCATCAGATTTACTATTCTCTCCAATTACTTGACCAACATAGATTTCTTGATTTACATCGATAAAGAAAACTCCTCTATCTTGTAAACGGTTTAATGCATATGCAGTTGCTTTACCAGCAGCAGAAGAAACAATTGCTCCTTTAACTTCTTCAGTAAAGTCTCCTTTATAAGGACCATATTCACTAAATCTGTGGTTAATAATTGCAGTACCACCAGTTGCAGTTAAAATTTTGTTTCTTAAACCAATTAATCCTCTAGAAGGAATAGAAAATTCTAAGTGTTGTAAATCTCCTTTTGGTTCCATCACTAACATATCTCCTTTTCTAAGAGATACTAAGTTAATTGCTTTAGAAGCCATTTCTTCTGGTACATCAATAGACAATGTTTCCATTGGCTCATGTTTCTTACCATCAATTTCTTTAAGAATTACTTGTGGTCTTCCCACTTGTAATTCATATCCTTCTCTACGCATTGTTTCAATCAATACAGATAAGTGTAAAACTCCACGTCCAAAAACGTTAAATTTATCTTCACTATCAGTTGTTTCAACTTTTAATGCAAGGTTTTTTTCTAATTCTTTAAATAAACGATCTCTTAAGTGACGAGATGTTACATATTTACCTTCTTTACCAAAGAAAGGAGAATTGTTAATTGTAAACAACATACTCATTGTAGGTTGGTCAATCTCTGTTCTTGGTAATGCTTCTGGGTTTTCTAAATCTGCAATTGTATCACCAATTTCAAATCCTTCAATACCAGTAATTGCACAGATATCTCCACAAGGTACTTTTTCTACTTGAATTTTACCCATTCCCTCGAAAATGTGTAATTCTTTAATTCTTACTTTTTTAGTAGAACCATCAGCTTTACATAAACTATATTCTTTACCAACTTCTAAGTCACCTCTAAAAACACGTCCAATAGCAATTCTTCCTGTAAATTTAGAAAAATCTAAAGAAGTAATTTGCATTTGTGGCGTACCTTCATTGTACTTAGTTGCAGGAATAGATTCTAATACAGCATCTAATAAAGGAACGATATCTTCAGTCTGGTTTTTCCAATCTGTACTCATCCAGTTGTTCTTTGCAGAACCATAAATTGTAGTAAAGTCTAATTGCTCTTCTGTAGCTTCTAAAGCAAACATTAAGTCAAAAACTTTTTCATGAACGATATCAGGAGTACAGTTTTCTTTATCTACTTTGTTAACAACTACAATAGGAGTTAATCCTAATTCTAAGGCTTTACCTAATACAAAACGAGTTTGTGGCATTGGTCCTTCAAATGCATCCACTAATAATAAAACACCATCAGCCATTTTTAATACACGCTCTACTTCTCCACCAAAATCGGCGTGACCAGGAGTATCAATTACGTTAATTTTTGTGTCTTTGTAATGCACAGAAACGTTTTTAGAAAGAATTGTAATTCCTCTTTCACGTTCTAAGTCATTATTATCTAACAATAAATCTGTACGTTCTTTACGATCGTCTAAGATTTTAGCTTGATCTATAATTTTATCTACTAACGTTGTCTTTCCGTGATCGACATGGGCTATAATAGCGATATTTCTAATTGGTTGCATTTATGTATTCTTAAATTTCGTGCAAAAGTAGTGTTTTTAGTTTAAAGATTTCATTCAATCTAAAAAACTTTAACTATCTAAGTGTTAAAAAGGTAAAAGATAATCCTATTTTAATATATTTTATTAGACGCAACCTCCTTTTAAATTTAAGAGTTTTGCCTTAAAATGATGATTCGATAAAACTTCAATTGCTTTAGCACTTCTCACACCTGATTGACAATACACGACTAAATCTTTATTTTGATACACCTCATCTAAACGCTCTAATAACTCACCTAAAGGAATATGATGCCCTTCGATATGATATTTTTCTCTTTCCCAAATTTCTCGAACATCTAATAAATTATATTTTTCTTTATTTTTTTGAAGTTCTTCTAAAGAAATTTCTTCTTTGGATGAAATTCCACAGAAAAAATCATAATCTGTTTCTAAAGCAGTAACGTTGGTTTTACTATCCTTTTCATACTTTAATAGCATTTGATTCATTTGTAGAGAATCATAAATCAATAA
This sequence comes from Polaribacter sp. HaHaR_3_91, assembly GCF_019278525.1. Taxonomy (NCBI): domain Bacteria; kingdom Pseudomonadati; phylum Bacteroidota; class Flavobacteriia; order Flavobacteriales; family Flavobacteriaceae; genus Polaribacter; species Polaribacter sp. HaHaR_3_91. The sequence continues at coordinate 2,454,771 of NZ_CP058986.1, forward strand.
TTTATTGGCTAAAACGGCTCCTATTCCACAAATAATCTTAATAGTTTCATTGGCTTGTAAACTACCTATAATTCCGGGTAACACGCCTAAAACGCCAATTTCTGAACAATTAGGAGATTCGTTCGGTTTTGGTGGCGTTGGATACAAGCATCTATACGTACCGCTTCCTTTATAATTAAACACACTCACCTGACCTTCGAATTTAAATATAGATCCATAAACCAATGGTTTGTTTGTTATTACAGCCGCATCATTCACTAAATAACGTGTCGAAAAATTATCGCTTCCGTCTACAATAATATCATAATTGGTGAATACTAAAATGGCATTTTCTCTTGTTAATTTCTCATTATAAACATCAAAATTTACAAACGGATTCAATCTTGACAATCGTTTTGCAGCAGTTTTAGACTTAGACAAACCAATATCATCCATTGTATATAAAATCTGACGTTGTAAATTACTTTGATCTACCACATCGTCATCAATAATACCAATTGTACCAACACCAGCAGCAGTTAAATATTGTAAAACAGGGCAACCTAATCCACCAGCTCCAATAATCAAAACTTTGGCTTGTTTTAGTTTTAATTGCCCTTTCGCTCCTATTTCATTTAAAATTAAATGACGATTGTATTGCTTTTTTTCTTCTGATGTAAGCATGATAATTATTCTTTATAATTCGTAATTTGAAAGTCGTAATTGATTACTTAAAATGTTCCCAATCTTTCCAAACTACTTCTAAATCTTGGTTTTTTAACATTTGTACAACGTCCTCAGTACTTCTTTCATCAGAAATTTCAAATTGTTCTAAAGATTGGGGTTCTACCGTATAACCTCCAGGATTTGTTTTAGATTCAGCACTGATAGAAGTAATTCCTAAATTAACAATGTGATTTCTAAAAACCTCACTTTCTCTAGTGGACATTGATAATTCTATGTCTTCATCAAACAGACGAAATGCACAAATAAGTTGTACTAAATCCGAATCTGTCATTTCTACTTTTGGCTCTAATCCACCAGAATGCGGACGTAATCTTGGAAAAGAAATCGAATACTTTGTTTTCCAATACGTTTTTTGCAAATATTTTAAATGCAAAGCGGTAAAAAAACTATCGGCACGCCAATCTTCTAACCCAAATAAAGAACCCAAACCAATTTTATGAACTCCTGCTTTTCCTAAACGATCTGGAGTATCTAAACGGTAATCAAAATTAGATTTTTTTCCCTTCGGATGGTGTTTTTTATACTCGTCTCTGTGATACGTTTCTTGATACACCAAAACAGCATACAATCCGTTTTCTACCAACAACTCATATTCGTCTTGGTCTAAAGGCTGAACCTCTATAGTAATATTAGAAAATTGAGAACGAATGATTTGAATAGCATTTTTAATGTACTCAACTCCTACCGTTTTATTGGCTTCTCCTGTGACCAATAATATATGATCATATCCTTTCGCTTTTAAAAAAGCGACTTCCTTTAAAATTTCAGCGTCGGTTAACGTCCGTCTTGGAATTTTGTTCGTCATACTAAAACCACAATAGGTGCAAATATTCTGGCATTCGTTACTCAAATACATCGGCACATACATTTGCATGGTATTACCAAAACGCTTCTTAGTTAGCAACTGACTTTTATGCGCCATTTCTTCTAAAAATGGTTTTGCAGCAGGAGAAATTAAGGCTTTAAAATCTTCTAAATCGAGTTTATCTTTTGCCAACGCTTGTTTTACCTCAACAGTTGTTTTATCAAAAATACTTTTTAGACTGAAATCCCAATTATAGGAATCGAAAAGTTCTTTAAAATGACTCATATTTTTAATTTAAAAAACTCGTTAACGGACTACTTGCAATTGCCATTTCACTTCTCGGAGCCAATTTTGCTTCAAACGCCATTCTTCCTGCTTCAACAGCCATTTTAAAGGCTTTTGCCATCGCAACAGGATTTTGAGAAACAGCAATTGCCGTATTTACCAAAACAGCATCTGCTCCTAATTCCATTGCATATGCAGCATGAGATGGCGCACCAATACCAGCATCTACAATTACAGGTACGTTAGATTGTTCTATTATAATTTCTAAAAAATCGACTGTTTTCAATCCTTTATTACTTCCAATTGGCGCTCCCAAAGGCATTACACATTGTACACCAACTTCTTCTAAACGCTTACATAAAACAGGATCTGCATGAATATAAGGCATCACTACAAAACCTAATTTCACTAATTCTTCTGCTGCTTTTAGCGTTTCTATAGGATCTGGCAATAAGTATCTTGGATCTGGATGAATTTCTAATTTTACCCAATTGGTTTCTAAAGCTTCTCTAGATAATTCGGCAGCAAAAACGGCTTCTTTTGCAGTTCTTACTCCAGAGGTATTTGGTAATAAGTTGATATGCTTATGATTTAAATGTGATAAAATATCATCTTCCTCGTTCTGAACATCTACTCTTTTTAAAGCTACCGTAATCAACTCACTTTCGGAAGCTAATAAGGCTTCTTTCATTAATTGTGAAGAACTAAATTTCCCCGTTCCTGTAAATAAACGTGAAGTAAATTCTTTATCTGCTATTTTTAATTTTTGACTCATTTTATATGTTTTTTAGATTTGACATCAGGTTGAACGAAATTTAATTTTAGTTGAATCCCCTATCACTAATACTTAAACTCCGCTCTAGTTGACATCTCTCGTTTTCAATTTAAAATTTCTTGAAATTTAGCAATACTAGTTACATCTTTTGTGATGGCTCCAGAAATTGCAATTCCGTAAATACCTGTATTTGTAATTTTTGCAACGTCTTCTAAAACAATTCCGCCAATGGCTATTATTGGGGTTTCTGTTTGTAATTCTTCTAATAGATTTTGATATCCTTCGACACCTAAAACCGGACTTAAATGCTGTTTTGTTTTTGTAAATTGATAAGGGCCTAAACCAATATAATCTACTTTTTTATCTAGTAGGTTTCTGCAATCTTCTAATGTATTTGCTGTTCCTCCAATGATGTAAGACATTCCTAAAAAAGCACGAACTTTTGAAGGACATTCATCTGTTTTTCCTAAATGAACTCCGTCTGCTTTTATTTCTTTGGCAACCTTGTAATGATCGTTTATAATTAACTTGGCTTTAAAGCGCGTTGTTATTTCTCTTGCTTCTTTTGCTGTTTCTAAAATAGTTTTAGCATCGCTATTTTTTAAACGTAATTGTACCCAATCTGCACCAGCAACACACGCTTTTTGTATGTTTTCTAAATGCACTTCGGGCGTTTCACCTTGCGATATATAGTGTAATTTATGAATCATTCGTTTTGATAATTATGCGTTCCTAATAAAGATTCGTTAGAACTTAAAAACTGTTCTGTATACAATTTTGTGTTTCTACAAGCGTCTTCTAAAGGAATCTCTTTTGATAAATTTGCCGCTAATGCTGCGGATAAAACACAACCACTGCCATGTTTTTCAAAAATTGGTTTTGTGGTTATTGGCGCAATATTGAGTTTTACTATTTTACTGTAATACACCTCATCCCATCCTTTTTTATCGGTTCTGTGTCCGCCTTTTAGGTAGATATTTGTTTTTTCTGATATAAATTCGATCGTTTCTTCAATGCTTTTATCTGGAAACAATGCTTTTATTTCATCGTAATTTGGTGTGATAAAAGAACAATTCAGTAATACTTTTTCGAAAGTGTCTAAATCTTGAATAGTATGAAATGTAAAACCTGCACTTGCTTTTAAAATAGGATCTAAGACTATTTTTATATCCGAATTTAACTTTTTTAAGGTTTGAATCACTTTTAATAGAATTTCCCAAGATTGGATGATTCCTATTTTTACTACTGAAATAGAAAAACGCTGAAATAGGGTCTCTATTTGTTGTAAGATGAGGTTTTTATCAATCCAAAAACAGTCTGTAAATGCAATGTCATTTTGAACCGTCACGGCAGTGCAAACCGATAATCCGTATAGTTGGTGGGCTTCAAAGGTTTTTATATCTGACGTGATTCCAGCACCACTTGAAGGATCTAATCCTGCAATGGTTAAAATGTAGTTTTTTTGATTCAAACTTCTTATTTTATTTTTTACTTCTTTAAATAATGGCGTTCCCTTTTAGGTCAGGCTTTCACTACTCGCTTTTTTGTGAAAGAAAAATTCACAAAAAGAGCTCAAACAAACCGTTCAATCCTTAACGCAAAACGATAAGTATTTTTTAAAATGACTTGTGTTTCTAAATATGTTCTCGATACATTTTTATTCCGTTATCACTTCATAAAAACACTCGAACTGACAGACGTTCAACTCCAATTAACTGTCATTGCGAGGACGAAGGACGTGGCAATCTATATTTAATACATCTTCCAAATTCTTCAATCTAAATGACTTTTAATTTTTTTACTTCTCAACTGCACTCGAACTGACAGACAATTATTAGTATACACAACAAACAGATTCCTTCTTTCGTTCCTCAATCGGAATGACATTTCATTAAACTAACGAGTAAAACTTCTCTTTTATACTTTTAAAACTCTCTACGGGGTTTTCTGCATTCCAAACACCACCTAAAACACCAACTCCTTTAAAACCTAGTTGTAAAGTTTCTTGTATGGTTTCAGAATTAATTCCGCCCATACCAACAATGGTTTTGTTGATATCATTTACATCAAAACCTTTGCCTTCGTATCCTTCTTTAGAAATCGATGAAAAAACAGGACTTAATAAATGGTAATCGAACTCGAAATAACAATCCTTTAAAACTTTTGGCTCATGAAAAGAAGAACTAATTGTTTTTCCATACATGTTTAGCGTTTTAAAATACTCACTCGGATTATCTATATAATCTATCCGTTTTTGTTCCTGAAAATGGATGCCTTTTAAATTGAATTCATTTATTAACTCATGATGATAATGCACTACAATTCTGTTATGATATTCTTTATCTATTTGATTTAAATACGCAACGTGTTCTTCGTAGTTTTTTTCTGGTTTTCTAAAATGATAAAAACGCAAACCATGTTCGAACAACTGGTTTAGTATGTCAATTTCATTCGGAATATCTTTTTCTGGTGCAATAAGAACTATCATAGTGTTTTTAGTTTTGATTTTAAAAGATAAGATTACTTCGTCGTACCTCCTCGTAATGACTACAATTTTTAACTTCTTGTAATGACGTATCTGTTGGTTGAGTTAGGGATTGCAGTGGCATCCTTTTGCTTTTTCAGCAAAAGATATAACGGAAAGCCCGACCACGCTTTTTTTCTAAGCGTGGGAACTTCCTAATTATATTATAAATACACTTCCGATCCTTTTTCTTTAAATTCTTTCGATTTTTCTTCGAAACCTTTTGCAATTACTTCATTATCTACAATGTCGTTCTCAGCAGCAAAGTCTCTTACTTCTTGCGATATTTTCATAGAACAGAATTTCGGTCCGCACATAGAACAGAAATGTGCCACTTTTGCGCCATCGGCAGGTAACGTTTCATCGTGATATTCTAAAGCACGCTCCGGATCGAGTCCTAAATTAAATTGATCGTGCCAACGGAACTCAAAACGCGCCATACTTAAGGCGTTATCTCTATGCTGAGAACCAGGATGCCCTTTTGCTAAATCTGCTGCATGCGCCGCCAATTTATAAGTAACAACTCCCACACGAACGTCTTCTTTATTAGGTAAACCTAAATGTTCTTTTGGCGTTACGTAACACAACATTGCGCAACCAAACCAACCAATCATAGCGGCTCCAATTCCCGATGTAATATGATCGTACCCTGGTGCAATATCTGTTGTTAAAGGACCTAAGGTGTAAAAAGGAGCTTCGTCGCAAACCTCAATTTGCTTTTCCATATTTTCTTTAATCATGTGCATTGGCACGTGACCTGGACCTTCTATAAAACACTGTACTTCGTGCTTACGAGCAATCTGAGTTAACTCGCCTAAAGTTTCTAATTCGGCAAACTGCGCTTCGTCATTTGCATCTGCTACAGAACCCGGACGTAAACCATCACCTAAAGAAAAAGCAACATCGTATTGTTTTAAAATTTCGCAAATATCTTCGAAATGTGTGTACAAAAAGCTTTCTTTATGATGAGCTAAACACCATTTTGCCATGATAGAACCGCCACGAGAAACAATACCTGTAACACGTTTTGCAGTCATTGGTACGTAACGTAACAACACACCTGCGTGAATGGTAAAATAATCTACACCTTGTTCTGCTTGTTCTATTAAAGTATCTTTAAAAATTTCCCACGTTAAGTCTTCTGCAACTCCGTTTACCTTTTCTAAGGCTTGATAAATTGGGACAGTACCAATTGGCACTGGAGAATTACGAACAATCCACTCGCGCGTTTCATGAATGTTTTCTCCTGTAGATAAATCCATAATATTATCTGCGCCCCAACGACATGCCCAAACTGCTTTTTCTACTTCTTCTTCTATAGAAGATGTTACGGCAGAATTACCAATATTAGCGTTAATTTTAACCAAGAAGTTTCTACCTAAAATCATAGGTTCTGCTTCTGGGTGATTAATATTTGAAGGTATTACAGCACGACCTCTTGCTACTTCGCTTCGTACAAATTCTGGTGTAATTTTATCTGGAATAGAAGCGCCAAAGTGCTCGCCTTTGTGCTGCTTTCTAATCTCTGTCATTTCATCGATTCGTTGGTTCTCTCGAATAGCAATGTATTCCATTTCTGGAGTAATCATACCTTGTTTTGCGTAATGCAATTGGGTAACGTTTTGTCCTTTTTTTGCTCTTAAAGGTTTCTTTAATAAGGCAAAACGCATGTGATCTAAACTTTTATCGTTTAAACGCTCGTTGCAATATTCCGAAGAAAAAGAATCTAATTGTTCTACGTTTCTTCTGTCTAAAATCCACTGTTCACGAATTCTTTCTATCCCAGCATGAATATTAATTTCTTTGTTTGGATCTGTGTAAGGCCCAGAAGTATCATAAACAGTAACAGGTTCGTTTGGCGTTTTCTTTTTCGTCATAGAATCTGTCGTATCACTCAATGCAATTTCTCGCATTGCGACTTTAATCTGTGGATGAATTTTTCCTGCTACATAGACTTTTGTAGAATTAGGAAACGGATGTCTTGTAATTCCGTCTTGCTTTGGTGCGGTGTCTTTGCTCTTCATAAATTTTAGTTAGATCAATTAAATAGTTTGTTTTTTAATAGTCTAATTACTAACCTCCTTGAGTGGATTTAATAATTAAAACTTCATCACTATTTTGAAGTAACCGTAAAGACCAATCGCTTTTTTTAACTACACTGCCATTTATAGCAACAGCAATTCCGTTCGTTTTTATTTCTAAAAAACGAATTAATTCTGTTAACGCTAAAGTTTCTGAAAATTGATGATTTTCTTGGTTTACTTTTATAGTAATCATATTTTTTAAATATTTACTGTAAACCGTAGAGAGGTAGTTTTGTATAACTAAATCTAAGCAACTTTTTCCTACGTTGGTATTAACCAAATCAGGTTCTAAGGATTTTTCTCAAACTAATTTAATAGCTACTCCTAAAGTTTACTTTACAAATGTATTGTATTATTTCTTGATAATTAAATTTTAAGTCCGTTTAATTACAATTATCAAATAATCAACTAAATAACAACAAGTTAAGATGACTGTGTTTTATCATTAGGCAAATCATCTTGAAATGCAGAAGGTAAAATATCTGGTATTAATTTGATTAATAACGGTAATAGCAAGGCACCTCCAGGAAGTAAAAACACAGCCAAAGCAGGTATTGCTTTACAAATATCTAATAACTGTATTTTAATTTTTTCCTTTTCTATAGGTGTTAAATTAGAATGTGTAGCTTTTTTAATCAAGAAAACAGCTTCTTTACTTTGCCTTAATTCTTGAGCAAGCCTTAACTTATTTCTATAAATTAATAATTTTATTTCTTCAATGCTGGTCATTATAATTTTCTTCTCTTTCTTTCTGTTTTTAATAGATTTAACTCTCTACTTGTTTGTCCGGCTACAGAGGTATTTTCTTCTGCTCTTCTTATCAAGTAAGGCATAACGTCTCTAACAGGTCCAAAAGGTAAGTATTTTGCCACATTATAACCTTGGTTAGCTAAGTTATAGCTAATATGATCACTCATACCAAATAATTGCCCAAACCATAAACGCTTATCGTTTTCTTTAATGTTATGTTTTTTTGCTAAATCCATTAATAAATAAGAACTATCTTCATTATGAGTACCTGCAAACAAAGCCATTTTAGGCTGCTCCATCATGTAATTAATAGCAGCATCATAATTAATGTCTGTAGCTTGTTTGTCTGCACATATTGGAGAAGCATAGCCTTTTTCTTCTGCTCTTTCTCGCTCTTTTTCCATATAAGCACCTCTAACAACTTTCATTCCTATATAAAAACCTTTTTCTTTTGCTTTTGCATGTAATGTTTTTAGATAATCCATTCTGTCGTGTTTATACATTTGTAATGTATTAAAAACGATGGCTTTTTCTTTATTATAAGTCTCCATTAATTCTTCTATTAATTCATCTGCAGCTTTTTGCATCCAGCTTTCTTCTGCATCTATTAATAAAGGAACGTCTTTTTGAATGGCTACTTTACATACTTTATGAAAACGTGCTACCACTCTATTCCATTCTTCTTCCTCTTTTTGAGTTAGGCTTTTTTCTTCGGATAGTTTTTGATACAATTCAAAACGACCAAAACCAGATGGTTTAAAAACCGCATACGGGATGGATTGTTTTTCTTCGCAGAAATTAATGATTTTTAATATTTTTTCTAAGGCTCCATCAAAACTAACTTCTTGATCTTGCCCTTCTACAGAATAATCTAACACACTATGCACATTTCCGTTATTGTACATATTGTCTATAATAGGCATACAATCTTCTTCTGTTACGCCTCCACAAAAATGATCGAAAACAGTAGAACGTATTAAGCCCTCTACAGGTAAATGTACCTTTAATGCAAAATTTGTTACAGCACTACCAATTCTAACCATTGGTTCGTTCTGTATCATTCTAAACAAAAAATAAGCACGTTCTAATTGAGAATCTGTTTTTAAAGAAAAGGCAATTTCTGTATTGTCAAAAATATTCATACTATAACGATTTAGTAAAACAAATATAGTATTTGAATGGCAATAATTGAATAATTTATTTTTAATTTGCACACTTAATAATTTACCTATGAAATCTATTAAAGCAGTAACATATCCTGTTCATTTTCAAGACAAAGCCTACAAAGAGCTTTCTAATTTAATCGCTACAAATAACTATTCTACGCTCTTTATTTTGGTTGATGAGAATACAATGGAACATTGTTACCCTAAATTTATACCTAATTTAGAAACAGATAAACGTATTGAGGTAATAGAAATTGAGTCTGGAGAAATCAACAAAAACCTAGAAACTTGTGTTGGGGTTTGGAATGCAATTACCGAATTAGGTGGTGATAGAAAAAGTTTAATTATCACTTTAGGTGGTGGCGTAATTACAGATCTTGGTGGTTTTGTAGCATCTTGTTTTAAACGCGGAATTGACTTTGTAAATATTCCTACTACCTTATTATCTATGGTGGATGCTTCTGTTGGTGGAAAAACAGGTGTTGATTTAGGCGTATTAAAAAACCAGATTGGATTGTTTGCAAACCCTGAAATGGTAATTGTAGATACTGATTATTTAACGACTGTAACAGACAGAGAAATTAAATCTGGAACAGCAGAAATACTTAAATACGGTATTACTTACGACCTTAAACTTTTCAATGAAATAAAAGACAATAAAAAACTAGTTATTAGTGATTTAATACATCGATCTATAGAGATAAAAAACGAAGTTGTTTTACAAGATCCGAAGGAACAAAGTTTACGTAAAATTTTAAATTTTGGTCATACTTTAGGTCACGCTATTGAGTCTTTTTACTTAGAATCTGAAGACAAAGAAAACCTAACACACGGAGAAGCAATTGCTATTGGGATGGTTTGCGAGTGTTTTATGTCTTCTAAATTAATAGGCTTCCCTACCGAAAAAGTAAACGAAGTAAAAGACGTTGTTTTATCTATTTATAATAAAACGAATCTTTTAAAAGAAGACTTTTCTGCAATTATGGAAATGTTAAAACACGATAAGAAAAACGTAAACGGACAAGTAAATTTTGTTTTATTAAACGATTTTCAAGATTACAAAATAGACTGCAAAGTTCCTGAAGAATTGATTGTGGAGAGTATGGAGTTCTATAATTTGTAATTCTTTTATCAATTAGATACTAAAATATATATTATAAAAAATCCCCTTACAAAAACTGTAAGGGGATTTTTTTATGTTTTAAAATTAATTAATTAAAATTCTTTCTTTCCGAATTCACTATCAATAAATTTAGATTTATTTTTAGCTGCATTAAAGGTATAAGATAAATTTAAAGAAACCATATCTACTTCATACTTGTAGTTTGTAGTTGTATAAAAATTAACTCCTGAGGTTGTTATACGCTGTTCATTGGTATTCAATAAGCCCATATCCATATTTTGCCATTGCAAAGTAGCTGTTAATTTATCATCCATAAACATTTTTCTGAACGTTAAATTTGGAGAGTAAAAACGAGAATCTTCTCCCATTGCCGTATTTCTGTCAGACAAATAATTAAAAGTGAATTGTACAGATGCGTTTTCCCAGAAACTATAGGTAGAGTTTAAGTTAAAAGAATAAATAGTTGATTTAGAATCTATATTATAACTTCTATCAATTCCATCTCTATGGTTAAAGTTTAACACGCCATCAATAGCATAATTATACACATTGGCTCCAATAGAGTTGGTCCAGTTTACAGTTGGTTTTATTGTTGCACCAATCTCTAAACCAATAGCATTACTTTTCCCTACATTAGAGTATACTCTATTAATTACACTATCTATAATTGCACCACTTTGCTCATAAGCTAACGTATTTACACGATTTATAACATTATCTACATGTCTAAAATACGTTGTTGCATACAATGAGTTCCCTCCTTTTAATGTTTTAGTAATTCCTAATTCTACTAAATCTATAAATTCTGGTTCTAAAGTATTATCACCTTGCTCAAAAACTTCTGAATGCTCACGTTCTGCAAAACTATTCATTTTAAAGGTAGTTGTTCTTTCTACTCTTTTACTATAAGCTGTTTTAATATTTGTTTTATCATTAATTTTATACTGTAAAGATGCAGAAGGAAACAACTTTACAAAATCGTAGTTATATACATTTTCTGTTACCTCACTTTGTAAAGCTTCTTTATATACTCTATCCATAGATTCTAAACGAACTCCGGCTGCATATTCCCATTTGCTTTTTGCTCCTGTAACTTGTGCGTACCCAGAATGAATAGTTCTCTTTAAACTTACATCACTAGAAAATTCAGGTACCTGAAATCCATCTCTTTCATACACAAATTTACCCGTATGATCTAAGTCTCTAAATTGATATCCTGTTTCTAAGGTACCAAAAGAAAAAGGTTTCCATTGGTAATCTAAATTAAAACGTGCTCCGTATAAAGGATTATCATTTGTATTGTATTCTTTTTGATACACAATACTATTATCAGGGCTCCCTAAATTATCATTTTCTGTAGGACCTCCTAAAAAAGTATATTCATAAAGTATTGAAGTAGTTATTTTTGAATCATTATCAAATTTATGTGAATAATCAAAACTACCTAAAGCAAAATCTCCTTTTCTAATTCTTAAATTATGATTATAATATGAAAACGTATAATCACGCGTGTTTCCACCAATAGGAGAAATAGCATGATTATCATAATACACAATATCTGCCAAACGCTCTTTAGTTCGTTTTCCTGCAAAAAGTCCAACGGAATAAGTGTCCTTTTTATTTGGTGTATAATCTATATTAAAACGACCATTATAGGTAACTTCATCAAAACTACGCTCTCCATCAGAAGGTAAAAAAGTAGTTTTATTTTCTGGAGTATTTATAATAAACATATCTCCTTCTCTTCTACCTGTAATATCATTTCGTTGATAACTGGCACCCACAGAAATATTCCAATTGTCTGTTCTTTTATTTACGGTTGCATCTATACCGTATCTCTCAGCAAGAACTTTTGTATCGTATTCTTCTATTGAAGGAAATCCACCACGAGCATTAATCTGTGCAAAAGTTCCGTTAATAGCCCCTTTTTTAGTGATAATATTCAAAATTCCACCTTTTCCTTCAGGATCATATTTTGCTGAAGGCGCAGTAATTAATTCTACAGTTTCTAAAGCATTCGCTGGCAATTGCGCTAAAATAGTGCTTGCATCTCCTTGTGTTGGTTTTCCGTTGATTAAAACTGTAAAACCTTTACTTCCTCTTACACTGATATCTCCTAAACCATCTACGGTAATAGAAGGTAGATTTTTAACAACATCTACGGCATTTCCACCTACAGTACTTTGGTATTTCTTAGTATCAAAAACTTGTCTGTCTATTTTATGAACAACCGCACTTCTCTCAGATTTAATCACAACTTCATTCAGCTCATTTCCAGAACCTAAAATTAGTTTTATTATTCCTAAATCCTTCTTTTCTCCTTTCTTATTGATAACAATTGCATTGGATGTACTTACTTGATATCCTATAAAAGAAGTTTTTAAATAATAGCTCCCCGGTTTTACACCTGCAAAAGAAAATATTCCATCAAAATTTGTTACAACTCCAGTAACAAGTTCTTTATTACCTGATTTGTATAGCGCTACTGTAGCATATTCTAGCGGATAGTTTTCATCTGCTTCAATAACTTTTCCGCTTAATTGAGCTGTTGTTAACTGGCTTAAAATAAGAGTTAGCAATAAAAACACTGATTTTTTAAAATTCATTTAAATAGTTTTTTTTTAGTTAATAGTTTAGTAAATTATAATTTAGTGATTGGATAAATAAATTTAAAACGTTTAATTTTTAGTAGGTAGATTTAAACTACCTAAAAAAAATATCCTTAATAATTTATAGCAAAAATATTCTAGTTCAGTACCTTTAAAATGGTCTGTTTGAAAATTTCAAGGTCTAATTGGACTTATTTTGTAACCTATAAGTTTTTGGAGTTTTTTTTGTATACCGTTTAAAATATTTTGAAAAATGAGATGCGTCTTTAAAACCTAAACCATAAGCAATATCACTAATTGCCTCATTTGTATATATTAAACGCCTTTTAACCTCTTTAATAATATAATCTGCAATAATATCTGATGCAGATTTATCATACTCCTTTCTGCAAATTGCATTTAAGTTTTGAGGCGTTGTATTTAAACGTTCTGCATAAAAATTAACATTATTTTTTAACGTACGAGATAAAACATCTGTAAACAAAACCACTAGATCTGTACTTTCTACTTTTTCTATCTGCGCATATTTTACCAACTTAGAAAATAATGCTCTTAAACCACCTTCTACAGCTTCTCTATTTACTGCTTCTTGGTTTTTCTCCCAAGTTAGAGACCTAAACAACGCTTTTAGAGAAATATCTTTTTGAGATAGTTTTATTTTTGAGACCTGTTGCAATTTTAAAAGCTGAATATTGATAAATTTATCTAAAGTTTTTTGTAAAAAATCTTCTTTAATAATGATTACATATCCTTTGGGTTTGGTTGTTATTTCCCAATGATGAACCTCATCTCTTTTAATTACAAAAATAGTAGATGGTTTAATTTTATAACTCTTTAAATCTACATGATGAAAACCTGTTCCCTTAATAAAATAGACAATTTCTAAATATTTATTATGTTTATGCGGTTTTGTATAGCGCTTAGTAACATCAAACTCTTCAATTTTAATATCATTGTATTCAGATATTTTATTATAGGTATCAATTTTGTCCCTCATCAACATATTTTTTAATCGATCGTAAAAATACTACAAAAAAAAATCCTTCTTTTCAGAAGGATTCATTTTTTATAAAGTTAGTAAAGTGTTAAACTTTCTTTACCTTAACTGCATTCATACCACGCATTCCTCTCTCTAATTCGAAAGAAACTTTATCGTTTTCTGCAATTTCATCTATTAAACCACTTACGTGCGTAAAATATTTTTCGTTATTTTCTAAATCAATAATAAAACCAAAACCTTTAGAAGAATCAAAGAAAGAAACTTTTCCTTTTCTTACTGGATCTTCTTCTGGTAAATCTTCTTTTTTGGTTACAGAAATCTGAATGTCTTCCAATTCATATTCTACTTTCAATTCTGGATCTGGTGGAGTATCTGTTAAGTTTCCATTATGATCCACATAAGCAAATTGAATACCTGTTGATCCATTTTCATCTTTCTCCGCTTTTCTAGCGTCCATTTTCTTTTGCTTATCTAAACGTTTCTTTAAACGTTTTTTTTCTTTTTCACTTTTACTAAAGGTTTGCTGCGATTTTGCCATTAAAAATATAAGAGTTTTTTAAATTAATATTTCTGAAAAGATAAAATACCTAACTGGAAATTCGAAATCAAACTAACGCTAACTAGTGTATTTAGAGGAGTGTATTTTTTCTTATGCCTGCAAAGGTACGATAAATTTAAAAGTTTTCAAAATAGTTATAGGTTTATGAACATTTATTTTATTAATCCTTAAAATATTATAAAAAAATGCATTTAAAAAAAACCGACTGTAAAACTATTACGTATATATTTTTGATAACTAAAAAAACATTAAATTATGAAGACAATTAAAATTTTTACATTATTGTGTGCAACAGCTCTAAGTTTAACGTCTTGCTCTGATAGCGAGAATAATATTACAGCTCAAGTGCAAACTAAATTATTATTTACTTCAAACAATTCTGACGGGAATGTAAATATTTACAACGTAAACAGTACAGACAATGTAACCAAATCTACCTTAACAACTTCTTCCAATGCCGCAGATGGTATCTATTATAGCAGTGAAGACGACTTAGTAGTACAAGCTTCTAGAAGCACTTTTGGCTTAGAAGGTTATACAGACGTATCGGTAGCAACCTCTGTTATTTCTGCTAATGTAACCGCTAGTGTTGTTGGTAGCTTAGATATGCAAAGTCCTAGAGAATTGGCTGTAAATGGTGACTTTTATGTAGTTGCAGATAATGCGGATGCAGATGGAAATACAGCAACAAATGATGGTAAATTGTATATCTACACTAAAAGTGGAAATCAATTTAATTTAAGAAATACTATTACAACAAATATTAAGCTTTGGGGAATTACCTTTATTGGTAACGATTTGTACGCTATTGCAGACACAACAAACGAGTTAGCTGTTTTTACTAATTTTTTAAACAACACATCTACGACCTCATTAGATGCAACAAAACAAATAGCAATTGAAGGTATTGTAAGAACTCATGGTTTAACTTATGATATAGCTACCGATACAATGATTTTAACAGATATCGGAGAAGCGTCTAACGGACAAGATGATGGTGGTTTCCAAGTCATAGAAAACTTTACAAGTAAATTTAGTGCAACGGCTAATGGTAATACTTTAGCCTTAACAGAACAAACAAGAGTTGCAGGTTCTAATACCTTAATGGGAAACCCAGTAGATGTTGCTTATGACGGTGATACTAAAACTGTTTTTATTGCGGAAGCAGGAAATGGTGGTGGAAGAATTTTAGCCTATAATAACATTTCTAATGGAGGAAACTTAACTCCTGTATACAACAACACTTTAGCTTCAGCTTCTGCAGTATACTTATATAAGAAATAAAAAATATTCAACTTTTTAGTTGAATATTGCATGTTGATGTTAGCCTTCCGTTTTTACGGAAGGTTTTTTTATGAAATATATTTAAGTTTTTATATGTTAAAAAAACGCAAACAAATAGTAAAATACACTTTAATAATAGTATTACTATTATATTTGTTTTGTAAAATACAAATTATGGAAAACTTATTATCTGCTTTAAAAATTTCTGTACCAGATAAAATATTTATCAAAGATCCTGAAACCTCTGTTTTGGGAAAAAAAATCATAGAACAGGGTATTCAATTGATAGATGAAATTGGTTTTGAAGCTTTTACATTTAAAAAATTAGGTGCAAAAATAAGCTCTAACGAAAGTTCTATTTACAGATATTTTGAGAGCAAACATAAATTACTTTTATATCTATCCTCTTGGTATTGGGCATGGATAGAGTATCAATTGGTTATTGAAACTTTTAGTATTTCTAACGCTGATGAAAAATTAGAAAAAGCGATAGACGTGGTAACTAGAAACGTAAAAGAAGATGATAATTTTTTACACATAAACAAACCTCTTTTGTATAATATAATCATCAATGAAAGTTCAAAATCTTTTTTAACAAAAGAAGTAGATTTAGATAATAAAAAAGGGTATTTTGAGGTCTATAAAAGAGTAATAACTAGAATAAGTAACATAATTTTGGAGGTAAATAAAAAATATCCGTTTGCTTTAAGTTTGGCAAGTACCATTGTAATAGGAAGCCTACATCAACATTATCTTAAATATCATTTCCCACTAATTACAAACTATAAAACATCAGAAACACCTACTAATTTTTTTATTCACTTAGTTAAAGCTACAATTAAATAAATATGGAAAGCAAACAATTAACCCCGTGGCAAAGATTTGTTGGTCTTTTAAAATTAGAGAAAAAAGATATCTTTCAAATATTTTACTACGCTGTCTTTGGTGGTCTTGTAGCACTTTCTCTCCCTTTAGGCATACAAGCAATTATAAACTTAATTCAAGGTGCACAAATCTCAACTTCTTGGATTGTTTTAGTTATTCTAGTAACTATAGGTGTCATTTTTTCGGGTGCATTGCAATTAATGCAATTAAGAATTATAGAAACCATTCAGCAAAGAATTTTTACAAGAGCTTCTTTTGAGTTGAGTTACCGTTTTCCTAAAATAAAAATGAATGAGCTACGAAATGATTATCCACCAGAATTAGCCAATCGTTTTTTTGATACCTTAACCATTCAGAAAGGATTGTCTAAAATATTAATAGATGTACCCACCGCACTATTGCAAATTATATTTGCGTTGATTTTACTCTCTTTTTACCACGCATTTTTTATCGTTTTTGGTATTCTTTTATTGCTTTTAATTTATATCGTATTTAAGTTTACTGCTCAAAAAGGATTAGAAACTAGTCTTATAGAATCTAAAAAGAAATACAAAGTAGCCCATTGGATACAAGAAGTTGCAAGAGCTTTAGTTAGTTTTAAATTATCTGGTAACACAAATTTAGCACTTCAAAAAAATGATAATTTAGTTAGTAATTATTTAGAAGCAAGAGAAAATCATTTTAAAATATTGATGCTACAATTTATTCAAATGATAGGTTTTAAAGTAATTGTAACTGCAAGTTTACTGTTAATTGGTGGTGCTTTAGTTTTAAATCAAGAAATGAATATTGGGCAATTTGTAGCCGCAGAAATTATTATTCTTTTAGTGATACAATCTGTAGAAAAACTAATAATAGGTTTAGAGTCTTTTTACGATGTGCTTACATCCATAGAAAAAATAGGACAAGTTGTAGATAAAGAATTAGAAGCTCAAGAAGGAGATAAACCGATATTTAAAGACGGTTTAACCGTAGAGCTAGAAGGCGTTTCTTTTGGTGTAGAAAATAGAGAGAAACACATTATAAAAAATGTTTCTTTTACCCTAAAACCTAAAAGTAGAATTTTAATTATGGGAGAAAGTGGTGCCGGAAAATCTACATTATTACATTTAATAGCAGGTATTATGGAACCAACTTCTGGAAACATATACATCAACAACCTATCTTTAAGTAGTTTACATTTAAATCATTATCGATCTCAACTTGGTTTATCATTATCAGATGAAACTCCATTTGAAGGTAGCATCAAAAACAATTTAGTTTTTGGTAATAAAGAAATTAAAGATGAAGCTATATATGAAGCTTTAGAAATTGTTGGTTTAACACAATTTTTAAAAGAACAACCTAAAGGATTAGAAACTGTTTTATATCCAGAAGGAAAGCAAATGTCTTATACAATTGCAAAAAAATTGATTTTAGCTAGAGCAATCATCAAGAAACCTAAAATAATGATTTTAGAAGATCCTTTAGATCAATTTAATTTAGAAGAAACTGTACGCATTATTAATTATTTAACAGACGCTAAAAGGCCATGGGCTTTAATTGTAGCTAGCAGTAAAAAGAGTTGGAGAACTCAATCTAAGGAAACAATTATATTAGAAAAAGGTGAAATTAAATCAATAAATTAAGGAGCAATGTTAAACATATCTAACAACCAAGTACACAAAAATCTTGATTTAAAAGATTTTAAATCGGGCAAAATTATCTTCAAAAAAGAGTACTACAAAGCTTTTAACAAATTTCTTTTGGTTTTTGCTTGTATCGGTCTTGTAGCTCTCTTTTTACCTTGGACACAAAATATATCTGGTCAAGGATTAGTAACCACACTAACTCCTAACCAAAGACCACAAACCATTCAATCTCAAATTCCTGGAAGAATTGAAGAGTGGTTTGTAACTGAAGGTGATTTTGTAAAAAAAGGAGATACTATTTTAAGAATTTCTGAAGTAAAAAGTGATTATTTTGATAATCGATTAATAGAAAGAACTAGCGATCAAATTAATGCAAAATCCTCTTCAGTAGATGCATATCAAGGAAAAGTAGCTGCTTTACAAAGACAAGTTAATGCTTTAAGAAAAGAACAACGCTTAAAAATAGAACAAACAAGAAACAAACTTTTACAAGCTAAATTAAAAGTAAAAAGTGATAGTATTGATTTTGAAGCTGCTAAAACAAATTCTTTAATAGCTGAAAAACAATACAACCGTACACAAACCCTACAAAGAGAAGGCCTAAAAGCAGTAAAAGATGTAGAAGAGAAAAGATTAAAATTACAAGCTACACAAGCAAAATTAATATCTCAAGAAAATAAATTACTAGCAAGTAGAAATAATATTTTGAATGCACAACTAGAGCTTTCTCGAATAAACGCGACTTATACTGATAAAATTTCTAAATCACAAAGTGATATGTATACAGCACAATCTAGTGGTTTTGATGCAAAAGCACAAGTTTCTAAATTAGAAAATAGTAGAAGTAACTACAGCGTTAGAAATAGTTTATTATACATTACTGCTCCACAAAATGGATATATAAACAAGGCTATTAAAGGCGGAATTGGAGGAACCTTTAAAGAAGGCGAAGACCTAGTAGGTATAATGCCAGAAAAATATGATTTAGCTGTAGAAACTTTTGTGAGACCAATTGATTTACCTCTACTGCATATTGGAGATAAAATGCGTGTTCAGTTTGATGGTTGGCCTGCAATTGTTTTTAGTGGTTGGCCTAATGCTTCTTACGGAACCTATGGAGCAACAGTTATTGCTATCGAAAACTTTATAAGTACTAATGGTAAATACAGGGTTTTAATTGCACCAGATACTAAAGATTATAATTGGCCAGAAGGTATTAGAGTCGGTTCTGGCGCAAAAACCATTGCACTTTTAGAAGACGTACCTATTTATTTTGAAATGTGGAGACAACTTAACAGCTTCCCTCCTAACTACTATCAGCCAAAAGGAACAAAAACTGATGCAAAGAAAAAATAATTTCAATTTATTTATTGAGACATTTATATGAAAAAATATATTTTAATATTACTTCTACTATTTACATCTGGATATTTTGCTCAGGAAAAAATAACGTCTGTAATGACACTTTCCGAATATTTAAGCTATGTAAAAAACTATCATCCTATTGTAAAACAAGCAAATCTTGTTATTAATGAAAGTGAAGCCAAATTACTAAAAGCAAGAGGTGCTTTTGACCCAAAAATTGAAGTGGATTTTAATAAAAAACAGTTTAAAGAAAAAGAATATTACAATAAATTAAACGCAGCTTTTAAAATTCCTACTTATTACGGAATTGAATTTAAAGCAAATTTTGAGGATAATGATGGTTATTATTTAAACCCAGAAAATTCGGTTCCAGAAGACGGTTTATATAGTGCCGGAGTTTCTGTATCTTTATTAAAAGGTCTTTTAATAAATACAAGAATGGCTTCTTTAAAACAAGCTAAATTCTTTTTAAACCAAGCCAAAGAAGACCAACAAATTTTAGTGAATGAGATTTTATATAATGCATCTATTTCCTACTTTAATTGGTTAAAAATGTATCATCAAAATAGTGTTTATAAAGAATTTTTAACAAATGCAGAAATTCGTTTTAAAGCTACAAAAAGAGCATTTCTAGAAGGTGAAAAACCTGCCATAGATACTACAGAAGCAGGAATTACTTTAAAAAGCAGAAAATTAAACCTAGAAAAATCAAGAATTAAATTAATAAAAGCTTCTTTAGAATTGTCTAATTATTTGTGGTTAAATGATAACACTCCTGTAGAGCTGCAAGACAATATCATTCCAGATATACATACTGTTGATAATGTAGATACTACTTTTAATATTGCATTGTTTAATAATGCTGATTTTAATATTGATAATCACCCTAAAATTAAATCTTTAGAATATAAAATAAAGAGTTTAAATATTGATAAAAATTTAAAATTGAACAATTTATTACCCAAATTAGATGTTCAGTATAACTTTCTTACAGAAAACGGAAATCAAATAAATTCTTTAAATGCAAGAAATTATAAAGCCGGAATTAATTTTAAAGTTCCTTTATTTTTAAGAAAAGAACGTGGAGATTTTAAACTATCTAAAATTAAATTACAAGACAAAAAATTTGAAAACGAAGTTGCAAAAATTGCCATTAAAAATAAAGTAAATGCAATTCAGCAAGAATTAAGTTCTTATGTTTTACAAAATAGTTTAACTACTGATATTGTTCGTGATTATGGAACCATGCTAAAAGCAGAAGATCGTAAGTTTTTCTTAGGAGAAAGCTCTTTATTTTTAGTAAATTATAGAGAAGTTAAACTAATTGAAGCCAAACTAAAAGCAATCGATTTAGAAAATAATTTCTTTAAAACTAAAGCAAGTTTATTTAAAGCTACTGTTATCTCTATCGCAGAATAATCGTATTTATTTAATCATTATCTTCTAAAGTAAAAAACTCATTTACAGGGATATTAAATACTTTAGATAACTTTAAAGCTAAAACTGTTGACGGAACATACCTGTTTTTTTCAATAGAATTTATGGTTTGTCTAGATACACCAATAGATTTGGCTAATTCATCTTGGGTTAAATCTAAAATTGCTCTTTGTACTTTTAAAGTGTTTTTCATCTTATTTATTCATTCTTTTTAATTGCCAGAAAAACATCAATTGAACAATCAACATAAAAAACAACACCTGAAAATAACTAAACCCCTGTAATTTATCATCTTGATTAAATAAAACTGCTACTCCGTAATTTACTAACGGCTGTACTAAAGAATAAACAATTGCCATTATAAATGCCAATCGATAAGATTGTGAACGTAAACTATCTATAAATTCATCTTCTAGCTTTTCTTTGGATAAAGAAATTACAAGTAAACCTATTAACAATACTCCATGTAAAACTGGTTCTAACCAATCTGAATCTTCAATATATTTTCTAGCAATCATTAAAACAAAACTTCCGATAGCTATAATATACCCTATTTTTTTATATTGATTACCAAGTTGAAATTTATTTAATTTTTCTAATTGATTTCTTTCTCTTTCGCAAATGGATAATTTAGACATGATATTTTGTTTTACAATTAGACAAGTTTATTTTCTATAATGACAAATATACTTTACATTTTAATATTCTACAAGTTTTTTTGTACATTTAAGATATCTAAACTATAAACGTAAAATTATGAAGGACAACATGAATAAGCCAAGTATTGCTTTTTGGATAATTGCTGTTATTGGATTGATTTGGAATCTGATGGGTGTTGATGGTTATTTAAATCAGGCTTATCAAACGGAACGTTTTAAATCTATGTATTCTAAAGAGCAATTAGAAATTATTTTTAATATTCCTTCTTGGGTAATGGTTGCTTTTGCCATTGCTGTTTTTTCATCAGTATTTGCCTGTATTTTATTATTCTTTAGAAAAAAATTAGCCAAAACATTTTTTCTAATAGGATTAATTGCAGTTATAATACAAACTACGTATAATCTTTTTATAAACCCAGGTAGAGAATGGTATGGATATTTAGAGTATTCTATGTTGATAATAATTCCGTTGTTCTCTGTATTCTTATTTTGGTTCTCTAAAAAATGTGCAGATGATGGAATTTTAACCTAAAAAGACAACACAAGAAGCTGCTTAAATGCAGCTTTTTTTTTGCCAATAAATTAAAAAATTTTAAAAGCATTAAGATTTTTTTAACACTTTAAAAATCAACCTACTATTACTATTTATTTACTTTAGAAAAAATTTTATAAATGAAACAACTAACACTACTCTTTACATTCATTTCATTATCATTAATTGGTCAAAATTCACCAAAATGGATGAGACATTCAGCAATTTCACCAGACGGTACACAAATTGCTTTTACGTATAAAGGTGATTTATACAAAGTAAATTCTAACGGAGGAAATGCCGAACAACTCACGTATCACAGCGCGCATGATTACAAAGCTGTCTGGAGTAAAGACGGCTCTAAAATTGCATTTGCATCAAATAGATATGGTAATTTTGATATTTTTGTAATGAATGCTAACGGAGGTTCTGCAACACGTTTAACATTTCATTCTAATGACGAATTTCCATATACCTTTTCTAATAACGATACTGATGTTGTTTTTGGAGCATTAAGACAAGATGCAGCAAATCATAGGCAATATCCCCATAGATCACAATCAGAATTATATAGTGTTCCTGTAAAAACAGGAAAAGTAAATCAAGTTTTAACCATTCCCGCAGAATATGTTCAGTATTCTAAAAATGGAGAAATAATGGTTTATCAAGATAAAAAAGGAGGAGAAAATGAATGGAGAAAACACCATACTTCTTCTATTGCAAGAGATATTTGGGTATACAACACCAAAACCCAAAAGCATAAAATGATTACCACTAATATTGCAGAAGACAGACAACCTCTTTTTAGTGTCGATGAAAAAAGTCTTTTATTTTTAAGCGAAAGAAGTGGTACTTTCAATATTCATAAACTACAGTTAGATAATCCTTCTAAAAGTGAACAATTAACTTCTTTTAAATTACATCCTATTCGTTTTTTAAGTATGGGAAATGATATTATTTCTTTTGGATATGATGGCGATTTATACACAATGAAAGAAGGTGAATCTCCTAAAAAAGTTAATGTCAATATTATTACACAAGACAAAGAAAACACAGATAAATTTATTTCTATAAATGGCGGTATTAATGAAATGGCTGTCTCGCCAAACGGAAAAGAAATTGCTTTTGTAGCTAGAGGCGAAGTTTTTGTAACTTCAATAGACAAATCATTTACAAAAAGATTAACCAATACACCAGAAAACGAACGTTTTGTTTCTTGGGGACCAGAAGGAAAATCTGTAATTTATAGTAGTGAAAGAAATGGAAAATGGAATGTTTACAAAACAGAAAAAACAAGAAAAGAAGAACCATTCTTCTATGCAGCAACTTTATTAAAAGAAACTTCTTTAATAGAAAATACAAGCGATAATTATTTAGCTCAATATTCTCCTGATGGTAAAAAAATAGCTTTTATAGAAAATAGAAGAACTTTAAAAATAATAGATATTACTTCTAAAAAAGAAGTAACATTATTAACTCCAAAAGATTTATTTCATATGCGAGATGGAGATCAATATTTTACTTGGAGCCCAGATAGTAAATGGGTTTTGGTAGATTGGGGAAAAACATTAAGCAATAGCGAAGTATTATTAATGGCTGCAGATGGTTCTAAAAGAATCAATTTAAATGAAAGTGGTTATGCAGATTATTCTCCTAAATGGGTAAATAAAGGAAAACAAATGTTGTGGTTTAGTAACCAAAACGGATTAAAATCTTACGCAACAAGTGGTCGATCTCAAAGTGATGTATATAGCATGTATTTTACACAAGACGCTTGGGACAATGCTAATTTAAGTGATGAAGATTATAAATTAGTAGAAGCTATTAAAGAAGAAGAAAAAAAGCTAAAAGAAAAAAACGAGGAGAAAAAAGAGGATAAGAAAAAATCTAAATCATCAAAAGATAAAAAAGATGCCAAAGACAAAAAAGAAATAAAAGCACTTACGTTTGATTGGGATAAAATGAAAGAGAGAACCAAAAGATTAACCATACATTCTTCTAGTTTGGGTGATGCTGTTCTTTCTAAAAAAGGTGATAAATTGTATTATTTATCTAGTTTTGAAGGTCGTTCTAATCTTTGGACAACAAATTTACGTACCAGAGAAACCAAAATGTTAATGAAATTAAACACAAGGTCTGGAAGTTTAGAATGGGATAAAGAAATGAAAAACCTTTACCTTTTAAGTAGCGGAAAAATTACACAATTAAACCCGGAAACAACAAAACAAAAAGCGGTACAGATTAAAGGTGAAATTCAGCTAGATGAATACGCAGAAAGAGAAGCTTTATTTAACCATGTTTGGATTCGTACAAATGCCATTTTTTATCACCCAGATTTTCATGGCATCGATTGGGATTTAATGAAAACAGAATATCAAAAATTCTTACCTTACATTAGTAATGCTTTTGAGTTTTCTGAAATGCTTTCTGAAATGTTAGGAGAACTTAATGTTTCTCATTCTGGCGCAAGTTACAGAGGTTCTGCTATTTCAAATGCAGATGAAACCGCTTCTTTAGGTATTTTTATGGATTACAATCATACTGAAGACGGAATTTTAATAAAAGAAATCATTTCTGATGGACCTTTAGACAAAGCAAAGTTTGATGTAAAACCAGGTATGATTATCGAAAAAATAAACGGAGTTACATTAGATAAAAATCAAGATGTTGCTAAATATTTAAACAGAAAATCGGGTAAATTTATGCTGTTAGATATTTTAGATCCTAAAACTAAAAAAAATCAAACGATAACCGTAAAACCAATTTCGTTAGGCTCAGAAAATAGATTGTTATATGACAGATGGGTAAAAATAAACGAAAAAGAAGTGGAAAAAGAAAGTAACGGAACTTTAGGTTATGTACACATTCCAGGAATGAGTGACGGGCCATACAGAAGTATTTACCAAGATATGATGGGTAAATATTCTGATAAAAAAGGTGTTATTGTAGATACTCGTTTTAATGGTGGTGGAGATTTAGTAGCAGATTTAGCTATGTTTTTTACTGGAGAACCTTTTATAACTTATGCTACAGAAGCTAAAGTTGTTGGTGGAGAACCAACGTCTCGTTGGACAAAACCAACTTTATCTATTTTTAATGAAAGTATGTATTCTGACGGACATTGTTATGCTTCTGGTTATACAGATTTAAAAATAGGAAAAACAGTAGGAATGCCAGTTCCTGGAACTTGTAGTTTTGCTGGTTGGGAAGGATTATCTAACGGAGCTAGATGGGGAGTTGTACCAATTAGTGCTAAAAATAAAGCTGGAGAATGGATGGAAAATAATCAAACAGAACCAAGCATTAGAGTAAAAAATATGCCAGGTTTAATTGACAACGGAAAAGACCAACAATTAATAAGATCTATACAAGAATTATTAAAAGATGTAAATTAAAAAATATATAATTTTAATAAAAAAAGCGAAACAAATGTTTCGCTTTTTTTATGTTTATTTTCCAAAAATATCTTCTTTAATCTTAGGCAATTCTAATTGATACCTCACGGAAACTACTCTAATAATAACAATTACAGATGCAGAAATTACAAATATGATATTTTCTGGAACATTAAATTGACTTATAGTTAAATATACAATTCCACCCGCTAAACAAGCAGAAGCATAAATTTCTTTTTCGAAAATTAATGGAATTCTATTAGTTAAAACATCACGTAAAACGCCTCCAAAAACGGCAGAAATCATTCCCATTATTAAAGCAATAATAGGATGTAAATTGAAAGACAACCCTTTTTTTAAACCTAATAAAGTAAAAACACCAATACCAATGGTGTCAAACAAAAACATTGTTTTGCCTAAATAGTTTATTTTACTTTTAAAAAGAAAGGTAAAAATAACGGCTGCAAAAATGGTGTATAAATAATTTAAATCACCAATCCAATTTATTGGATGTGCGTCTATTAAAACATCACGCAACATACCACCACCAACAGCAGTAACAAACGCAATAATTAAAATTCCAAATAAATCTAATTTTTTATCATAAGCCACCAAAGCACCACTAATTGCAAAAGCAAAGGTTCCTAATATATCTAAAACATAAATAAGCTCCATCTATATCAATTTAATTACAATGATTAGTATTAAAACCGAAGTTTTTCTACTAAAAAAGCCTCGGTTTAGATAATGTTATACAGTTACTTCAGAAAACTTAATATTTAATTCTTTCTGAATTTCATGAATTCTCACGATTTCTGAAGGTAAAATAAAAGCAATTGAAACTCCTGTTTGTCCTGCTCTTGCAGTTCTTCCACTTCTATGTGTGTAGTATTCTAATTGTTCTGGTAATTGATGGTGAATTACAAATTCTAAACCACTAACATCAATTCCACGTGCAGAAACATCTGTAGAAACCAAATATTGTAAGTTTTCTTTCTTAAAAGCACGCATTACTTTATCGCGTTCTTTTTGTTGCATATCTCCTTCTAAAGCTGCTGTAGAAAAACCTTCTTCGATTAGAAGTGCCGCTAAATTCTGCGCACCTGCTTTTGTTCTACAAAAAATAATACCTCTTTGGTCTTGTCTCTTTTCTAAGAAAGTTACAATGTCTGCCGCTTTTTCTTTTAAAGTAGTTTTAGCAAAGTGATGACGAATATTTGCATTTACCAAAGAACTTCTATTAATTTCTACTCTAGGCGCATTAGCATCCATGTAGGTCTTAACAATTCTCTTAATTTCTTCTGGCATAGTTGCAGAAAACAACCATGTTTTACGATCGCCTTCGGTTGTAAACTTTAAGATTCTATTTAAATCTTGTTTAAAACCCATGCTTAACATTTCATCAGCTTCATCTAAAACAACTGTTTTAACATGACTGATATCTATGTTTCCTCTTTCTATTAAATCGATTAATCTACCAGGAGTTGCTACAACAATATGTGTAGTTCTCTTAAGATTATTCATTTGTCTGTCAATTTTTTCTCCACCAAAAACAGCTTCTACAAAAATTTTATCTTCACTAAACTTCGTAAATTTAAATAATTGTTTTTTTATTTGCTGTACCAACTCTCTAGTAGGCGATAAAATTAACGCTTGTATATTGTCTGAACTCGCATCTATATGATGTAGAATTGGCAAACCAAAAGCTGCCGTTTTACCAGTACCTGTTTGTGCTAAACCAATAAAATCTGTAGGCGAATCCAATAAAATAGGAATCGCTTTCTCTTGAATTTCTGAAGGCGTAGATATCCCTAATTCTTTAATTGCTTGTATATAATCTTTGGTAATTCCTAAGGAAGAAAAAGTTGCCATTTTGTGTCTTAATTTTGTGCAAAGATACTTTTATTTAGGAGGTTGTAATACTTTTAAAACATTTTCTCTAATTCTTGCAGGTTTAAAGGTTTTAGAATCTAACATTGCCCAAATTGTTTTGGCTTTAACCAATAGAACTTTCTCTTTATAAAACTCCATAAAACGGACAGAAGTAATCCCTCTTGTTTCTCCTACCCAAGTTTTTACAGTAATCACATCTCCTAAACTAGCTTGCTTTAAATAATCTATTTCGTGTCTCATTACCACCCAAACATACTGCGGTAGAGGGTGTTCTCTAGTTAAGTGACTCCAATGAGTAGTTGCTATTTTGTCCATCCATTTTACATAGACCAAATTATTAACATGATCTAAATTGTCTATATCTTCAGATGATACTGTAATGGTTAATGTAAAAACGTTGTCCACTTTTATCAATTTTAGCAAACATAAAAATTTTAAGATATATATAACAATTATTGATCCGTAGATTTAGTCAAAACTTGGTCTTTATATCGATATTTGCAGAATATTATGACAGAATTAGCAAATAACCTAGGAACACAAAAAATTAGTACCTTATTAATAAAACAAGCAGCTCCAGCTACCATAGGGATTCTTGTGATGTCTTTAAATATGATTGTCGATACTATTTTTGTGGGACAATGGATTGGAGTTTTAGCAATTGCAGCAATTACAGTGGTACTACCAATTGTTTTTCTAATATCTTCTATTGGTATGGGAATAGGAATTGGAGGAAGTTCTATTATATCTAGAGCATTGGGTGCAGAAAATTCTGAGAAAGCATTTTTAACTTTTGGTAATCAGGTTGCGCTAACTGTTATTTTAGCGATTATTTTTGTAATTATCGGAAACTTTTTTAGTGTACCTATCCTAAATTTATTTGGCGCCAAAGGCGATATTTTACCCATTGCATCTGAATATTTTAAAGTTGTAATCTACGGAGTTCCGTTTTTAGCCTTTGCAATGATGGGAAACCCAACGATTAGAGCTGAAGGAAAACCAAAATTTGCGATGTATGCAATGATGGTTCCCGCCGTTTTAAACATTGTTTTAGATATTATTTTTATCAAGTTTTTTAATTGGGGAATGTGGGGAGCAGGTTTAGCGACAACCATTTCTTTTATGAGTTCTGGTTCATATATTTTATATTTCTTTTTATCTTCTAAAAGTGAATTAAAAATTATTCCTAAAAACTTTAAATTAGATGGCAAAATTGTTAGAGAAATTATAGAGTTGGGAGGCGTTTCTATTGTAAGACAAGGCGCAATCAGCATTCTAATGATTGTATTAAACTACTCTCTTTTTAAATATGGTGGAGAAATATCTATAGCAGTTTACGGAATTATTAACCGAGTGATGATGTTTTCTCTTTCTCCGGTGATGGGAGTTTCGCAAGGTTTTTTACCTGTAGCAGGATATAATATTGGTGCAAACAAAAATGACAGAGTAAAAGAAACAATCAAAAAAGCGCTTTTATATGGATCTGTTTTAGGAACTCTTATTTTTATAGCAATCTTATTTTTTAAGGAAGAAGTAATTGGAATTTTTACCACTGATACAACTTTGTTGACAGAAACGCCAAATGCAATGTTAATTGTCTTTTTAGCAACTCCAGTAATTACCATGCAATTAATTGGATCAGCATATTTTCAAGCCGCAGGAAAAGCGTTACCTGCTTTATTTTTAACTCTTTTAAAACAAGGAATTTTCTTAATTCCGTTAGCCTATTTTTTACCGAAGTATTACGGAATTAGTGGTATTTGGTGGTCTTTCCCTATTGCAGATGTTTTATCTACCATAATTACAGTTATAGTTTTAAAACGTGAGGTTGACAAGAATTTGAAGCATTAAAATTTCCATGTTATTCAGAATGACGTAGGAAGAGGAATCATAATTTTAGAAGCTCAGAGATTTCTCAATCGCCTAAAAAGACTCATTTCTAAATGACATTCGTTCTTGAAACTTTAAACAAAAAAACTCAGCGAACCTATGTGATTCCTCCATGAATCTCCGCGTAACAACAAGCTCAATCTCAACTCTTAAATAATACTCTCTCCATTTAAATTTGTCGTTAAAACATCACTAAACAAATTAAAAAACGGTCGTAAAGCTTTAAAACTTTTATCTACTTCTTCTAAAAAGTTAGGTGCTAAAACTTCTGCATCTGTAAAATTTCTAGTAGCAACAAATCCTTTTTTACGCAATAAGTCAATATTTTTATGTTCTTTGTCAAAACCTCTTGGAGCAGATTTTAATTCATCACCGCCAAATTTACCTCCAAAGTATTTTACAAAAGTTTCATCTTCTAAAATTTCTCTAAATTCTGTAGAGTCTTGTTCAATTTCTTTTCTTAATCGGTATAAATCGTCTTTTTCTGGTTGCCAAAATCCACCACCTAATAAATTTTCACCTGGTTTAATTTGTAAATAATAACTACCACGTAACTGTTTTCCTAATCTAGAAAACGAAACAGCAAATCTTGGATTATAAGGTGTTTTATCTTTAGAAAAACGAACATCTCTATAAATACGATAAATTTTCATTTTATCAATTTCATCATGCTTTTCTAAATTCGATTGCATTTTTAAAAATAATTCTTTTAGATTTTTTTGATGCTTTACAAAAGTAGGTTTATGCTCTGTAAACCATTCTCTATTGTTGTTATTTTGTAAATCTTTTAAAAATTGAAAGCTCGATTTTTCGAATTGCATTTTGATGAAAATTTTAGAGGTTAAACTTACGAAGTTTTTAGATATTATTGATGTGGATTTCACGAAGATTCAAAGAAACGTTTTTTCTCGTAAAGTCGAAAAGGTTGAATGTTCTTAAGTTTAGATTTAGGTAAGAAAATTGTTTTAAAATGAGCTTAGAAAAAAAAATGATAAAATCGCTTTTTCTTTGTGTCCTTTGCAAAAAACTTAGTGAACTTAGCATTTAATTAATTTAAATTTGTTTCTCATATATGCATCCAAAAACAAAAGACATTCAGAAAAGGTATGAGGGATTTTTGCAAACACATTGTTTGTGGAAAGGAAATACTATTTATGGGTTACATCAATTTGAAATTGAGTCGAAATCGACAAAAATTGATATCGCATTTAATGAAAAACTACGTTTAGGAAAATATATAGAACGTTTTGTTTCTTATCAATTAACACATAAAAAATCGATTTCTATTATTTGTGAGAATATTCAAATTCAGAAAGAAAAAATTACGCTAGGTGAATTAGATTGTATTTTGTTAAGGGATGAACAACCGATTCATTTAGAAGTTATTTATAAATTTTATTTGTATGATCCTTCAGTAGGAAAAACAGAAGTAGAACATTTTATTGGTCCGAATAGAAAAGATTCTTTAGTGGAAAAATTAGATAAATTGAAAGGCAAACAACTGCCTCTTCTCTACTCTAATGAATGTGTATCTTATTTAAAAACCATCAATTTACAAGCTTCAGAAATTGAACAACAAGTTTATTTTAAAGGACAATTATTTATTCCTTTCTCTAATAAAAATCTTCAGTTATCAATTTTAAATCCAAATTGCATTGCTGGGTTTTACATCAACAAAAAAGAATTAGAACAATTTAAAGATTGTAAGTTTTTTATACCGATTAAAAAAGATTGGATAACTATTCCACATAAAAATGTAGCCTGGTTAAATTTTAATGATTTTAGCCTTATTGTAGAGGAGTATATGCAAAGAAAATTCTCACCACTTTGCTGGTTGAAAAAACAAAACGGTGAACTTGTAAAAGTATTTTTTGTTTGGTGGTAAGTTAATTTTTATCTACCACATCGCCAGAACCAACCGATTTACTATCAACCTTAGAAGGGTTTCCTTTATAATAAACACTACCAGAACCCACTAATTTTGCTTTAATCTTAGATTTTACAGTTGTTTTTACACCTCCAGAACCCGCTATATTTACATAAATTTCATTGGTTTCTAAACCATAAGAATTAATGCTTCCAGAACCAGCAATAGAGCAGGTGAATTCATTAGATTTTCCTTCTAAATTAATATTTCCAGAACCTCCAATAGAAGCTTTTATAGCGTCTGAATCTACTTTTAATGCAATGTTTCCAGAACCTCCTAAATTCACATTAAAATTATTTGCTTCTATTAAACTTTCACTTAAAATATTTCCAGAACCTCCCAAAGCAATACTTTCTATATGCTCATAAGGCACTGTAACTGTTAGTTTTTTAGTAGTGCTAATATTTGTGTTGTTCTTAAATTTTACTTTTAAAAGACCATCAGAAACTTCAGTTTCTATAAAAGGAAGTATATTTTCTTCCCCTTCTAAAGTTATTTTACCTTCCTTTCCTTTTACAAGAACTACATCAAAAGATCCACCTATTGAAACTCCTTCATAACCTGAAGTAGATCTTGTTACAGTTACCACATTTCCATCTCCTTTTATTTTTTTACTATTCCCAAACCAACTTTG
Source organism: Polaribacter sp. HaHaR_3_91 (assembly GCF_019278525.1). Classification (NCBI taxonomy): domain Bacteria; kingdom Pseudomonadati; phylum Bacteroidota; class Flavobacteriia; order Flavobacteriales; family Flavobacteriaceae; genus Polaribacter; species Polaribacter sp. HaHaR_3_91. Next base: position 2,486,709 of record NZ_CP058986.1, read on the forward strand.
GGAATTTACAGCAAAAGTAATGGTTAAAATTAAGCTCGTTAAAAGTACTTTTTTGTTCATAATAGCTGTTTTTATTTGGGTTTTCTATAATTATAATTTACATTTTGTAATTTTAATTTACATTTTGTAATTTTAATTCAAGATTCTAAAAAACTTTATGCATCTAAAGTATGTAAAATCTCTTTTAATTCACTGTAATTCTTAACTTTTTGTAAACTCCAACTTAAATTATATGTGATTTTTTCTCCGATTAACAACTTTCTTTCAGGACTTAAACATTCTAATTCTGTAAATAAATGATTCCCAAAAATTGTTATAGAAGTTCCGTTATCTGGATACGTAGCTTTCTCATCAAAAGTAAATTGTTCTACAAACAATGTGTCGTTTAAATAACCTGCAACCCATTTCCTAGCGTCTAATCCTATTTTTTGAGGAAATTCATTGGAAGACTTTAAGGATAAAACACTGTTTTTTACAGATGCATTTTCTTCTGCATAATTTTTTGCATCTGGCCATTTAGAAATCGTAAATCCATTTTCAAAAATGCTATTCTCTGAAATGAATGAAAAACTAACATTTGGTGTTTTAATTTTTGATAAACTCCAAATCGTTAAAGGGATATTTTCTAGTACAGTATTTTTTGCCACTTGAATTTTTACCAATTCTTGCTGAATATCTACTCCTGCCCCAACTTCAGCAATTGTAATGGTTCTTTTTATTTGAATTCCTAAAATAGCACTAATCGGACTTTTTAAAACAACTCCGTTAACTAAAAATTCAACCGAATAACAACTAGCGTTTATAAAAGGATCTGGAATGTGTCTAGAACCTGTAATTAAATGATGATACTCTTCTGAACAAGGTAAAACTCTATTTCCACCAACATTTGGTGCTTGTTTTATATTATTCTCGGCAAAATATTCTCCAACTTTAAATTCAACTCCTTCTAATGCTTTATTTTCATAAAATAAATTTTCTCCATTTAAAAATCCGAAGTAAATAATTCTTCCTGTTTCTGGAATTACAATCAATTTAATTTCTAAATTTGAAATTTCAACAGCATTTTTCCAACCATTATAAGTAATTGTTTTAATTTGTATTGCTGACATCTATTTTATTTTAATACAAAAATGGCGAAAAAAACTGAAGTAGTTAAATATTAATCCATTTGAAAAACACGAATATCAAAAAGAACAAAAAACCTTGGCCTACAAAAGATGCTATGGATCAGGTTTATAAAATGAACCTTTGGGGAAGTAACAATACTGAGTTTTATTCTGGTTCAGGCTCTCATCAACCAGAAATAATTGAACCATATATAGAAACTATTAGCTCTTTTTTAACTTCTTTTAAAAACCCAATTACGGTTTTAGATTTAGGTTGTGGAGATTTTAATATTGGTAAAAATTTCGTGAAACTTACTCAAAAATATACAGCTATAGACATTGTATCAGCATTGATAAAATACAATCAAGAAAATTTTAAAGCAGAAAATTTAAACTTTAAATGTGTAGATATTGCTAAGGATGATTTACCAAAAGCAGATTGTATTATTTTAAGGCAAGTATTGCAACATTTATCTAATGCAGAAGTACAAAGTGTTGTAGAAAAATTACCTAATTACAAATATGTTATTCTTACAGAACATATTCCTTTAGGTGATTTTACCCCTAATAAAGATATTATTTCCGGACAAGGAATCCGAATTAAAAAGAAAAGCGGAATTGACTTATTAGCGACACCTTTTAATATGAAGGTTAAAGAAGAAAAAAAATTATTGTCTTATACTTTAGATGACGGAAAAGGGAATATTGTAACTACACTTTATACTATTTTTTAGGCGCTTTCCTTAGTATATTTTCCATCTTTTTCCCTTTAGCTAACTCATCGACTAATTTATCTAAATAACGCACTTGTTGTGTTAAAGAATTCTCTATTTCTTCTACTCTATAACCACAAATTACGCCCTTTATCAAATGTACATTTGGATGTAATGTTGCATTTTTAAAAAAAGTTTCAAAAGTAACCTGTGTATCGATAAGTTCATTTAATTTACTTTCATTATACCCCGTTAACCATTCAATTACTTCTAATAGTTCAGCGATACTTCTTCCCTTTTTTTCCACTTTTGTTACGTAATGTGGGTACACAGAGAAAAACTTCATATTTGCAATACGCTCATCATGATGACTTGTATCTTTCATAATTGGAAATTAACTGTTTTATTCAATCAAATTTACTAAAATTATAATAAGTTAAATACTTTAAAAGGAATCTAAACTATTTTAACCTTGGCACAACAATTGTTTTTATATATTAGACATTAACAAAATAGAACTCTATTTTATTGATTACTAGTAAACTAAAAATAACGAATTGATGTTGATTTTACACTTTTTAAGAATCAATGTCAGTATGACAGAGATATAACACATGAGCAAACCAAAAATAATGCATTTAGACAATATGTCGCTACAAAATATGTTGAATGAAGATTCTGAATTAATTCCGTTAATGACCCCAGAAGATGAGGAAATTATTAACAAGGAAAGCGTTCCAGAAGTTTTAGCAATTTTACCATTAAGAAACACCGTATTGTTTCCGGGTGTTGTAATTCCTATTACAGCCGGTAGAGATGCTTCTATTCAATTAATAAAAGATGCAAACAAAGGCGATAAAGTAATTGGAGTTGTTGCACAAAGAAATGAAGACGAAGAAGAACCAACTTTAAAAGACATACACACAACAGGTGTGGTTGCACAGATTTTACGTGTTTTAAAAATGCCTGATGGTAACACAACCGTTATCATACAAGGTAAAAAACGTTTCGAAATTGATGCCATTGTACAAGACAAACCGTATTTAAAAGCAACGGTAAAAGAAGCACTAGAAGACAGAAGTGTGGATGATGAAAAAGAATTTGAAGCAATTATAGAGTCTATTAAAGAACAAGCTTTAGAGGTAATTAAGGAAAACCCAATGTTACCAAGTGAAGCTTCTTTTGCAATTAAAAATATAAAATCAGATTCGTTTTTGGTGAATTTTATTTCATCTAACATGGATTTATCTGTAGCTCAAAAACAAGTAATTTTAGAAAAAGACAATCTAAAAGAACGTGCCTTATTAGCGTTAAAAAACTTAAACAAAGAGCTTCAGAAATTAAAATTGCGTAATGATATTCAGTCTAAAACTCGTGAAGATTTAGACCAACAACAACGTGAATATTATTTAAACCAACAATTAAAAACCATTCAGGATGAACTTGGTGGCGTTTCTAATGACGAAGAGTTAGAAGAAATGCGTAAGCAGGCTAAAACTAAAAAATGGAGTAAAGAAGTTGGTGAAACGTTTGAAAAAGAAATCAATCGTTTAAAAAGAATGAATCCACAAGCTGCTGAATATGGTGTTCAGAGAAGCTATTTAGAATTATTACTAGAATTACCTTGGGGAATTTACTCGAAAGATAAATTCGACTTAAAATTTGCGACTAAAGTTTTAGATAGAGATCATTTTGGTTTAGAAGAAGTAAAAGATAGAATTATAGAACACTTAGCGGTTTTAAAATTAAGAGGAGATATGAAATCGCCAATTATCTGTTTATACGGACCTCCAGGAGTTGGTAAAACATCTTTAGGAAAATCTGTGGCAGAAGCATTAGGACGTAAATACATCCGTATGTCTTTAGGTGGTTTGCGTGATGAAGCAGAAATTAGAGGACACAGAAAAACCTATATTGGTGCTATGCCAGGGCGTTTAATTCAGAACTTAAAAAAAGCTGGAACATCGAATCCTGTTTTTGTTTTAGATGAAATAGACAAACTAAGTAACAGCCATCAAGGAGATCCTTCTTCTGCAATGTTAGAAGTTTTAGATCCAGAACAAAATGAATCTTTTTACGATAACTATTTAGAAGTTGGATACGATTTATCTAAAATACTTTTTATTGCTACTGCAAATAACTTAGGTCAAATTCCTTGGGCTTTGCGTGATAGAATGGAAATTATAAATGTTACTGGATATACTATTGAAGAGAAAATAGAAATTGCTAAAAGACATTTATTACCAAAACAATTAAAAGAGCATGGTTTAACAACTGCGCACTTAAAGTTAGGTAAAAAACAATTAGAGCAAATTGTAGAAGGATATACAAGAGAATCTGGCGTACGTGGCTTAGAAAAGAAAATTGCAAAAGTGGTTCGTTTCGCAGCAAAATCTATCGCTTTAGAAGAAGAGTATGACATTGCAATTTCTTCAGAAAAAATAGAAAAAATCTTAGGAACACCTAGATTTAGAGATAAATTCGAAAATAATGAAGTTGCTGGTGTAGTTACTGGTTTAGCGTGGACAAGTGTTGGTGGAGATATTTTATTTATAGAATCTATTTTATCTAAAGGAAAAGGAAATCTTTCTATTACTGGTAATTTAGGGAATGTAATGAAAGAATCTGCAACGATTGCTTTACAATACATAAAATCAAATGCAGAAGAATTAGGTATTAAGCAAGAAATTTTAGAAAAATACAATGTACATATTCACGTACCAGAAGGCGCAACGCCAAAAGACGGACCAAGTGCAGGTATTACCATGTTAACTTCTTTAGTTTCTTCTTTTACACAACGTAAAATTAAAAATAAATTAGCCATGACAGGTGAGATTACTTTACGTGGAAAAGTGTTACCCGTTGGCGGAATTAAAGAAAAAATATTAGCGGCTAAAAGAGCAAATATTAAAGAAATTATTCTGTGTAAAGAAAATGAAAAAGATATTTTAGAAATCAAAGAAAGCTACTTAAAAGGTATGACTTTCCATTATGTTTCTGAAATGAAAGAAGTAATAGAAATAGCACTTACAAAGCAAAAAGTAAAGAATGCTAAGAAATTAGTATAATTAAATATTTAGTTTAAACAAACCTCTATTTTACTGATATTCAATTGGTAATTAGAGGTTTTTTTATGCTTTTTTGCGAACACTTTTTATCACTAATAAATTGTTAAATATAAATAGCACATTCCACCTTAGCATAGTAAATTTGCAAAAAATGGATTTTAAGGAACTATTTTTACAAGCCAATTATTACATTAACAGCTTTTATAAACGTTCTTTAAATTATCCATAAATAACATATTAAAAACATTCAATTTAGTAAACATAAAAGCTCTTAAAATTGCTTTTATGTTTTTTTTTGATAGAGCCCCCAAATTAATATTACATGACCATTACTTCAGAAAAACATACACATAACAATAGAATTACTACTGCATTATTATTGGCTGCCGGAACCGGAAGTCGTCTTTTTCCAATCACAAAAGATGCTCCTAAATGCTTAACTTTAGTCAGTGAAAAATCTATGTTAGAGCGTCTTGTAACCAATTTAAAAGACCAAGGTTTTACGCGTCTTGTTATTGTAACTGGTTATAAACAAGAATGTATTGTAGATTTTTTAGGCAACCAAACAGACGGCTTAAGTATCGAGTATGTACACAGTCCGTTATACAAAACCACCAACAATATTTACTCACTTTGGATGGCAAGAAATAGTATAAAAGAACCTTTTGTACTTATAGAAAGCGACTTGGTTTTAGACACCTCTTTACTAAGCAATATGGTGTATCCAGATAAAATGGCAGTGGCAAAAATGCAACCTTGGCTCAACGGAACTACTGTAACTATTAACGCTCAAAATAAAGTGATGCAGTTTCAACCAGGTACCACAGAACCGTATACCGAAACGCGCTATAAAACCGTAAATATTTATAGTTTCTCTTTAGAATCTTGGCAAGAAGTTTCCAAAAAACTGAATCAATATATTGAAGCCGGAAACGTAAACGCCTATTACGAAACCGTTTTTACAACCTTAGTAGCCGAAAAAACAATAGCATTCGATGCTGTTTCTTTCGATGAAAAACCTTGGTACGAAGTAGATACTATTTTAGATTTAGCCGAAGCAGAAAAATTATTTCCAGTAGCTACTGAAGAAGAAGTTACCTATGCTCTTTATTAATTTTTATTAGAAGCTATTTCCTGCTTTTCACTGTATCTTTTTTCTTTCATTTCTTGCGAATGCAAAAATGAAAGAAAAAAGGATGCCGTTTCAATCAGGGCTATACTTGTTTGATTTAATTAGCAACAGGTTATCATTAATAAAGTTAAACTTTATTCTAATATTCAATCTTAGTTCTAACTTCTGCCAACTCTAAAATTTAGTTGAATTTATCTACTCTAATTTTTAACTTTTTTCTCTTAAAAACTTTCGTTTTCTCTCCCAATCCCCACTTTTAAGACAAGAATCAACCTGTTCATTTATGTAGCTTTTTATGGGAATCAATTTTATACCTAAATCAGATTTTTTTACTATCTCTAATAAATTTCTCCATTCTACTGCTTGTATATCTCCAATAATAGCATCTCCAGAATATATTCCTCCACTTCCATTCCACATAAGTCTTCCAAAAATCTCTTTATCTTGATTTACAGAAACAAATAATAAGAATATTTCCTCAAAAAGTTCTTTTCTTGAATGTCTTATGAGGTCAACAATGACTCTCATCTTTTGATAGTTTGTATTATTGTCAATTACATATTGCCTAATAAAATTATCAGCTCTTTTAATCTGTTTTTCTTGTCTAAGGTTTTTAAAGAAAACATTGCAATAATCTTCTAAAAAACCAATATATAAGTCTTTTTCAATAATTAAATCAAATACCTGGATTAGCCTTTCTTCAATATCATTTATATTCCATATGTAACTCATATCACTATGGTCGCCACCAAGACTATGTTTGTCCGTTGCAGAGTATAAGCTTTCAACAAATTCGATTAAGAAATTTTTATCAATTTTTAATATTTCTAAAACACCTTTTCCTTGATAATCAAAATGATTTTGAATCAGGTTTTGTTGTATATATGCCTTTTTTATTAACTCAATGTCGTTACCTAGATATTTAAAATGTTTACTAAAAAAATCCATGCAAACCTGTAATCGTGTATTCTCTTTTTCGTTTTTTTCGGTAATAATTTTTATAATTATTTGAAATAAGTTTGGTTCTACTGAAAGAAAACGTTCTATCCTATTAAAATAAATAGTGTTAGAACTATTCATTTTTTTTATTGTATTAATTAGAGATATAGAATATTCTTTGCTTATCAATGAATCGTCTATATAATCGTAAAATAATAATTCCCAAAGTTCTTTTGCGTGAAACTCTTTTGATTGAATAATTTCCCAAATTCGATTTGCTAAAATCTCAGTTTTTAATTGATTTCTAAAAACAGTTCTCGGTATATAATTAATTTCATTTCCATCTTCAATAACTATGTTCAGTAAATTAAGTCCATTATCAAAATTTCTTGAGCAATTTTCATCGATAATATAATCAAGAGAGTTATTATAATTGTAATTATTCTTTGCTAAATTTCTTAATAGTAAAAAAGTGTTGAAAAACTGATTTATTTCATTAATATCCGTTAGTATAAATGAACTTCTTATTTCTGCTTCTTTTAATCTGTCATACTCTTGAAAATCATCGAATTCGTACATCTCCTTATCTCTAAACCTATCCCAATCTATTTTAAGAAACGTAAAGTAGATATCGTTAACAAATCTATTCGTCAAATTCGTGAATTCTTCTAAATCAAAGTCGTGTCGTTTAAACCATCTTATTTGACTTTGTACATATTTACAATGTTCAAAGCTTTCAACCTTTAAGTGTTTATCAATAATGTTTAAAATAAATGGAAGGTCGAATTCCATTATTTCTTTATTGACATCTGGATAAACTACTGAATAACTGCAAAGTAGTTTAAAAGACATTTCGGAACGAGAGACAAAATTAGAATCCAAAACATCCCATATTTTCATTCTAAACTCTTGGATATTTTTATTATTCGGAATTGGGTATTGATAATGAATAAAACTGTTATTTCTTCCTCCTTTGAATTGCTGGAATGAATGTGAAAGAAAAGTTTTAGCAAGTTCAAAAAATGATGTTAAAAGTAATTCATTCCCATTATTTACACCATTTATTAAAATATCGAAAAGGGTATTTTGTCTATAAAAATTATATCGTTCATCATCTCTATCAAAAATTAATAATTCCCTTATTTTATGAATAAGTTCAGGTAGTTTTTCGGGTTGTCGAGATACATATTCAAATAATAATTCAATTGAATCTTTAAGGTAATTACTATTAAGACGAAAGAAATTGCTGACTAGTTCTATAATATTATCCTTGTCAAAAGTAAATTGATTGTTTTCATAAGAAGTATCATATTTATTTTCTTCAATCTTTGGTAAAGTTTCTATATACTCATATATAAATTCTAAAGTTTGGTCTTGAAGGTAAAACCAAAACGATTTTAGAAAATCTAAAGCTTTTATGTCATCATTTTTAATTAGATTCCAATAATTAACTAATTCTGGTTTTATCTTGTCCATTACGTTTTGTGGACCAAACGTGTTATTAGCTGGGATTATACTATCTGTAAATCTATTTTGATAGTTTTCAAAATAGTTGTTTAAAAGGATTTGAAACGAGAGTAAATTATCTTTTATAAATGCTTTGTAAAAGAAAAATATGGCAAGGTTTTGTTCTGGAACTTTTACGTGTTCAAATTGGATTTCTGCTAATTCTAACTTGTCAAGCTTAACAATTGTATCTATAAAATCATTGTATGATATTTCAAATTTATCGAGAATTGATTCGGTTACTTCTTTATTCTTATATGGAATAGTATAAAAGAATGAAATAATTCCAAGACATTTAATGTTTAAAGAATTTTCAAACTCTCCATTATCTTTGATGAATGTTGAAAAATACTTCTCAAATAAATCGGAAACATCATTTAAAGCATCCAGATTATTAACTTCTTTAGCATATAAAGAAATCATAATTGCTAACCTTGGATTACCTTCAGAAATTCTTACTATTTTATCATAATAATTTGAATTTAAAATTTCAAATGGCTCAGATTTTATTATATCAATAATTTGCTCATCTTTAAGCTTTTGCAAATCCACTCTTTGGGTTGAAAATTCTTGACATTTACTCCCAATTTCTTGAAATGCATAATCTCTTACAGTAATTATTATTTTAAGTTTACCTTTTCTATTAGCTTTAAAAAAGCCTATTATTTGTTCAAATGCATCAATTCTATTAGCGTCATCAACAAAAAGTAAATAGTCTTTGTCTACGTCAAAATATTGATACAAGTCCGCAAGCAAAGTATAGCTCTTATATGAAACGCAATATGCTTGGTACGATTCATTTTTTGTTAAATAATTATTGATAGTTTCAATTGCTAACTTTGTTTTTCCAACTCCAGGAGCTCCTGTAAGGATTATAAAATCTTCATTATCTATGGCATTACTTAATTTTTCTAATTCCAACTCCCTATGTAAGAATATATTATTCAATGGAGTAGCAATCCCTTTTGAAGCTCTATCATACTCTTTAATAAAATTTTCAATTGAAACAATTTGACCTGTATCTAAAGGTAATTCTAAATATATGTGAGCTAAATCTCTATGATGCAAGTGGATTTCCAATGCTAATTCTTGTAACATTAAATAGCGTATTCTAATGTCAGTTTTAAAACTCTTAGCTAGAGTATTTAATTCTGTGATTTTTTCTTGATCAATATTCCAATTAATGCAAAGAACTATTTCCTCAATTTTCTCAATTGGTATTTTTGTTTTAACTGGGTCAAAACAAGCTTTTATATCATTTGCCAACTTATTTTTTGTGCTTGTATCTGTTGTTATTTCAGAATATAAGAAGTTACCGTTTGACAATTGAAAAAATGTATCAGGAGTTCCTTTTGTTGTCTTTTGTTTTCCTATTTGACTTCCTGTTCGAGATATAGCAGAATAATTTTTATGTCTAATCGTTAAATAACTATCACAAAGTTCTTGGAAGACAGTTCCATTTATAACTTTAAGTTGGTTCTCTATTGTTTGAAGTCTACTCATATTATTCAATTTCTTCGAGCATTGAAAAAACAGCTCTTTTTGGTTTTTAATGTTGGATGATATGTAGAAAAACATCAAATATAATATTTGGTATGCTTACCTATTCAATATAAATCACAAGCGTTATCAACAATACAACCTACATCAACAGTTAGCTAAGTTAGTTTTTTAACCATAAAAAATCAATTATTAAATAACTGTTTATCAACATTTAAATAACACTTTTTTTAGGTAAATATATCGTTTTACAAAAACAACAACCCCGCAAAAAAACCTCCAATTTAACTGCAACTATTACAGAAATTGGAGGTTTTTATATCGTTTTTACGAAGAAGTCTTTTTATCTTCCTTTATTTTTTTTCTGTTTTTTTATAAATCCATTCCGCTATAAAACAAAAACCTATAATTGAAATAGAAATGAGTACTCCCAATAGGTTTGTTTCGTACTGTTGGTTTATTAAAATAACGGTGGCAACCATACATAAAACAAAACCAACTAACGGAATTACTTTATTGCTCCCCGTGTTTTTAGACAATCTAAAACCAACAAAATTTACAATACCGAAAATAAGTAAAAACCCAACACTACCTGCTGTAGAGATACTTTCTAAATCTAGAATATTTACAAGAATTAAAGTAGCAATGGCGGTCACCATTAATCCTATAGGTTGGTTCCATAATTTTGCTAAAAAATGATGATCGAGCTCGTCATCTTCTGCAATTTCATAATTTACACGACCAGCACCTAATAACGAAGCATTGATTGCCGAAAAGGTAGAAATTAAAGCAGCCACTGTAATTATAGAAAAACCAATTTGTCCTAACATTGGTTTTGCGGCTTCTGCCAAAACATAATCTTCTGCCGTAGCAATTTTTGAAAAAGGAAGTGACCCCACCGTAACAATGGCAATAATAATGTACAAAATAATGACAAAAATAACGGAAATGTAATAAGCTCTAGAAATATTTTTTCCTGGATTGATGATATCTGGCGCTGCATTTGCAATTAACTCAAAACCTTCATAAGCCACAAAAATAACCATTCCCCCAGCAAATAATTTAATAGGAGCTTCCCAATTAGTCACTGCCAATTGCGTCAGTTCTGGATTCCCTATTAACCCGTAACCTCCTATAAAAATAAAGGCAATTAAAATGATCAGTTTAATAACAACAGCATAAGCTTCTATTTTACCAACCACAGCAACACTATAATAATTTATTACAGTTGCCAAAAGAATGATACCACTGGCATAAATATGAAAATCTATGGTTTTATGATGCGTAATTTCTAATAAATTAGGCGCATAAGAACCAAACGCAGAAGCATAAAGAGAAAGCATTATAATATAACTTACCCATAAAAGATTACTAATTGCACCACTAAACACCGTTTTACCAAACCCTTGGTTGATAAACTTTACCGTTCCTCCCCTATTTGGGTACGCTATTGAAAGTTTTACGTAACTGTAAGAGGTTATTAAAGCCAAAATTCCTGCCAATAAAAAAGCAATAGGTGTTCCGCCTTTTGCAAGTGATACCGCAAGACCAAGAACTGCAAAAATTCCACCACCTACCATTCCGCCTACTCCAATTGATATTGCTTCTTTTAATCCTATTTTTTTGTTCATTTATGGTGATTTAAAGTATAAAGGTAAATTTTATTAAAGGATTCTGTCTTAAGAATTCGCTATAAAAAATAAAAGGTTCAAAACAACGTAATTGTGTTTTGAGCATTTATGCTTCTTTGTATTATAAAAAGAACTTACTTGTTCTTCTTTTTAATTTATTATTGAATTTCTTCAATTTCGAAACCTGCACTTTTTACAGCTTCTACTACGCTGTTTTTATCTTCATCATCTAAGGTTACTTCTAAAATTTTATCATCGTGCTCTAAATCTACTTTCCATAAATCTACGTTATCTAAATTATTTAACACAGGCGTTACAGATTTAATGCAACTTCCACAATGGATATTTGTTTTGTATTTTACGGTTGTCATCTTTTTTTATTTTTAATTAATGTTTTTATTTTTTAGTCTTAAACTGTTTGAGAGCACAGATATAGAACTCATAGACATTGCTGCCCCAGCAATCATTGGGTTTAATAAAAATCCGTTGATGGGATACAATGCTCCTGCTGCAATAGGAATGGCAATAAGGTTGTAAATAAATGCCCAGAATAAATTCTGTTTGATGGTTTTCATCGTTGCTTTAGATAATTGAATCGCTTTAGAAATCTGTTTTAAATCGGAATGCATTAACGTGATTCCTGCACTTTCCATAGCAATATCTGTTCCGCTTCCCATAGCAATACCAACATCTGCTTGTGCCAAAGCATGCGAATCATTAATTCCGTCTCCTGCCATCGCAACCACTTTTCCTTCTGCTTGTAGCTGTTTAACAAAAGCACCTTTATCTGCAGGCATTACATTGGCTTGGTAGTTTTTTATCCCAACTTTGTTGGCAATTGCTTTTGCAGTTTGCTCATTATCGCCAGTTAACATATGTATTTCGATCCCCATTTGTTGTAGTTTCTGTATCGCAGCAAGCGTTGTTTCTTTTACTTTATCGGCTACTGCAATAATACCAACTACGGTATTTTTATGCGCTACATACACCACTGTTTTTGCTTCTGATTTTAAACTATTTGCTTTCGTACTCAATTGGGTAGGAATTGTAATTTCCTTTTGAACCATTAAACTCTCATTCCCAATTCGATACAATTCATTTTTAAAGGTTGCTTCTGCACCCAAACCGGTAATACTTGTAAAAGAATCGATGGGTACGCTTTCTGTATCTATCGTTTTTAAATGTGCTACAATTGCTTCTGCAATAGGATGCTCTGATTCTGATTCTATGGCAAATACTACTTTCTCGAGTTCGGTAGAAACTGTATTTTTATTCCAAATTAAATCGGTTACTTTTGGTTTTCCTTCGGTAATGGTTCCTGTTTTGTCTAATATTAAAGTATCAATTTTATAAGCAGTTTCTAATGCTTGCGCGTCTTTAATTAAAATTCCTTGTTGTGCTCCTTTACCAATACCCACCATTAAAGCGGTTGGAGTTGCCAAACCTAAAGCACACGGACAAGCAATAATTAAAACAGTAATTGGTGTTAATAATGCGTAGGTTATAGAAGGATCTGGCCCTAAGAAATACCATAAAACAAAAGTTACAATCGCTAAACCGATTACAATAGGCACAAATATACCTGCAATTTTATCTGCCAATTTCTGAATAGCAGGCTTGCTAGATTGTGCTTCTTCTACCAATCTAATAATTTGAGACAGTAAAGTTTCATCGCCAATTTTAGTAGCAATAATTCTTAAAGATCCTTTTTGATTGATAGTACCTGCAAAAACTTTGCTTCCTTTTACTTTTTCAACCGGAATCGGTTCTCCAGAAATCATACTTTCATCTATAAAAGAAGTTCCTTTTTTTACTTTTCCGTCTACAGGAATTTTATCTCCCGGTTTTAAAATGATGAGTTCTCCTTTTAGAATTTCATCATAAGAGATTACTTTTTCTTCACCATTTCTAATTGCGGTTACTTTTTTAGGTTTTAAACCCATTAATTTCTTAATAGCAGAAGAGGTTTTACTTTTTGCTTTTTCTTCAAAAAAACGTCCTAATAAAATTAAAGTAATAATAATTACTGCCGATTCGAAATACACATGAGGTACCAAACCTTTGCTTAAAAAGTACTGCGGATTTACGGTATTAAACACACTAAATAAAAAAGCGATTCCGGTACTTAATGCCACCAATGTATCCATATTTGTAGAAAAATTCTTTAACCTTTTCCACGCAATAGTATAAAACTCTGCACCACTATAAAATAGAACAGGTAGTGCAAGCGCCATCATAATCCAATTTTCATAAGGTATTTTCCCCATTAAAAACATAGACATGATAAAAATAGGCACCGAAAAGATTGCCGCGAAAATCAACTTCTTTTTAAGGGTTGCTAATCTTTTTTCTTCTAAGGCTTCAAACTCTTTTTTAGTATCTTCTTTTGTACCTAAAATCAATTTAAAACCTATTTCTTTAACTTTATTCCCAATAGTTTCCAACGGAATAATATTTTCGTCATATGAAATGGTCACCGATTGATTTGGGTAATTTACAGCAACGTCAATAACTCCTTCTTGTGGTTTTAAATAAGATTCTATACTGATAGCACATGATGCACACGTCATACCAGCAACTTTATATTCTTCTTTCATGATATTACTTTTATTGTACTACAAAAGTACAGCGACTGTATATCTAATTTGTTACAGAATTATGAGTATCATTTGTATAATTCTGATTTAATGCTTTTTTACTTAAAGCGAATCTAATGGTTGATGCTTGGGATCTTTCATCTTTTTAAACTGAGAAGGAGACATACCTGTTTCTTTTTTAAACTGAGCAGAAAGGTGTGCTACACTGCTATAATTCATCTGAATAGCAATTTCTGAAAGTGAATATTCTTTGTAAAAAAGGAGTTCTTTTACATGCTCTATTTTCTGTTTTAAAATAAAACGTTCTATAGTAATCCCTTCTACAGAAGAAAAAAGCCTACTAAGAGAAGCATAATCATGATGCAATTCATCAGAAATATAATCTGAAAAATTGATATTTAAATATTCTTTAGAATGGTGTACTTGTGCAATTATTAACGCTTTAATCTGCGTTATTATTTTTTGATTTTTATCCTCTAGCAACTCAAAACCTCTTTCTTTTAAACGGCTACCTAATTCCACTTTTAAAGCATCATTTACTGCGGTAACACTTTCTAACTTCCCTAATTGAAGATGTTGAATAGGAATTTGTAAATCTTCACAAATTTCTTTTACCACATCCACACAACGCGGGCAAACCATGTTTTTTATATAGATTGTATTTGTGTCCATTTTTAGAATTTAAAAGAGCAATTAACGCTTCTTTTGGGTTATTTATTGGTGAATTTTCTTAAATCTTTATTAGCACCATAGATTACTAAAATATCATTTTCATTTAAAACAGTATTTGGTGCGATTACACCTTGTACTTGTTCTTCGTTTCTAGATTTACCAACAAGAGATTTTACTTTTGTTTTTTTAATGGTGGTTAGCGCTAAGATATTGTATTTTCTACGAAGCTGAATTTCCTTAATGGTACTTCCAATATATCTTTCGGGAATATTCACCTCAATAATGCTATAATCTGCACTTAACTCAAACGAATCTACCACATTTGTTAAACACAGTTTTTTAGCCCAACGCTCTGCCGATTCCTCTTCTGGATGTACAATTTCTTCAATACCAATGGCGTTTAAAACCTTTTCATGTAAAGGATTTATCGCCCTACTAATTAATCGTTTTACTTGAAAATTTTTAAACAATGCAGTAGTCATTACATTAGCTCCTTGGTCTTGCCCAAAGGCGATAATAACCACATCGGTATCACTTAAAGGCAATCCAGAAACAGTAGATTCATCCGTAGCATCCATACAAATAGTATGAGAAATTCTTTCTTTATACAATTCTACTTTTGCCATATTGCTATCTATCCCAATAACTTCATTTCCTTGCGTCGTTAGTTTTTCTGCCAATGGACCTCCAAAATTTCCGAGTCCTACAATAATATATTTCATAATATTAGTTTATGGTTATTTCTTCGCTTGGGTAGCGATAATTTTTATGTTTAATTTTTCTAAAAACGGCTACCATTATAGAAAGCATACTTACTCTTCCTATAAACATAATAGCAATTACAACCAACTTACTTGCCGTACCAAGACTAGACGTAATACCTAAACTTAAACCAACAGTACTGTAGGCAGAAAAACTTTCGAAAGCGATTTTTAACAGTCCTAGTTCAGGGTTAAATATGGTAATCAGCATAATACCAAAACCAATTACAATTAACGAAAGTGCTATGGTGGCAAATGCTCTTTTTACAGAAATATCTGCAACTTCTCTTCTGTATACTTCTATTCTGTTTTTTCCTTTTGCCAAACTTAATATGTTTAAAGTGGCAATAGCAAAAGTACTGGTTTTTATACCACCTCCGGTGGATGCTGGCGAAGCTCCAATCCACATTAATAAAAAGGTAATCATAATTGTGGGTAATGATAAAGCAGTCATATCTACCGAATTAAAACCTGCTGTTCTTGGTGTGGTTGCAATAAATAAAGCATTGACCATTTTACCAAAAAGCGAATGTTCTTCTAAAGTATTATGGTATTCTATAATAAAGAAAAGTATAAAAGCAATAGCTGTAAGCGACAAAGTAGTTACTAAATTAATTCGACTGTTAATTTTTAATACCCAAGGTTTATAGGTTTTTCTATAAGATTGAAACTTAAAAAAATTGAGAATAACATGCTTTAAATATTTTAAGAGGTTTACTACAATAGGAAAACCTAAACTCCCAAGAAAAAATGTAGCAATAATTACCAGTTGTAAAGGATAATTAAAACGAAAACCAACTTCATAAATACTATTACTTAACGTAGAAAAACCTGCATTGCAAAAAGCAGAAATAGCATGAAAAATAGAGAAAAAAGCTTTGTCTACAAAATTGGTTACTAAAGCATCATCTAAAGAAACATAAATAAGTATGGCGGCAATTAACTCTACCGTTACAGTAATTACAATAATATTTTTTAAGGTATTAAAAACACCTCCAATTCTTTGTGAATTGGTCATTTCACTCAACGTTAACTGATTCTCATACGTGCTACCACCTTTAAAGAAATAACTAAAATAGCTCGCAAAAGTTAAAATTCCCAAACCACCAATTTGAATTAGAATTAAAAGTATAGATTGCCCAAAAACGGTAAAATAAGTACCCGTATCTACTACAGCTAATCCTGTAACACAAACGGCACTTGCAGAAGTAAACAAAGCATCTATAAAAGACAAACCGTTATACGTAGCTTTTGGCATCATCAATAATAAAGAACCTAAAAAGATGATGGTTAAAAAACTTAAAATAAATAACTGAGCAGGATTAAAATAAATTCTATTTAGGTTTAATTTCAGTTCAGAAAACTCTCTTATAAATGATAAAATAACCGCAAAAACCAACCACAACGGATTCTCTAAAACCAAATCTGTCTGAAAGGATTCACCAACAAACAAATACATATAAATAATACCTAATAAATATCCGATAGAAAGGAGGTCAAAGACCACAACATTTCTTTTTAAAAGATGCGGATTTTCATAATACCGCACAAAAGTAGACGTTAAGCCTAATGCAATTACAATAAAGTAAAAACCATCTATAAGCTGCTGTACAAAAATAGTTTGCTCAAAACCAAAATGAAAAATAAAAGCAAACAATCCTAAAACACTTGCCCAAAATGCAGTCTTATATATTTTTTTAAAAGCAATATTCATTTTGCAAAAATAATCTTCATAATTCGTATTCTTATTCCGTTCTTAATGTTTGCCTTCATTGGCAGAAGTCAATGTAGTAGTAATTTATAACCAATAAATCTATCTGATTTTATTGATGAATAGAAAGCTGTTAAAATAAGTAACTCTATATTTACTTTAACAAGAGCCTTTTTTAAACTTTAGTTTTTTTTTAATACTAACAGAGATTAAATTTAGGTATTAATTTGAAATAAGTATCAAAATTACCTCTTTAATAAAATCGTTTTTATGATAAACCTCAGTAATAAAAAAATAAGCCTAAAAAGAGCTACAAAGTTATCTTTTTAAAGCTCAGAAAAAAACTAGAACCTCAACAGAAATAAAGATTTATCATTCTAACAATTCTAAAATAGAACTTTAGCTATTTATCAAAAAAATGTGTTAAATTTTATGTAATTTTGATTATTAATATCATTTCGAATTAAGAATAACGAGAGATCTAGAAGTCTTTTACCAAAATTTAAAGACTTCATTTAACAAGAGAATTACAAATACTTAAAAATAAGTCAATTGCTACATTTTATAGACGTCATACTACCCATTCCTATACAGAAAACATTCACGTATTCTGTTACTGAAGACGAAGCTAATTTTCTAAAAAAAGGAATGCGTGTTGCAGTTTCTTTTGGAAAATCGAAAATGTATTCTGCCTTGATTTTAAACATCCATCAAACAAAACCGGTTTTGTACGAAGCCAAAGATATTCATCAAATTTTAGATGAAGTTCCATTGGTAAATGAATTACAACTAAAACATTGGCAATGGATTTCTAGTTATTACATGTGTTCTTTGGGTGATGTATATAGAGCTGCTTTGCCTTCTGCTTTTTTGTTAGAAAGCGAAACCATTATCAATAAAAATGAAGATTTTACTGAAGAAGATATTTTAGCTGATGATGAATTTTTAATTTTTGAAGCTTTACAACATCAATCTCAATTGACCATTCATCAAGTAATTGCTATTTTAGGAAAGCAAAAAGTAATGCCTATTATAAACTCTTTAATTAAAAAAGAAGCAATTATAATTAAGGAAGAAATTTACGAACAATACAAACCAAAATTGGTTAAATATGTTCGTTTACATGCAGATTATTCTTCGGATGATTCTCTAGGAAAATTATTAGAAGAATTATCTAGAGCAAAAAAACAACGGGAAGCCGTTTTAGGATTTTTTCAACTATCAACTTCTAAAAAACCTATAAAAGCAAAAGATCTAGAAGAAAAAGCAAGTGTTTCTGCTTCCATTTTAAAGTCTTTGGTCGATAAAAACATTTTTGAATTTTATCACATTCAAACAGATAGAATTGAGTTTAATGGAGATACTAATGATTTAAAAGTGCTGAATGAGTTTCAAGAAAAAGCACTTACAGAAATTAAAGAAACCTTTAAAGAAAAAGACGTTACGCTTTTACACGGAATTACAAGTTCTGGAAAAACAGAAGTCTATACAAAATTAATTCAAGAAGTATTAGACCAAGGGAAACAAGTAGTATTCTTGTTGCCAGAAATTGCATTAACCACACAAATAATAACGCGTTTACAGTTTTATTTTGGAGAACAAATTTCTGTTTTTCACTCTAAATATTCTATGAATGAGCGTGTAGAAGTTTGGAATAACGTTTTAGAAAACAAACCGAAAGCACGCATTATTTTAGGTGCTCGTTCTTCTATATTTTTACCTTTTTCTAATTTAGGTTTAATTGTGGTTGATGAAGAACACGAAACTTCTTACAAACAGTTTGAACCTTCACCAAGGTACAATGCAAGAGATTGCGCTATTGTTTTAGCGAAACTTCATAATGCTAAAATATTATTGGGTTCTGCTACTCCATCCTTAGAAACCTATTTTAATGCACAACAAAATAAATATGGTTTTGTAGCATTAAATCGTCGTCATGGAAATGTGCAACTGCCAAAAATTGAATTGATAGACGTAAAGGAAAAGCAGCGAAAAAAGGAAATGAAAGGTCATTTTTCTGATAGATTACTGAAACTGATTCAGGAAGCTTTAGACTTAAAAGAGCAAGTAATTTTGTTTCAAAATAGACGTGGATTTTCGCCAGTTGTAGAATGTAATACATGTGGAGTATCACCAGAATGTCCAAATTGTGATGTTAGTTTAACCTACCATAAATTCAGGAACGAATTGCGTTGCCATTATTGCAACTATCAAAGATCCATGCCAAATAGCTGTGGTGCTTGCGGAAGCAATACTTTAGACAATAAAGGTTTTGGAACTGAACAGATTGAATTAGAGCTGACCACGTTATTTCCAGATTTTAAGATCGGAAGAATGGATTTAGATACTACTCGTGGAAAATATGGGTATCAAAAAATAATTGGTGCTTTCGAAGCTAAAGAAATAGACGTACTAGTAGGAACGCAAATGCTTTCTAAAGGTTTAGATTTTGAAAATGTAACTTTGGTAGGAATCATAAATGCAGATTCTATGCTAAATTTCCCAGATTTTAGAGCACATGAACGTGCGTATGATATGATGGTACAGGTTTCAGGAAGAGCAGGAAGAAGTAAAAAACAAGGAAATGTAGCCATTCAAACCTATAATCCGCATCATCAAATATTACAACAAGTTTCTACCACAAATTATGCAGAAATGTATAAAGAACAATTGCAGGAACGTTGGCAATATAAATACCCACCTTATTATAGATTGATAAAAATTACGCTAAAGCACAAAGATTACAACAAAGTTGATAGTGGTGTAAATTGGCTATTTAAAGCTTTGTATAGTTCTTTTGGTGAAAATGTTTTAGGTCCAACTGCACCAGCTGTTTCTAGAGTTAGAAATCAATATATTAAAAATATTGTCATTAAAATTCCGCCAAAACAAAATTTAGCACAAACAAAAAAACAACTTCAAAAGATTAAAGATACTTTTGAAGCTGTTAAAGATTTTAGACCAATCCGATTTATTACAGATGTGGATGCGTATTAAATACTGGATAGTATTCAGTCTCTATTTTCAGTTAGAAAACAACTCATATTCGCGAGCGTGAGCGTACCGATCATGAAAAAAACAAGCAATAAGTATAATTTTTCAATATAAACTAACTGCTTGCTATTACTGAAAACTGTAAACTTTTTTAATAATTTCTATATTGTTTCGTTTCTTCAAAAACGTGCTCTAGAATTCTTTTATCGATTTCTTCAAAAAACAAATCTTTACGTTTCATAACAACTTCTGCTACTTCAAAAACTTTATCAGTTTTATATTCCGTAAATCCAGAAGCTCCTCCCCAACTAAAAGACGGAATAAAATTCCTTGGAAATCCGCTTCCAAAAATATTGGCACTTACACCAACTACGGTACCAGTGTTAAACATGGTATTAATTCCGCATTTAGAGTGATCTCCCATCATTAAACCACAAAACTGTAAGCCTGTTTTTGCGAAACGACCTGTTTCATAATTCCATAATTTTACTTGAGCGTAATTGTTTTTAAGATTAGAGTTATTTGTATCTGCTCCTAAATTACACCATTCTCCTATTACAGAATTTCCTAAATAACCATCGTGACCTTTGCTTGAATATGCAAATAAAACAGCATTACTAATCTCTCCTCCTACTTTACAATATGGACCTAAAGTAGTCGCTCCAAATATTTTAGCTCCTAATTTTACAACGGCATTTTCACACATTGCAAAAGGACCTCTAATTGCAGAATTTTCCATAATAACAGCATCTTTACCAATATAAATTGGTCCTGTAGATGCGTTTAAAGTTGCAAAAGTAATTTCTGCTCCTTCTTCTATAAAAATATTTTCTTTATTCAAATACCTTGTTCCTTCTGGTATTGGTTCAGACTCTCTTCCTTCTGTAATTAAATCGAAATCTTGCTGAATAGCTTTTTCATTTAAAGAAAAAATATCCCACGTGTTTTTAACTTGTATCAAATCTTCATCAAATTCAATTTGAGTGTATTCATCAAAATTTACTTCTTCTTGAGAATCTGAAGTAAAAAAAGCAATGACATCATCACCTTTAAAAATAGCTTCATTTTTTGATAAATTCTTTACTTTTTCAATTAAATTTTCTGTAGGACAAAAAGAAGCATTGATTAATATATTCTCTTCCATTTCTACCATCGGATATTTTTCTTCTAAATATTCCTGTGTAATAGTCGTGGTTGTTAAACCTAAATATTTTTCCCATTTTTCTCGAATGGTTAATATTCCTATTCTAATGTCTGCAACTGGTTTTGTATATGTAAAAGGTAATAGAGCGTCTCTAACATCTCCATCAAATAGAATATAATTCATTTTTTCTTTTTAAAAGTGCCACAAATTTACTTTAAAATGAGCATAAAAAATACGAATTTTATTAATTACAATTCGTTTTTATCAAGTCTCAAATAAAACAGTACTTTTTTTATACTATTCTAAAACTTTATTTCTTCGGACATTAACATATCATAAAATTTAGGTGCTGCTTTTTTATATAATTCTATAAATTCAAGTAAATTTTAACTTCAAAATCAGTTTTCTCAGCATTTTTTATCAAAAATAACTTAAATACGGATTTCTAAAGTTCTTTAAAATTAGCATGACACAACAAGTTATTGTATAATTTTATATATTTGAAATAAATAATCCATAATAATTATTCAATTTTACTAAGAAATACCTAATAATATATAATAAGTACTCTTTTTTATTTAATAGCGTAAATAAAATGATAATTTCGCTTTTATAAATAGAAATGGGTTACGATAATATTTAAGTTATAAAAAACCTATTACTGATAAGCATAAAACTAGATTATGATTAAACAATTTAAACATATTAAGGAATCACAAGTAAAAATTATGGAGTTGATGAAACCATCCAACTCTAATTTTAGCGGTAAAATTCATGGAGGTTATATTTTAAATTTGATGGATCAAATAGCATTTGCTTGTGCTTCTAAACATTCTGGAAATTACTGTGTTACGGCTTCTGTAAATAAGGTTGATTTTTTAAACCCTATTGAAGTTGGCGAATTAGTAACCATGAAAGCTTCTATTAATTTTACAGGAAGAACCTCTATGGTTGTAGGTTTACGTGTAGATTCTGAAAATATTAGAACTGGAGAAACAAAGCATTGTAACTCTTCTTATTTTACAATGGTTGCAAAAGATGATGATGGAAAAAGTACACCTGTACCCGGAATTGTACTAACAACTAAAGACGAAGTTAGACGTTTTGCAAGAAGTATTACTAGACAAAGTGAAGGAAGAAATAGAACTTCTCGTTTTCATAGCAAAGTTTTTAAAGTAGATGAGTATATTCACTTACTAGAGGAAAGCAATGCTAAAATTGACTTAAAATAAGATTTATATAAAGGAATAAGACCTTCTCAAATACCTAAATTTAAGCGTTAAGAAAACTATATAAAACGTTCGTTGTACTATTTTATTAAAAAAATAAAAAAAACCGAGTAAAATTAATTTTACTCGGTTTTTTAATATTTTAAAATGTCTAATTATCTTCTACTGTAATTAGGAGACTCTTTAGTAATTGCTACATCATGCGGATGACTTTCATTAATTCCACTTGCCGTAATTCTTACAAATCTACCCGTTTCTTTTAATGTTTCTACATCTTTTGCACCACAATATCCCATTCCAGCTCGTAACCCTCCAATAAATTGGTGGATACTTTCTGCAAGCTCTCCTTTATAAGGAACACGACCTACAATACCTTCGGGTACTAGTTTTTTAATATCATCTTCTACATCTTGAAAGTATCTATCTTTAGAGCCTTGTTTCATAGCTTCTACAGATCCCATACCTCTATAAGATTTAAATTTTCTTCCTTCGTAAATAATAGTTTCTCCTGGCGATTCTTTTGTACCTGCTAAAAGAGAACCTAACATTACAGAATCTGCTCCTGCTGCAATTGCTTTAGGTATATCTCCTGTATAACGAATTCCTCCATCTGCAATTACTGGCACTCCACTACCTTTAATAGCTGCTGCAACTTCTAAAACAGCAGAAAACTGAGGAAAACCAACTCCTGCAACTACTCTGGTAGTACAAATAGAACCTGGTCCAATACCTACTTTTACAGCATCTGCTCCTGCTTCTACCAAATATTTAGCCGCAGCTCCTGTTGCTATATTACCAACCACTACATCTAATTCTGGAAACTTTGCTTTTACAGCTTTTAAAACTGCAACTACACCTTTAGTATGTCCGTGAGCTGTATCTATAATTACAGCATCTACACCAGCATTTACTAATGCTTCTGCTCTATCTACTGCATCTCCTGTAACACCTAATGCCGCTGCAACTCTTAATCTACCAAAAGAATCTTTGTTAGCAATTGGTTTCTGAGTTACTTTAGTGATATCTCTAAAAGTAATTAATCCTTTTAATTTATAATTTTCATCAACAATTAAAAGTTTTTCTATTTTATAATTCTGAAGAATTTTTTCTGCATCACTTAAAGAAGTTCCAACATCTCCAGTTACTAGGTTTTCGCTAGTCATTACTTCTACAATAGGTCTTTGGCTATCATGCTCAAAACGTAAATCTCTATTAGTAACAATTCCTTTTAAGATGCCATTGTCATCTACAATAGGAATCCCTCCAATACCATGTTCTTTCATGTTTGCTTTTGCTTCAGCAACCACAGCCGTTAAAGGCAATGTAACAGGGTCTAAAATCATTCCGCTTTCTGCACGTTTTACTTTTCTAACTTCTTTAGCTTGTTGCTCAATAGTCATATTTTTATGTAAAACACCAATACCACCTTCTCTTGCAATAGCAATTGCTAAAGCAGATTCTGTAACGGTATCCATAGCAGCAGATGCAATTGGAACGTTGATTGTAATGTTTCTAGTAAATTTTGTTTGAATACTTACTTCTCTTGGAAGTACATCGGAAAAGGCTGGGACTAAAAGAACGTCGTCATATGTTAATCCTTCTCCTAAAATTTTGTTGTCGTGTGCTGTCATGTTGCAATTAAGGTATAATTGCGTGCAAATTTACAAATAATATATGAATTTTATACTATCAAGAACCTAGTATCTATAATGATAACAATTAGTTTACATTTTAAGTTATTTTTATTTATTCTAAATAAGACTTGTGTGATAGCAATTGAATTGTATATTTGCGACGTAAAAACACACTATTTTAAATCAATCTAAATAAATTTAACAAAATGAAATTTAACTTTACAAAACTACCTTTACTATTATTAACAAGTATTTTAGCTATTTCTTGCTCTAATAATGAAGATGAAATACCAACAGAACAAATATCTAAAGCGGATTTTATAGAAAACTATGCAACAATAGCATCTACAAATTATTCAGACACATACAATACTGCTGTAGCAATGCAAACCAAAATTAATGCTTTTATTGCAGCACCTACAGAAACTACTTTAGCAGAAGCAAGAACTTCTTGGTTATATGCTAGAGATTTTTATGGACAAACAGAAGCGTATAGAGAAGCGAACGGACCAATTGATAACGAAGATTTATTAGCAACCGAAGGACAAATTAACGCATGGCCTTTAGATGAAGGTTATATTGATTATGTTTTTAATAGTACTGGAGGAACTGTACAAAATGGCTTAATTGGTGATACTACTGTTGAATTAACAGCAGCAAATCTTATAGCTAAAAATGAAGATGGTGGTGCAGACAATATTGCTACAGGATGGCACGCTATTGAGTTTTTACTTTGGGGGCAAGATTTAAACTACGACCCTATTAACCATACCACAGATAATTATGCTGTTTCTGGAGATAGACCTTACACAGATTATACAACGGCAGACTTTGCAGATAGAAGAGCTACTTATTTACAAGTTGTTACAGATTTATTAATTAATGACTTAAATGATTTAAATAATACTTGGGCAGTTGGTGGTACTTATAGAACAACTTTTGAAGCTTTAGAGGAAGATGTTGCACTAAAAAATATCTTAAGCGGTATTGGTTTTATTTCTAATGGTGAAGTTGCTCAAGAAAGAATTTTTGCTGCTATAGATGAAGGGCAAGAAAATGAACATTCTTGTTTTTCTGACAATACAAACCAAGATATGTGGGCAAATGTACATGGATTAAATAATATTATTGTTGGTACCTATACTACAGAAAGTGGTGCTATTATTTCTGGTGTTTCATTGATAGAATTAGTGAATCAAAATAATGCAACTTTTGGAGCGTCTTTAGATGTAAAATCTTCCGAAACGATTTCTAAATTAAATACTTTATTAGGTTTGGGTAAGAATTTCGATGAAATTATTAGCGAAGAAAATTTAACTTCCGGTGGTCCTGCTAATGATTTGGCAGTAGCATTAGTAAATCAAAGTCACGCAATTTCTGATGCAGCAGGTGCTTTAGGTGTTAGTATTACTGTAGAGTAAGTAATTTAAATAATACAATTATTATTAATAAAACTGAAGGCTTTTATAGTCTTCAGTTTTCTCTATTTTATAAATAAAAAGTAAATGAAGTATTTTTTTTACATTCTAATTTTTTTCCTTTTCTCTTGTACTTCTGATGAGTTTTCTGAAGAAGAATATATAGACATTAATTACGAAGCAGGCGAAGAAAATCTAGTATCTGGTTTATCTGTAGAAGCTTTTACAGCAGAAAAAGCTTTTGGTAGATCAATTCCGGGATTATCAAATTTAGAACTGGCTTTTTTTGGTATTGGTAATGCCATGTTTGAGCAAAGTTGGGTTTCTGCTCCGGCAACAACCACTTCTAGAGATGGTTTAGGTCCCATATTTAACGCTAGAGCTTGTGCTACTTGTCATTCTAATGATGGTAGAGGAACTCCTATATTAGAAAACGGTGCCGTTTCCGAAGGATTTTTAATCCGTTTAAGTTCTGGAAACGATTTAATTTCAGGCCCAATTGGTATTGCTAATTATGGAGGTCAATTACAAGACAATTCTAATTTAGGTATGGCTAAAGAAGCAACAATTAATGTGCATTTCGAAACAATTACAGGTAGCTATTCTGATGGAGAAGGTTACGAAATAAGAAAACCAACCTACACAATTGTAAATGAAAATTATGGTTCTTTAAACAACCCAAAACAATCTCCACGCGTTGGCCCGCAAGTAATTGGTTTAGGTTTTATAGATGCTTTAAGCGAAGCTAGTATTTTAGCAAACGAAGATATTAATGATATTGACGGAGACGGAATTTCGGGAAAAGCAAATTATGTTTGGAATGTTAGAGCGTCTAAATCTACCATTGGTAAATTTGGATGGAAAGCCAATCAACCAACACTAGAACAACAAGTTGCTGGTGCTTTTAATGGAGATATGGGTTTAACTTCTTCTTTATTTCCGGATGAAAATTGTCCGCATGGTGTAGATTGTAGCAAATTAAATAATGGTAATAATGTTAATGAAACAGTAGAAGTACCAGATACTCAAATGAGTAGAATAATGGTATACCAAGCAGCTATTTCTGTACCTAAAAGAAGAGATTTTAAAACGCTAGATGTCTTAGAAGGGAAACAGTTATTTAATGATTTAGCTTGTGTTATTTGCCATGTAAACAATTTTACAACAGGCAATGACTACTCATTATTAAAGCAACTAGAAAATATAATTATTAGACCTTATTCAGATTTTTTATTGCATGATATGGGTGATGAATTAGCAGATAATAGAGCCGATTTTTTAGCTGATCGAAACGAATGGAGAACACAACCTCTTTGGGGTTTAGGCTTAATCGAAGAAGTTAATAAGCATACTTTTTTATTACACGATGGTAGAGCAAGAAATATCGAAGAAGCTATTTTATGGCATGGTGGAGAAGCAGAAAACGCTAAGAATAATTTCAAAAATTTATCAAAAGAAAAACGCGAACAACTACTTAAATTTTTAAATTCATTATAATCATGAAAAAGCATCTTTTATTTTTTCTATCTGCAATAATATTCCTTTCATCTTGTAGTAAAGAAAATTCAAATTCATCATCTGCAATAGATCTTTTTCACGAAGAATATTACAGCGTAAATATATTGCCGTCTTTAAACAATTTTAAAGCAGCTATAGAGAAACAAATAACACTTACAGAAAATTTTAAAACCAATACAACGCAAGAAAACTTTACTTTATTACAAACACAATGGGTAAATTGTGCAAGTTCTTTTTCTAAAACGCGTGTATATAATGTAGTAGATGTAAAGTCTTTGTATTATGATATTATAATTTATAATTTCCCTGTAAATCCAAGTCTTATAGAAAATAATATTTTAGAAAAAACAACTTTTAATACCGATTATATTAGCAATAGCAGTACGGTTTCTAAAGGATTGGCAGCAATGGAATATTTACTTTATAATGAAAATGGTACAAAAAATAGTCTTACTCTTTTGCAAGAGGATACCTTTAGGGTAAATTATTTATTAGCCATTACAAAAGAAAATTTAAGGCAAATAAACCTATTAATCGATTTTTGGCAACAAGGTTACAAAGACACTTTTAAGAGCTACAAAAGCTTGTCTTGTATAGAAAACGCACGTTGTTTGGCATTTAATCAACTTATAAATATTATAGATATTATTAGAGTTACCAAAATAGGTAAACCTGCAGGATTAGAAAAAACACCTAATACAGATGTAGAACTTTTAGAAGCATATAGAAGTAAAAGTTCTTTAAAATTGATACAAAGTTCTTTAGAGGAAATACAAAATGCCTATGCTTTAAGTAGCGTTAATTTTGCCAATATTGTTGATGAAATATCAGATTCATCAGAAATATCTTCGGAGATAAATAATAGTTTCAATACAGTTTACAATAATATAGATGCGATTGATACCGATTTGTATACGGCTATTCTTAATGGAGATCAAAGTGTAGCAACTTTACATACATCTTTACTAACTTTATTACAATATTTCTCTGTAGACGGAGCAAGTATTTTATCTGTAAATGTTTTACCTACGGATAATGATGGAGATTAAGAACAATCATTCTTTAAAATAAGGAGTACAAACTCCATTGTATTTCAACAAAAAAAAAATCAACCTATATGTAAAGTATAGGTTGATTTTTTATATAAATAAGTTACATCAATCTAAGCATCTTAAAACTTAAACTCTAAAGTAACATAGTAGTTTCTTGGTGCAGAAGGTATAATTCCTGGTCCAGGATATCCCGTTGCTCTACGTGTAAAATAACTGTTATCTAAAAGATTGTTTACACCGGTTTCTATCTTCATAAACTTGTATTTATAAGAAGCAGAAAAGTCTAAAATATCATAGGCAGGTATTTCTCCTGTAACTCCGCTAATACTTCCGCCTATTGCATTGGTAGCATCAGAAAATTGGCGCGATAAATAAGAGTATTGAATACTGGCTAAAAAATCTTTATAACCAAACTTCATACCTGTTTTAATATTAATGTTTGGTATAAATTCTACCTCATTCCCTTCTACTCCATTAATATCAGATTCGGTATATTCTGATGTTATAAAAGAAGAATTGATAAAGTAATTTAACACATAATCAGAATCATTTGTAAAAAACTTTTTCAGGTTAAAATCTATCAAACTTTCTACTCCTAAAATTCTTGCATCACCAATATTATCTCTTTCTGCTTTACCATCATCTCTTGTGTAAATATTAATTCTATCGTTATAAAACAAGCCAAAAACATTGGCATCATAAGAAAAGAAGTTTTTATAATTTCCACGAAAACCGGCATCAATTGTAAATCCTTTTTCATCAGAAATATCCGGAGAAATTTCAAAAGCTGGGTTTGCAGTACTAATATCCGAAAAGGTTACAGAACGGTAATTCTGAGAAATATTACCATAAAATTCTGTTGTTCTATTCAATTTATAACTAGAACCTAAACCTAATAAAACAAAACTTCTTTCGTTGGTTTCTTCTTCATCTCTTAAGTTTTCATTAATTACATTTCCGGCAGCATCTGTTACAATATCCTTTATAATCTCGTCTCTTTTGGTATTAATATATTCTAATCTAAAACCTGGTGTAATCGATAATTTATCGTTTACATAAATAATATTCTCACCAAATAAAGACACATTTAGATTTGGAAATTTACTATCCGATTGTCTTGGATAATCTGGATATTCCTCTAAATACATATTAAAATCTGCATCCGATCCATCAGAACCAGGTCCTTGCATATTGGTGTTGTTTGCTTTATAAAACTTGGTACCAATTAAAAAGGTAGATTTTTTATCGAACAACGTGTAATTACTTACCAAACGCGACTCAAAACCATAGTTTTTAAATGTCCCTTTTATCAAATCTCTTTCCTCACCAGAATCTACCTGACTTACTCTATTGGTTCTAAAACCCAAGGCATCTCTAGAGGCATCTAAACCAAAGAAACTAAAAGAAAAATTGGTATCATCAGAAAAAGCGTGTTCCCATTTTAAATTGTACAAAAACCATTTTACCTGAAACCAATTACGTTCTCTATTACTCTGTAAAGGATCTTCATTAAACATTTGGTCTGTTAAACCTCCTGCTTGTTGTGCCAAATATTTTAAAACGGTTACCTCTGCAGATAATTTACTTTTATCATTAATTTGATATCCTAAATGTGCAAATACATTGGTAGATTCAAACTCAGAATTGGGTCTAAATCCATCTCCTTTTTTATAGTTGACATACGTGTAATAACTAAATTTACCGTGTGTATCGCTTAAACTGGTAAAGTTAGTGTACAAACCATTACTACCTACCGTATTTCTAAAAACGATTTCTTGATCTTCTGTTGGTTTCTTGGTTACAAAATTTACCAAACCACCAAATTGCGTTCCGTATTGCAAAGAAGCAGCACCACGAATAACTTGTATTTCATCTAATCCTTCGGATGCTGGCGTATAATAACTTTCTGGATATCCTAAAACATCTGCACTAATATCATATCCATTCTGACGCGTATTAAAATTAGCAGTTCTGTTAGGGTCTAAACCTCTACCACCAATATTTAATTGCAAACCTGCATCATCATTCTGATAAATATTTAAACCTGCAACTTGATTAAAAATCTGACGTGCATTGTTTGTTGATAATGCTGCCGCAGATTGATTTACCAAAACTACTTCTGTTTTTTTACCTGCAAAAATCGAAGTTCCTT
The DNA here is from genome assembly GCF_019278525.1 of Polaribacter sp. HaHaR_3_91. Taxonomy (NCBI): domain Bacteria; kingdom Pseudomonadati; phylum Bacteroidota; class Flavobacteriia; order Flavobacteriales; family Flavobacteriaceae; genus Polaribacter; species Polaribacter sp. HaHaR_3_91. Next base: position 2,517,186 of record NZ_CP058986.1, read on the forward strand.
CTACATCTTTTAATCTTTTTAGCTCAAAAACTTTACGTTTTCTTGCCTTTATCTCTATTTCTGATAATTCTTCTGAAAAAGAGTTTAAGACAATTTTTACATCAACGTAGTTTACTGCGTTTAAAACAGTTCTTTCTACTTTAAAATTATCCGTATAAAAAACCAACGAAATTGTTTCTGCATCAATAGAAAATAAAAATTTCCCCAAAGCGTCTGTTTCTGTTAATAATCCGCCAGATTCATTATAAATCTGTACTTTTTTTAAGGGCTTGTTCTCATCAGAAACTACCGTTCCAGAAACTTTATATTGACTATAAATGGCTGTTTGCAATAAGGTAAGAATGATAAAAATGATTCTAAATTTCATATATTTAAATTCCTTTAATTTTTATTTTTGACGAAAAAGGAACAATCCAATCTTTGTGTTTAAAGTTTTCTTTTTGTTGATATAAATCTACTTTTGGGTTTACATATCTTGTACTTAACCTTCCGTTTAAAGCCACGTAACTATCTGCAAAAATAGCAATATTTTTATGGCCCTGACTTTTAAAGTGATTTCCTAAATAATGCGCATATTCTAAGATAAAATCTGGCTGATAACTCATTTGCTTTTCTTGAAACGTGGTTAAAAAATCTTTATTGTCAACCATAAAAGAACTACCTGTTTTAGTGTTTACAACTCTAAAGTTTGTAAACCCTGCTTTTTCCATTAACATAACGCGCCAAGAAAAACGGTAGCCTTCTTCTGTCCAAAATAATTCTCCTGGATATAATAACGATCTAAAAGGCAATAACAATTGTATAACAACAAACACACTTAAAATGGGTAATGCTATTTTTCTTTTGGTTGATGAAAATGTATAGTTTTGGTGGATAATTAAAGGTTTTTTCGATACTCTTTTTTGTCTCTTTAAATCATTAGAACTAACATTTAAAATATATTTTTTTATAAAATCTATTATTTTCTGATGAAACGATGCTTCAAAGAAAATAAGCGTAGAAACAATCATAATAAAAGGAAACATACCAATTGGGAACAAAATTCTTGTAAAAACATGAAAAAAGACCACAATTACAAAAGCAAAAACTCGTGTTCTTTTATATAACAGTAAAAACGGAATACTTAAATCGTACAACATGCCAGACCAAGCCATTGCAAAATGAAACCAATCTTGTTGCATTAAAGTGTTTCCTATTAAAGGAAGATCGTACTTAGAAGGTAACCATATTTTTAAAGGCATTGCTCTAAATAACCAATCTGAATTTAATTTTGCCAAACCTGCATAAAAATAAACAACGCCTAAAAGTACTTTAATAATATCTATAGTCCATTTTGGTATGTTTAGGTACTTCTTTTTAGTTCGTAAATTATCAACAGAAAAAACCGCACTTGCAGGTAAAAAAATAAGCACAAAACTAATAACACTTATAAAGTAATAATGATTTAAGTACGTGGTTTTATCCATAAATTCTATATAACCAAAAGATAGAAAAAAGGTAATAATTGCCATTCTATACTTATAACCAAACGCTACAAATAAGGCAGATAAACCACAAATAATAAACAATAAGTAGGTGTAATTGCCAATAGGTTTTATAAAACTAAGGCCGTAATAAGAAAAATGAAATTTTGGTTCTAAATATAGCGTTTCAATCCAACCGTTTGCCCAAAAACGTACGATACTTGCAAACATCATTAAACCAAAAAACAAACGAAAAACAGCTAAAGGAGCTGCATTTGTTTGTTCTTTAAAATTGTACTTTAAAAATTTCATCAAAATAAAAAAACCTGAGTACTTATTTTATCAATAAATACTCGGGTTTATGTTAGTTTATATTATAGGTATTAATCTCCATCTGCGTCAGCATAATCTACACTAATACTAAAAGTTTGTAACATATCTGATTTTAAATGTTGTACTACATCTTGTAACTTATCAAAAGATAATGTTACCTGTGTTTTGTCAGTCATTATTTGCTCGTAAAAATTGGCATTTAATGTATTAATCTGCGTCTTAGCAATTGCTAATTTATCAATAATAGCTGTAGAAACATCTGCTCTATCAAGCTCTAATAAATAATCATTAAAACTTAGTCCTTTTGTAATAGCATTGTAATGTTTACCTTCAAAGAAGTTTATTGCACCATTTAATGCTTCTAATGCCAATTCTTTAGAATAGATTCTACTATAAAAACCTTCTACTTTTTCTGGTAAAGCTGTACCTGAAAAACTACCACCTGGTATTCCAAATTTATTTGTTCTTATAATTTTTTCAAAATAATACACATAATCATTTACCAACTTATTTCCTGGACTTGTTGCTGTATTAGAAACACCTACAACAAACTCGTTTCTATAAGAAGCCCAATCTGTAACAACTTGTGCTGTTAAAATGCTCATTTGGTTTAAAACGTCTGTTATATAATTTTGGTAACCAACAGCATTTGCATCTGTAGTATATTTTGCAAGAATAGCAGTATCTGTATCTGCAACACCGTATAATAAATAATCTAATGCCGGGAAACCTTGTGCATCGTGGTTGTTAGCGCTATCTAAATCGTAGCTTCCGTTAGAAATATTGTTTTCTACATCTGCAACCGTTAAAGGATAAATATTCATAAAAAAAGAATATTGTAATTCTTCTGCTTTACCAATATTAAACATTTCTACTTGTTGCCAAGTGGTATATGCTGCTAACCAAGATGTTCTTAAGGCATCTAAATTTGTTTGGTCTGGAGTGGTAGTAAATGTTTCTCCTGCCGTTTTTAATGTTGCTAATTTAGTACTAAAATCGTTATAAGCAGGTACAATAATATTATCTGCAAAATTAGTTAACATTGCTGCTCTATCAAAACTATCTACTGCTACTTCTTCTCCTTCACCAGAAGAACTACAAGAAGCTAAAAGAGCTATTGATATAAAAAGGATACAAAAATTTTTAATCATCTTATTTTTATTAAATCTAAATATAAAGCAAAAATAGTAAAAAGCATTTAAACAAAATACTTTTTACTATTCTTAAAACTAAACAAGTAAGGTATTAACTAGCTGCTTGTAAAACTGTAAAATTGAATTTTGCTGCGATTGTTTCTGATATCTCCTCTAAAGTAGCTTCAGTAACATCCCAAAAACCATTACCAGATTGTAGTGCATTTAAAATAGTATCTACTTCTGTTGCTGATAAATAAGGTTCTGTAGAGTTTGGTTGTCTTGTAAACTGTAAGCTATAAATAAAACCAACTGCTTCTGATAATGCATGAAAAGCAGATGCATCATCTACACTTAAAGAATTTTTACCTTGTTGTAAATAGTAAATACCTCTTACAGCAATTACTTCAGAAATTTTTTCTTTAATAATTTCTGCTTGGTTATCTCTTGTAGTATAATCTTTATTTACAATTGCTGCTCTACCTGTAGTAAATGCATTGTAAATATCGTCTGCAATACCTGCAAAGTCAGCATCGTCATTTACTCTACTTAAATATTCGTTTAAAAAACTATCGTTATTTAAAACTGGAGAAGTAGCATCTGGCTCTAAAGCGTATAAATAACCAAAAGCTTCATCCCATTTATGCTCCATAGTGGTGTAGTTATTATCACCATCTAAAGTTTCATTATCGTTATCTGTTCTGTTAGAAGCTTCATCTAAAACAGCAGTACTTAAATAATTGTTTAAAATTTGATCTGCAACTAAAGCTCCAATAAGACCTTTATTAATTGCTTGGTTATATTCTAACCCTTTTGCATTAATATATCTTACAGATCCACCACCTGCTTGTTGTATTTGTCCCGCAACACCTGCAGATGCATCTACAGACCAACTAGGAAAAACCTCATCTACTTGCGCAGAAATCCAAGAATCAAACTGTTCTTTTATAACAGCAGCACCTGTTGAGTTTGCAGAGAAAAAATCTGAAGAAGCAGCTGTTTTACTTCTAATACTTTTATCTGACGCATTTAAATTAGCATCTGTAAAATCTGCATCTCCTTCTGAATGTGCAAATTTACCTGTTAAAGAAGCTAAAGTTTCTGTAGGTACTTTTAAAGCATCTAATAACTCTTCTCCCATTTGAATTCTAGTAGTTTGACCACCATAACTTACTGTTGATGTTCCGTTTCTAGAGAAACTATAATTTGAAGGTGAAACCGTTGGGTTATCATCATCACTACTACAAGAGATTAATGTTGCTACGACTGCTAACGATAATATTACTTTTTTCATTTTTATTTAGATTAATTACAAATAATTAAATAATTCTCGTCAAATATAAAATTGATTTTTACATTGGCAAAGTTTATTTAGATTTAATTTAAATAAAAACAAGGTTTAACATATCTTTAAAAATTAGATGGTTTTTAAATAAGCAACCACAGATTTTCTAATATCTACAGCCAATTCTTTATCATTTGGACTATAGACAGAAAGCACTTCTTTACTTTCCGCAGATAAAAAAGGAATATCAAACCCTTTTAATAAATAATCAGAAAAGGCAACGGTATAGGTTTTATTGATGTCTAACTCCAGGTTTTTAATCATCCACTTCTCACCTACTTTCTCTGCATTATAGCGTTGTAAATAAGCGCCGTTTCCTGCAGCCAAAACACCATAATCTAACACTCTTTTTAATAATCTTCCTTTAATTTCTACTTTTAAAACAGCTCCTCCATAAGGCAATACTCTAAAAATATCTACTGCTGTAATATGACCACTTAATTGATCATCTATTCTTATAGAACCACCATTAACCAACGCACAATCTACCTCATCTTTATACCCAAAAGACATCGCTTTTGTAATCAGTACACCTAAATTAGTTTGTGTACTTCTAATTGGAGTATCTCTACCATCTAAAGGAATTTTAGCTTCAAAAATAACTTCTGCTGGATTTGCAATTACTTCCTTAATTTTTGCAGTTAAAATGGTTTGCCAGTTGTTTACAATTTCGGCTATATTTTTATCCGATTTTATCGTTGCATTAATTTCTTTTAATTCTGATTTTATACTCGTTTTATTTGTTTTCTTATCATAAGAAATTCTATGTACATATACTGTTTTTGCATTAGCGTCTGCTTTAGCAATACGTACGTCTCCTATTGTATCGTAAGAATTGGTATGCTCATGACCGCCCATTATTAATGGTAAATCTGGTATTAATCCTGCTATTCTTTTATCATTATTAATTTTAACATGTGTTAAGCCAAAAACAACATCTACAGAATCTTTTATAGCTGCATACGATGCTCTTGCTTTTACAAACATATTACCATATTCTACAAAATCTTTTGGATTAGACGGAATGCAAACACTTATAAAACCTACTTTTATTTTGGTGCCATCTTCATCAGAAAGTTCTTTTATAAATGTTTCCCCAACATGTTCTTTATGACCGTTAATTTCTTTGTAAAAAGGAATTGCTGCTTCTTTTGTTTTTAACTTTACATTGGCAGAGATCCAAGGAAAATTACTTTCATTCAATCTTTTTTGAAGATCCTCTAGCGGAATATCAAACTCATGATTACCAAAGGCCACCAAATCGAAATTCATAGCATTCATTACCTCCACCATTTGTTTTCCTCGCACTCTTTCTCCATCAACTTTTACAGTACCGATTAAAGACGGATTTAAAAAATCTCCAGCCATAAAAAGCATGGTATTTTTATTTTCGGCTAACAATTCTTTATGCACCGTTTCCACTCTTGCCATTCCACCATATTCTCCTCCTTGAATTGGAGCAATTTCATAAACATCATTCAATTGTAGAAAAGTAAAGTCTATTTTCTGATCGTCTTTAGAACAAGATGCTAAAAAGATGATTGATAAAAAGTATAAAAGTAATTTTGTGAATTTCATTTTGATTCAGTTATAATTTGTAATGAAAGATAACAATAACCTTTCTACTGCGCTCAAGGTGACACTTTAAAATTTGACAAAACATTGAGATAAACTAAACTCTGGTTACTCTAAATAAAAGTTTCTAAAGCCTTGTTATAAGCACTTTCAAAACTCATTGGTTTTAAATTAATATCCACTTTTTGGGCTGTAAAATAACTCAATAATTTTTCTGTCGGCATATTCCCAGTCAATTCATCTTTTGCCATTGGGCAACCACCATAGCCTTTTATAGCTCCATCAAACCGATTGCAACCAGCCTTAAAAGCAGCATCTACTTTTTCGTGCCATTTATCTGGGGTTGTGTGTAAATGTGCACCAAATTCTATAGATGGATATTGCGGAATTAAATTCTTAAATAAATAATCTATTACTTCTGGCGTAGAAGTCCCCACAGTATCTGAAAGCGATAATATTTTAACACCCATTTTAGACAATTTTTCTGTCCACTCACCTACTATTTCTACATTCCAAGGATCTCCATACGGATTACCAAAGCCCATCGATAAATATGCAACGACTTCTTTATTCGTCTTGTCTGCAATGTTTAAAATTTCATCTAACGTTTCTATAGATTCTTGTATTGTTTTATGCGTATTACGCATTTGAAAGTTTTCTGATATTGAAAAAGGATATCCTAAATAATTGATTTCTTCAAATACAGAAGCATCATTTGCACCTCTAACATTGGCTATAATTGCCAACAGTTTACTTTGAGTTCTAGACAAATCTAATTTTGATAAAACTGCGGCAGTATCTCGCATCTGCGGAATTGCTTTTGGTGAAACAAAGCTGCCAAAATCAATGGTATCAAAACCCACTTTTAATAATGAGTTTATATACAATGCTTTTTGATGTGTAGAAATAAAATGGCTTTTTATTCCTTGCATCGCATCACGAGGACACTCTATGATTTTTACTTTTTTCATCAATATCAAAGATAGATATTCTATTGAAGTGGCAAAACATTTTTTAATTGATTATTACATGATTTTTGGTACTTTCGCCTTTATATATGAGCAAATCAAAATACATTCTTCCAATAATCATTATTTCTCAATTTTGTTGCACCTCTTTGTGGTTTGCAAGCAATGGAGTAATGACAGATTTAATCACTAGTTTTAACTTAGATGAAATTGCGTTAAGTTATTTAACCTCTTCTGTGCAATTTGGCTTTATTATAGGAACTTTGTTATTTGCTTTATTTACTATTGCAGACAGATTTTCGCCATCTAAAGTGTTTTTTGTATGTGCTGTTTTAGGCGCTTTTTTTAATTTGAGACTTGTTTTTGAAAATCAAACTTTTTTAACCTTAATAGGTATGCGGTTTTTAACTGGGTTTTTCTTAGCAGGAATTTATCCTGTAGGGATGAAAATTGCTACAGATTATTATAACAAAGGCTTAGGTAAATCTTTAGGATATTTAGTTGGAGCTTTGGTTTTAGGCACTGCTTTACCACATTTATTAAAAGATTTAATGCAAGGATATTCATGGAAAACAATTATCATTTCCATCTCTACCTTAGCAGCTTTCGGCGGATTATTAATGTTGCTTTTTGTACCTAATGGACCTTATAGAACTGCCGGAAAAAAGCTAGATATTACCATCTGTTTTTCAATATTTAAAAACACAAAGTTTAGAAAAGCTGCTTTTGGTTATTTCGGACACATGTGGGAACTCTATACCTTTTGGACTTTTGTCCCGATTCTTTTAAAAATATATGAAAATTTGCATTCCGATGTTTCTTTTAATATACCTTTACTATCCTTTTTTATTATAGCAATAGGAAGTTTGTCTTGTGTAGTAGCAGGTTATTTATCCGAGAAATTTGGCACTAAAAATATCGCTTATTTAGCTTTGCTTTTCTCTTGTATCTGTTGCCTTATTTCTCCGTTGATATTTCAATTATCTAATGAAAATCTTTTTATTGCTTTTTTACTCTTCTGGGGAATGGTGGTTGTTGCAGATTCTCCGTTATTTTCTACTTTAGTGGCACAAAATGTAGCATCAGAAAACAAAGGAACCGCATTAACCATTGTTAATTGTATTGGCTTTACCATTACTATTGTTAGCATTCAATTGATAAGTAGCTATACAGAAACTACGGATTCTAACCTTATTTATCTGCTACTGGCAATTGGTCCTATTTTGGGTTTACTTACTTATTCGAGAAAAAAAGTTATTTCGTAATCTTAAAAACATCTCGATACAATTTTTCGAAAGCAACATCGATCGATGTACCAATTCTATATTAAATTTAGTAACGTAAGATGTCTGGTTGAGCGCAGTCGAAACCTAATTTAAAATTCAAATAATTCTCGACTGCGCTCGAATAGATAAAAGAGAATTTTATAACTTCTAATCAATAAAAAAGGATAGTAAAACTAATTACTATCCTTATATTCTTATTCTACTTTACTAAAATTCAAACTGATCAATTTAGTGCGATCACTGTAATGTGATTTCTTCCTTTGGTCGAAATGACAAATAATTCACTAAACCTTAGTCAAAACCCAAAGTTGTACTTCTTCTAGAGCAGACTCTTTTTTGTTTCGTTTTGTTTTATCAACCGTAGGTTTTATGGTTTTCTTTAAACATTTTTCTAGTTTAAAACGAATCCCTTTTGCCAATTCTTTTTCTATCGGATTTTCTTTAGTTAGCTTTTTTATTTGTGCTGAATTAGAAAATAAAATTACTAATTTTCCATCTTCAGACAATCTGTTATTTGCTTCTGCAAAAAACTTAGAAAATAAGTTTTTATTATAATAAACAGCTTCATCTATATTTTCTTCACTAGAAATGGCAGGTAACCAAGGTGGATTAAAAACAATTAATTCTGTTTCTTTTTCCCATTTACCAAAAAGGTTTCCGTAATCTAATTCTATTTTACGGGACAATTTGGTCTCGCCCATAAATTCTTTTAAACCCAAAATTGCATTTGGGTTTGTATCTGTACCAAATACTTTCTGAAAACCATGTTGCACCATTTGAAATGCCAAAACACCACTACCAATACCAACATCTATAGCAGATTTCTTAGGTCCTTCGTAACGTTTTAACCAATTATCAAACAACGTTAAATGATCGAATCGAGTTGGAAAATATGTACCTAAATAAGGGTGTACTTTATTTCTTAAAACAGGTACTTTAACTCCTTTGTTATATTTTTGCCAAGCACTGTTTAGTCTTTGAACTTCTGGAAACGTTAATAAAAAATTATTTTTATTTGCAAACATTTTAGCAAACCAACCAATTTTTGGAGCTTTATCTACAACCAATTTTTGATTTTTAATTTGTAATAATATTTGATTAGAAAGCTTATGGTATTCTGCACGAAATGCATGTTGCTCTTTAATTGTTTTGTTTGGCAAACGGATTTTTAAATGTTTTTGCAACTCTTTTAAAAGCAACATTCCGTTGCTATAAAACTCTGTAATTAAAACAGATTGCCCTTCCCTCATCGCATAAAGCGTTTCTCTTACATCTGTATTACTATCGAATTTTATTAAATCATCACCTGGGTGAATTGGTGTTGGTTTGTTTATTTTTAGCGCTGAACTCATTTATTTATGTTGTATTATATAGAATTGCAAATTATTAATGTTTGCAATTCTTGGTATTAAAAATAGTATTAGAAATAGAATTTAGCAACAATCTGTATTCAAATCTTTGCTAAATAATATTTTGCAAAGATACTTTTTAAAACCTAGTATAAATACGATTCATAGAAATAGCGTAGATTAATAAATATCACATTTTTCGCCATATAAATTATCAGTATTATTAGTGCTTTTTTATAGAATCCATAAAAATAAACAAAGAAGTTTTTTGATATAGAAATAATGAGTTTTTTATTCAGATATTTGTGTACCGAATTCTTATTTACAAAACAAAATGATTCAAAATACTGTTTTAGAACAACTTCATAACTCACTTTCTGGTGATGTTCTTTTTGATAATTTACATAAAACTTTATACGCAACTGATGCTTCTGTTTACAGGAAAATTCCATTAGCGGTTGCTTTTCCAAAGGATGAAAAAGACTTAAAAACCTTAATTGCCTTTGCAACTAAAAACAATATTACTTTAATCCCAAGAACTGCAGGAACTTCTTTAGCAGGACAATGTGTTGGAGATGGACTTGTAGTAGATGTTTCTAAGCATTTTACCAATATTATTTCTTTTGATGAAAAAGCAAAGACAATTACACTACAACCAGGTATTGTTAGAGATTCTTTAAACGTATATTTAAAACCTTTTGGTTTGTTTTTTGGACCAAATACATCTACTTCTAACAGATGTATGATAGGTGGAATGGTTGGTAACAACTCTTCTGGAAGTACCTCTATAAAATACGGAGTTACAATAGATAAAGTATTAGAAATCGATGCGATTTTAAGTGATGGAAGCACTGCTGTTTTTAAAGAAATTAGCTCTGCAGATTTCATCAAAAAAACAAAAGAAAAAACCCAAGAAGGGCAGATTTATAAAACTCTTTTTGACGAACTTTCTTTAACTGAAAATCAACTAGAAATACAGAATGAATTTCCTAAAGAAAGTATTCATAGAAGATGTACGGGATATGCGGTTGACGTGTTGTTAAGATCAGATTTATTTGGAGGAACTTCTCCAACTATAAATGTTGCAAAATTGCTATCTGGAAGTGAAGGAACCTTGGCTTTTTCTACGGCAATCACCTTGCAATTAGATGTGCTTCCTCCTACTCAAAGTATTATGGTTTGTACGCATTTTAAAACCATAAACGAAAGTTTAAAAGCTACAGTAGTTGCCATGAATCACAATTTATATAATTGTGAATTAATGGATAAAACCATATTAGATTGCACCAAAAACAATAGAGAATTAGCTAAAAGTCGTTTCTTTTTACAAGGAGATCCCGGAGCTATTTTAATGCTAGAAGTATCTTCTAATTCCATTGAAGAAACAGAAGTTTTAGCAGATAAATTAATTGCTGATTTAGAGAAAAATAATTTCGGTTATCACCACCCAAAAGTATACGGAGCAGATATTGCTAAAGTGCATTATTTACGTAAAGCAGGTTTAGGTGCTTTGGGTAATATTATTGGCGATAATAAAGCGGTAGCTTGTATAGAAGACACAGCAGTTGCTTTAGAAGATTTGCCAAATTATATTGAGGAATTCACTCAAATTATGGCTAAATACCAACAAAATGCGGTCTATTATGCCCATGCTGGAGCTGGTGAATTGCATTTACGTCCTATTTTAAATTTAAAGAAAAAGGAAGATGTTGTTTTATTTAGAAAAATCACAACCGAAACGGCTGAGTTGGTTAAAAAATATAAAGGTTCTTTTTCTGGTGAACATGGAGATGGAATTGTGCGTGCAGAATTTATTCCGTTAATGATTGGTGATAAAAATTACCAATTATTAAGAAGAATTAAAAAAGCATTTGACCCGAATAATGTTTTTAACCAAGGAAAAATAACGGATGCTTTTGCTATGGATGAAAGTCTTAGATATGAAGTTGATAGAATTGAACCTGAGATTAAAACCATTCAAGACTTTTCTGATAACGAAGGAATTCTAAAACTCGCAGAAAAATGTAATGGTACTGGAGATTGTAGAAAACCTGTAGAAGCTGGCGGAACCATGTGCCCTAGTTATAGAGCTACTAAAGATGAAAAAGACACTACAAGAGCAAGAGCAAATACGCTACGTGAATTTTTAACAAACTCAGACCAAGCAAATAAATTTAATCATAAAGAATTAAAACAAGTTTTCGATCTTTGTTTAAGCTGTAAAGCCTGTGCATCAGAATGCCCAAGTAATGTGGATATTGCAACAATGAAAGCCGAGTTTTTATATCAATATCAAGAAGCAAACGGATATTCTTTTAGAAATAAAATGTTTGCTAATAATGCAAAATACAATAAACTAGGAAGTGCATTTCCTTCAATCACCAACTTTTTCACAAACTCTACACTTGCTAAAAAAGTTTTAGGAGTTGCTGTAGAACGTTCTGTACCTAAATTAGCGAATCAGACTTTAGAAAGTTGGTTAAAGAAACATCACCCAAAAACATCTAAAAAGTCCCTTTATTTATTTAATGATGAATTCACCAATTTTTATGATTCAGAAATTGGACAAGATGCTGTTATTGTATTAGAAAAATTAGGTTACGAAGTAAAAACCGTAAAGCATGATGAAAGTGGAAGAAGTCATATTTCTAAAGGATTTTTAAAAGAAGCAAAAGCCATTTGCAATAATAATGTTGCTATTTTTAAAGATCTTATTACAAACGAAACTCCTTTAGTAGGAATAGAACCTTCTGCAATTTTAGGTTTTAGAGATGAATATATTCGTTTAGCTGATGATAAAGCATCCGCAGAAAAAATAGCGAAAAATAGTTTTACATTAGAAGAGTTCTTAGCTAAAGAGTTAGAAAAAGGAAGTATTGATACTTCTTTATTTACAAAGGAGTCTAAGACTTTAAAAATACACGGACATTGTCATCAAAAAGCATTGTCTAGTACACAGGCTAGTTTTCAAATTTTAAATATTCCAGAAAATTATAAAGTAACAATTATTAGTTCTGGTTGTTGTGGAATGGCAGGTTCTTTTGGTTATGAAAAAGAGCATTATAAGGTATCTATGCAAGTTGGTGAAGACACTTTGTTTCCTAAAATTAGAAATTGTAGTTCTGATACTGAAATTGCTGCTGCAGGAACAAGTTGTAGACATCAAATTTTTGATGGAACTAAACGTATTGCAAAACATCCGGTTACGTTGTTAAGAGAAGCGTTGGTTTAATTAAGTAAGTAGTTTTTAGTTTCAGTTTCCAGTCACGCTTCTAACCACTAAAAAGTTCTTATTTTTTTTAGCAACTTTTTGGTTTAAAAAAATCTTTATAAAAGTTATGAGTAAAAAACAAAAATACATAGCTGATGAAAATCGTTATGAGAAAATGAATTATAGAAGAACAGGAAATAGCGGTTTGCTTTTACCTGAACTTTCTTTAGGTTTATGGCATAACTTCGGTGAAAATGATGATTTTGATAATGCTCGAGATTTATTAAAATGTGCCTTCGATAACGGAATTACACATTTTGATTTAGCAAACAACTACGGACCTCCTTATGGTTCTGCGGAATCTACTTTTGGAAAAATATTAAAAAAAGATTTCAAAAAACACAGAGATGAATTGATTATTTCATCGAAGGCTGGTTATGATATGTGGGAAGGTCCTTATGGAAATTTTGGTTCTAAGAAATACCTAATTTCTAGTTTAGACCAAAGTTTAAAAAGAATGAATTTAGATTATGTAGATATTTTTTATCATCACAGACCAGATCCAGACACACCTTTAGACGAAACTATGAGTGCTTTAGATTTAATGGTAAGACAGGGAAAGGCATTGTATGTTGGTATTTCTAATTATCAACCAAAAGAAGCAGAAAAAGCATTTAAAATATTAAAAGACTTAGGTACTCCGTGTTTAATTCACCAACCAAGATATAGTTTATTTGATCGTTGGATAGAAGATGGATTATTAGATTTATTAGGAAATTCGGGGGTTGGAGCAATTTGCTTCTCTCCTTTAGCACAAGGAATGCTAACTGACAAATATATTAACGGATTGCCTAAAGATTCTAGAGCGGTAAAAGATGGTCGTTATTTAAAAACGGATAAAGTACTAGAAATGCTTCCAAAAATTAAAGATTTAAATGAAGTTGCTAAAAGCAGAAATCAGAATTTAGCACAAATGGCAATTTCTTGGATTTTAAAAGATGAAAGAATTACGTCTGTTCTAATTGGAGCAAGTAAAACTGAGCAAATATTAGACAGTATAAAAGCTACTGAAAACACTACTTTTTCTGAAGAAGAATTGACTAGAATTAATTCCATTTTAGCTTAAAATAAATTATAAAAGCTCCTACATGTTTTATAAACCTAAAGGACTCTTTTTTTTATTATCTACGAACAAAAGTGGATTATTTATTATATAAAAAAAGCTCCTTTAACAAGGAGCTTTTCACTACTAATACTATACTCTTCCTTTTCCTAAACTCTTCCTTTTTCATATAATTTTTATTATTCTTTTAATTGATCATCTGAAAGTAAAGCAAAGAATTTATCTAAATTAGGTAGAATTACAATTCTTGTTCTTCTATTTTTTGCTCTATTATCATTAGTAGTATTTTCTACTAAAGGCATTGTAGAACCTCTACCTGCAGCAATTAATCTACTACCATCAATATTATATTTACTTTCTAAAAGACGTACAATAGAAGTAGCTCTCTTTACGCTTAAATCCCAGTTATCTTGTACAACTGCATTGTTAATGGTTCTAGAATCTGTATGTCCTTCAATCATAACATCCATACTTGGTTCAGATTTTATAACTGCCGCTAATTTTTCAATTAAACCATAAGCACCATTTTTAACTCTATAACTTGCGTTGTTAAATAATAATTTATCAGAAACAGAAATCATTACTACCGTTTGATCAATGTCTATATTTAAATCATCAGAATCTGTTAAATCAGAATTATCAAACTTATTTTTTAAATTATAAGAAATGGCAAGGTTTAAAGAATCTTTTAAAGTTTTAGCTTTTGCTAACTCTGCTGGATCTACTTTAGATAAAGTTTCTCTCATTCTTTCTCTTGTATTATTAGAAATTACAGCTGTTTTACCAACCATATCTAACTTTACGTCATTGGCATCTTGTAAGCTTGAATTATCACTTTTTAGTGAATTAATTTTTTCATTATAGTCTGCTACCCTACTTTCAATTTTAGCAAATTTCCCCTCTAGTGCTTCTTTTTCTAAAGTAGTTTTTTGAAGCGTCCCTTTTGTATTAATATACTGATTTTCTAGCGTTACATACTTTTTTTTAGAAACACAAGATGTTGCCATTAACGATATTGCTACAACAGGTATAATAAATTTTTTCATAATTAATTAGTTTAAATGATATAACCTATAGCGGTTATTTAGTTATTTAATGTTACTTCTATTAGTTAAACAACTCAGTTTATAAATACCCTACCTTAAAAATTTATTTTTTTTTTATAAAAACAAAAAAAGCCCATAAAAACTTAATTTTCATGGGCTTATAATATTTAAAAAAATAAAAATTTATTGTAGCGAACTCAAACTACTTTTAATAGTTTCAATTTTTGCTACTGTATCTGCTTCTTTTTTACGTTCTAAAGCCAACACTTTTTCTGGTGCATTAGACACAAAACGCTCGTTAGACAACTTCTTTGTAATACCAAATAAGAAACCTTCTGCTCTTTTAAGCTCTCCTTCTAATTTCTTAATCTCTGCTTCAACATCTATATTTTCTATAGAAATTGGCACAAAGTATTCATTAGATTTTACTCTAAAAGAAGCACCTTCTACTTTTTCTGAAACATAGTTTATTGTTTCTGTATTTGTTAATTTCTGAATAACAGCATCAAATTGTTTTGTACTTTTATCATTATCGATAACAAATAATTCTACAGCATCTTTAAAAGAAATATTCTTATCTTTTCTGATAGTTCTAATTCCTGATACAACTCCTGTAGCAAATTCAAAATCTTCTATAATTTTTGCATCAAAATCTTTAATTACAGGATATTTTGCTATAATCAATGCTTCTTCTGGTGTTCTATCTGCAATATATTGCCAAATATCTTCTGATAAAAATGGCATAAATGGATGCAATACTTTTAAGTTATTTTCTAAAACTTCTATAATAGCATCAAATGTAGTTTTATCTATTGGTTGCTGATAAGCAGGTTTTACAATTTCTAATAACCATGAAGAAAAATCATCGTTAATTAACTTGTAGATTGCCATTAAAGCATCAGACAAACGGTATTTAGAAAAATGATCTTCTATTTCTGCCAACGTTTTTTGAAACTTAGCTTCGTACCATTCTAAACCAATTTTAGATGTTTCTGGTTGTGGTAAAGTAGCATCAACTTCCCAACCTTTTATCAAACGGAAAGCATTCCAAATTTTATTTGCAAACCCTTTTCCTTGCTGACAAAGATCTTCATCAAACATTAAATCGTTTCCGGCTGCAGAACTTAATAAAAGCCCTACTCTTACTCCGTCTGCTCCATAATCAGAAATTAATTTTAAAGCATCTGGCGAATTCCCTAAAGATTTAGACATTTTACGTCTTTGTTTATCTCTAACTAAACCTGTTAAATAAACATTATTAAAAGGTTTTTCGTCTTTATATTCATATCCTGCAACAATCATTCTTGCTACCCAGAAAAATAAAATATCTGGTCCGGTAACTAAATCGTTTGTTGGGTAATAATATTTAATTTCTTCGTTTTCTGGATTTCTAATTCCGTCAAACACAGACATTGGCCACAACCAAGAAGAAAACCAAGTATCTAGTGCATCTTCATCCTGACGAAGGTCGGACGCCGACAGCGAAGTGTTTTTAGTTCTTTCTTTTGCTAAAACTAAAGCATCATCAATATTTTCAGCTACAACAAAATCTTCTTTTCCATCACCATAGAAAAATGCAGGAATTTGTTGTCCCCACCAAAGTTGACGAGAAATATTCCAATCACGCACATTTTCCATCCAATGACGGTATGTGTTTTCAAATTTCTTTGGATATAAATTGATTTCTGCATCTTCACCCAAAACAGCATCAATTGCAGGTTGCGCAAGATCTTTCATCTTTAAAAACCATTGATCTGACAATCTTGGTTCTATAACAGCTTTTGTTCTTTCTGATGTTCCTACTTTATTTGTATGAACTTCCGTTTTTACTAAAATGCCTTTTTCTTCTAATTCTATTGCAATTTCTTTTCTTACAACAAAACGATCTTTTCCTTGATAATGTAATCCGAAAGAGTTTAAAGATGCATCATCATTAAAAATATCAATAACTTCTAATTTGTGCTTATCACCTAAATTCTTATCATTTTCATCGTGTGCAGGTGTTACTTTTAAACAACCTGTACCAAATTCTAAATCTACATATTCATCCTCAATAATAGGAATCACTCTACCACATAAAGGAACAATTGCTTTCTTTCCTTTTAAATTCGTAAAACGTTCATCATTGGGGTTGATACAAATTGCAGTATCACCAAAAATAGTTTCTGGCCTTGTAGTAGCAATGGTTAAAGTATCATCAGATCCTTCAATTTTATATTCTAAATAGTACAAGTTTCCTTGTCTTTCTTCATGAATTACTTCTTCATCAGACAAAGTAGTTTTTGCTTCCGGATCCCAGTTTACCATTCTGTATCCTCTATAAATTAAACCTTTGTTGTATAAATCAACAAAAACCTTAATTACAGATTCAGACATTTCCGGGTCCATTGTAAATGCAGTTCTTTCCCAATCGCAAGAAGCACCTAATTTTTTTAATTGTTCTAAAATAATACCTCCGTATTCATCTTTCCAATCAAAAGCGTGTTGTAAAAATTCTTCACGAGTTAAATCGCTTTTTTTAATTCCTTGCTCTTTTAATTTAGCAACAACTTTTGCTTCTGTAGCAATAGATGCATGATCTGTACCGGGAACCCAACATGCATTTTTACCTAATAAACGTGCACGTCTTATTAATACATCTTGTATGGTATTATTTAACATGTGCCCCATGTGTAAGACACCTGTAACGTTTGGCGGCGGAATTACAATTGTATAAGGCTCTCTTTCATCTGGTGTAGAATGAAAATAGTTGTTTTTCATCCAGTAGTCGTACCATTTATCTTCTACTTGGCTTGCATCATATTTAGATGGAATTGTCATACTTTGGTATTGTTTTTGTAATATAGTTAGCAAAAGTACAATTATCTATTTTGTAGAGAAAATTAGTAGTTGATTTTTTAAAACAAATTATTAGTCTTAATTTTACAGTATAAAATATTTATTATGAAAACCTTCGGAACATTATTAGTAGTATTCTTTATTTCTTTTTCAATAAACGCACAAGAGTTTAAATTTGAAAAAGAGACCATTAACTATGGAAAAATTGAAAAAGGATCTGATAAAGAAAGAGTCTTTGTTTTTTCTAATGTTGGTGATGAACCAATAATTATTAGTAGAATTCAATCTTCTTGTGGTTGTACAATTCCTAAAAAACCAGAAGCACCAATAATGCCAGGAGAAAAAGGAGAAATTAAAGTATCTTATGATACGAACAGAATTGGTGGTTTTTCTAAATCTATAACTGTTTTTTCAAATGCAAAAGAAGGAAATAAAGTAATTAGAATTAAAGGAGTAGTAACTAAAGAACTTTCTTTAGAAAAAGAGAAAAGTATCTTAACAGATATTTAATCTATATTTTTTTTATCAAACGAAATTCGAATTTCATTTGTACGCCATTGCGTTCAACTGTAATTCGAATTTTCTTTTTATCCCTTTCTTGAAATTTATAGATAATATCTTCTATCTTTAATTCATGAGCATGTTTTCCGTTGATTCTTAGAATAACATCATCTTTTAACAAACCTGCTTTTTCTGCTGCTGAGTTTTTAACAACACGACGGATAATAAACGATGGTTTAAAATTAAAAGAATACCTAGTAACAAAACTAATCGAGTTTTTATTTGGCATTTGGTTATTATAGGCACTTTTGTACTTATCAACAATCTCTTCTTTTACCAATTGCTTTCCATTATATACCACATCTAAACCACTCATATTATAATTAAACCCTGCACTAAGAGAACCATTCTTTTTTAGGGTGATTTTTTTATTAGGATAATCAATCCAAACTTTAAATCTGCTTAAAATACCGCCACCAACACTACCATTTCTTTCTTTAAATTTTCTTGCATTATGTGTAGAAAGGGAATCTAAAAAAGAAACAGTAGGGCTTTCAATAACAAAACTCCCCATTTTAAATTTAGGAACTCTACTTCTATTTCCAAAAATAGGTCCGCTTAAACCTTCTCCTAAAATATCATTAAAAAAACGTTTAGGTGTTCTAATTGATTTTTTAGAATTTTCGAAAAGCCACATAGCATCACTTCCTCCTAAATCTACTAATAATTTTACATCAATAAGCGCACTACCAACAGTATCTAAAAGCACCGAAGCATCTATAAATGGTTTTTTCCTATAAAACTGAAACGGAAAAGTTTCGCACTTTCTACATTTTTTATAGCTGTATGTTTTAGGATTGTAAAAATTTATTTTTTTTGTTTTGTAGTTAATCTTTACAATTACATTTTTTAATAAATTATAACCAATAATTCCGTGTATCGTTGTGCCCATTTTGCTCGATAAATCGAAGTAATCTTTTAAAATAACATAAACTGTTTCATTCTTACTTATTAAGTTCTTTACTTTAAAAATATTCTCTTTAGAAATAATTGCATCTACCCCATCACCGCTACCTAAACCACGCAACCTCAATCGTGTAGTATTTAACAATTCTATACTATCTTTTTCTGATAAATTAAATAGAATCGTTTTATTAACTCCCGTGTCTAGGATAAAGGATAATTGTTTTCCGTTAATTTCTAAAGGAATTACAATTAAATTATTAATCAATCTAAAACTTATTTGTTGACTATGCTTATTTTTTTCATTAAAAGTAAACCCTGTTTGAGAATTTACGATGAGTGAAAATAAAAATGATATTATGATAAGAGCATGTGATTTTATCAAACTAATTGTTTTTAGAACCTATACAATATACAACAAAACAAAACAATTAAAGAATTTCTTAAAGTTCAACTAAAATATATCACATACCTATTTGACAATAAACCACCTGCAAAGTTTCTTTAATATACTCTTTTAAATAAAATATATTTCGGAAATTCGCAATTACAAATATTTAAAACATAATTATGCCTGCAATATCTAAGAAAGGATTAAAAATGCCAGAATCACCAATTAGAAAATTGGTACCGTATGCTGAAGACGCTAAAAAAAGAGGTGTTAAAGTATTCCATTTAAATATAGGTCAACCAGATATAAAAACACCACAAGTTGCCTTAGACGCAGTAAAAAACAATACAATTACAACATTGTCTTATGCTCGTTCTGAAGGTTCTGAAGAATATAGAAACAAACTAGTTAGTTATTATAAAAAACATCAAGTTAACGTAACTGCAAACAATATTGTTATTACCACAGGTGGTTCTGAAGCATTGCTTTTTACCATTGGTAGTATTACAGATCCGGGAGATGAAATTATTATTCCAGAACCTTTTTACGCAAACTATAACGGATTTTCTACCGCATCTGGAGTTACCGTAGTACCTGTTATTTCTAAAATTGAAGACAATTTTGCATTGCCTAAAATTGAAGATTTCGAGAAGTTAATTACAAAGAACACCAAAGCAATATTAATTTGTAACCCAGGGAATCCTACTGGATACTTATATTCTAAAGAAGAGATTCAGAAATTAAAAGAGATTGTTTTAAAACACGATTTATTTTTAATTGCTGATGAAGTGTATAGAGAGTTTACCTACGATGGTTTACAACATACCTCTGTAATGGCTTTAGATGGTTTAGAGCAAAACTCTATAGTTATAGATTCTGTTTCTAAGCGATACAGTATGTGTGGTGCAAGAATTGGTTGTATTGTTTCTAAAAATGAAGATTTTATAAAAACGGCTATTAAATTTGCACAAGCACGTTTAAGTCCACCAACATATGCTTTAATTGCTAGTGAAGCTGCTTTAGACACTCCACAACAATATTTTGATGATGTAAAAGAAGAATACGTAGACAGAAGAAACACTTTAATTGCAGAATTAAACAAAATTGAAGGTGTAAAAGTAGCCAATCCAAAAGGTGCTTTTTACTGTGTTGCGCAATTGCCTGTTAAAGATTCAGATCATTTTGCAAAATGGTTATTAGAAGACTTTAATTTAAACAACGAAACCGTTATGGTTGCTCCTGCAAGTGGTTTTTATTCTACTGAAGGTGAAGGAAAAAACCAAATTAGAATGGCATACGTTTTAAACAAAGAAGATTTAATTAGATCTGTAGAGATTTTAGGAGAAGCTTTAAAAGTTTATAAGGATTAGTTATAACTGTTTATAAAGTACTATTATCCTAACGTATTTACGGGATAATAGTACTAAAAGTTACTATATAATCTAGTTGTAAAACATTGCGATTGAAAATTGAAAAAGATAAATTACATATTAATCGGAATTATAATTTTAGAATTTTTTTCTTGTAAAATAACAAATTCAACAACTGAGAATAAAACTGAGAAGTTAACCAAAGAAAATATTGAGAGATTAACTGAATATATTTCTAAGGATTCTATTTTCACAAATAAATTAAAGAATTATTTCCCTGATTTAAAAAACTCTTCAGAATTGATATTTGAACCAATAGGAACGATTGAATTTTTACGTTTGAGTAATTATAGAATGGAAACTTTGGTAAACACCGAATTTTACCGTAAATACAGAGATTTAACTTATTCCGAGTTTGAGAAATTTCTAAATGAAAGAGATTCAATTAATGAGTTTTTACCTTACAGAGTATCTTTAGACGAAACTGATTCTGAACAAAATAATAATTTGAGTAAAAGGATTTTGTTGAGATTCTCTGAGAGAGCAGATAATTTGATAAATATCGAATATATCATAATCGATAAAAAAGTAGATGAAAGAATCGTTTACCATCCAAGAAAAGGACATTACTTGATTGAGTTTGACAATGAGAACAATATTATTCAAAGATTTTATATTCTAAGAACAGTCGGATGAAAAAACGTTTTACAACACCTCATAAAATTTATGCTTACATTTAAACTAAATAACAAACTGATTAACATCCAACAAACGATTTGCTACGTCCGAAAAATCTCTGATTTTCCAGTCGCACAAATCTTATAAAATACCGTTGTACGTAATTTGAAAAAACCTATGCATAAAACAGTTTTTAACTCTGACTTCAGTATCACGCAAGACGACTTGAAATTTGATTATCAAGAATCTTTAACTAAAAAACTTGATTCCAATTCAACTGATTTTGACCAAAACACACTGAATGAAATTGTATTATGGAAAGTCAATCGTTATGCAGAATTTGATACTGACTTAATTTCTCTGATTAACTCCGTTAAACGTGACGAAACGAAAATTGATACTGACAAAACCAAACTTATTTTAAGAAGATTATTAAATACCAATGGAGTTCAACTTGCAATGGCATCAACAATTTTGAGATATAGAAATCCGAGTATTTACCAAATTATTGACCAAAGGGTTTATCGAATAATTTACGAGAACCAAGAATTGAAACTCAACACGTATTTATCGGAAAAGAATCTGAATTATCAAATTGACCTTTATCTAAAATACTTGACTGAGTTGAGAAAAGTTTGCTCCGATTTAGACATTCCATTTGACAAATCCGATAGAATTTTATTTATGGCTGACAGAAGAGTAAATAAGGAAAAAAAATTAAAAAACTATTGATAAAAACTATGTACAACAAAGTATAAAAATAATGCGTAGTTTAGTTCTTAATCAAAGGTTAGTGAAATTTTGTTACGTCTGATTTTCCTTCGGAAAATCCTCGCACACAAAACCGCACTATTTTTATACATAAACTTCAGCTTTAATACTGATTAAAATTTAAAACAAAAATTATGAACTCTTTTTTATTTATCGGAGTTTTCCAACTAATTATAATATTAGTCGTTTTACTTCTAGGAATTTTACCAACAATAATTGCTCTTGTAGATATTTTAAAGAGTGAATTTAAAGGGAATAATAAAATTGTTTGGGTGCTAGTCGTTTTATTTACAAACTTTTTTGGTGCTATTTTATATTTTCTAATTGGTAGAGAACAAAAAATAACGGTTAAGAAATCATAAATCAGGTTTTGAGCTCCATTAGTACTCAGCTTTAGCAAACACTAACAAAGAACTCAGTTAAAAGCAACTTAAATATTAATTGTGAATATTCAACAAAACACATCTTTAAAAAATTATAATACGTTTGGCATTTCTGTAAATGCCAAACGTTTTATTTCTATTGATTCTGTATATCAATTACAACAACTTTTAAAAGTAGAAAAAGACCTTTTTTTAATTTCTGGTGGAAGCAATATGTTGCTGACAAAAGATATTGAAAAATTAGTGGTACACTTAGCTATTAAAGGTATTTCTATTGATTACGAAGATGAAAACGCTGTTTATATTACTGTAAATGCTGGAGAAAATTGGCACGATTTTGTATTGTGGTGTGTTTCTGAAAATTATGGCGGAATAGAAAACTTGTCTTTGATTCCGGGGAATGTGGGTACCTGCCCTATTCAGAATATTGGTGCTTATGGCGTAGAAGTAAAAGACACTATTACAAAAGTAGAAGTACTAGATATTGAAACGGGTAAATTGGTTCAGTTTTCTAATGAAGACTGTAGTTTTGGTTACAGAAATTCTATATTTAAGAATGAAGTAAAAGGAAAGTACATTATTACTTCGGTTAGTTTTAAGTTGACAAAAACCAACCATCATTTAAACTCTTCTTATGGCGCTATTAATACCGAATTAACGTCTAAAAACATTACAAAACCTACTTTAAAAGATATTTCTGATGCTGTAATTGCTATTCGAAAATCGAAGCTTCCAGATCCTAAAGAAATAGGTAACAGTGGTAGTTTCTTTAAAAACCCTGTAATTGCTGCCACTCAGTTTTTAGAATTACAAAAAGACTTTCCAACCATACCTAGTTATAAAATTTCTGATACTGAAGTGAAAGTTCCTGCAGGTTGGTTAATAGAACAAGCAGGCTTTAAAGGAAAACGTTTTGGAAATTATGGTGTTCATGAGAAACAAGCGTTGGTATTGGTAAATTATGGTAATGCAACTGGAAAAGAAATTTATCAGCTTGCTGAAAAAATAAAAGAAACCATCTTTAATAAATTTGGAATTCCTCTAGAAATTGAGGTAAATATTATCGCATAAAAAAACTCAACAAATTAATGATGAGCTTATAATTTAAAATATAATATTCCCTCGAATACTATATTTCTAACTTTAATGTTTTAATATCTACGATTAATTGCTTTACAGAGTTTTTACTTAAACCGTTGTAAATACCTCTAATGTGTTTATTTTTATCGATAAGAACAAAGTTTTCTGTGTGTAGAAAATCATCAATTCCTTTTGGTTTGCCTAAATCTTCCTCCACAAAATAAGACTTTCTTCCTAAATCGTAAATTTGTTTTTTATCACCAGTAACCAAATGCCAATTTTGGCCTATATTTTTATCTAAAGCATATTTTTTTAACTGAGCTATAGAATCTATAGAAGGTGTTACGGAATGTGAAAGTATTAAAACTTCATCATCATTTTTAAAAGCCTCCTGAACAAGAATCATATTATCGGTCATCATCGGACAAATACCAGGACACGTTGTAAAGAAAAAATCTGTAACATAAATTTTATTCTCAAATGTTTGTTGACTGATATTCTCCCCATCCTGATTTGTTAAACTAAAATCTGGAATGGTATGAAAAGTATTTAAAGCATCGCTTTTAGCATCGATCCATTTTGGTGTAAAAGATGCTTCATTATAATAAGGCAATACATCAACTTTACTTGCTATTTCTTTATGATCTGTTTTTTTACAACTTAACAAAAGACATAACCCTATTAGTAAAAAACTATAATTCTTTATTTTTTTTAATTTTTTCATCTTTTAATTGATAACATAAATTTGCACGCTTCATTCCAAAAGTTCTGCCATTTTTAGCTTCATAATTTACATAGATCTTGCCGTTTTGTAACCAAGCTCTTTGCAAACCATTTTCATTTCCTTTTAACAAATTTCTTTCTTTAGACATTACTCCATCAACATACCATTGTCGCTCTAGACCTTGCAACTTCCCTTTTTTGTAAGTTGCCTCATAAGCCAAAGTACCGTTTAGCCACCAAGCTTTATAACTGCCCTCCATAACATTTTGGTTGTAATGCGATGTTACTTTTAAAACTCCATTTTTAAACCAAACGTTATAAACTCCTTCTTTTTTACCATTATAAAAACCGGTCTTTTCCTTTAAGGAATCATTGGTATGATATTTAACTGCAACCCCATTAAAAAGCTTGTTTTTATAATACCAATTCCCTTCGTTACCGTTTAAGATTAAACTATCTTTATGAACCGTAACAGTACTATCAATAGTTCTAATTTTAATAGCAGTATTTTTCTTTTTATTATTGGTTGAAGAATTACAACCAATAATAAAAATTGAAAAAAGGAAAAAAAAGAATGCTGTTAATTTCATATTAGTAACCTTGGTAAGGGCCTGCAAAAGCAATATAAGAACCTGTTGTAGAGTACAATTCGTTTATTATATGATAATGATATTCTTCTATTCCATTTGAATGTTGAGTTATAGAAGTATGTCCGCCAGAAGTATCTAAATCCGTTGGGTAAGTATCTGTTGAATTACATTTTCTACCATATAAGAATACACCATCTAATAAAATACCTACTAGATTTTTATCATCGTTTGTAAATGCTTTTGGTTCTAAATGATAATGATATACTCCAGGTCCAATATGTGCTCCGGTCCAATCTAAACTTGCTGCTGCTTGATCTAAAGCTCCGTTTCCTTCTTGGTCATTAAATATAGAAGCACCACTTATAGCAACACCAATCGTATTTAATTGTGTACTGACCGTACTACCCGTTAAATTTGGAGTAGCATCTACCGTAATGGTAACTGCGTTATTATTACTAGACATTATAGATGGAGTTGTAGCTACATCAGATTCTTCCAAGTATAAATCGCTATCTTCTCCCCAATATACACTTTCGTGATTTGGTAAACCTGTTGTTTCTATAGTTACCGTTGTACCTCCATTAGATAAATAAATATCGGTTGCATCTGTATTAAACTCTGCATACGCTGCATGCAATTCTGTTATAACAACATCATCTATTTCAGTGTCTGTACTTAAATCCGATTCACTATCAGACGTACAAGAAACAAATGCAGAAAAAAGTAAAACAATAAGTGATGTGGTCTTAATAAATTGGTTTTTCATTTTTTTAATTATTGGTTTATATAATCTTTAGATGTGGTTTCTAAAAAAAACTTGCGGTTTTTATTTTTTATTTCTTTTTGGGTTCTTTTCCCAATTCATCTTTGGTTATAAAACCATCATTATTTTTATCAACTTTAGAAAAATCTTCCTTTAAAGGTCCTTTGGTTTCTGTTTTAGATAATTTTCCATCCTTATCTGTATCCATCATTTCTAATAGTTCCTCAAAGTTTTTACGTTCTCCTCCTTTTCTTTCTTCATTCCCATCTCTAGGCGGTCCTCTACGCTCATCTTCTTTTACCTCTCCCATTAAACATCTGCTTACATACGGAAATTCATTTGTAACCAAGTACATATATTTTCCATCAATTGTAATTCCGTTACATTCATCTAAATCTCCTGAATTTGCTACATATTCAAAATCGGAACCATAGGTTCCATCATGATCATCATTTACAGCAATATTTATAGTTTCTTTCGGGTTTTCATAAACACAATCTTCTCC
Source organism: Polaribacter sp. HaHaR_3_91 (assembly GCF_019278525.1). Lineage (NCBI taxonomy): Bacteria > Pseudomonadati > Bacteroidota > Flavobacteriia > Flavobacteriales > Flavobacteriaceae > Polaribacter > Polaribacter sp. HaHaR_3_91. The sequence continues at coordinate 2,543,574 of NZ_CP058986.1, forward strand.
CTCACGCGTTCCGTCTAATAATTTGTAACTCGGTTTGTAAGCATTACTTTTAGAGTAATAAATAGGAAAACCATCGTGCGCAAAACCAACGTGTACTAAATCTTTTCCGGTATCAAATTCTTCAATTACAGACGTTGGCGTTCCATGATAATGATACTCGCCGGTAGGTTGCACATGTGCATGATTAAAATCGAGTCCTAAATCTATAACATCTTGAAAAGCTTCTACCCTATAATTTTCTCCCGTTTCACAAACAACAACTTCTGCTGTTCCGGGTTCAAACTTTACACCATTTAAAGCAACTCCTGGTTCTCTAACCCAAGTTGCCTTCCCTGTATACTTTGGATTTACAGGAAACGTGTAATTTTTATTTTGTTCAGAAATTGTATTCGGATTTCCTTTTCTTGGAAAAGCACCGGTTTTATGGTCTGGCAATGCATTTGTAACCATTTTTCGTTCATTACCTGTTACAGTAACAATTGTTTTTGTTCCAAAGATTTTACTTATTAAACTATAGGAATCAAAATAATTTACAGCAGTATGTGTATGGCTTTCTGTTTCTCCATGATGTGTATGCTTTGTTGCCTGACTTTTACAACCTATTAATAAAATACTTGCTAATATTGGTATGAAATACTTTTTCATTTTTTTAAATTGTTTTATAAAAGTTTAGATGTCTTTTTATAGATAAACTTGTGTTCTTTAACTTATTTTAACAAAAAAAGCCTCATAATTTCTTATGAAGCTTTTAACAATTAACCAAACTCAAATACTATTTTCTTTAATCTAAATAAGCTGCTACCGCTGTTTTTCTAGAGGTCGCATGTGATTTTAATTGACTAACTGCCGATTGAAAATCTGAACTATTATTTAAAAATGAATATCCTGCAACTTCTGATGTTGCATATTCTTCTACCAAAGCAGCATAACTTGTATATAAAGCCTGAATTGTAGTTTCATTAAATGCACCATTTATAACCTCTTCTACATACGCATCATACTTTTCTTTATAAACTTCATCTTGATACATATACCCAATTAAAGGCCATTGAGATGAACTTAAGCCAGAGAAATTTAAAGGTAAAGAACCTCCCATTTTACCAGTTTGTAAAGCTTCATTATTATCCCAAGGAATCCATGTTAATTTGCTCGTAGCAGGGTCATTGTATAAGAAATAGTTATGTGTCATTCTACCATAAGTATCCCAATTTTGAACCACCGTATTTACTGCTAAATATTTTAAAAAGACCTCAGTATCAAAAACAGCATCTAAAGTGGTTCTCCAAGCTTCAGGATCTGAAGTTCTAGTACCATCGTTTATAATTGTTAAAAGGTTTTGTACATCAGAAAAATCTGCCTCATCTTCATTATTCTTTTTCACATATTCATCTTCATCAAAAGTTCCGCTTGCAAAACTTGCTGCATCTCCATCTGGTTTGTATAAATTTCCGTCATCATCAGAAAATTGTGTATCTAAAACACTTCCATCTACTTCTTCAACTAAAGTATACAACCCAAAATACTGTGGTCCATCTCCATGATCTACATATAAGGTGTAAAATGCGGTATGAGAAGCTACTAAACCAGCATTTCTAAACACATCTGTGGCTACCTTTTCTCTTAACATAGAGCTATCATCATAATTATTTTTAAGACTCAATTTTTTAATTCCATAAAAACGTTGATTCTTTATTTGAGGATAATCATCTTCAAACTCATCAAAATCTAATTTAAACGATAGCTTTAAAATACCTGCTTGCCAACTAGACTGCAAACTAGAATTTCCTTTAAAACGCAAACCAACTCTGTACCATTCATTACCTTCATAAAAAACTTCTCCAGGAACAAAAATAGGATCTTCGTCTGAAAAACCACTTGCACCACTTTGCCCAAATGTGCCGTAAAGGTTTTCCATATCATCTAACATGGTTTGCCAACGCTCTTCTGTAATTACAAAGTCTAACCTTTTTACTGTGTTATCTTCAAAAACTTCGCTAATATTTGGGTCTACATCTTTACTATGTGTAGCTTCGGTCCAATCTATTGCTTCAAAATCTGTATCATCTATTACCACAGCAACTTCTTCGTTATCATCTGTGTCATCTACTACAACATCAGAAACATCATCACTTGTACACGAAAAAATAAAAAGTGTAATCACTAATGAGAATAATTGAATTTTATAATTTTTCATAATTAATTGTTTGATTGATTTTTTTGATTCTATTTTGTTACCCTTAATTTCTAGCTCTTTCTCTTCTTTCTGGTTTTGGGGCATCTTTCAGTTCTTTTTCTGAAATGAAACCATCTTCATCTGTATCAATTTTTTTAAAATCTTTAACCAAAGGCCCTTTTACTTCTTTTTGAGAAATTTTACCATCTTCATTAGCATCAAATTCTTTTAAAAGTTGTTTAAATGTTGGAGGCCCTTTTGGTTTTTCATCAGAATTACCTTGTTGTGCAAAAGTTGATACTGATACTCCTAAAGAAACTATTATTACTGCTAAAAATTTATTTGTTGATTTTTTCATTTTTAATCTATTTATTAAGTTTATATACCTTTAGATGCGAGTGCTTTTAAAAACTTGTGCACGTTAACTTTACTTTAACATATCTAATTAAAAAATAGTAACACCTAAAAATTAAAGCATTAATTTTATTTTAAAAACACTTTAAAAATTAACTTCATCATTCTCAAAAAAAAATCCAAAGCAGTTAAGCTTTGGATTTTTTTTATAACTAAATTATTTATAAATATATTATCTTGGTGGCGGTGGCATTCTTTCATTTCCCGGAGGAGGCATGTTACCATCATTTGGAGGCATTCTATCTCCACCTCTTATGGCTTCTTTAATTATTTTATCAAACTTTTGCGCTTGATCTGCTGTACAAATTTCTCTTACCTGTTTAAAAAAAGAAAAAACCTCTGCATCCTTTTTTGCTTGTAAAAGTCCAATTTTTGTAGTTAAAGAATCAATCTTAAAATCTTTTTTATTAAAGCTATCAAATAAAATATCTTTTTGATCTTTAAGCTGATCTTCTAGACCTCTCATTACCTGTCTATGCGCTACATCTAATGTTTTAAATGATGCTTTTTGAGTTTCTGTAAAACTTAATTGTTCGGTTAAAAAATTTCTTGTCGGATTAATTCTTTGATTTTCATGTGGCTTTTTTACCAACATAAAAATTAATACTCCATTTAATAGTAGTAACAAGATTAGAAGAATAGGAAGTAATTTTGATTTCATAACTTTTAATTTAAAATAGAACTGCTATCTGATTGTAAAGAGTATTCTTGTGCAAACGTTTTAATATCTGAAGCTGAACTTGTACTTTGAGATGAACTGTTAAAAGCATAAAAAATAGTTCCTATATTTAATAACAAAACAATACCTAAGGTTGCCAATTGTAACTGCGGTGTAAACCAAGAAAAAACAGGTTTCTTTTCTACCTTTTCAGCTTGTATTTTTTGTAAAACTTTATGCTTAAAAAAGTGATTTACTTCTACTTTATCAATAGTATCTAATACCTTAAAGGTCTCTTCTACTTTTTTATGTATATCTTTTTTATTCATTTTATTTCAATTATAAAATAACATTATACTTTTTTAGATGCAAATTATTTTAAAAACTTGCGCTTAATTATTGTTTTTATAAAAATTTATTAATTTTTCTTGCAAACTCTTCTTAGCTCTAAACATTAAAGACTCTACCGAGGATAAACTTTTACCCGTAATTTCTACTATTTCTTGATAACTTTTATCATCAATCTTTGCCAACGTAAACACAATTCTCTGTGCTTCTGGCAAAGTATTTATAGCCTTAAAAATAGTTGCAGATTTTTCTTTATTCTCTAATAAAATACCTGGGTGATTTACTTCTGTAAAATAATTTGTTTTATCTAACGGAATTTCATTTCCTAAAATAGTTTGCATAAACGCAAATCTCTTTTTAGTATTCTTTTTTCTGATAAATTCTAGACACTTATTGGTCGCTATTTTATAAATCCAAGTAGAAAGTTTAGAATCTCCTTTAAATTTAGAAATAGATCTAAAAATTTCTAAAAAAACTTCTTGTGCAATATCTTCTGCATCTTCTTTATTAGGCACAAAAGAAATGCAGGTACCAAAAACTTTCTGTTGATAGTCATCTAAAAGTTGACTAAAAGCAGTCTGTTTTCCTGATTTTAATTGTGCTATTAAGTTCTCTTCGGTCAAGATTATTGTTTTCAAAAAAGTAAACATACAAAAAAAGACTGTCTAGATAAACAGTCTTTTCTTTATTCTTAAATATAAAATATATTATTTAGTCATTGTAACAACTCTTTGTGGTAAAGGAGCTTCATAACCGGCGTTTCCTAAAGCTTCTACAATTCTCTGTCTAGTATCCCAAAAAACATCCCAATAATTTTCACAATTAGCATAAGGTAAAGCTAATAACTCAACACTATTTTGTCCTAAATTATTTACGGCAACTCTTGGAGCACTTGCACCTTCTTGTAAAACATAATTATCTTTTAAAAGAACATCCAATACAATTTGTTTTGCCTTCTCAATATCCGATCCATATCTAATTGCAAAAGGCATGTCGATACGTAGATTTCCTATTTTAGTTAAATTGGTAATCTTATTAGAAGTAATGGTAGAATTTGGTATAATTTCAGTTTCATTCTGAAACGTTTCTATAACGGTAACAAAGACAGATATTTCTTTTACAAAACCAAAAGCTCCGTTTGTTTTAATTAAATCTCCTACTTTAAAAGGCTTAAAAATAAGTAACATAATACCTGAAGCTATATGCCCTAAAGAACCATTAAAAGCAGCACCAATTGCCAAACCTACACCTGCCATTAATGCTGCAAAAGAGGCCATTGGCAAACCAACAATACCTGCAATAGAAATAATTAATAGTAATTTTAAAATAAAACCAATACTGGTTAATAGAAAAGGTTGTAAAGTTTCATCTAATTTTGTTTTTTCAAACCCTTTAGAAACTCCTTTCATAATCATCCTAATAATCCAAAGACCAATTATTAATGCTGCAAAAGCACCAATTAATTGAAGTCCCCAGTTTCCTAAACCCGCAGAAATTGTGTTGTAAAAGTTTTGTAAAGATTGTGTAATTGTATCCATAATTTTATGTTAAAGTTGTTAATTATATTCAAAGTTTTGACACCTAATTTCTTAAAAAGTCACTATATAAATATTCTATATTGTTTTTTAAGACAGCTTAAGAATTCGTATCTTTGTATCTCAAATTTTTATTATGAAATTATTATTTCTTACTTTAGGTTTATTAGCACTTGCAGTGGCAGGAATCGCTATAAAAATATGGGCAAAAAAAGATGGTAAATTTGCAGGTACTTGTGCAAGCCAAAACCCAATGTTAAACAAATCAGGAGAGTCTTGTGGTTTTTGTGGAAAAACTCCAGACCAATTTGATACTTGCGAAGACACCGAACATAACTAACTCTCTTTTTTAAATGATATTATCTGTACTCTTCTACTCTTTTGTAGTATTTACAGCAATACAAATTATTTATTATCTCATTTTTTCTTCTTTTTTATTCAAAAAAAAAACAGATAGAAAAAATGCCTTAGATATTCCTATAACTGTAATTGTATGTGCCAAAAATGAAGCTAAAAACTTACAAGATTTTTTACCATCTATATTAAATCAAGATTATTCAAATTTTGATATTGTTTTAATAAACGATGCTTCTTCAGACGAAACATTAGAGGTTATGGAGTCTTTTGAAAAAGAACATTCTAATATTAAGTTAATTAATGTTGAGAATATAGAGGCTTTTTGGGGAAATAAAAAATACGCGTTAACACTAGGAATAAAAGGTGCAAAAAATGATCATCTCCTGTTTACAGATGCAGATTGTAAACCTGTATCTAAACATTGGATTTCTGAAATGTCTAAAAATTTCCAAGAAGAAAAAACCATTGTTTTAGGATACGGTAAGTATAAAAAAGAAAAATCATTAGTAAATTTATTTGTTCGTTTCGAAACCTTGTTAACTGCAATACAATATTTTAGTTATGCAAAATTAGGATCTCCGTATATGGGAGTTGGTCGTAATTTAGCATATCATAGATCTGAGTTTTTTAATGTGAAAGGTTTTATAAATCATATCCATATAAAATCTGGTGATGATGATTTGTTTATTCAAGATGCAGCTAACAAAGAAAATACGACCTTTACCATCTCTAAAAAAAGTTTTACAGAATCTATTGCTCCCAAAAGCTTTAAAGAATGGTTTCAACAAAAAAGGAGACATATATCTACAGCAAAATACTATAAACCAAAACATAAATTCTTTTTAGGCTTGTTCTTTGTTTCTAAAGTATTGTTTTATCTTTTGGCTATTCTTTTATTTTTCCTTTATCCTTGGGAACCTGTTTTAGCAATATTTTTAACGTATTATTTAGTACAATTCATTGTTATCGGTTTTTCTGCTAAAAAATTAAAAGAACCAACCATCACTTATGTATTGCCTTTTTTAGAAATAGGCCTACTAATATTTCACTTTTCAATATTTATCACTAATTTGTCGTCAAAACCAAATCATTGGAAATAGACAATACTAAACTTACAATCAATATTACAAAGGCTAAAAGTGGAAATCAATCTGCATTTAGATTCTTATTGGATACCTATTGGTCTGCCGTTTATAATTATCAATTAAAGAGAACACAAAGCGAAAACGAAGCAGAAGATATTACTATACAAACGTTTTCTAAAGCTTTTGACAAAATTAATACTTTTGATGAACAGTATGTTTTTAAAACTTGGCTAATCACCATTTCTAAGAATGTTCATATCGATTTACTACGAAAGAAAAATATTTCTATCGCTACTAATACTTCTAAAGAACAAGAAGAAAAAGCGTATTTAGTAGTCGATGAAAACCCTACTCCTGAAGATAAAATTATTACAGAACAAAACTTAGCAAAGTTATTAAGGGACATCAAAAAATTAAAACCGAAATACCAAGAAGTGATTCAATTACGTTATTTTCAGGAATTATCATATAAAGAAATTTCCGAGCAAATTAACGAACCTATGAATAACGTAAAGGTAAAGTTGTTGAGAGCTAAAAAATTGTTAGCAGAGATTATTAAGAAATCTTAAACTATATACCAATGTTTTTGTAATTAATTCTTTATTTTCTAAAAAACCTTGTAATGACAACAAAACAGAAAAAGAACTCCATCTCTAAAAAAGACAAGAATAACATAAGAATAAGTACTTTAATTGCTGTAGTTTCTTTTATTATTTTTAAAGCTATAATTTCTGATTGGGAACATTTTAAGGCGGGTTTAACCGGGCACTTTTAGAAGAAAATTCAACATCTCATTATTTCTTATAAAACAAGTTTAATACTTAAAATGATAACTCTACTTTTTTATTTTTTCCTTTGTATCTTTGTTTTTCAAATTCAATAAAAAATGGCAATAGAATCTGTAATACTTCCAGAAAAAGCTAAAAAACCAAAATGGTTACGTGTAAAATTACCTGTTGGTAAAAAATACACGGAACTAAGAACTTTGGTAGATAAATATAAACTGAATACCATTTGTACTAGTGGAAGCTGCCCAAACATGGGAGAATGTTGGGGAGAAGGTACTGCTACATTTATGATTTTAGGAAACACATGTACTCGTTCTTGTGGTTTTTGTGGTGTAAAAACCGGAAGACCAGATACTGTAGAATGGGATGAACCAGAAAAAGTGGCACGTTCTATAAAATTAATGAGCATAAAACACGCTGTAATTACTTCTGTAGATAGAGACGATTTAAAAGATGGTGGTTCTATTATTTGGGCAGAAACTGTGGATGCAATCCGTAGAGCAAACCCAAAAACAACTTTAGAAACTTTAATTCCAGATTTTCAAGGAAATACAAAGCAGCTAGATAGAGTTATAGAAGTACATCCAGAAGTAGTTTCTCATAATATGGAAACCGTTAGAAGGTTGACTCGTGAAGTTAGAATACAAGCAAAATACGATAGAAGCTTAGGTGTTTTAAAATACTTAAAAGAAAACGGAATGCGAACTAAAACTGGTTTAATGCTAGGTTTAGGAGAAATGGAAGAAGAAGTTATACAAACCATGAAAGATTTACGTGCAGTAAATTGTGATATTATTACGATTGGTCAGTATTTACAACCTACCAAAAAGCATTTACCGGTTAAAGAATTTATCACTCCAGATCAGTTTAAAAAATACGAAACATTAGGTTTAGAAATGGGCTTTATGTATGTAGAAAGTGGTGCTTTAGTGCGTTCTTCTTACAAGGCACATAAACACGCTGTATAAATATTTTTAAGTTTATAATGTATTAGCATAAACACTTATATCTTTACATCAAAAATGAATAAAATTTAACGATTCTCAATTGAGAGTCGTTTTTTTATTAAATTAATATAAAAATTAAATTTAATTAACATATTCTCAAATAATATACTATTTTTGCACCGTGTTTGAAAAAGCACTATTGAAAGCAACTTTGTAAACTGTTTTTGAGATAAATATTTGAATTAGTAAGTAAAAAAAACCATCTCAAATGAGATGGTTTTTTTATGAAAATTAATAAAAGTAATTTTTAAATTACCTTAATACAGCTTCTAAATTCTTTTCGAATGATTGCTGTAATTTTTGCATTATTTTATCTATTTGTTTGTCTGCTAAAGTTTTTGTTTCATCTTGTAATAAGAAACTAATTGCATACGATTTTTTTCCTTCTGGTAATTTATCACCTTCGTAAACATCAAATAAATCAACCTCTTTTAATAGCTTTTTTTCAGCTTGAAAAGCTAAATTGTATACTTCGTTAAAAGAAACTTTAGAGTCTAATAATAAGGCTAAATCACGTTTTACAATTGGGAATTTAGATAACTCACTTACTTTAATATTCTTATTTCCTACTAATTTTAAAATAGTATCCCAATTAAAATCAGCAAATAAAACCTCTTGCTTAATTCCGAATTCTTTTAATAAAGAAGCTTTCACAACTCCAAATTCTACTAATTTTATTTTTCCTAAACCAAAAGAAATTCCTTCAGAAAAAATATCTTGTTTAGATGGTGACGATTTTACTTTATCTATTCCTAATCTACTTAATAAAGAAGTAATAACACCTTTTAAGTAAAAGAAGTCAGTTGATTTACTAGCAACACTCCAGCTTTCTTTTGTTCTGTTACCGGTAACAAAAAGCGTTAAATGTTTGTTTTCTTCGTATTTCTCGTTGTATTTGTGATATGTTTTACCAAATTCATAAAATTGTAGTGAGTTATTTTTTCTATTGATATTATAACTAACAGATTCTAAACCACTAAACAATAAAGATTGACGTAATACTTTTAAATCGTTACTCAACGGATTTAACATTTCTACATTTGCCTCTTCATTAATATTCTCAGACAATGCCGTGTATTCTGGCTTTGTTAAAGAATTTGCCATTGTTTCGTTAAAACCTAAAGCACTTAATTGGTTTGCAATAACGTTCTCTATCTTAGTTTCTTTATTAGAATCAAAAGAAATTGAAGTATTTAGTTTGTGAGAAAATTCAATATTATTGTAACCGTATACTCTTAAAATTTCTTCAATAATATCTGCTTCACGCTGTACATCTGTTCTGTAAGAAGGTATTGTTAAGCCAAGACCACCGTTAGTTACACTGTTAATTTTAATTTCTAAAGAAGCTAAAATATTTTTAATGGTTTCCTTAGGAATCTCTTGTCCTATTAATCTATACACATGCTCAAAAGACAAAAATACTTGAAAATCTTCTATTTTAACAGGATAAAAATCAGAAACATCTGATGCTAATTTACCACCTGCATATTCTTCAATTAACAATGCTGCTCTTTTTAAAGCATATTCTGTTGTATTTATATCTATACCACGCTCAAAACGGAAAGATGCATCTGTATTTAAAGCATGTCTTTTGGCTGTTTTACGAACACTAACCGGATTAAAATAAGCACTTTCTAAAAATATAGATTTTGTATATTTTGTAACTCCAGAATGTAAACCTCCAAAAACACCTGCGATACAAAGCGGATTAGAATCTCCATCACAAATCATAATATCTTCTGATGATAATTCTCTTTCAACTTCATCTAAAGTGGTAAACTTAGTACCTTCTTCTAATGTTTTTACAAGTATTTTATTTCCTTTTATTTTCTGAGCATCAAAGGCATGTAAAGGCTGTCCTAATTCATGTAAAACATAATTTGTAATATCTACAATATTGTTTTTAGGTGTTAAGCCAATAGCCTTTAACCTATTTTGAATCCATTCTGGCGAATCTTTAACTTCTATATCTGTAATCGTAATACCACAATAACGAGGAGTAGCTTCTTTACTTTCTACTTCTACATCTACGCGTAACGTTCTTTCATCTACATGAAAATTACTTACAGAAGGAGATATCAATTCTAACTTAATGTCTTGCTGAATTAAACCTGCACGTAAATCTCTTGCAACACCAAAATGACTCATTGCATCAGATCTATTAGGCGTTAACCCTATTTCGAAAACATAATCTGTTTCTATTTTAAAAACTTCTGCAACAGGTGTACCCGTTTTTAGTTTTTTATCTAAGACTAAAATTCCGTCATGCCCTTTACCTAAACCTAATTCGTCTTCGGCACAAATCATTCCATGACTCTCCTCTCCTCTTATCTTACCTTTTTTTATTTTAAAGCCGTCACCCTTCTCGTCATATAAAGTAGTTCCAATAGTTGCAACTGGCACTTTTTGTCCTGCAGCAACATTAGGTGCACCACACACAATTTGTACGGGATTCTCTAGGCCTAAATCTACTGTAGTTACTTTTAAACGATCTGCGTTAGGATGCTGTATACAAGTTAAAACCTTACCAACAACAATTCCTTTTAAACTTCCTTTTATAGATTCTTTGGTTTCAATTCCTTCCACCTCTAAACCTAAATCAGTTAACAATTCTCCTGTTTTAACAGGCTCCCAATCTATCTGCAAAAATTGTTGTAACCAATTGTATGATATTTTCATATTATTTTTTTCCGGGTTTGTTAACTGCAAATTTACTTAAAATCTACTTTTTATCATCCATTTTAATTCTAAAAAGTAAGTTTATTTTTAATATTTCTAAAATAAATTATAACGTGTCTTTAAATCTGAATAATGTTGTAGAAAACACAGAATTATCAACTACTTTCTAGCAAATGTTTTATTTCTGAAGAGCACCAATTACAGCCTCTTTTTTTAGTTTCGGACCTGTACTATAAAAAAGTTGCTACTTCTAAAGTTTAAATGTATTTTGATTACATTTTTTTTATTAAAATTAAAAATTAGTTCGTAAAAAAAGTTAGAACAACCTAATTATGCATTTATAAAACTGGTTTTAATATTTTAAATTGAAGAATTTATTGCATATATTTTACTTCGATAATTATCGAAAAAAAAACACAAAATAAAGTAAGGATCTTGTCTAATTTTATTGAAATATTTTTTGATTGACCTTCTTAAAAAAGTAGTAATAAATATTAGCAAAAGTGACACCTACTAAAGCGCCTACAATAATATCTAGAGGAAAATGTACTCCTAAATACAACCTACTATAAGCGAAAATTAATGGCCAAAATAAAACAAAGTAGATATACTTATATTTATCTTTTAAAAGTAATACTACAAAAACAGAGAAAAATGTTGATGTAGAAGCATGCCCAGAGGTAAAACTAAAACTCTGAGGAGTAATTAGCGTTCTTAATAAGTGCTTTATTTCTGGATCGTTATTAGGACGTAAACGTTGTACCGAATTTTTTATAAGGTTCGTAAATTGGTCTGAAAAGGCGACCAATAAAATCATGGTAAGAATCATAAATCCACCTTGTTTCCAACCATAAGCCTTAATGGTTAAATAAAAAATAAGAATAAACAATGGGCTCCAATAAAGCTGATTGGTAATTACCAACCAAAACGGATCCCATTGCTCACTCCCTAAACTGTTTAGAAAAATTAATAACTCTTTATCTAAATGTATAATATTTTCTAACAAATTATTTTCCAATTTTTAATACTTCAACTTCAAAAACTAAATCAGATTTTGCAGGAAAAGGACCATATTTTTCTTCACCATACCCTAAATAGTAAGGGATAAATAAACGTACTTTTTCTCCTTCGTTCATCGTTAAGACACCTTCTTTAAAACCTGCAATCATAGGTCTTTGAGTATCATTTAACTGACAAACAAAAGGTGTTCCACTAGTTTCTGCTGTAGACTGAATTTTTTTACCATCTGCAGTATACAAGGTATAATTAATAGTTAAAGGTTTGTTGTCAACTATTTTTTTTCCAGAAGTTTCTTTTAATTTTAAAATGCGAAGTCCAGAAGATGTTTTTTCTGCTTTAGCTTCATCCATTTCATCTAAAAAAGCCGCCTTTTCTACTAAATAATTAGCATATCTTGCTTTTTCAACTTCATCTTCAGCTTTCTTTTTATCTTTTTCTAAATTTGCGAAATCTCCTAATTGAGTATCAAAAACTTCTGCGGCATTAAAGCTATTTGCTTCAGCCCCAAGTTTAAGAATCTTTACAGATAAAATAGTATCTTTTTGTACAATACTATTTACAACAGACATTCTTGTAGAATCTATTGCTTTGTTTAACTGTAAAGAATCTTTAATTTTACTTTTTAATTCTTTTAACTGAAGTGCGTTTATTATTGTTTTACCAAACACAGCATGTTTACCATCTAAATGTGGAATTGGTTTATGAGTAATAAAAAACTGAGTATTGTTGGTTGTTGGTCCTGCATTTGCCATAGAAAGAATCCCTTTATCATTATGTCTGTACATTAAATCTCCATCTTCACTCTTTGGAAATTCGTCACCAAAAACATAACCTGCATCTTTTCTTCCACTAGCAGTAAAACCACCACCCTGAATTACAAAGTTATCTACAACTCTATGAAAAATAACACCTTCATAAAAGTCTTTACCTTTTAAAGAATCTACTAACTTGCTATTTGTTCCTTCTACAAGAGAAACAAAGTTTGCAACTGTCATTGGTACATCTTCTGCATATAATTCTACTAAAATCTCCCCATTATTGGTTAAAATTTCAGCATAAACTCCATCATTAAGTCCTTTGTACTTTTCTGGTGTAGTGCTGCATGCAGTTAATAAAATAACAAATGCAATTAAGTATTTTAAATTCTTCATCAAGTATATTATTTTGTAATTTCTAATAATTCTACTTCAAAAATTAATGTAGAAAATGGCTTAATATCTGCACCTTTTTGTTGTGCTCCGTAAGCTAATTCTTGAGGTATAAAAAATTTGTATTTAGAACCAACATTCATTAACTGCACACCTTCTGTCCATCCTTTAATTACTTGGTTTAATCCAAATTCTGCTGGAGTACCTCTATCTACAGAGCTATCAAAAACCTTTCCTTCTATGTTAGTTCCATGATAATGAACTTTTACTTTAGTTGTTGGTCCTTCTGGCTTGTCTCCGTTACCTTCTTTTAAAACAATGTACTGTAAACCACTATCTGTAGTAATTACACCTTCTTTTGTTTTATTTTCTGCTAAAAAGTCAATTCCTGCTTTTTTATTTTCTCCAAACTTAGCTTCTGCTTCACTAGCTGCTTTTTCTTGCTGCTCTTTCATTTGCTCTGCTTGTTTCTTTTGAAAATAAGGGCTAATTACACTCTGAATATCTTTAACATCTATTAATAAATTAGTAGAATCTAAACCATTTCTAATTGCCTGTGTAAGAATATCTTTATTTACTTCTTCGAAACCAGATCTTAATTGACCAGACATACTTAAACCAATTGCATAACTAACAGAGTCTATTTCTGTTTCTAAAGATTTAACTTCTTTTACTTGGTTACCACAAGAAACCATAGATGCAACAACAGCTACTGCTAAAATACTTTTTACTACTTTCATTTTTAATTATTTATATTGATTAATGTTACTGTACTCTTAATTGATTGATTAATTCCTATTTTATTTCCATCTCCAGAAACGCCATAAGCACTATAAGACGGAATCACAAATGTAATGGTTTCTCCAACTTTCATCAACTTTATTCCTACTTGAAGTGCAGAAATAAAATCTTCTTTATCTACTCTATAATTTTTCACCCCTAATTCGTCCTTACTATAAATTGTATCTCCCTGTAAATCAGCAATATTATACGATATCACCGTAAGATCTCCTTCTTTTGGAGTTGGAGCGTTTTCTTCTATTTTGTTGATGTAGGCATACCAAAATCCATTAGGAGAAACTTGATATGTATTTACTGAATCTTTTTTAATTACGTCTAAAATCTTAGCTTCTTCTAAAGCATTTAACTTTATAGATTCCTTAATAGTTTCCTTTAATACCGTTGTAGAGGCCTTAGGATTAATCGGTTTTCTAGGCTCTATTTTAGAGCAACCTATACATAAAATTGATGTTAGAACTAAAATTTTAATTTTCATAAGAAGCTTTTAATTCATTTTGATATTGTGGTAATAAACTAACAAATTTGGTCACTGTCTCTGCCATGGAAATGTCAGACCTTCCTCCTGCTGCATTGTCATGTCCGCCTCCAGAAAAATGATTCCTTGAAAATTGATTTACAGAAAAAGTTCCTTTAGAACGGAAAGATATTTTTACCATGCCTTGCTCACTATCTTCTATAAAAATTGCAGCAAAAATAATTCCTTTCAAAGAAAGTGCATAATTTACAACACCTTCTGTATCTCCTTTTTGAAAATCGAATCTCTTTTTTTCTTCCGAAGACAACGTAATATAAGCGGTATTGTACGTTGGTAAAATTTGTAAATTACTTAATGCTTGTCCTAATAACAACAATCTATTATAAGAATTGGCATCATATACATTATTATGTATTTTATCATTTTTTGCACCTTTATCTATTAAAGCGGCAATAATTCTGTGCGTAGTACTTGTGGTAGATCTAAAACGAAAAGATCCAGTATCTGTCATAATACCTGTATATAAACATGTAGCAATATCTGCATCAATTAAATCTAAATCGGCATTCATTTCTATAAATTGATATACCATTTGACTTGTAGAGCAAATAGTAACATCAGAATACATATATTTTACATCATCTGGTTGTTGATGATGGTCTATCATCGCAAAATCGTTGGGATATTTTTCTAACGTTTTTTGCATATCAGTACCTACTCTATGCAACGTATTAAAATCTAAAAGAAAAATAAGATCTGAAGCTTTTATGGCTTTTTGAGATTGATTATTTTGCCAATCGAAACGATAGGTAGTTTCTGAACCTGGTAACCAATGTAAAAATTCTGGATATTCATTAGGCACAACAACAGTTGCATTGTGTCCTTTTTTATCTAAATAATGTTTTAAAGCTAATGTAGACCCCATAGCATCTCCATCTGGATTTCTATGCCCTACAATTACAATATTTCTCGATGTATCAAGAAAGCTTTTTAACTCTTCCAATCCTTTTAAAATCATAAGATGCGAAGATACAATTTAATAACATTGTTCAAAACATATTTTCTTTTACATTTCTGTTAAAATAAACCCATTTAGTCTTAAAATTTAACAATTAGAATCTACCTTTTAGTTGTTTTTATTTAGAATATTAGTAATCCACTAAAGGAACTTACTACAATAACACCAATGATTTTTACTTCTAGCAGACTTATAAATCCCTACAATTATTTCACTAAAAAAACGGATAAATATAGCGTACAAAATGCAGCTTCAGAGCTTAGTTTTAGACTTTTAAAATTCAATTTTAAGAAAAAAGAAATCTCCATAGAAATGCGGGGTAAAATAATAAGTTACAACAAGAATTCACACAAGTTTACCCTTAACTTGCAGTTAACATTAAATAATGTACTTTTGCAAAAATATAAAAAATAGAATGGCAACAAATAGAACATTTACAATGCTTAAACCAGATGCTGTAGAAAACGGACATACTGGAGCAATTTTAGACAAAATTAACGCTGCTGGATTTAGAATTGTAGCTTTAAAGAAAACTCAAATGACACAAGCAGATGCTGAAACTTTTTATGCTGTGCATAATGAGCGTCCGTTTTTTGGTGAGTTAGTAGAGTTCATGACACGTGGACCAATTGTAGCTGCAATCTTAGAAAAAGATAACGCTGTAGAAGATTTTAGAACCTTAATTGGTGCTACAAATCCTGCTGATGCTGCAGAAGGTACAATTAGAAAATTATACGCAACTTCTATGGGAGAAAATGCTGTACATGGTTCTGATTCTGATGAAAATGCAGAAATTGAAGGAAACTTTCACTTTTCTGGAAGAGACCAATTTTAAGAATTTATAAAATTCTTGAAAACTATATTTCATAAAAAAACTCACAACGAAAGTTGTGAGTTTTTTTGTTTTAACATTATTCTTATAAACAGTACTTGTTTTGCAACTCTTCTACCTCATTGGTATTGTAAGTTTTATCATACTTGTATTCTTTTGCTTTAGCTAAAGCATTACAAGCTTTATCTAATTGATTATTTTCTATATAAATTAAAGCTAAACATTTATAAGCATAAGAATTAACCGTGTTTTCTTCTAGGGATTTTTGTAAATCTTTAATAGCCTCTTCAAACCTACCTAATTTATAATATATCTCTCCTCTTGTTGCCCAAATAGTTTTTTCAACTGAAATATCTTTTTCTGATAACTTATGACTTCTTTTATCCGCTATCGTTTTCTCTATAAAACCTACAGCTTTTGTATAATCTCCAGTTTCCAAATAAAGTTTCGCTTTATTAAAGAAAGCATAATAATTATTCGGATTAATATCGTGGCATTTATTTAAATACTCTAATGCTAAGTCATAATCTTTAGCTTTTAACAGCAACCAACCTAAATTATTTAAAACAGCTTGATTGTCACCTTCAATAGCTAAAGCTTTAAAATTATACATCAATGCTTTTTCATAATCTTCAATAGCGCTATAAACAATAGCCAAACTATGATATATACTTCTTTGAGAAGATAATCTTATTTCATTTGGACTTAGATTAGAAAGAATAAAGTTAAAATCTTCTAAAGCTTCATCGTAAAAACCAAGTCCCGAATTTAATTTAGCTCTTCTAAAAGCCCACATTAAATTATCTTTACCATAAGGTAAAAAACCATTACATATTCTTATTTTTTTATAACTTTTCTTCCCTTTAACAACCGCTCCTTCCAAAGTATAATCAACACGATTTTTCACTTTATCCTTTTTATACTTCCAAACTGTTTTAACATTACCATTTGGATAGTAAAAGTTAGCAATACTATCATGATAACCTTTAGAGTTAAATACGTAGTTAGACCTTAAAGCACCACTTTTATAAAAAGTTTTATAACCTAAAAATTTTCCAGACTTAAAATTCCTTGCAACTCTTAAATTTCCATTCTCATAATAAGATTTAGCGGGTAAATCTTTATAAAGTTTAGCTCTTTGAGAAAACCCCAACAGTGGGCATAATAATATAAAAAGACAAATTATAAATTTATTCATACCCTCTTTTTTTTATCATACCAACAATAATTTAGAAATTACATCATCGCCAATTTCTTCATTCATCATTTTTACAATCTTATCTTTACCATAACTTAATTCTTCACGTAAAACAGAAGACGTTAACTGAATAACCAATGTTTTATTTTGCAACTTAACAGAAGTGGTATGATTGGCAACACCAGGTCCCATCATTTTATTCCAAGTTTCTTCTATTTTAATTTTTTGCATTCCTTTACTCAAGTTGTTTTCCTTGATAAAACTTTTCATTAAATCTTCAATAGAAAAGGAATCATTTTCTCTTTTTGCCATTATATAATAGATTATTGGATTTTTTGAAACTTTAAAACTAATATTACAATTTAAAAATCTGATATTCTTTACTCCCATGCTTTAATATATTCTCTGTTCTTTCAAAATGCGTATCTGTAATAAATATCTGTCCGAATTCATCGTTATTTACCAAATCTATAATTTGAGACACTCTATTTTCATCTAATTTATCGAAAATATCATCTAATAATAAAATAGGAGTCACTTTGGATTGTTGCTTAATAAACTCAAACTGAGCCAATTTTAAAGCGATTAAATATGATTTTTGCTGTCCTTGAGAACCAAATTTTTTAATAGGATAATCGCCAATATCAAAACTTAAATCATCTTTATGTATGCCTGAAGTTGTATACTGTATAATTTTATCTTTTGTTAAGGACTTTTCTAATAAATGCTCCATAGAAAAATCATGCAACTGACTTTTATACAACAAATTAACACGCTCTTTATCACCAGAAATTATTTGATATTTCTCATTAAAAATCGGAATAAAACCTTCTAAAAAACTTTTTCTAACTTCGTAAATACGCGCTCCAAACTCAGAAAGTTGGTCGTCATAGACACTTAAATTTAAAGCATCAAAAGTTCTATTTGCTGCAAAATATTTTAACAATGCGTTTCTTTGACTCAGCACCTTATTATAAGACAATAAATCTTTTAAGTAAGTTTTGTTTTGTTGAGAAATTACGCCATCTATAAACTTTCTTCTTGTATCACTCCCTTCGGTAACCAAATCTCTATCTGCAGGAGAAATAATAACCAATGGTAACTGCCCAATGTGCTCAGAGAACTTCTCGTAACTTTTACCATTTCGCTTTAAAACCTTTTTTTGACCTTTTTTTAAGCTACAAACAATTTTCTCATTTCTATCGTTTAAAAGATAGTCTCCTTCTATCATAAAAAAACCTTCTCCATGTCTAATATTCTGCAAAGCGACAGAATTAAAGTAACTTTTTGTAAAAGACAGGTAATAAATAGCATCTAGAACATTCGTTTTTCCAATACCATTATTACCCACAAAACAATTTATTTTCTTCTGAAAATCAAAAGTTTGCGACTCAATATTTTTAAAATTAAGTAAAGAAATTTTCTGTAAATACATGGATAAATTTTGATATTGAAAACGTTTTGCAAATTATTGAAAATTTAGCGAATTATCCGCTTTTAAAATCCAATTAAAAAAACTATTTTTGTCGCCACTAATTTTTAAGGAAACAATGGCTACATACAAGAAAAAATACAAGGCAGAAAGTAAACAAGTAGAAAATCAAATTGATGAATCTGAATTTGAAACAGCTGGAGTATTAAATACTTTAGACGAAACAGCGTCTAAATCTGAGCAATGGATTGAGAAAAACAACAAACCATTATTTTTATCTTTAATAGCAGTAGTAGTATTGTTTTTAGCTTACATGGGTTATACTAAATATGTAGTGGAGCCAAACGAAACAAAAGCTTCTAACGAGTTAGCTTTTCCTAGAAAATATTTTAACGAAGCGTCAATTGCAGGTTCTGGAGTAGATTCTTTATTAACTTTAGGATTAGAAGGTGCAGATGGTAATTATGGTTTCTTAGACATTGCAGATTCTTTTAGCGGAACGGATGCAGGAAACTTAGCAAACTATTATGCAGGTGTTTCTTATTTACAAATGAAGAAATACGACAAAGCAATTGAGCACTTAAGTAAATTTGATTCTGATGATGAGTTATTAGGTCCAGTTTCTATTGGTGCTATTGGTGATGCTTTTGCAGACATTAACCAATCTGAAGATGCTTTAAGTTACTATGAAAAAGCTGCAAACAAAAAAAGTAATGATTTTACAACTCCATTATACTTATTTAAAGCAGGTCAAATTGCTATGGAATTAAAAGATTTTGGTAAAGCAGAAACATTATTTACAAAAATTAAAGAAAACTATTCTAAATCTGACCAAGGTAGAGATATAGAAAAATATATAGCAGCAGCTAAATACGCTAACTAAAATAGTTCGCAGTAAAACAGTACAGTTGGCAGTAAATAACTAACTAAAAACTGATAACTGCAGACTGAACACTAAAAATATGGCTACAACCAATTTATCAGTTTACGATAAAACAACAATCCCAAATGCGAAATCTTTTCGATTTGGGATTGTTGTTTCAGAATGGAATCCTGAAATTACAGGGAATTTACAAAAAGGTGCAATTGAAACTTTATTAGATTGCGGTGCAACTAAAGAAAACATTATTTCTTGGGATGTTCCTGGAAGTTTTGAATTAGTTTATGGTTGCAAGAAAATGATTGCAACGCAACAACTTGATGCAATTATTGCCATTGGAAACGTAATACAAGGAGAAACTAAACATTTCGATTTTGTTTGTGAAGGCGTTACCCAAGGTATTGTAGATTTAAATGTAAAATACGATGTTCCTGTTATATTTTGTGTTTTAACAGATAACACAAAACAGCAATCTTTAGACAGATCTGGAGGTAAATTAGGTAACAAAGGAACAGAATGTGCTGTTGCAGCAATTAAAATGGCTGCACTTAAAAATATTGATGCTACTTCAGAAAGTATTGGTTATTAATAATAACCATTTCCCTACAAGGTTTCTCTAACCTTGTAGGGATTCTTTTATTTTCCCTAAAGCTCTCTCTACACAGTTTTTAAAAAGTTTGCAAGAAAAATTAAGAACTCTTTTAACATCTTTGTTTGAAGAATTCCTTTTAATTCTGTAAATTTGAAACACTTATAAAGTTGGTATAATCCTTGATTTATTCTAGAATTTATAAACCAATAATACTAAAACTATGGGATTTTTAAAACGTACTAATAAAAAATTTGATTACCAACCTCGTTTTTACAAAGGAGAAGGTAGCCCTTTTAAAATAGAACACAAATTAGATCAGTTTAGAACAACCACTGGTAAAAATAAAGGAATTAAAGGTAAATTTAGTGATGCTTTTGATGATTTAAAAAATTCAGACAGAAGCGTAAACAAAACACTTTTTTATATTATCGCAATTTTAGTACTTATCTTTTTGTACATCATAGATTTCGATTTATCCATTTTTCAATAAAAATTAATGTCGGATATTATTCAATTATTACCAGATCATGTTGCTAACCAAATTGCTGCAGGAGAAGTCGTTCAACGCCCTGCTTCTGTTGTAAAAGAGTTGCTAGAAAACGCCATTGATGCTGGTTCAAACAATATAAAACTTTTATTAAAAGACGCTGGAAAAACGTTAATTCAAGTAATTGATAACGGAAAAGGAATGAGTACCACAGACGCTAGAATGAGTTTTGAGCGTCATGCAACTTCTAAAATCCAAAAGGCAGAAGATTTATTTAACCTGAACACCAAAGGTTTTAGAGGAGAAGCTTTAGCATCTATTGCTGCCATTGCGCATGTAGAATTAAAAACAAAACAAGACGACGAAGAGCTAGGTACTTGCATAAAAATTGAAGGAAGTAAAATTGTATCACAAGATTTTATTTCTACTAGTAAAGGAACCAGTATTGCTGTAAAAAACTTGTTTTACAATATTCCGGCAAGAAGAAATTTTTTAAAATCGGATACTGTAGAAACGCGTCATATTATAGATGAATTTCAAAGAGTAGCTTTAGCGCATCCAAATATTGCTTTTTTAATGCATCATAATGATAATGAAGTTTATCATTTAAAAAGCAGTAATTTAAGAAAACGAATTGTGAGTGTTTTTGGTACTAAAATGAATGAAAAGTTAGTTCCTATAAACGAATATACTGATATAGTAGGTATAGAAGGTTTTGTTGCGAAACCAGAATTTTCTAAAAGAAAAAGAGGAGAACAATTCTTTTTTGTAAACGATCGTTTTATAAAAAGTTCATACTTAAATCATGCAGTGGTAAATGCTTTTGATGGTTTGTTGGAACAGGGATCACATCCCTCCTATTTTTTATACCTAACAGTACCTGCAAATACTATTGACATTAACATTCATCCAACTAAAACAGAGATAAAGTTTGATAATGAAAAAGCATTGTATGCCATGTTAAGAGCTACTGTAAAACACAGTTTGGGCCAATACAATGTAGCACCTGTTTTAGATTTTAATAGAGATGCTAATTTAGATACACCGTATCATTTTAATTCAAAACCAAAATCTACATCTACACCAAAAATATCCGTAGATCCAGATTTTAATCCATTTAAGGAAGAAGCAAATAAAGAAATTCATACGCCGTTTAAAAGCGAACCAAAAACAGAAAGTTGGGAATCTCTATATACTCCTACTATTGCAGATACAGAAGAAGAGATACAATCGGAATTATTTGACAATCAACAAGAAATAAAAACACAAAAAACATTTCAAATTCAGCGAAAATATTTACTAAGCTCCATAAAATCTGGTGTAGTTTTAATCAATCAATCTTTAGCGCATCAACGTATTTTATATGAAGACTTCTTAGAAAGTATTACTGTAAAAGAAGCTAACAGTCAGCAATTATTGTTTCCCGTTAAAATTTCTTACACATCGGCAGAAATAGAAATGATTTATACTATAAAAACTGAATTAGAAAATGCTGGTTTTTCTTTTGATGAATTTACAAAAGACAGTGTTACTATAAAAGGAATACCTGTTTCGGTTACAGAGAGTAAAATAACAATTATCTTAGAAGAGTTATTAAGTGATATCGATTTAGAAGTACCAGATGCTAGTTTTAGTCATTTTGATGTAATGGCAAAATCATTTTCAAAAACATTGTCTATTAAAACAGGTACACAACTTTCTGAACGAGAACAAGAAGGATTGGTAAATGATTTATTTTCTTGTAAGGAACCGACCATTTCTCCTTTTGGAAAACCAATTTTTAAAACATTAACATTAAACGAAATAGACAATCTATTTAACAGTTAAAAATGAACACGAAACTTACAGATGCCATAAAACATATAATTATTATAAATGTAATTTTATTTGTTGCACCACAACTTTTAAAATTAGATTTTACAAATATCTTGGCTTTACATTTTCCTGAAAATGAACATTTCGGAATTTGGCAGTACGTAACACACATGTTTATGCATGGTGGTTTTAGTCATATATTGTTTAATATGTACGGTTTATGGGCGTTTGGTACTCCCTTGGAACAAATATGGGGAAAAAAGAAATTTATCTTTTTCTATTTTTCCGCAGGAATTGGAGCCGGAGTAATTTACACATTAGTCAATTATTATCAATTTAACGGCATCTATGAACTTTTTATAAATGCAGGATTAAATAATTCTGAAGTTTTATCTATATTAAAATCTGGTAGCACCAATGATGCTCGTATTATAGGTGCCATTACGCAAGATCAATTTAATCAAATAACCTCTTTATACAATACTCCTGCAGTTGGAGCCTCTGGAGCTGTATATGGTGTTTTAGTAGCTTTTGGTCTTTATTTTAAAGATGCAAAATTAGCATTGATATTTTTCCCTGTTCCTATTGCTGCAAAGTACTTTATACCGGTAATGATTTTGGGAGATTTATTCTTTGGAATGACTAAATACTCTATTGGAAACATAGCTCATTTTGCACACGTTGGAGGGGCTTTAATAGGTTTTATAATTGCTTGGTATTGGAAAAAGAATGAATTTAAAACATATTAATGAGTTTTATAGACGACATAAAAAACCGCTATAAAAGCGGAAATATTGTAGAAAAATTAATCTACATAAACCTTGCTATCTTTGTATTCACCTTGTTAACATCTGTTTTTCAAGATTTATATAAAGGTGAAATTAATTGGGTAGTTTCATGGTTTTCTTTGGATGATAATTTTACATCATTACTGACCAAACCTTGGACTATTATTACTTATGGTTTTTTACATGCCGACTTTCTACACATTCTTTTAAATCTAATAACTCTATACTTTGTAGGAAACTTATTCATCGAGTATTTTACACAAAAACAACTATTAACCTTCTACTTATTAGGTACTTTTTTTGGTGGTGCATTGTTTATTTTAAGCCACATCTACTTTCCTTTGTTTCAAGATCAATCTTCTATATTAGTAGGAGCTTCTGCAGGAATTTCAGCCATATTTATAGGAATTACCACATATATACCCAACTATCAATTAAAAATACGTTTTATTGGTTTTGTTAAACTATGGTACTTGGGCGCTATTTGGGTAGGTTTAGATATATTAGCACTCTCTGGAGGAAATGCTGGTGGACATTTTGCCCATTTAGGAGGCGCTTTATTTGGCTTTTTATATGTTCAAAGAGCTGCCAATAAAGAAATACTTATTTTCGATAAAATAGCAGCCCTATTTTCAACAAAAAAGAAACCTTTAAAAACTGTTTATAAATCGCCAAAAAAAACAGTAAAAACAAATAAAGGCACTTCTATAAACCAACAACAAATAGATGCTATTTTAGATAAAATTAGCAAGTCTGGTTATGATACTTTAACAAAAGAAGAAAAAGAATTCTTATTTAAACAAGGAAGGTAATAGTATGAAAAATTTGTCCCCCATAGATAAGGTTTTATATTTTGTAAACTCAATATTAGCAACCCTTCTATTGTTATCATATGTACTACATTTTATATCTCCCGTTACCATACCATTTGTTGCAATTATAAGCCTTTTTGTACCTTTCTTAATGATAATTAACCTGCTTTTTGCTATTTACTGGTTAATTAAGTTAAAAAAACAATTTTTATTATCTGTTTCTGTTTTTATTATTGGAGTCTTTTTCTCATCTCCTTTTTTTAAAATTTCAGGGAACAACTCTTCTTTAAACAGCGATTTAAAAGTAATGAGTTATAATGTAAAAAGCTTCGATCTTTTTCATAAAAAAAAGGACTCAATAGTACAAGATGGTTACGAATTTATCACTGAAAAAGACCCAGACATTATTAGCATACAAGAGTACTATAAGTCAAATAAAAACAACTTCTCTTTTCCATACAAATACGTAAAACTTCGTCCGAATAGTAAAAAATACGGAATGGCGATATACTCTAAACATAAGATTATTAATGCTGGATCTTTAGATTTAAATAGTGCTGGCAATAATATTATTTTTGCTGATATATTAAAGAAAAAGGATACCATCAGAATTTATAATATCCATTTAGAATCTTTAAGAATAAAGCCAAACGAAGAAAATTTTGGAGAAGAAAATTCAGAAAAATTAATAGAGAGGGTTTCTAATTCTTTTAAAGAACAAGCAGAACAAACTATTCAATTTTTAGCGCATGAGAAACAGTGGAAAGGGAAAAAAATTGTTTGTGGAGACTTTAACAATACAAGTTATTCATGGGTATATAACCAAATAGCAAAAGATAAAAAGGATACTTATATAGAATCTGGTAAAGGTTTTGGTAAAACCTATGATTACTGGTTTCCTATGAGAATAGATTTCATTTTAACCGACCAAGAGGCAATTAGCAACAAGTTTACAACCTATTCAGAAAAATACTCAGACCATTTTCCTGTTATGGCAAAAATTAATTGGTAAAATTATTAATAGCTTCTTTTCTCTATAATCTTATGCGCTTTACTTTCAATCTTTTTATGCAACAAACCAGCCATTGCTAAAAAGAAGTACTTAAATCGTGCAACTTTCAAAGCAAAATAGCTAAATTTCAAAAGTTTCCCGAATTCTTTTTTTAAATCCTCATCATATTTTTTTAATGAAGATTCAGAAAAATCATCATTTTTTAAACATCTGTCAATATTTTTTGCAGCAATAATGCCAGACATCATTCCTGTACCGATTCCTTCTTTGTAAAAAGCATTTGCTAAACCAGCGGCATCTCCCACTAATAAAAATCGATCATTAGAAGTTTTATGATTACCAAAATGAAATGGAATTGACCAACCTCTCCAATTATTAACTTTAGTAGCATTCTTAAATTTATTTTTAACTTTTTTATGGTTTTTAATAATATTCTGAATTTCATCAACTAAATTAACACCATACTTTTTTATATGATCTGAACGCCCACCCAAACTAATATTTACTTGTCCATCAGATAAAGGAAAAACATAAAAAAATAAGAGCATTTTTTTATAAACCATTCTTACTTCTGCTGCGTTTCCTGTTGGCAAATCTTTTACTCCTTTATAATATGCACTAACAAAAGTTGATGCTAACTTTCTATCAACTTTTGTCTTCGCTAATTTATTAGCAACAATAGATTTAGCTCCATCTGCCCCCACTACAAATTGTGATATTATTTCTTTACCATTTTTTAATTTAATAAAAACACCTTCTGGTACTTCTCTAATTTCTTTAACCCCACTTCCAAATTGTTGATTGGCATAAACATCTGATAAGTGACTTACCAAAAATTGATCAAAATCGATACGTTTAGCATAGGAAATAATCATATTTCTATCATCACTTTCTTTAAATACAATCTTTGAAGTATTATTTAAATGCAAACTAATTTTTTTACTGTGTATAAACTTTGGGTGTTTTAAAAAACTAGCAAATAAATCATCTCCCAAAAACTTCATAGCTTTAAAAGCATATAGAATTAAACCGTCCCCACAAGTTTTATCCCTAGGAAAAGTAGATTTATCAATAATATAATGTGGTATTTTTAACTTTGATAACTGTATAGAAGTGGCAGCTCCAGAAGGTCCTGCACCAATAATACAAACAGTTGTTTTTTCAATTTTATTCATAACTAAAAGGAAGCCGTATTAAAAACTACTTATAACCCCTATAATTTTAATACGTATTTTGTTTCTGGTTGATTTTCATCATTTATAAATTCATTAACAATCATAAAATTGTTTTTTTGTAAAATGATTGCAGATGCTTTATTTTCATCTACCACATAAGCAATAATGTATTTAATTTTAATTTGCTTACAATAAGAAACTAATCCGAAGCAAACCTCAGAACCAAAACCTAAATTCCAAAATTCTTCTAAAAAGCGATATCCAATTTCATCGTCTAGATTGTCTTTAACCAAGGCCACTGTTCCTATAAATTGATTGTCCGTTTTCCTGATAATAGCGTAAACCCGAAAGTCATTTTTAGGGATATTATATTTTAAAATTAAAGCTTTTAACTCAATTTCATTTTCAATATAGCTCTTTGGGTTTCCTATAGCATATTTTAAAACATTTGCATTACTTTCTAGTTTATGAAATGCATCTAAATCTTCTACATTTAGTCTCCTAATAATTAACCTTTCCGTTTCAAAAATCATCAATAATATCGTACTTTTGCGCTTCTAAACTGTTTTATACAGTATTTGTAAATATACAATTTTGAACTTTAAGAAATAAATCCTTTTTTAAAGTTTTGTTTTTTGTTAAACAACCTTATTAGAATGAATGCAGATAAAAAAGTTGCCTTTTACACTTTAGGATGCAAATTAAATTTTTCAGAAACGTCTACTATTGCTCGTAATTTTGTGAGTGAAGGTTTTAATCGTGTCGATTTTGAAGAAAAAGCAGACGTGTATGTTATAAATACCTGTTCTGTTACAGATAATGCTGATAAACGCTTTAAAACCATTGTAAAAAATGCTTTAAAGAAAAATGATGACGCTTTTTTAATAGCAGTTGGTTGCTATGCGCAATTAAAACCAGAAGAATTAGCAGCTGTAGATGGTGTAGACTTAGTTTTGGGAGCTACAGAAAAGTTTAATGTTACCAGTTATATAAACGATTTAACTAAAAATAATGTTGGTGAAGTTCACTCTTGTGAAATTTCTGATGCAGATTTTTACGTAGGTTCTTATTCTATTGGAGATAGAACACGTGCGTTTTTAAAAGTACAAGATGGTTGCGATTATAAATGTACCTATTGTACAATACCGCTAGCACGTGGAATTTCTAGAAGCGATACTTTAGAAAATGTAATAGAAAACGCCAAAGAAATATCATCAAAAGGAATTAAAGAAATTGTTTTAACAGGTGTTAATATTGGTGATTACGGTAAAGGTGAATTTGGTAACAAAAAGCACGAACATACGTTCTTAGAACTTGTAAAAGAATTAGATAAAGTAGAGGGAATACACCGTTTAAGAATTTCGTCTATAGAGCCTAATTTACTAAGAGATGAAACGATTGAGTTTGTATCTAAATCGGACTCTTTTGTACCTCATTTTCATATTCCTTTGCAATCTGGTAGCGATGCGCTACTTAAGAAAATGAAGCGTAGGTATTTAACCAATACATATACAAACAGAGTAACAAGAATTAAAGAAGTAATGCCTAACGCTTGTATTGGTGTAGACGTTATAGTTGGGTTTCCTGGTGAAACAGATGAACTGTTTTTAGAAACGTACAACTATTTAAACGAGATGGACATTTCTTACTTACATGTTTTTACCTACTCTGAAAGACCTAATACAGAAGCAGTACATCTAGAAGGTGTCGTTCCTAAAAAAGTACGTGCAAAACGCAGTAAAATGCTACGTGGTTTATCCGCTAAAAAAAGACGTGCTTTTTATGAAAGTCAGTTAGGAAATACGCTAACCGTTTTATTTGAAAATGAAAATAAAGAGGGGTATATAAACGGTTTTACAGAAAATTATGTTAAAGTTAAAACACCTTGGAACCCAGAATTAGTAAATACGTTACATACTATTACACTTACTGAAATTGATGAAGATGGTCTGGTTAGGTTTAATTTTGAAAACAATAGCGTTACAATTTAAAATGTAATTGCTACATTAAAATAAATAGATATGAAAAAGATTCCAATATACTTGGTACCTGGTTTAGCAGCTGGACCAGAAATTTTTGAAAACTTAGAATTATCAAAAGATAAATATGACGTTCATTATTTAGAGTGGATAACACCCATAGCACAAGAAGAGTCTATTGCTAATTATGCAATGAGAATGAGCGAAGAAGTAAAAGAAGAAAACCCTGTTTTAGTAGGTGTTTCTTTTGGCGGAATTATGGTACAAGAAATGAGTAAATATCTAGATGTTAAAAAAGTTATTATTATATCTAGCGTAAAACACCATAAAGAATTGCCAAAGAGATTTGAATTTGTGAAATTTACAAAAGCTTACAAATTCTTTCCTACAAAAGTTGTTTCAAATTTTGAAGATTATGCGCAATATTTTTTAGGAAAATCGTTAAAGAAGAGAGCAGATATATATAAAAAGTATCTTTCTGTTAGAAGCGAATTGTATTTAAACTGGTCTATTGGCACCATTATTAGATGGGTACAAACAGAAAAAGACCAAAACATTACTCATATTCACGGCACAAGTGATCATGTATTTCCTATAAAAAACATAAAAAATTGTATACAAATAGAAGGTGGTAGCCATATTATGATTATCACTAAAGCCAAAAAATTAACTAAAATTATTAACGATACTTTAACTAGTTAAAATACAGGTCATCCTTATTTTTAAATCACAAAAAATTGCAATCTCATGAATAAATCACTCCGTTTTCTTTCACTACTTAGCATTTTAATAATTGCTTTTTTATTTTATAATGGCATAAATAAAAATGAAACAGACCCGCAAACAAGTACGCATGCAACATATAAAATAAAAGCGTTAAAACTACCTAATAATTTAAATCTTGCAGGTGAAAGCGTTCCTTTAGAAATTCCTGATGTTAAAGAAAGAATGGAGAGAGAACTGTTAGTTAATACCTATTGGCAATCTAATGGATTATTATTGATAAAGAGAGCTAATAAGTACTTTCCTATTTTAGAACCATTGCTTAAAAAATATGGTTTACCAGACGATTTTAAATTTTTAGCCTTGGCAGAAAGTGCTTTTATAGATGAAACGTCTAACGTAGGTGCAGCAGGTATGTGGCATTTTATGAAGGCAACAGGTAAAGAATACGGATTAGAGATTAATAGTAATGTAGATGAGCGTTACGATATTCAAAAATCGACAAAAGTAGCTGCTGAGTATTTAAAAAAATCTCAAAAACGTTTTAATTCTTGGACTTTAGCTGCCGCTGCATATAATGCAGGAAACTATGGCGTTAGTAAAAGATTAGATGAGCAAGAAGTAACTAATTATTACGATGCTAAATTGCCAGATGAAACCGAAAGATATGTATTAAGAATTATTGCTTTAAAAGAAGTAATAAGCAATCCAAAAAAATATGGTTTTGTCTTTGAAAATGAAGACTTATATACCTTAGCAAAAACAAGAACTATAAAAGTTGATACAGCAATATCTAACATTACACATTTTGCCAAAAAATTCGGAATGAATTATAAAGAGTTTAAAATTCATAACCCTTGGTTAAGAGAAAATAAACTAAACAATAAAAGTAGAAAGGTATACGAGATTAAAATACCTATTAACTAAAATAGTTATTATTCAATAATATTTTTAATTCTACCTACCAACCCAGATTCTAACTGAACTTTAATACCATACGGATGGTTTTGAGATTTAGTTAGAATTTTTGCTATAACACCTTCTGTTAATTCTCCACTTCGTTGATGTGGTTTCTGTACAATTTCTACAAATAAGCCAATCTTAACATTTTTTCTTTGTCTTCCGTCTATCATAAATACAGTTTTAAAATACTAAAATAAAAAAAGCCTATCAATATTGATAGGCTTTTAGATAAAAAATTAACTAGTAATAAATATATATTATAATACTCTTACGTTTACTGCGTTTAATCCTTTTTTTCCATCTTGTAAGTCGAATTCAACTTCATCGTTTTCACGAATTTCATCGATTAATCCTGATACATGTACAAAATGTTCTTTGTTTGATCCTTCTTCCGTGATAAATCCAAATCCTTTAGATTCATTGAAAAATTTTACGATTCCTTTATTCATAATAAAAATTATTTGTTGTCAATTTAATTACTAACAACATTTATATAATAACAAATGTAATGCCAAAATTTGAATAACAGAGTAATTTTTTATGATACTTTATTTATTCTGAATTATTACAGCATAAAAAAAGCCTATCAATAAATTGATAGGCTTTTAGTTAAAAAATTAACTAGTAATAAATATATATTATAATACTCTTACGTTTACTGCGTTTAATCCTTTTTTTCCATCTTGTAAGTCGAATTCAACCTCATCGTTTTCACGAATCTCATCGATTAATCCTGAAACATGTACAAAATGTTCTTTGTTTGATCCTTCTTCAGTGATAAATCCAAATCCTTTAGATTCATTGAAAAATTTTACGGTACCTTTATTCATAATAAAAAAATATTGTGTTGTTAAATTAATTCCTAACAACGTTTATTGAATTGCAAATGTAATGCCAAAAATTAACAATCCTATCAAAATAATTAAGTTTTTTTTAAAACGGCAACACTAAACACTAATTACTAGTGATTTAACTACATTAAATTCATCAACAATCTCTTTTAGAACGTCTTTTACTGGTTTTATTTCATGAATTAAACCAGCAATTTGACCAATTTCTAACTCACCTTCATCTAAATCTCCCTCAAACATTCCTTTTTTAGATCTTGCTCTACCTAATAATTCTATTAAATTTTCTTTAGTTGGGTTCTGTTTATATAATTCTTGTACATCATTATAAAATTTATTTTTCACCAAACGAACTGGTGCTAATTCTTTTAACGTTAACTGTGTGTCTCCGTCTTTAACGGTAACAATGGTATTTTTAAAATTAATATGAGCAGAAGACTCTAACGTTGCAGCAAACCTACTTCCTATCTGTACACCATCTGCACCTAAAACCATAGCCGCCAACATCCCTCTTCCGGTTCCTATTCCACCAGCCGCAATTACAGGTATTTTAACTTGCTCTTTTACCATTGGTATTAAAGTAAAAGTAGTTGTTTCTTCCCTCCCATTATGTCCGCCTGCCTCAAAACCTTCACAAACAACAGCATCTACACCTGCCACTTCTGCTTTTAAAGCAAACTTAACAGAACTTACAACATGTACAACCGTAACTCCTTTCTCCTTTAAAAAGGACGTCCAAGTTTTTGGATTTCCTGCAGAAGTAAAAACAATCTTTACGCCTTCTTCTACAATAATATCCATTATTTTTTCAATATCTGGATACAGCATTGGTACATTTACACCAAAAGGCTTTGAAGTTGCTTTTTTACATTTAATAATGTGTTCTCTTAAAACATCTGGATACATAGAACCTGCACCAATTAAACCTAAACCACCTGCATTAGAAACTGCTGAAGCTAATTTCCATCCAGAAACCCAAATCATGCCTCCTTGTACAATCGGGTATTTTATATTGAAAAGAGTTGTTATTTTATTAGTCATTATTGTTTTATAATTTTAATATTTTTTTGCTGATTTCCTTTTAATATTTTCAACAAATAAATACCTGTATTCAAAAACGAAATATCAATATTTTTGGAAGTTACTGCTGCTTTTTCAAATACTTTTTCACCTAAAATGGTATAAATTTGAATTGACAGATCCTCAAAATTATCAGTAGAAATAGTAAAACGATCTTGAACAGGGTTTGGAGAAATCTTTAAATTGATAACTTCATCTTTTAATAAAGATAAACTAGCAATATAACTATTCAATGCTATTTCAAAGTTAGGAATTCCATAACCATGCTGGTCCGTAGGGTTATTAAATTTATCCGCAGATTCGTAAATAGCAGTTTTTAAATAATCATTATAATTTTCACCAGATTTTTTTAAGGATGATTTTAAAAGAAATCCTTCATTCTGATTTAAACAAGCAATTAGACCTGCCATTATGGGTGATGAAAAAGACGTTCCGCTAGAAGTTGTAATAGCACCTGTAGAATAATTAATTATAGCTGCACTTGCTCCCTTTGCTAAAATCTCTGGTTTTATTCGTCCGTCGGATGTTGGTCCGAAAGAACTAAAACTTGCAATATTTCCTGAAGAATTTACCGCTCCAACCGAAATCACAGAAGGGGCGTCTGCTGGTGCTCCCATATATTTCCAAGAATTAGTTCCGTCATTACCAACCGCATTTACCAAAAGCAAACCACGTGAAGCACCAATTTCTGCTCCTCTAGAAATAAAAGTGGTTTTACCATCCATATCTGCGTAGGTGTGGTTGTGATTAGGATTGTCATACGTAGTATAGCCTAAAGAGGTGTTAATTACGTCTACCCCCAAACTATCTGCTCGTTCTGCTGCTTCTACCCATAAAGTCTCTTCTAAAACAGTTTCCGTTTCTGAAATTTCTGATATAAATAAATAAAATTTTGCATCTGGAGCCGTACCAACATATTCATCTTTAATATACGCAGCAATTGAAGACAAAACATGCGTTCCATGGCTACTTCTTGTATAATAGTTATCATTTCTATCAGCAAAATTATAGCCTCCTAAAATTTGATTGTTATCTCTTATTCTACTAAAAGCATCTAAGGTATTTACATTAGGAAACCCTGCATCTATAATTGCTATTATTTGTCCTTCGCCAGTTAATTCTTGTTGATGCAAATAATCTCCCTTTAACATTTTAATTTGATTATCTGCATCACCATAATTAAAATCAGTAAGCGTTTCATTCAACTTATTATAATGATTTGGAGTTATTGTTTTTCCTTTTGATTTACCATTTAGATTCAATGATTTATTAGCAAATTCTACAGATGCTATAAAACTATAATTAGTAATTAAAGTATTTATATCTGCAACTTCTCCTTGAACATGAATAGCGTTTAACCATTTAGATTTACCTAAAACAGTAACTGTTTCATCATTATTAAGTTGATTATAATACGCTTCATCAACAGGAACATCTTTAGAATCTAAAGGAATATTGAGTCTAGATCTTCTATCTAACGCTCTTTGAGTAAGCATTGAAATAGGGTTTTCTAAAAAACTAGTTTCTTGAGGTTTATCTTTAATAAAAAGCCAAGCATCTTCTTGTGCATCAACTTTTAAAAAAATCATTAGACATAAAAAAAGTAGTAATTTCTTCATACTCCGAAATTACTACTTTTTTATGATTTTTATAAATATTTTAAGAGATAACTCCAGAGCCTAATAACTCTTCCTCTTTATACCAAGCTACAAATTGACCTTCTTGTATGGCAGATTGTTTGTTTTCGAACTCCACATACAAGCCAGATTCTACTTTGTGTAAAATAGCATTTTCTAAAGGTTGTCTGTATCTAATTCTTGCATCGACCTGCATAGTTTCTCCAACTTTTAAAGTTAAATCTTCACGAATCCAATGCATTTCTTCATTAGAAACGAACAATACATTTCTGTACAATCCTGGGTGATTTTTACCTTCTCCTGTATAAATTACATTTTCTACAACATCGGTTTCTATCACATATAAACCTTCTTTTGTACCACCAACATTTAAACCTTTACGTTGTCCTTTTGTAAAATAATGTGCTCCTTGATGCTTACCAACCACTTTACCATCTTCTTTATTGTAAGTAAATTTGGTAGCGTAATATTTTAATTCTTCTTCTTTGTTTTCAAAAGTAGGAGCCTGTTTAGTGTATTGCTCAAAATCCGTTGGAATCGTAACAATAACTCCTTCTTTAGGTTGTAGTTTTTGTTGTAAAAATTCTGGCAAACGTACTTTACCAATAAAACATAAACCTTGCGAATCTTTCTTTTCTGCAGTAATTAAATCTGCTTCTTTTGCTATTTCCCTAACTTCTGGTTTTGTTAATTCACCAATAGGAAACAATGCTTTTGTTAATTGTTCTTGAGATAATTGACATAAAAAATAAGACTGATCTTTATTATTATCCTTACCAGCCAATAATTTATAAACTGGTTTTCCGTCTATAATTTCTTCACCTTTTCTACAATAATGACCTGTAGCCACATAATCTGCACCCAATTTTAAAGCGATGTCCATAAAAACATCAAACTTAATTTCTCGGTTACAAAGTACATCTGGATTTGGTGTTCTACCCTTAGAATATTCATCGAACATATAATCTACAATACGTTCTTTATATTGCGCACTTAAATCTACTACCTGAAAAGGAATCCCTAATTTTTCTGCAACAATCATTGCATCATTAGAATCTTCTAACCAAGGACATTCATTAGAAATAGTGACAGAATCATCGTGCCAATTTTTCATAAATAGCCCAATTACATCATACCCTTGTTCCTTTAATAAATGTGCAGTAACACTACTATCTACACCACCAGAAAGACCAACAACTACTCGTTTCATTTTTAATTTTTGAGGATGCAAAGGTACACATTAGAAATGGTTTTAACAGATTGAAAGAATTGATAAAGCCATTGTTTTGTTTTATATAACAAGTTCTTTTTAACAATACACGGAACAAACCGAGAATTAATCTTCTTTTTTACGAGAAAACGTGTTTTTCTTTCTAATTTCTTTTTCTGAAGACACTTCTCCATCCATATAATACTCCCAATTACCTACTCTTAATCCGTTTTTATAATTTCCAGTTTCTTTTAAAACACCGTCTAATTCAAAATATTTTGCTAAGCCATTTAAAGCACCGTTTTCATACGTAACCTCTTCAATTAAAACTCCTTTATTAGAGTATTTACTAACAATACCGTTTAACAATCCGTTTTTGTAAGTAGCAAATTCTGTAACTTGACCATCTTGATAATAAATTATTTGTGATCCATGTAATTTTCCATTTTTATAATTTTCTTCCGACATAATTATACCATCAGGATAAAAATATTTCCAATTACCTACTCGTTTTCTGCCTTTTAGAACACCTTCTGTTTCTATTTTTCCTTTTAGAGTAAAAAATTGAACATATAGAGAATCTGAGTTTTCGTAGAATTTTTTAATAATCACAGGATGTCTCGAACTTGTAATGTCGTAGAACTTAAAAACACCTATCTCTTTTCCGTTTCTAAATTGACCAACATAGCGTATTCGTTTATTAGAATAATACTTTTTCCAAACACCTACCCTTTGGTTATTAGCATTTACTTGATTAATTTTTTGTCCATTAAAATCTTCACTTGTAAAAAAACAAGCGAAAAACAGTAAAATAAAAAACAGTCTTTTTATCTTTATCATTAAATATAATTTTAAAACAAAGATACATTAATCGTGTCAAAATCAAATTTACTTTTCGTAACCGAACAACTCCACAACATGGAAAACCCTAAAAGGGAAAACAGACAAAGAGTTGCCAATATTATTATAGAAACCCCACAACTATTTAAAGAACTGGTTACTATTACTTTTGATACCGAAAATAAAGTATCTATAAAGGCTGCTTGGATTTTAGAATGGATTTGTACACATCATCATTTAGAGTGGATTTTACCTCATTTAGATGAATTCACTCTAAAAATTAAAACCTTAAAATTTGATAGTGCCATTAGACCATGTGCTAAAATTTGTGAACATTTAGCGACTGCTTATTACTCTAAAACAGAAAACATTGTACAAAAAAAACTGACAAAAAACCATATAAACAGTATTGTCGAAACAGGTTTCGATTGGTTAATTACACCACAAAAAATTGCAGTAAGAGCTTATACAATGACTACTTTGTACTATTTCGGATTAGAAAAAGAGTGGATTCATCCTGAATTAAAACACTTAATTCAAACTAAAATTATACATGAAAGTAAGGGGGGTAAAGCTCGTGGAAGATTCATTTTAGAATTGATAGAAAAACATAGAAAATCTACTTTATAAATCTGCTAAATTCACTATTTTTGCAGTTAACAACATAACTAAAAAATGGAATTAACACAATTAAATGCCATCTCTCCTATTGATGGTCGCTATAGAGGTAAAATATCAAAATTATCAGATTATTTTTCGGAAGAAGCCTTAATAAAATACAGAGTTCGTGTAGAAATTGAATATTTTATTGCTTTGTGCGAAATTCCTTTACCTCAATTATCAGATTTTAACAACGATTTATTTGATGATTTACGTAAAATTTATATTGATTTTACTGCTGAAGATGCTCAGAAAATAAAAGATATTGAAAGCATTACAAACCATGATGTAAAAGCTGTTGAATATTTTATCAAAGAAAAGTTTGATGCCTTAGGTTTACAAGCACATAAAGAGTTTATCCATTTTGGATTAACTTCTCAAGATATCAACAACACCGCTGTTCCGCTTTCTATTAAAGAAGCAATGAACGATGTTTATGTACCTCATTATACTGGGCTTTTAGAAAAGTTACAAGAATTAGTTATTGAGTGGAAAGACATTTCTATGTTGGCAAGAACACATGGTCAGCCAGCATCTCCAACAAGATTAGGAAAAGAAATAGAAGTTTTTGTGGTACGTTTAAAAGCACAATTCAACTTATTAAATGACATACCAAGTGCTGCAAAATTTGGTGGAGCAACAGGTAATTATAACGCACATAAAGTTGCATACCCAAGTATAGATTGGAAAGAATTTGGAAGTACTTTTGTACAAGGAAAATTAGGTTTACACCACTCTTTTCCTACAACTCAAATAGAACATTACGATCATTTAGCTGCTTTATTTGATAATTTAAAACGTATAAACACTATTATTTTAGATTTAGATAGAGATTTCTGGACCTATGTTTCTACAGATTATTTTAAACAAAAAATTAAAGCAGGTGAAGTGGGGTCTTCTGCAATGCCACATAAAGTAAATCCTATCGATTTTGAAAATTCTGAAGGAAACTTAGGTTTGGCAAATGCAATTTTTGAACATCTTTCTGCTAAATTACCAGTATCTCGTTTACAACGTGATTTAACTGATAGTACTGTTTTACGTAATGTTGGTGTACCATTTGGTCATACAATTATTGCATTTACATCTACCTTAAAAGGATTGAATAAATTATTGTTAAACAAAGAAAAGTTTGCACAAGATTTAGAAAACAATTGGGCAGTTGTTGCAGAAGCAATTCAGACTATTTTAAGACGTGAAGCATATCCTAATCCTTATGAAGCATTAAAAGGATTGACGAGAACGAATGCTAAAATCAACCAAAAATCTATTGCAGACTTTATTGATACTTTAGAAGTTTCATTAGAAATTAAAGAAGAATTAAAAGCAATTACACCAAGTAATTATACAGGTATATAAGCTATGTTAAAAATAGAACCAAGAAACAAGAATCAAGAATCAAGACAAAAGGATGCTAAAAAACAGTATCCTTTTGTATCTTGTTTCTTGGTTTTATTCAGTATTATATTTTTCTCTTGTCAGTCAGATTTAAAAGATAACTCAGATCGCTTTAAAAAAGGTGTTTTTGAGATCCCTGCAGGAGATGGATATAGTAAAACAACAATCACTAGAAAAGATAGTCTTCAAATTGAAGAGTATGATAAAATTATAAGCATCTCTAATGATAGTACTTATGGAGAAAAAAAGATAAAACATATTGATACATTATATATCAAATGGAAAAATAATTTCTTCTATACATTAAAGATGAAATCTCCAAAAAAGGAAATTGATAAAGAACCTATTTATGTTCAAATTACAAAAGTAACAGATAGTTCTTTTAGTTTTTCTGCAAAAATTGGCTTTAGTAAATTTGCTACAGATGGTACTATTTATAAGGTGAAATAAAATTATTATTCCTGTAATTCCATACTGTAAAAAACGACCAACTTAAAACAAACGCTGTCTTAGAATATCTACGTCGTCATATGTAATTTAATTTATATAGTTTTTTTTAACAAAATGAAATTAGTTATCCAATAGGATAGTTGTAATTTGCACCCATTATTTTAGATATATCAACCATAGAAACAAAAGTAATATCAAACAGCTAAATAAATATATTGGTATCTTAATGTTGGTAATATTCCTATTGCCAATTTTTACACTTTCTGCTCATGCGTTTAGCAACCATGAACACGGTGTTTGCATTTCTAAAGTTGAAAATCATATTCATAAAAAAGACGTTGATTGTAAGTTAGATGTTTATCAAACAAACAATTCTCTCTTAACTGAAAACCTCTTTAACATTAAGTTAAACACTCCTATTTATACTAATAATAGGTTACAATATAATTTCTTAAAAAATCATTATCATTTATCGTTTTCATTAAGAGGCCCGCCTGTAGGTATTTAAATTAGGATTATTTAATTTAAATTATGAAAATAAAAAATGATAAAATTACTTTGTA
The DNA here is from genome assembly GCF_019278525.1 of Polaribacter sp. HaHaR_3_91. NCBI lineage: Bacteria > Pseudomonadati > Bacteroidota > Flavobacteriia > Flavobacteriales > Flavobacteriaceae > Polaribacter > Polaribacter sp. HaHaR_3_91. The sequence goes on from NZ_CP058986.1 coordinate 2,582,454, forward strand.
AATTTGTATTTGCAATGTGTATAACTACATCTGCACTTGCACAAGATTGCCAAATTTCTTTTAAAGGAAAAATTACGGATTTTCATGATAGTACGCCTATTGTTGGAGCTTCCTTAAAAATTGAAAATTCAAATAAATATGCCATAACTGATTTTGATGGTTTGTTTGAGTTTAAAAATTTATGCGAAGGAAAAATTACTTTGACAATAGAACATATATCATGTGAGACTAAAAAAGTTACGATAAACTTAAACAGAGATACGTTTAAAGACTTCACTCTAGAACACCATATAGAAGATCTAGAGGAGGTAGTAATAACATCTACACATAACGTAACATCTAATACTACACAAACCACTGAAATAGATAACAAAACTATTGAAGAATATAGTGGTAAAAGTTTGGGTGATGCTTTAAACAATGTTGCAGGAGTTTCTTCTATTAATACCGGAAATTCTATTGTAAAACCCGTAATAAACGGTTTACACAGTAGTAGAATAATTGTAATGACAAACGGTGTTAGATTACAGGATCAAGATTGGGGTATAGAACATGCACCTAATATTGATATAAATAATGCCGATAAAATTACAGTGGTTAAAGGTGCTAATTCTTTAGAATTTGGTGGCGATGCTATTGGTGGTGTTATTGTTTTAGAACCAACAAAGTATGTTTTAAAAGACAGTCTTTTTGGTAAAACCATTGTAGGTTTACAAAGTAACGGACGTGGTGGTAATTTACATAGTAGTATTACTAAAACCTCTAAAAAAGGTTGGTTTGTAAATGCTAAAACTACTTTAAAAAGGTTTGGAGACTTTAATAGTCCAGATTATAATTTAACAAATACAGGTTTAAGTTCTACTGCTTTTTCTATACAAAGTGGATTAAAAAAGTACGAAAGTGGATTTACTGTTGATTATAGTTTTGTAAACAATAACATTGGTATTTTAAAAGCATCTCACATTGGTAACCTAGACGATTTGGTAAGCGCTATAAACAACAAAGAACCTCTAATTATAGAGGATTTTAGTTATGATATTAACGCACCGAAACAAAAAGTAAATCATCATATAATTAAAGCCAGTTATTACAAAAGATTTAAAAACTTAGGTAAACTTGATATTCAATACGATTTTCAAAAAAATCAACGTTTTGAGTTTGATATAAGAGTTGGAGACGATAAAGATAAAGCTGCTATTGATTTAGATTTAACAACACATTCAATAAGTTCTTCTTTTGATTTTAACAACAATCTAGATCAAACTTATAAAGTTGGAATTAAAGCAGGTTACCAAAATAATTTTGCAAATCCTTTAACGGGTGTTAGAAGATTAATACCAGATTATGATAAAATTGATGCCGGAATTTTTGCTATTGGTAATTTTACTTTAAGTGATAATACAACAGCAAATATTGGTGTTAGATATGATTATAATTATATAGATGCAAAAAAATTCTACTTAAAAAGTAGATGGACAGAAAGAGGTTACGATACAGAATTTAACGATTTAATTATTGGAGATTTTACCACACAATGGTTAGTAAATCCAAAATTAACTTTTCATAATGTATCTGCTTCCGCAGGAATTGTTTATCAAGTAAATGATAAAAATGCGGTCTTATTTAATTATGGTTTATCTAGTAGGGCACCAAATGCATCAGAACTATTTAGTGACGGTTTACATCATTCTGCTTCAAGAATTGAATTGGGAGATTTAGATTTACAACAAGAAGTTTCAAATAGAGTTTCTGCTACGTACACTTATCAATCTAACGATACAAGAATTTCTACAGAGGTATTTTTTAATAACATTCATAATTTTATTTATTTAGAACCAACAGGTATAGAACAAACAATTCGTGGTGCTTTTCCTGTTTGGGAGTACAGAGCTACAAATGCAAGTTTGTACGGAATCGATTTTACGTGGCAACAAAAAATTAATGATGCTTTTACTTTTAATAATAAATCTTCTTTAACTTTTGGGTACGAAACAAAAACAAATAGAGACTTAATAGACATTCCTGCTCCAAGTTTTAAAAACTCTTTGGAGTACAGAAATAAAAAATGGCATCAATTAGGAGTTCGTTTAGAGAGTGAATTGGTTTTAAAACAAATCAATTATCCAGATAACAACTTTTCTGTTTATTTACCAACACAAGATATCGATGCTTTAGTAGACATTAGCTCTACACCATCAGGTTATCACCTATTACATTTACATACAGATGCTGTTTTTCAGTTATCAAAAAAAACAGATTTACAAATTTCAGCAGGCGTAACAAATCTATTAAACACAAGATATAGAAACAACTTAAATAGGTTACGATATTATGCTGATGATTTAGGAAGAAATTATAGTTTACAATTAAAAATTAATTATTAAAAATCAATTATTAAAACACACATTATGAAATCAATTAAACACGTATTAGTATTAGCATCAATTATTGTTTTAGCAGCATCTTGTTCAGATGATGACCCAATAGCTGTTAACGAAGAAGAATTAATCACAACTGTAACACTAGTTTTAACTCCTGAAAATGGTGGTGATACTATTACTTTAAAAAGTACAGATTTAGATGGAGACGGACCAACGGAACCAGAAGTTAGTATTTCTGGAAATTTAGCTGCTAACACCATATATACAGGAGTAACAAAAGTTTTAAACGAAACTGAAAACCCTGCAGAAGATATTACATTAGAAGTTGAAGAAGAAGGTGTAGATCACCAATTCTTTTATACTTTTACTAACGAAATAGCTTCTACAACGTACATAGATACAGATTTAAATGGGGCACCAATTGGTATTGATTTTTCATTAACAACAACAGATGCAGGATCAGAAAGCTTAACAGTTTCTCTTATACATGAGCCAAATAAAAGTGGTGAAGGTGTTGTAGATGGTGATATTTCTAATGCTGCTGGAGAAACAGATGCAGAAGTAACTTTCGCTATTACTATTGAATAATTTTTTATTAAAAATAAAAAAAAAGTGCTGAGTTTTAGAACTCAGCACTTTTTTTATTTAACATATTTTGTTTTCTTAATAGTACTTAAAGAAATAAAAGCAGCTAAAAAGAAAACAGCTAAAGCCAAAACACTAGATTGTATAGATATCATAGAATTTAAAATTCCGAAAGTTACCATACCTACTACTAAGGCTATTTTTTCTGTTACATCAAAAAAGCTAAAATAGGACGCATTATCTTCTGTTTTTGGTAACATTTTTGAGTATGTAGATCTTGCTAAAGATTGTATAGCTCCCATTACCAAACCTATTAAAGCTCCTAAAATATAAAAGTAAATTTCTATATTCGGAGTGTCTTTAGTTAAGCTAAATCCTATAAAACAAACCAATCCCCAAATAGCAATGGTAATTTTTAATGTTTTTATATTCCCTATTTTATTTGACAATCTAGAAAATAAGAAAGCACCTAAAATCCCTACAAACTGAACTAGTAAAATAGTACCAATTAAGTTTAAGGTTTCTAAACCTAAAATAGTACCAAAAATACCTGCCATTAAAATAATAGTCTGCACGCCGATACTCCATAAAAAGAATGAAATTAAAAAAATCTTTAATTCTCTATAAGCAAATAATTCTTTGGCAACTTTTTTTATTTCTTTTAATCCTTTCGCAAAATAATTGTCTTTTGGGATTTCTTTTTTCTCTTCGTTTGGCAATTTAGCATAAGTTATTTGTGCAAAACCAAGCCACCACAAACCTACTAAGACAAAAGATAATTGTGAGCCAAATTGTTTATCATAAAAACCAAAAACTTCAGTTTCTATTAAAACTAAGCACAAAAGCAATAATAAAATAGACCCCAAATACCCTAACATAAAGCCTTTTGCACTTGCATTGTCTTGTTGTTCTGGTAAAGCAACTTCTGGCAAATACGCATTGTAAAATACGATACTTCCCCAAAAACCTATACTCGCCAAAATGGTAAAAAGGATTCCGACCCAAAGCGTTTCTTTTCCTGTAAAAAAATATAAACTCATTACAGATAGCGCGCCTAATAAACAGAAACCTTTTAAAAATTTCTTTTTATTACCAGCATAATCTGCAATACCAGAAAGCATAGGGGATATAAAAGCCACTACTAAAAAAGAAAATGCCATTGCATAATTATACAAGGTTGTCGGATTCCAAAGTGTGTCTAAAAAAGTAATTTTCCCTTCTGCATTTGCAAAACCTTCCGAAGCCGTTAAGCCTGCGTAATAAATTGGAAAAACAGCAGTACTAATTACTAAAGAATATACCGAGTTTGCCCAATCATAAAATGCCCAAGCATTAATTAATTTTTTATCTCCAATTTTTAACATAAAATCTATTTTATAAAAAAACCGTTCAAAAAAACATCTTTTTTTGAACGGTTACAATATAGGAAATCTATTTGTTTCCTTATTTTTTATTTATATCTTTTACTTGGCGTTGTACTCTGCTGCATATTTTTTAGCCGTTGGTAAATAATTTCTTAAATCTTGTATTCTAGATTCATTAGAAGGGTGTGTACTTAAAATTTCTGGTTGAGAACTTCCGTTAGATAAGTTACTCATTCTTACCCAAACCTCAGCAGCTTCCCTTCCATCATAACCTGCCATAATCATAAAAACCAAACCTAACCTGTCTGCTTCCTGCTCATGAACTCTACTGAATTTTAACATTCCTAAACCAGTAGTAACACCAAATGCAGTATTCCATAATTGTTGAGATTCGTCACTTTTACCAGAAGTACCCAACGCTACGGCAACACCACCTAATTGTTGTAATTGTCCTTGAGACATTCTTTCTTGTCCGTGTTTAGCAAAAGCATGTGCAACTTCGTGCCCCATTACTGCAGCAACTCCATTTTCATTAGCACAAATTGGCATAATACCAGTGTAAAAAACAACTTTTCCTCCTGGCATACACCAAGCATTTACAGTTTCATCATCTACTAAATTAAATTCCCATCTATAAGAATCTGCTTCTGAGCTCATATTATTTGCTCGCATAAAACGATCTACCGCTGCAGAAATATTTTTACCAACATTTTTAATTTGGTTAGACATTGCAGTATTTGTAGATAATTTATTTTCTTCTAAAAAAGTACTGTATTGAGCAAAACTAGTAGGTAACACTTGTGCATCACTTACAAAATTGACACGACTTCTCCCCGTAATTGGTACGGTACTACATTCTACGAAAAGTAAAACTGTTAAAAGTAAAACTGCTATTTTTTTCATCTATTTATTTTTTATGATCACTAATTAATAAGACACATCTATTTCTAAATTGTCACTATTGGTTGATTATTTACAATTCTATAAAATTACATATTCTATCTTAATCAAAAAAATAATTTATTGCCGAAAGTTAAATCTGTAATTATGTCACAAAGTTTTCGTCTAACTTAAAAACATTTAAAATTTATGAAAAATATTTTCTCTTTACTAGTTGTTATTTTAATGATTAGCTGTAATGGTATAGCTCAAACATCATCCAAAGAAAAAAAAACATACACCATTGAAAAAACAAATACTCAATGGAAAAAAGAATTAACAGCTAAACAGTATTATATATTACGAGAAGCAGGTACCGAAAAACCTTTTTCGAGTTCTTTTAACACAAACAAAACAAAAGGAACTTACGTTTGTGCTGCTTGTGAAACACCTCTTTATAAATCTGAATACAAATATGATTCTGGTTCTGGTTGGCCTTCTTTTGACCGAGCAATAAAGAAAAATGTTGAGTTAGATGTAGATTATAAAATTGGTTATGCAAGAACAGAATTAAAATGCAATACTTGTGGAGGTCACTTAGGTCATTCTTTTGATGATGGCCCTAAAAACACCACTGGAAAACGTCATTGTATTAATGGAGACGCCTTAAAATTCATAACTAAATAAACGATAATTATAAACAAAAAATCAAATTAAAGTTAATTTCTTGTTAAAAATGCATATATTTAAGAAAAAACTGCATTATAATTAAAAAGAAATTCATTGATTAAAGAACTACTTTTCATAATACTTGTTTTACTTGTAATTGAAACGCATTCTCAACAAACAAAACAAACTCTTTTAAAACCTACAATATCTACAGTAGGTAGTGCATCTGTATACCCTATTTCTAACAATGTAATAAGGTATACAGTTTTACAAAGCATTGGTCAATCTAGTATTATTGGCACAAAAAGCACTGGTAAAATAGATGTACAACAAGGTTTTTTAAATAATAGTAAAATATTTAACATCAATAACTCTGACAAGGATATTATTGATAAATCCCTTCGCCTTGTCATTTCTCCAAATCCTTTTATAGAATATCTAACACTCAATTTCTCCAAAGAAACTAAGCATAAAATTCATATACACATATATGATGTTACTAGGAAAATCATCTTAAAAAAAGAATATTCCTCTACAGACAATTTACTTATCCCGTTAAAAAATTATAGTATAGGTACTTATATTATACGCATACAAAGCGGTAATAATACGTTTACAGAAAAAATACTAAAAACAGAATAAGGGATGTGGAAAAATATCTCAAATATTATAATTATGACTGCTGTATTTATTTTCATAAATAATACAACAAAAGCACAACAGGTCTATTTAGAAACTGGGTTTGAAAATGCCTATTTTAAAGATTATGTAAATAATTTAGGAAATAACACTTTAGATTTAAGTTACTCAAAAGCACAAGATTTTTTCATTGAAAGCGGTTTTAGATTTGCGTTATATGAAGAACGATTTACTTGGGATATAGGACTTGGATACAACAAATATAAAATTAATACTGGTTTTTATTCTGGTAAGATCAGCACACCAACAACGTATGATTTAAGTTATTTAACCTTAAAACCAGGGATAAACTTTGCATTTGTTAATGAAAGGCGATTAAAAGTACAGGTACACACACATATTTCTTACGATTGGCTTATTTCAGGCACAAGAACATATAAAGATAATACAGTAAATTTATACAAGGAAAATACTTTTGACAAAAATTTAATTAGAATACACATAGGAATAAGTGTAGAGTATGTTATTCATGACAATCTATCTACTTATGTAAAATATAATGTAGCTGATAGTTTTAAAGAAAAAAACAAAGACAGTAATATAGAAGAAGCATATTCATTTCACACCAAGGCATTTTCATTTGGATTGTTATTCTATATTTTAAGATTAAATAACAGAAGGTTCTAAAAAATAAATATGAAATTTTCACATAAAATACGGCTCTTTTTATTTTTACTAACAAACACTTTTCTGTTTGGTCAAACACCTGGTTTTAATTATCAGGCGCTAATTTTAAATAACGAAGAAATTCAGATTCCTGGAACAAACGTATTAGAGAATAAAGTTACTTTAGGTCTAGAAGAAATTATCCTACGTTTTACTATATCAAATGAAACCTCTGTAGAATATATAGAAGAACATACAATTAGTACAGATAAAAACGGCATGGTTTCTCTTATTGTAGGCGAAGGAATACCCATAAGTAATACATTTTATGATATTAATTGGGATGGAAAATTAAAATATTTAAATGTTGAACTAAATATTCTAAATGATAACGACGGTTTTGTCTTTTTAGACAGTCAAAAAATATTATACATACCTCAACCTGATCGTGGTAGTGAGAATAGAAATGGGAACATAAAAATAGTAAGTTCTTTAGGAGACTTATCTCCTCCTTATCAATTAGGAGATATCATTTGGCTTACAGATTATGGTATAAATAACTCCCCATCATTAATGATTTGGGATGATATAAAATGGACACCTATTAATAATGATTTTGATCCTACTAATGAATTTGGACTTATAGTAGTGGGTAATGATAGCTTTAGAGATGCTCAATTCAAAAAACCTGTAACTGGAGATCAAGTTTGGAATCAGACTTGTAATTGTTTAGAAGTATATGATGGTACTCAATGGGTTTCATTAAGAAATATGAAAGCTGAAAATGGCCTTTACACAAGAGACAATAAAATAAAATTAGGTGGTATTTTAATAGAACCAACTTTAATTACCACAAGTGCAACAAACACATTTGCCTTTGCAGGATTGCAAGAAAGCACAAATACTGAAGATCAAATAGTCGTTATGGATAAAAGTACAGGTGTTTTAAGACAAAAACCTAATTCTACTCTCCATCAAAAAAAACAAGTAATTATTATTGCTTCTGATGGTCAATTAGAATTTACCACTCCCCTCAACATTACAAATTCTGATAAAATAGATGTATTTAGAAACGGTGTTCGCATCAATTTTATTGCAATTAACAATACAACTATAAAACTAGAACAAGAAGCGAAATGTTACCAAGATGATAAAGTTAGAATAGTCCAACTATATTAATACATCACTCATAAAAAACTGAAAAGCCTATGAATAAAAACAATTAAAAAAGAAAAATAACAATTAAATTAATTAAAAATGAAAACTATGAAAACGAATTATTTAAAATCAACAATATTAGGTATTATAATTATGGCGAGTAGCACCATAAATGCCCAAAGAACAGAAACCTCAACTAATGCTGCAACCGATTTTACAAAACAAGCAAATACCGTTTTAGGTGAGGCTGGCGGATCTATAAAAGTTATTGATAATAAGGGTACAATTAAGTATTTACAATCTAGTAATGGCGTAACAATTTTTACGGACACCGCACCAGATGGAGGTGTAATTACAACCTGGCAATTGGGTGGTACTTTAACAGATGATACTTATATAGACGCATCAGGAGCTATTTTTGCTATTACAGGAATTGATGGAATTGACACAACCGCTGGTGATGCTGAAAACTCAGCTGCAACAGCTTTTGACACTACAGGATATTCATTATTAGTTAGGGATGAAGCTACTGGTGAAACAAAAAAACTTTTAATGACTAATTTCATTGATGTTCTATGGGATGAAACAGAATTGACTGCAGATGTAACAACTGACTTTACTGTGGATGCTGTTGGTATTTTAGCAACTACAAACGTTAATCGTGTATCTGTGTATAGAAATGGAGCAAAATTAAGATCTGGTACAGATTACACAATTACTAACGTTAATGAAGTAAACATAGTTGTTGCTTCATTAGGCGGTACTGCTTATACTGGAGATGTTTTTGAAGTACACTTTATTAAGTAAAAATAGCATCTTTATAAATTATGGTTTGTAAAATTACAAGCCATAATATTACTATTCATAAAAGAATACAACTCTTATTTTCAAAATCAACTTTCTTATTTTTTTGACTTTATAACTCTATTTTATAAATAAAAATGCAGCAATTTCTAAAGCAACATATCATAACTTTTTTACTACTATTAGTAGCTAGTTTGTATGCACAAGAAGTTAGCGTTATCAATAACAAAGGAACTATACTTAAAATAAGAAATAATACAGTTACAACTTCTAACACGAGTAATTCAAACCCAGTAGAAAACGATATTTGGTTTGATACTTCCTCCTCACCCACTACTATTAAAATTTATAATGGCACTTCTTGGGAAAAATTATCTCCAACAGCTACCGAAGGATCTGTATTTTTTGCAAGTGCTACAGGTATACCTACAGAAGACAATACTCAATTATTCTGGGATAGCACCAATAATAGGCTGGGTATAGGGACAAGTTCACCTACAAATAAGTTCCATGTTACAGGAGCCATGAGAACGGAAGGCATTTTAAATTCTGATGGTACTATGGGTAGACCATCATACAGATTTAAAAATGATATAGATACAGGAATGTACAGCCCAGTCGCAGATGAAATCAGCTTTTCAGTTGGTGGTATAGAAGCTCTCAATATTGATGAAATAGCAAACACAACAACTGTAACTATAAAAGAAACCCTAAAATTAGATGGTCGTATTAAGGATAAAAATAATTCTACAGGTATTACTGGACAAATTTTATCAGCAACTAATACTGGAACAAATTGGATAGATGCTTCAACTATAAATACGGATACTCAAAAAATTGATATTTATACTTTAAATATAGATGGAAAAAATTTAGAGATTTCATTAGAAAATGATGCTGAAACAACAAAACAAACAGATTTATCAGCATTAAAAATTACAGGTGATATTTCAGGAACCTTAGCAGCATCCACCGTTATAAAAATACAAAACATAGATGTTTCGAACATACCTCCAACAAACGGACAAACATTAGTTTATGATAATACTTCATCTCAATATATACCAAAAAATTTTTATACACCTACAGTAAGCGAACGCTACCCAAATGCAATACAAACAATTGCAGAATCTTCCAATTTTACAACAATCAAATTTCAATCTCAAGATTTTACTCCCAACTCTTCAGATTACACTAATACTACAGATGGAATTATTGCACTTAACACAGGTAGATATAAAATTACATACAGAATTACATCCGAAGTAATAAATAATGTTCGAGTTGGAGGAGAATTTCAACTCACAAAAAATACGATATCGGTAAATAATACAATAGCTTATAGTTATCAAACAAGTAATTTGGTAAATAAAAGTACGGTAACGATGGTAAAAATTTTAGATTTAATTGCAAATGATAAAATTGGAGTTCAAGGTAGAGTTTACGAAAGTGATCGTGGAACTCTAGATAGTTTAACCATACTACCTGAAGGAACTATGCTAACTCTTGAAAAAATTAATTAAGAAGAAAACGAAACACTTTATCTTATTATAAAGCGAATTTACTTGCTAATTCTGCTATAACCATTTGCAGTTTTCAGGATATCTATTATTGTGGAATACGAGAGAGTATTCGCTGAAGTAAACAACCATTCACACTTAAAAAACACTAAAATTCATATTAAGCCTCAACAGTTTATAACGTATTTTTTTGTATCTTACTTAGATAATTTATTTTTGATGGAAAAAGAGGAAATTGCAGATTTATTAGAGGAAAATCACAATACTTTATTTAAATGGTTAGAAGATCAACCAAATGACAACTGGGAAAAAGGTCCCGATGGAAAATGGACTGTAGGACAACAAATACTTCACTTAGTAAATAGCTTACAACTTTTAAATAACGCTTTAAGTTATCCTCGTTTTTTTTTAAAATACAAATTTGGATTGTGTAATAGAGAACCTATAGATTACAAAACGATTGTAAGCAAGTACCATCAAAAATTACTTGACAATAAAGATAAAACAAAGAAATACAATCAAAAGTTAAAAAAAACATTATTAAAAGATAGAGAACGTCTATTAACAAAACTGCAAATACATAGTAAAAAACTACAATTTAAACTCAAAAAAATTAGTGATGTTAATTTAGACACATTGGTACTTCCGCATCCATTAATGGGTAAAATGACTATTAGAGAAATTATAATGTGGACAGCATATCACACAGAACATCATACCAAAATATTAATAATGCATTATGGTGAAGAGACTTATTGCTAACCTTAGTAGGTATAAAATATCGAATTTTACTTCGTGATAAAAATAAGATCATAAGTTTAAATTCATATTATTCAAGATTTTAATAAGAAACTTCGTTTTTATTAACCTATTTACCTTTAATTGATCTCAAATCAATTAATAAATATCTTTAACTACATATTTTCTAATTCTGATTCAATAAAAAACTATTCTAATTCATATATTTGTGCTTCCTAAAAAAGAAGACGAATTATGTTTAATAATTTAAGCGATAAATTAGATAAAGCTTTACACACCTTAAAAGGTCATGGTAAAATTACAGAGGTTAATGTTGCAGAAACATTAAAAGAAGTTAGAAGAGCGTTGTTAGACGCCGATGTTAACTTTAAAATTGCCAAAGAATTTACCAAAAGAGTTCAAACCAAAGCATTAGGGCAAGACGTTTTAACTACGTTAAACCCAGGTCAATTAATGGTAAAGTTAGTTAAAGATGAACTAACAGAATTAATGGGTGGAGAAACTGTAGGTGTTAATTTAGGTGGTTCGCCAACTGTAATTTTAATGTCTGGTTTACAAGGTTCTGGTAAAACTACTTTTTCAGGAAAATTAGCAAACTTTCTTAAAGATAAAAAATCTAAACAAGTTTTATTAGTTGGTTGTGATGTTTATAGACCTGCTGCAATAAATCAATTACAAGTTGTTGGAGAACAAATTGGTGTTGAGGTGTATGCAGAAGTTGGAAACAATAATCCTGTTGAAATTTCACAAAATGCTATAAAACATGCAAAAGCAAACGGTAAAAACGTAGTTATTATTGATACTGCTGGTCGTTTAGCCGTGGATACAGAGATGATGAATGAAATTTCTAACATTCATAAAGCTGTAAGTCCACAAGAAACTTTATTCGTGGTAGATTCTATGACAGGGCAAGATGCAGTAAATACTGCAAAAGCTTTTAATGATATCTTAAATTTTGATGGAGTTGTTCTTACAAAATTAGATGGAGATACTCGTGGTGGAGCTGCATTATCTATTAAATCTGTTGTTGATAAACCAATTAAGTTTATTGGTACTGGAGAAAAAATGGACGCAATAGATGTATTCCATCCAGATAGAATGGCAGATCGTATTTTAGGGATGGGAGATGTTGTTTCTTTAGTTGAAAGAGCACAAGACCAATACGATGAAGAAGAAGCTAGAAAATTACAGAAAAAGATTGCTAAAAATCAATTTGGTTTTGATGACTTTTTAAGTCAGATTCAACAAATCAAAAAAATGGGTAGCATGAAAGATTTAGTTGGTATGATTCCTGGAGCTGGTAAAGCTATGAAAGATGTAGATATAGACGATGATGCTTTTAAAGGTATCGAAGCTATTATTCATTCTATGACACCGGAAGAAAGAAGCACACCAACAACAATAAACGCCAGTAGAAAAAAGAGAATTGCAAAAGGTTCTGGAACTTCGGTTAATGAAGTAAACCAGCTAATGAAGCAATTTAACCAAATGAGTAAAATGATGAAGATGATGCAAGGCGGCGGCGGCAAAAAGATGATGCAAATGATGAAAGGAATGAAGTAAAAATATTAAAAAAGATAAACACACGTTTATCTTTTTTTAATTTACATAATACACAACAACTAGACAACAACACAACAAACTAGAAATGATTTTATTAGACGGAAAAAAAACATCTGCAGACATTAAAGAAGAAATTGCTTTAGAAGTAAAAGATTTAAAAAGTAAAGGAGCTGATACACCTCATTTAGCAGCGATAATCGTTGGAGACGACGGTGCAAGTATCACTTATGTAAATGCAAAAGTAAAAGCTTGTGAGCTTGTTGGTTTCGAATCTACTTTAATTAGATTACCAGATGATACTACCGAAGAAGATTTATTAAATGAAATTGCTATTTTAAATATTGATAAAGATATTGATGGTTTTATTGTGCAACTTCCGTTACCAAAACACATAGATGAACAAAAAATATTAATGGCTATAAATCCTGATAAGGACGTAGACGGTTTTCATCCAACGAACGTTGGAAAAATGGCTCTAAATTTACCTACTTTTATCTCTGCAACTCCTTTTGGAATTTTAGAGCTATTAGAAAGATATAAGGTTGAGACTTCTGGAAAACACGTGGTTGTTTTAGGTAGAAGTCATATTGTTGGTAGCCCAATGAGTATTTTATTATCTCAAAAAAGAAAGGTTGGTAATGCAACGGTAACAATGTGCCATAGTAGAACTCAAAATTTAAAAGAAATAACTTTACAAGCAGATATTATTATTGCTGCAATTGGTATTCCTGAATTTTTAAAAGCAGATATGATAAAAGATCATGTTACTGTAATTGATGTAGGTATTACTCGTTTAGAAGATGCCTCTAAAAAAAGTGGATTTAGATTGGTTGGTGATGTCGCTTTTGATGAAGTTTCTAAAAAATCTGATTTTATTACTCCTGTTCCGGGTGGAGTTGGTCCAATGACTATTGCCATGTTATTAAAAAACACATTATTAGCTTGCCAAAGAAAAAGCTAATTTTTTATAAGGTATAAAAAAAGCGATGCATTAAATGCATCGCTTTTTTTTTTGCTTAAAATTGTATTGATTAAATATTATTTTCGGCAAATTCTTTTCTGTAAATTTTTACAATTACTAAAAATAAACTAATTAATAATGGTCCGAAAATTAAACCAATAAACCCAAATAAAGGCACCCCAACAATAACACCAATTAAGGTAATTAAAGGGTGCACATCATCTAATTTTTTTAATACCAAAAGCCTTATAATATTATCTGTAGAACCAACTACAACTATCCCATAAATTAAGATTCCCCAAGCAGCAACACTATCTCCAGAAGCTAACGTTAAAATAAAAACAGGTAATATACCTACAAAGGTTCCTATAAAAGGAATCATAGAACCTACTGTAACAATTGTAAACCAAAAGAATGGGTTATTTATATCGAAAATCAGAAAACCTATTAACGCAATAATACCTTGTGCAATAGCAACTAAAGGAATTCCTATGGTATTAGAACGAACCATAGACTTCGCTTCGGAACCTATAATCTTTAAATTCACTTCGTTTATCGGTAAATATTTGTATAAAGATTTTCTTAAGATTTTTTCATTTACCAACATAAAGTATAATAAGAAGTACATTAAACCAATAGATATAAATATATTAAAGGTACTACCTACAAATCCTTGTAAGTTATCTGTTATCCAACTAGACACTTCTTCCGCGTCTATACTATCTGTAAAATTATAACCTACTTTACTTTCTAAAGAAGTCATTTGTGTTTTAAACTTGGATACAACCTCTTCTGAATTTCCAACGACATCACGCACTTTATTTGCCAACATTAATAAAATACCCGAAATTGGTAAAAGTATACCTATAAAAGAAACTAAGATTAAAAAAGCTGCAGCAATATTTGGTTTCCAATTTTTCTTTACCAGAAAAAGCATTGCCTTTCTTAATAAAACAAAAATGGTTACAGCGCCTAAAATACCTGATAAATATGGAATTAACTCCCTGAAAATTAGAATAAGAATAAATAAAATAAGTAATAAAACAAATATTTGTCTTATTATTCTTGGTGCAATAGTATCTTTCATATGTAGTAGTTTATCGCAATTTAGAAATAATATAAAGTTAATATTATAACTATCAATTTATAAATTAACACAAATGTAATTTATACTTCTTCTCTATGTACCAAGTCTATAGAAAAAGCTGGTAAACAAACAGCCATATATTCACAAGGATCTGTAAAAGGATTTGAATATTGAACTCTAGTATTTTTTTCTATTTTAATAGATTCACCTGCAGATAAAATAATAGTTTCGTCATCTATTATAAATTGTTTTTTTCCTTTGATAATGTAGGTGTATTCTTCAAACTCTGGAGTTTGAAAAGGTTCACTCCAACCAGAGGGTGCAATCATATGAGCAATGCTTATTTGAGAATTTCCATTAGTAGCATTGCCAAAATGCTCTTCTATTACTTTACCGTCTGTAGTTGGAACCACAAAGGGTGCTTTTTGAATGGTATATTTTTTCATCTCTTATAACTACTAAATGCTGCAAGATATTCGCTTGTTATTATATTTTCTACTCTAGTTAAATCATCAACGTTTTTTTCTACAAAGTAAACCGTATCTGCTTTTTCTAATTCTTCAGCATTAAATAATGAACTTGCTAAATTAGATAATTTTTTATTTGACAAATTTTTAGAACCAATCGCTAACCTAAGAGTATTTAAATGAGTGCTATCATTTAATAAACACCCTATAATACCAATAGACTCATGTTCTGACACATCTGTTTTTAAAAGAATCTCTTTTTCTTTGGAGTTTATTTTAATGTCATTATCTAAATAATATTGAAAGATAATTCTTCTTTCAAACTCAGAATTTGGTCTTAAAACTGTTCCTTCACTGTTTTCAATTGAATATGTTTTCATAAATATTGGTTTTGCGAAAGCGATTGAAACGGCATCCTTTTTATGTAAAAACTCTTATTTAATAAATATAACAAAATATTATTTATTAAATAAGAGTTTTTAAAGTATCAATTTATTTTTACATAAAAAGATATAGTTGAAAGCGCGGTTTTGTTAAAAAAATAAAGCGACAAAATTTGCCCTAAAATTTAATTAAACCAAACGATAAAAGATTTCATTTTTGCTAAATCTGGAATTTGTTCTTTTGTTACTTTTTGAGTAATCAATTCTTTTAGACCTAACTCTTCTTTATCTATAGCAACTGTTGCATTTAAGTCGTTTAAAAAAAGCGTTGCAGAAGTTAAAGTAGTCTCTATTCTGTTAATATTGTTATTGGCATTTATTTCTGAAAAACTAGAATTTAAATTAATTCCAGATGCAGTTGTATAACGCACATCATTAATTTCTATACTTTTTATTGTAGATGTAGAATCTAATTGTTGTTTTGGCAAAATTGTAAGTAACAATTTTCCTCCTTTTTCAAAAATGAAATATTCATCGTCTTCTTGAAAATAATTGTCTCCTTGTGCACCTTCACTTAAATTTTTAACAATAGAATCGTTTTTAAAAATAGTACTTAATTCCTTTATTGTAGTTGTGGTTGTAAGCGCACCAACTTTACCTTTTTCTATTTTAAATTTACTAGTATTATCACAGCTAATTACAAATAGTGAAAATGCGATTGCAATAATTGGAAGGATATTTTTGTTAATCATTATAGTATGTTTGTTATTTAAATGTTCTTTTTATTTATTTCTTATTTTAATACTTTTTTTAAAATCCCAAATGCAGCTCTAATAAAAGTTGCACTTGTTAATACTTTAATTAATGGATTTTGTGCCGTACTTCTGCGTCTGGTAGTACTTCTAGAAGCTCTTTCTTCTCTTATTCTTTCCTTCTCCCTTTCTTTTGCTAATTTTTCTCTTTCTTTTTTATCGGTTTCTGCTTGTATAGCTTTTGCTTCTGCAATATTAACCTTTTCTATCTTTTCATTCAATAATTCGTACGCACTTTCTCTGTCTAAATTTTCATTGTATTTATAGAAAAGACGTGAGTTGTTAATTACATTTTTTAACTCTTTATCAGTTAGAACATCCATTCTACTCATTGGTGCGCGTAACATGGTTCTTGCCAACGGAGTTGGAATTCCTTTTTCGTTTAAAACGGATACAAAAGCTTCTCCAATTCCTAATTGCGTTAAAACTTCTTTGGTGTCATAATACTCAGAAGATGGATAATTTTCTGCAGCCAACTTAATAGCTTTTCTATCTTTTGCTGTAAATGCTCTTAATGCATGTTGAATTTTTAAACCTAATTGTGCTAAAATATCTTCTGGCACATCTTTAGGGTTTTGCGTAACAAAATACAAACCAATCCCTTTAGAACGAATCAATTTTACAATACTTTCTATTTGATTTAATAAAGCCTTAGAAGCTTCTTCAAATACCAAATGCGCCTCATCTATAAATATGATTAACTCCGGTTTGTCACTATCTCCTTGTTCTGGGAAAGTTTCATAGACCTCAGCTAATAATTGTAACATAAATGTTGAAAACAACTTTGGTTTGTCTTGAATATCTGTTAAACGCAAAACAGAAATAATTCCTTTTCCGTCTTCATCTACTCTTGTTAAATCTTCTACTTCAAAAGATCTTTCGCCAAAGAATAAATCTCCTCCTTGTTGTTCTATCTCTACAATTTTACGCAAAATTGCACCTGTAGATGAAGATGAAATTCGCCCATACTCCGCTTGAATTTCTTCTTTACCTTCATTGGTAACGTATTGTAAAACTTTTTTGAAATCTTTAATATCTAAAAGGGCAAATTTATTATCATCACAATATTTAAAAATGATGGCAACAATTCCACTTTGAGTTTCTGTTAAGTCTAAAATTCTTGATAATAAAACAGGTCCGAATTCTGAAATTGTAGCACGCATTCTTGTTCCGTCTTGTTCAGAAATCGTTAAAACTTCTATAGGAAATTTTTGTGCCGTAAACGGAAAACCAATTTTTGCGTGACGTTCGTCTATTTTTGCATGTCCTGGACTAGGTTGTGCCAAACCAGAAAGGTCTCCTTTAATATCCATCAACAAAACAGGGACTCCTTTTTCTGATAAGTTTTCTGCTAAAACTTGTAGTGTTTTTGTTTTTCCTGTTCCGGTTGCTCCAGCAATTAAACCATGCCTATTTAGAGTTTTAAGTGGTATTTTCACCAGCGCATCTGTTACGGTTTCTTCCCCTAACATTGCGGCACCTAATGCTATAAAATCGCCTTTGGTTTTGTAACCGTTATTGATGTATTCAAAAAATTCTTCTTTCTGACTCATTTAAAACTAAATTTTGATAAAAATAATCAAAGTTTGATTGTTGTGAAATTATTTAAAGAGTTTGTTTTGCTTATTTAATAATTTCTACAAACAGATCTGCAACATTGCCATTATAACTATCATAATAAGAATTTCTAGGAAAACCAGAAGACAGACTTATTATATTTCCTAAATTATCTTCTGCAATGTATAGTGGAAATCCTTTTGTAGGTAAGGTTCTAAAATTATTATTTAAAATACTATAAACTATAATTTCCTTTTTAAAATTTTTATGATTATCATAAACTTCTGAATCATTATTTGTACCATAAATTTCAGTCCCATTTTTACTAAAATTTGATGTAACTATTGGAGTAGAATAACTTACTATTTTAGAAAAGTCATCTAAAGAATAAACCGTATTTCTTTTTTTGTTTAGTAAATAAGAACTTGTTGTATTTGCTGACACATCACTATTATATTTGAATTTTAAAGGAATTTCTATTATTCCATTATTAGAGATTTCTCCTGTATTACTAATACTATAATGTATTGCTCTGCCCTCGTTATTATGACTTAAAAAAAAGTTGTTTTTATCTAATTTTGTAATTTCATAATTCTGACCTCCTTGGTGATCTGAAAAATGTGGTTTTTCATCAATTTCTACAAATTGATCTCCATTTCTTTTGTAAGTAAAAACATCATCACTGTCTGATAAAACCCAGATATTATCATCAAAATATTCAAAACTACCCATTGCCCTATATGATGAAACTAAAGAATATTTATAATTTAAGGTTTCTGCGTCGTAAATAAATAGGTTATCACTTTGAGAAAAAACTAGTTCTTTTCCATTTTCTGAAGTAATTAATTTCATTTCCACTTCTGTATACGACGTTGGTAGTTTAAAAGCTTCTGCTGTTATTTCTTGCTTGATATAATCATATTTTACCAATCTTGGCTCGTTTTTGGTATTTCTTAAATAAAAGTAAAAGGATTGACCTTCCGGATCAAAACTTAAATATTTAATATAATCAGCGTCTAACAATTCTGGTCTTATAAAAGCTGTTTCTACAACAGATTTCTCATCATTCAAGTTACTAATATTCCCAAATATATTGTGCACATAAATAGTATAAATAGGATTGTTTACATAAGGTGGATTCTCATCTATAAAGGTGGTTGTATTGATATCCGAAATAATTTTAACGCTTTCTATATTAGGGCTAGAATTCTCATTCTGATCTTGCACTCTTATCTCATAATGAGAAAAATAATAACCAGAATATTTTTCCCAAGATAAAGAAACCTCATTCTCAATTACTTCGGCATTTTTAAAAACAACATTTTCTGGAAATATAAATTCAGGGTTTATATACCTCGGATCACTTTCTCCTAAAAGGCCTTTATTAGTGTAAATTTTTAGAAAATAACACGCTTCGCTATTTGATAAAGGATCTTCATCTATAAAAGTATTTAAATTTACGTCTGTAATTGTCTTTAATAAAGTAGCTCCGTTTAAGTTACAGTCCTTACCATTTCTATAAATCTCGTATTTTTCAAATGTATTGTAGCCATTATATGCATCCCAACCAAATTCTATGTGATTTGTAAATGGCTCCTCTTCCTTTTTTTGAAAAGTAGCTGTATACAAATCCATTTCATTTGGTGGTAAATATCTGTAAGCAGTAAAAGTATATTGTTCTTTAACAGCGTCACCATCCGTATCTAAACTAGCAAAAAACACAAAGTTATCTTTACTTAAATTTTTAATTTTTATTGTTTCATACTGATTGTCTTCATCAGAACTTAACGTAATTATTCCATTATTTAAAGTCCAGTTTAACGTATTCTGTGTCGGTTGACATAGATAGGATTCTTGATAGAGAAATTCTTCATAAGTACCAGAACTATTGTAAATAAAAAAATCTCTCCCGCACTCTTCAGTTGTTGCAGGTACAGAAGCTTCGTTTCCATCATATTCAACTTTATAAATAGACCAAGCACCCGCTAAATCTTCTATTTTAGCGTCTTTTTGTATAATTTCTTCCTCGTTAAATAAATTATCATCGTTACTATTACAAGAAAAGAATATGGTTAGAAAAGAAACAACTACTAACAGATTAAAAATTCTTTTTGTAATGCCTTTTCTATTAACAAACTCGTAATGTTGCATCATGTTTATCTAATTTTTGATAAAAATAATCAAAGTTTTATTGAACGTAAATAATTCTTTGAACTAGTTTTGAAAAAAATTAAAATTGAGCGCAATAAAAAAGTGGTATTAACTTTGTAAAGCTAAAACCTCTTTTTATATGTAAAAGACAATTGGTCTTATTTCTGAAAATACTCAGGAATTAATCCTTTTAATTTTTCTAGAGTTTCATCAACAGTTAAATCACTCATTCCTCCAGAAGCATTAGCATGTCCTCCTCCGTTAAAATGTTCTTTTGCTAACATATTAACCGGGTTTTCTGCTCCTTTAGAACGGAAAGAAATTTTCATAATTCCGTCTCTTTCAGTAAATACAATAGCAGCTTTCATCCCTTTTATTGATAAAACTAAATTTGCCAAACTATCTGTATCTCCTTTCTTATAGTGATATTTCGCCAACTCTTCTTTAGATAAAGAAATAATTGCCACATTATAATCGTATAAAATTTCTAATTTCTCACTCATTGCATATCCTTGTAAACGCAAACGAGTTTCTGTATTATTATCACTTAATTTTTCATGAATTAAATGATGTTCTACTCCTGCTGCTAAAATTTTAGCTAAAACCTCGTGTGTTCTTGGTTTTACAGAATTGAATCTAAAACTTCCTGTATCTGTTAAAATTCCTAAATATAAAGGGGTTCCTATTTTTTCATCTAACAATTCTAAATGACCAGATTGCTCTATTAAATCTATAATTAATTGTGATGTTGATGATGCTGTAGTTTCTGAAACTGTGATTGTAGGAAATTCTTCAGGGTTCAAATGATGATCTATCATAATTTTCTTACAAGTTGCTTCTTCTAACAAAACTTGCATTTCTGGACCTACTCTATTGGTTGCATTGTAATCTAAACAGAAAATTAAATCTGCTTTTTGCATTTCTACTGTTACTTCTTCCGGGTTTTCTTCCATTAAAAGAATTGAAGAAGTATCTAACCAATATAAAAAATCTGGTGCTTTATCTGGGTGACAAACAACTGCTTTCTTTCCTAACTTTTCTATAAAATGAAGTAAACCTAAAGAAGAACCTATGGAATCTCCATCTGCAGATTTGTGTGCTGTAATAACGATGTTTGAAGCAGCTTGAATTTCTGCTTCTATTTGTTGGTAAATATTCATGTCGTGTGTTTTTCAATTGCAAATACTCAGCAATTGTATTTTTTTATGAGGATGCGAAGTTAGGTTTATTATTGAAGTGAAGCAGTGAGTTCTTATTATTTAATTGCCAATAAATTATTTAAAAACAAGTTCACTAATTTTAAGATTCTAAGTAGTTAAACCTTTAAATAAAAATATTTTCTTGATAAAAACAAAAGTAATCCTTAAAGAACTATTTTTATTTTAGATTTAAACCTCATTTATTTTGTTCATACAGTAATATTTAAAGAAGCATTTGATTAAACAATTACAATTTTGCTTTTATATTTTCAGTATTAAAGTAATCTATCCGCTTTATTTCTGATGTTAATTCTACTCAATTTGATTAACTTCAGCTAAAATCTCTTTTACTCTATCTATATCTGCATCATGAACTTGTAGCTCAACTTCAAATGATCCCATATGTGGCATTATTTGAGTTGTAAATTCATTTAGTAAAAAACATTTAATTCCTTCGTGCTCTAACCTGCCTTTTAGTATAAATAAATCGGAAATGTTGTGTGATTTTTGAATTGTTATTAAGCTCATAGCATTTTTTTAGTGAATATAATAATATTTTTACTAAATTACAATATTACTTACAATTTAATTTTAGTATTGATACATCATTAAAATGACTGAATCTTATGTTAATTAGGCGTTGTTATTTTTTTATAAAAACATCTAATCGGTTGTTGGTAGTTTGCTGAATTTTATTTCTCATAAAAGAGGACCATCCCAATAAATAACCAGGAAGTCCCATTGCTTGTTTTGTCCAAGACCATAAATCAAAAGTGTCAAAATGCTGTATAATTTTACCATCTTTAAATCTAAAATCGGCAGAAACTCTATTAACCACTTTTCTTTTCTTGTCTCCATAAAGATATTCTGCTACCCAATTTGCTTTTCCGTTTTCTGCAGTTGCTTCTATATTACTAAAGTTAATAGTAGTGTCTTGTTTTTTATTAGAAAGTAGCATTTCCCACATTTTAAAAGCTCTATCTCCCTCTAACCTTCCGAATACAGCATCTTTAAAGACAACATCCTTATGATAACATTCTAGCATTCCTGTTACATTTCCATTAGAAAATGATGTGTAAAACTTCTTTATTATTTCCTTATTTTCCATTTAGTTGCTGTTTTTTAATTGAGTTTAATGTTAACGATGATATCACATCGTTTCAAAGTCCAATTATCAGAAGTTAGCGAAGTTATAAGAAAATAGGTACGGAAACAAATCTAACTCTAAAACTAAAGGTTTCTTTAATAATAAATTAACGATATTAGTCAATCCAGTTCTTAAAATCTTTTACACGTTCCCTACTCACAATAATTTCACTATCAGAATAAGAATCTAAGATTAACTTTAAACGAGAATTAGAATATGCTATAATGTCTTTTATAGCATTTATGTGCACAATAAAAGTTCTGTTAACTCTAAAAAAATGTTCCGGATTTAATTGTTCTTGCCAAGTTTCTAAAGAATTATCTAGCAAGTAATTCCTATTTTCTTTTGTATGAATATAAGTAGATTTATTCTCACTGTAAAAACATGTTACCTCATCAATATTTATAATTTTTATGTGTTGACCAACCTTAATCGTCAATCTCTTTTTAAATTTTCTATCTACGGGATTCACCAATAGTTTACGAATTTCATCCAAGTTTACCTGTACTTCTGTTTCTTTTGGCCGATATTCTTTAAACTTTTCTACGGCAACTTTTAGTTCATCTTCATCTAAAGGTTTTAGCAAATAATCAATACTATTTAACTTGAATGCTTTTAACGCATATTCATCATAAGCAGTAGTAAAAATAATAGCAGATTTCACTTCTATTTCTTCAAAAATCTCAAAAGACAATCCATCAGAAAGCTGAATATCTAAAAAAATCAAATCTGGATGTTCATTGTTTTGTAACCAATTTAAAGACTCTTCTACCGAGTGCAACATCTGCTGAACTTCTAAATTTAATGCTGCTAACATTCTGTTTAGCCTTCTTGCTGCAGGTTTTTCATCTTCAATTATTAATACATTCATTTTTGTAATCGCTTTTTAAGATTGTTGGTCTTTTATATTTTTAAATTCTTCTTTTTGTTTAAATAATATTCAGTTGATTTTAATCTTGCATAAATTCTTTGATTTTTTTCTCTTCCCAATTTTTATTAAAAACACCTGCAAAACCAAATGTTTTAAAAGTATCAATTAACAAAACAACTCCCCAAATTAACCAAAAAGGAATATGCTTAAATCCGTCTGAATCGTATTGATTGCTTAGCACAAAGTCACCGAAAATCTTAAAAGAAAACGTCCAAACAAATGTTAAAAATAAATTTACTAAAACATAGGTTACAACATGTTTGTAAAACTTTTTAATTTCTGCAACTCTTTGTTTTGCTTCAAAAAATCTCTTTTCGTCTAAATTTTCCATAATCTTATAATTTATGTTTCCTGAGATCTTCTTTATCCATCATTTCTTTAATTTTCTTTTCTTCCCAATCTGCGCCAAAGCCAATCGATTTAAAACCAAAAACGCCCATCCAATGAAAAAACATACCAATTCCCCAAAAAAGCCAAGTAGAATAAGTACCAAAGTTACTTATAGCATCTTCAAAATTATATCCGCTTTGCATTAAGCCAAAAATAACAACGCCACTAATAAAAATGTTTACCAAAACGTAAACCATTAAATGTACATAAAAACCTTTTATTGCTTTAACTCTTTTTTTAGCTTTAATATAATTTTGTTCTTTTGTAAAATCTCTTTCCATAACTATTTTTTTTCATTCATAAATTCTTTAATCTTTTTTTCTTCCCAATTGTTTCCTAAACCTAATAACTTTAGTCCAAAAACAGACAACCAGTGAAAGAAAAGCCCTATTCCCCAGCCACATAAAGAGAACCAAAACCAATGAAAATGAGGTTCGAATTTTAAATTTACAAAAATTATAATCGGTATCACAATACAATAAATACTTAAATGTGTGTAAAACCCTTTTATCTTTTTTACTCTTTTCTGCGCTCTAATATATTGTTGTTTTTGCGTAGTATCTGTATCCATAATTATCTTCTATAATTTTGTTCATCCATATACTTCTGAATCTTCTTTTGCTCCCAATCTTTATTCATAAACAAACTTAAACCAAAAGTATTCAAAGCCTGAAAAGCAATTCCGATTCCCCAAAAAAACCAAATTTTATAATTATGATAATTAGAAAAAGCTTCCATAAAGGTATCTCCATCATTTATATCTCCAACTATAAAAATGGCACTTAAAAAGCTGTTTACAATAATATAAGTTGCCAGGTGTTTATAGAATTTACTAATCTTTTCAACTCTTTTCTTTGCTAAAATATATTTTTGTTCTTGTGTAAGTTCCTTTTCCATTATCTTCTGTTTTTATGCTGATTCTCGGCTTCCATCATTTCTTTTATCTTTCTTTCCTCCCAATTATTGCCTAAGAAAATATTGTAGTTATTTACTTCTAAAAAGTGAAATGCCAATCCCATTCCCCATCCAAAAATTGGAAACCAAAACCAATGAAAACCTGAAGAGAACCTTAAATTGATAAAAATTAAAAAAGGAATTACAATACAATAAGCTGCTAAATTCTGATAAAATTCTTTTAATTTTTCTACTCTTTCTACTGCTTTCACGTATTTGCTATTTTCTAAATCGTCGTTGTACATAATATCGTTCATTTTATATAAGAGAGGTAAACTCACCTTAAAAGTTTTGTTATTGTTATCTATTTTCACTCCCTTTTGAGTGATCAATCCATATCTATCCGCAATATTCTGCAATCCTACTTTAGTGCTTTTCCCTATTGCTTCTTTAGGATTTACATTGTTTTCTATTATTAAATAAGTATCTTCTTCATAAATACTAACTGTTAAAGGTTTAGAAGATGAAACCACATTGTGTTTTACCGCATTTTCTAACAAAAGTTGCAAAGAAAGTGGTACAATTTTTAAGTCATTATTACTTATGGTATCTGGAATATTAAATTTCACTGCATCTTCAAAACGCATTTCTAACAACTGCATATACGTTTTTGCAAATTTTAATTCTTCTTCAATAGGTACTAAATCTTTGTTTCTTTGCTCTAAAACATATCTGTATACCTTAGATAATTTGGTTGTAAATTTTTCTGCTTGCGCAGGGTTTTCTCCAATCAAACTCGTTAACACATTTAAACTATTGAATAAAAAATGTGGATCTAATTGATTTTTTAGAGACTCAAATTTTGCAGTTTCTGTTTTTGCAACAATTTCTTGTTTGGTAGTTTCCTGGGTCATAGCACTTTTCCAATTCACCATAAAACCTTTGGCATGAAAAAAAGCAGCGACTCCTAATGAAAATATGATTGCAAATAAATGGACCCAAACTAAATATCCTTGAAAGAAGTTTTCTACTTTATATCCAAAAAGCAATATATATTGTATAAAATGAATAATTAAAACGGCAATTACTGTATAAATTACGGTAGTTATAATTCCTGCCCAAACTCTTTTGTTGGTTTCTTTAACCCAATCCCATTTGGTGTTTAAGTATTCATTAATAATTCCGTTTCCAAGTCCTAAAGTAAAAGAATACATTCCCGAAATTAAAAAGGTAATACCTGCACCTTTAAAACTAAATTGTTGGTTTATAACTATAAAAACGATCCCTATAACTATGGTCAGTTTTGTACAAAGTATAAAATCATCTTTAATTTTATTATAAATGTGGTTGGTAGGTGTCTTCATTTTGGGAAATTGTTCTTAAAAAATTCTAACTAAAATTTAATTTCTAAAGATACATTTTTATCGTTAACCTTAAATTTTGCATGTTCAAATCTTGGCGGACCAAAAGTCATGTTATTGTTAGAAGCACCATAATCTTCTAAAGGCATTCCATTAGCTTTAAAATCCATTTTATCATTATCATTTTTATCATGATAACAAATAATTGCATATTCGCCTCCTTCTACGTTTTCGAAAACCACTGTACTTTTCCCTGCTTCAATTATAGCATTAGCACTCTGTATTGGTTTCATTCTATAATTTGTTTTGTCATATAAAGCAAAACCAACTTTACCAGAATCTGAAGTAATATTTACTACAGTTGCTGTAATTGTTTTGTTTTGAGCTGTTACTAAGTTTGTAACACATAACATTGCCGTTGTTAAAATTGCTAAGATAAGTTTCATAATAAGTTGTTTTAAGTGGTTAATTATACTACAAAGATGCAAATCAACCTTAGTTCTATAAATTTAAGAATACCGAGTTGTAATTTTTTAAGGATGAGTTGTAGTTTTCACATAAAATAATCAGTAATAAATAATAAGCAGTAATTTAATCACCATTAATATTATGAAAAAAAGATTTTTTAAGATATCTGTTGATTTATTTTTAACGCAAACCATAAATTTGTTTAAATTTGATAAAACTGATAAAAAAGCACTACATTTTTGATAATAATTTTTAAAAAATATTTACTTTAGCAGTATGATTACCACAAGAATAAATAATTTATGTACTACAATAGTTCCCAGCTTGCGCTTGCGCAACCGCCGTCGCTAATATTCTACTTTAGCTACAAGACAACTTATTATAGTATTTATCCATTTATTTATTTTATCGTGAACAATTCTTACAAAACTTACTTACAATCTTTCGTTATCTTAAAAAATAACAATTTACGACGTAGTTTTTCTATTCGCCCTTTGGGTGTTTAGATAATTATAGAGTTTAGGTGAGTCCGATTCTACATTCAAAAAGAACAAACAACAACTTTAATAAAATAAAAAACACAATGCAATGGAAATTGTAATTGCTAACAAGTCACATATTGTTTATGCAGATATTATTTGCAAAACAATAGAAGATGCTGCTCAGGTTAGAGGAACAGGTATCGCAAAAAGAAAACCAGAATATGTTGCCACAAAAATGGAAAACGGTAATGCTGTAATAGCATTACAAAATGGTGAATTTGCAGGATTTTGCTACATAGAAAAATGGGGGCATGGAAAATTTGTTGCCAACTCTGGTTTAATTGTACACCCAAATTATAGGAATATTGGGTTATCAAAAAAAATAAAACAAAAAATATTTGAGCATTCTAGAACTAAATTTCCAGATGCGAAAGTTTTTAGTATTACAACTGGTTTTGCTGTAATGAAATTAAATAGCGACTTAGGCTATAAACCTGTACCTTTTTCTGAGTTAACAGACGATCAATCTTTTTGGGATGGATGCCAAACTTGTAGAAACTACGATGTTTTAACAAGAACAGACAGAAAAATGTGTTTGTGTACGGGGATGCTTTTTGATCCTGCAAAAATAAAAAAAGAAGAGAAAACTCCTTTTAAAGAAAAAACATTTCAAAGATTAAAACGAATAAAACAAGCATTGTTTCTTAAAAAAAATAAAGAATAATATTATGAAAAAATTAGTAATAGCTTATAGTGGAGGTTTAGACACATCTTATTGTGCAGTTAGTTTATCTAAAGAATATGATGTACATGCCGTAAGTGTTAACACAGGCGGATTTACAACAGAAGAGATTAAACACATTGAAAGTAACGCCTATAAAATGGGAGTTTCTACGTACAAAAATATTGATGCAGTTGCTACGTTCTACAACAAAGTAGTAAAGTATTTAATTTTTGGTAACGTATTAAAAAACGCTACGTATCCACTTTCTGTAAGTGCAGAGAGAATTATTCAGGCAATTGAAATTGTAGAATACGCAAAGAGTATTGGAGCTGAATATATTGCTCACGGTAGTACAGGTGCAGGAAATGATCAAGTTCGTTTTGATATGATTTTTCAAACTTTGGCTCCTGGAATCAAAATTATTACGCCAATTAGAGACCAAAAATTAACAAGACAAGAAGAAATAGATTATTTAAAATCTGAAGGTATTGATATGCCTTGGGAAAAATCTAAATATTCTGTAAACAAAGGTCTTTGGGGAACTAGTGTTGGTGGAGTAGAAACTTTAAAGTCAGAATTACCTTTACCTAGTGAAGCATATCCTTCTCAATTAGAAAAAGAAGGTGAAGAAAAAGTAACTCTAACTTTTAAAAATGGTGAATTTGTTGCTTTAAACGGACAAGAAAATGCTCCGGAAGTAAATATCGAAAAATTAAACGACATCGCTTCTGCATATGCAATTGGTAGAGACATTCATGTTGGTGATACAATTGTTGGTACAAAAGGAAGAGTTGGTTTTGAAGCTGCAGCGGCTTTAATCACAGTAAAAGCACACCATTTGTTAGAGAAACACAACTTAACAAAATGGCAATTACAGCATAAAGAGTATTTATCTAGTTTTTACGGAATGCATTTACATGAAGGGCAATATTTAGATCCTGTAATGAGAGATACGGAAGCTTTTTTACAAAGTTCTCAAAAAATGGTTTCAGGTAATGTAGTAGTTTCTTTGAAACCTTATCATTTTACTTTAGACGGAATAATTTCTGATCACGATTTAATGTCTAGTGCATTTAGTACGTATGGAGAAGAAAACAAAGCTTGGACAGCAGATGATGCAAAAGGTTTTATTAAAATTTTAGGAAATCAGAATAAAATATACAGACAAGTAAATAACAAATAATGTTGAATCGTGTAATTGTTTAAGTGATTATTTTCACAACGATTACACAACATAACAATTACACGATTAAACAGTTACACAGTTAAAAATTTTCAAAAGCATGAAAAATTTAGAAGTAGGAATTATAGGAGGAGCTGGTTATACTGCTGGTGAATTAATTAGATTATTGTTGAATCATCCAAAGACAAATATCAATTTTGTATACAGTACTTCTAACGCTGGTAACAAATTGTATAAAGTGCATCAAGATTTAATTGGTGATACAGACATCAGTTTTACAAGTGAAATAAATGCTGATGTAGATGTTTTATTTTTATGCTTAGGTCATGGAAACTCAACTTCATTTTTACAAAAAAACAGCTTTTCTGATAACACGAAAATTATTGATTTAAGTAATGATTTTAGATTACTTGCTGATAAGAATTTTGAAGGTAAAGATTTTGTGTACGGTTTACCAGAATTAGATAAAGAAAGTATAAAAACAGCAAAATACATTGCAAATCCTGGTTGTTTTGCCACTGCAATACAATTGGCTATTTTACCTTTAGCAGCAAATGGTTTGTTAAAAGATGATGTGCATATTAATGCAGTAACAGGTGCAACTGGAGCAGGAACGTCATTATCTGCAACGACACATTTTACATGGAGAGATAATAACTTTTCTCATTATAAAGCATTTAATCATCAACATTTAGGAGAGTACAACCAAACTGTAAACCAACTACAACCTAGTTTTAATTCTGAAATTAATTTTATGCCAAATCGTGGTGATTTTTCTAGAGGAATTTTTGCAACTACGTATACAAAGTTCGATGGTTCTCTTAAAGAAGCAACAGAAATTTATAAGGCGTATTATAAAGATGCTGCTTTTACCTTTGTTTCTGATGAAAGCATTTTTATGAAACAAGTTGTAAACACCAACAAGTGTTTAGTACAGTTAGAAAAACACGGCAATAAGTTGTTAATTACAACCACTATTGATAATTTATTAAAAGGCGCTTCTGGTGCTGCAATTCAGAATTTAAACTTAATGCATGGTTTTGAAGAAACCCTAGGTTTAAATTTAAAAGCAAATTACTTCTAGTAGTAAGTAACTCGAGTTAGCGATTGAAACTTTTCGGCTACGCTCAAGACAGGCTCCATCCTTTTTTGGTGTCGGTTTAAAAAAATTTGTATCGAGAACAAAATAAGATATAGTGTAAAGCGCAACCTTTAGGGAACGTAAAAAAATATTAATTATGAAAGCAGCAATTATTGGAGCAGGAAGTTTAGGACAGTCTATTGCCAAAGGTTTATTAAAAAACAAAGTGGTAAGTTCTTTGTATTTAACAAAACGAAATACAAGTTCAATAGCAAGTTTTAACACTTATAATGAAGTAGTTTTAACTTCGGATAATGAAGAAGCTGTTAAAAATTCTGACATTTTAATATTTGCCGTTCAACCAAGACATTTAGATAAAATTTTAAAAGATTTAAAATCTCTTTTAACAGAAAATCATGTTATAATTACAGTAATTACAGGTTTTTCTATAGAAAAAATAGAGGCTATTATTGGAGTCGATAAATTTATTATTCGTTCTATGCCAAATACTGCAGCTGCTGTTGGTCAGTCTATGACATGCCTTTCGCCAAATACAAAAGGAAAAGAAAAAGTGGAATTAGCCAAAACTATTTTTAATAGCTTAGGTCAGTCTATGGAAATTCCGGAAGAACAATTACAAGCCGCAACAGTAATTTGTGCAAGCGGAATTGCTTTTTGGATGCGCTTAATTCGTGCCACTACACAAGGCGCAATTCAGTTAGGTTTTGAAGCCGATGAAGCCCATAAATTAGCCATGCAAACATGTTTTGGTGCGGCTAGTTTATTAAAAGAATCAGGCAATCATCCAGAAGCAGAAATAGACAGAGTTACCACTCCTGGTGGTTGTACAATAGAAGGGTTAAACGAAATGGAACACCAAGGTTTAAGCTCTTCTTTAATTAAAGGGATCAATAAATCTTTCGATAAAATTAACCAAATTAAAAACTAATCAACGGGTGTAAACCCATTGCTACTAAAAACTATCATTATGCCATTATTTAACGTTTATCCTCTGTACAATGTTACTCCTGTAAAAGCTAAAGGAGTTTATGTTTATGACGAAAACAAAACAGAATATTTAGATTTATATGGCGGACATGCTGTAATTTCTATAGGTCATGCACATCCTAAATACGTAAAAGCGATAACCAGTCAGGTTGAAAAACTAGGTTTTTATTCGAATGCTATTCAGAATCCTTTACAAGTTCAATTAGCCGATAAATTAGAAGCCCTTTCTGGCTGCAAAGACTACGAATTATTTTTATGTAATTCTGGTGCTGAAGCAAATGAAAATGCCCTAAAATTAGCTTCTTTTAAAACCGGAGAATTTAGAGTTATTGCGTTTAAAAATGGTTTTCATGGTAGAACTTCTGCTGCGGTTGCTGCAACCGATAATAAAAATATTATTGCACCAATTAACGCGCAACAAAAGGTTACTATTTTAGAATTAAATGATATTGACGCTGTAAAAACAGAACTAGAAAAAGGTGATGTTTGTGCGGTTATCGTTGAATTTATTCAGGGAGTTGGTGGTTTAGATCAAGCAACTAGTGAGTTTTTCGAACAAGTAGATGTACTTTGTAAAGCAAATAACACCTTTTTTATTGCCGATGAAGTGCAGTCTGGTTACGGTAGGTCTGGTAAATTCTTTGCTTTTCAGCATTATAATGTAACTCCCGATGTTATTTCGATAGCAAAAGGAATGGGAAATGGTTTCCCGATTGGGGGAATTTTAATTCACCCAAATGTTGAAGCTAAATTCGGAATGTTAGGGACTACTTTTGGAGGAAATCATTTGGCTTGTGCTGCTGGTTTATCTGTTTTAAAAGTAATTGAAGAGGAAAACCTAATAGATAATGTAAATGAAATGTCTTGCTATTTCATAAAAATTGCAAAGACAATTCCACAAATAAAGAATATAAAAGGTAAAGGATTAATGCTTGGTTTAGAATTCGATTTTGAAGTTGGAGATTTACGTAAGAAGCTAATTTATGACTATCATATTTTTACAGGTGGTGCGATGAATAAAAACCTTTTAAGAATTTTACCTCCATTAACACTAAAGAAAGAGCATATCAATCAGTTTTTTGAAGCTTTGGTTGATGCTTTAGGAGAATAATTTGCTCCCGTAAAGTCGCAAAGATTTTTACTTAAACTAATACTAGAAACTGCAACTGATTACTATAAACTTAAACTATGAATACGTTATTATCAATTGAAATTAGAAATGCTGTTTTACTTACAATGGCAGAACTTCTTGATAAAGAAAGAGAAGCTATTATTTGTATCAACAAAAAAGATTTAGAATCTTATAAAGGAGATGATATTTCTATGTTCGATCGTTTAAAAGCGGATGATAAAAAAGTGGATGAAATGATTGCTGCTGCAAAACATTTAGCTTCACAAGAAGATCCGGTTGGTGTAGAGCGTTTTAGTTTTAAGCATGATAACGGAATGCAAGTCTATAATAAAACGGCTTCTTTTGGAACGATTCTTATTATTTATGAATCGAGACCAGATGTTACTGTAGAAGCTGCAGGAATTGCTTTTAAATCTGGAAATAAAATATTATTAAAAGGTGGTAAAGAATCTTTAAATTCTAACTTAAAAATTGTTGAATTATGGCATCAGGCTTTAAAAAAGCACAATGCTTCTACAGATTGGGTAGAATATTTACAATTTAACAGAACAGAAACACAAGCTTTTTTAGAAAAACCAACACAAAAGGTAGATTTAATTGTTCCTCGTGGTGGCGAACGTTTAATTGCTTTTGTAAAAAAACACGCTACGTGTCCTGTTATAATTAGCGGACGAGGAAACAACTTTGTGTATGTAAGTAATGATGCTGATTTAGATATTGCAATTGATGTGATCATCAACGGAAAATCAAAAATATCTGCTTGTAATGCTGTTGATAAAGTATTAATTGATGCTAATCTTACTAATAAAGAAGTATTCATCAATAAATTAATATCAAAATTAAACGAATCTAAAATTAAAGTTCTAGGTGATGAAACTGTAGCTAAAAACCATCAATTAAATCAGATTTCATCAAACGAAGTTTGGTACGAAGAGTTTTTAGATTATAAAATTGTAATTGGTGAAATAGCTTCAAATACTGACGCTATTGCAATGATTAACAAATATGCTGGCGGACATTCATCAGCAATTATTACTAAAGAAATTAAGAAAGCTAAAGTATTTATGGAAAACGTAGATACCGCAGTTGTCTATCATAACGCTTCTACTCGTTTTACAGATGGTGGTCAATTAGGTTTGGGTGGCGAATTAGCAATTAGTACAGACAAATTACACCAACGTGGGCCAATCGGTTTACAGCATTTGGTAACCAATAAATGGTACGTTCATGGAAATGGACAGGTGAGAAGTTAAAAATTTTAGTTGGCAGTTTACAATCACAGTAAACAGTTGAAAATTAAACACAATGCAAAAAAAGAAACGTATTTTATTAAAAATAGGCTCTAACACGCTTACCAAAGAAACGGATAATATTTCTAGAGGAAAAATTGAAGATATTGCGAATCAGATTGCAAAATTACAAGATACTTGTGAGTTTATTATAGTAAGTTCTGGAGCAATTGCCGTTGCAAAACAGTTTGTAAAACTAGAAAGTAAACATGAAGAAGTTTTTGTAAAACAAGCTTTGGCTTCTATTGGTCAGCCACATTTAATTAGAATCTATCAAGAAATTTTTAGAGAATACGGTTTATTGAGTTCTCAATGCCTTCTCTCCTATTCAGATTTTGAAAAACAACAAAGTAAAACCAATATTGTAAACACTATTAATGTGTTGGTAAACAACAACTACATTCCTATTATTAACGAAAATGATACGGTTGCAACCGATGAAATTCAGTTTGGTGATAATGATAAACTAGCAGCTTTAACAGCTACTTTATTACATGTAGATTTACTAATTATTGCCACAAATACCAATGGAATTTACACCAAAGAGTCTTTTAAAAACAACGCACCAGAAACTATTTTGGTTGTTGAAGATTTTGACCATTTAAAGGATGAAGTTGTAAATTCTAAATCATCCCACGGAAGTGGCGGAATGGCTTCTAAAGTTGAAGCAGCAGAACTTGCAAAAAACGCAAACATAGAAACTTGGATTGTAAACGGTTTAGAAGACAATTTTATGACCAATGCCATGAATAATACAGTACCATTTACAAAAATAAAATAATTTACCTAAAAGGTTTTAAAACCTTTTAGGTATCATAAAAGAAGGCCTATAAAATTTAAAATCTATAGGATCTGATAAAAAAAAGTAAAAAATGAAACATTACACATCCATTAACGACATAGACAATATCAATTCTTGGATTGAAGAAGCAAAAACAATTAAAGCAAACCCTCTAAAGAACATTGAGTTAGGAAGAAACAAAACATTAGGTTTGTTATTTTTCAACTCTAGCTTGCGTACACGTTTAAGTACACAAAAAGCAGCTTTAAATTTAGGCATGGATCCTATTGTAATGAATGTTTCTGGGGATGCCTGGGGAATTGAGTTTGGCGATGGAACAGTAATGAATGGAAACACTGCAGAACATATTAAAGAAGCTGCCGCTGTAGTATCTCAATATTGCGATATTATTGCTGTAAGAGCTTTTCCTACCTTAACGGATAAAGAACTAGACGAATCAGAACAGATATTAAATTCATTTGTAGAATTTGCTTCAGTACCAGTTATAAGCATGGAAAGTGCTACTGGTCATCCTTTGCAAGGTTTAACAGACGCAATTACTATTTCTGAAAACACTACAAAAAAGAAACCAAAAATAGTGTTAAGTTGGGCTCCACACGTAAAGGCTTTGCCACACGCTGTTGCTAATAGCTTTACACAAGCAATGCAAAAAATGGATATCGAATTTGTAATTGCAAACCCTGAAGGTTATAATTTAAGTTCAGAAATAACAAAGGACACTCCTATTTATCATAATCAGGAAGAAGCTTTTAAAGATGCAGATTTTATCTATACAAAGAACTGGAGTTCTTACGATGACTACGGAAAAATATTAAAAACAGATTTAGATTGGATGATTACCAAAGAAAAAATTGGTGAAGCAAAATTTATGCACTGTTTACCTGTTAGAAGAAATGTTGTAGTAGAAGATGCTATTTTAGATTCTGACAGTTCATTAGTTATTGAACAAGCAAATAACAGAACATACGCTGCTCAATTGGTATTAAAGAAGATATTAGAAAACAACTAACGTCATTGCGAGGCACGAAGTAATCTGTCTATTTAATTAAGAGATTGCTTCGTCATTCTTCCTCGCAATGACAGATACTTAACAAAAATGGAAAAACTATCAATCATAAAAATTGGAGGAAACATCATTGAAGATGAAACTTCTTTAAATGCTTTTCTAAAATTATTTTCTAACTTAGACGGATACAAAATTTTGGTCCACGGAGGAGGAAAACGTGCCACTCATATTGCTTCTAAATTAGGTATCGAATCTAAAATGGTAAATGGTAGACGTATTACAGATGCAGAAACGCTGGAAGTAATCACCATGGTTTATGGTGGCTTGGTCAATAAAAATATTGTAGCTAAATTACAAGCATTGCAAGTTGATGCTATTGGTTTAACAGGAGCTGATATTAACAGTATTAAATCAGAAAAAAGACCTGTTAAGAATGTCGATTTTGGTTTTGTAGGTGATGTAAAACAAGTGGCTTCTAATTCTATTGATAAATTAATTAAAGCTAATTTTACACCTGTTTTTTGTGCAATTACACACGACGGAAACGGACAATTATTAAATACCAATGCAGATACAATTGCGAGTACCATTGCAGTTGGTATGAGTGAAATCTACGAAACATCTATTTATTATTGCTTTGAATTAAATGGTGTTTTAAAAGATTTTAATGATAAAAATTCTGTGGTAAAAAAAATCGATACAGATACATATAAAGAATTATTAGACGCTAAAATTATTACAGACGGAATGATTCCAAAAATAGACAACTGTTTTGATGCTTTAGATAATGGAGTTTCAAAAGTACATATTGGAAATACATCTATGCTAACAAAAGAAAACGATAATTTTACCACAATAACATTATAAAAAATGAATATTGAAAAATTAACAGAAAAGGCTATTTCTCTTTTAAAGAACTTGATTGAAACACAATCATTTTCTCAAGAAGAAGAAAATACAGCAAAATTGATAGAAGGTTGGTTTATAGAAAATAAAATACCTTTTAAAAGAACAAAAAATAATATTTGGGCAACCAACAAATATTTTGATGACAGCAAACCAACCTTATTGTTAAATTCCCATCACGATACCGTACATCCAAATTCAGCATACACCAATGATCCTTTAAAAGCCATTGTAAAAGATGGTAAATTATATGGGTTAGGTTCTAATGATGCGGGTGGTTGTTTGGTTTCTTTAATGGCTACATTCACTAATTTTTATGCACAAGAAAACCTAAAATACAATTTGGTAATTGTAGCTTCTGCAGAAGAAGAAAATAGTGGTCCTAATGGACTAAATAGTATGTTATCTATTATTCCACATATTGATGTAGCAATTGTTGGTGAACCTACTTTAATGAATTTAGCGGTTGCAGAAAAAGGTTTAGTTGTTTTTGATGCTGTTGTAGAAGGAACTCCGAGTCATGCTGCACACCCAAATAATAACAACTCTATTTACAATACTATTGAAGTATTACAATGGTTTAAAGATTTTAAGTTCGAGAAACCTTCTGTGGCTTTAGGTGATGTAAAAATGACCGTTACACAAATTTCTGCAGGTTCTCAACACAATGTTGTGCCAGCACATGTAGATTTAGTAGTAGATGTACGTGTAAATGATGCGTATTCGAATAAAGAAATTAATGAAATATTACAAGAAAAAGCACCTTGTACTACAATTACACCAAGAAGTTTACGATTAAACTCCTCTTGCATTTCTACAAATCATGACTTGGTAAAAGCAGGAATTGCGATGGGAAGAGAAACTTACGGTTCTCCTACGCTATCCGACCAATCTGTGTTAACTTGCCAATCCTTAAAGTTAGGACCTGGAGACAGTACTCGTTCTCATTCTGCCAATGAATTTATTTATCTTGCAGAAATTGAAGAAGGAATTCAAATTTATGTAGAATTGCTGAATAGAGTAATTGTTTAAAAAGTAATATAACAAAACGTCAAAACGAGGAAGTATCACAAAGTTATCTCTCAATTAATAAAGAGATTGCTTCGTACCTCGCAATGACAACAAAATATAAAAAATATGAAACTTTGGGATAAAGGATTTTCAATAGATCAACAAATAGAAAGATTTACCGTTGGTAATGATAGAGAAATTGATATGCATATTGCTAAATATGATGTTCAGGCTTCTTTGGCTCATGCCATAATGCTAGAATCAATTGGTATTATTACTGCGGATGAATTGAAAGACTTAAAAAGAGGATTGCAAGAATTAGCGGATGATATTGAAAACGGAACCTTTGTTATAGAAGCTTCTTTTGAAGATGTACATTCTAAAATTGAATGGGAATTAACCAATAAGTTAGGCGAAGTTGGTAAGAAAATCCATACTGCTCGTTCTAGAAATGACCAGGTTTTAGTAGCACTACAGTTGTACTACAAGGAGAACTTGGCAATTATCAACGATAAAACAAAAACACTTTTTGATACCCTTTTAGGATTAGCAGAAACACATAAAGAAAGTCTTTTACCTGGTTATACACATTTGCAAGTTGCCATGCCATCATCTTTTGGTTTGTGGTTTTCTGCGTATGCGGAATTGTTAATAGACGATGTATATATGTTAAATGCAGTTTCTAGAGTTGTAGACCAAAATCCATTAGGTTCTGCAGCTGGTTACGGATCTTCTTTTCCTATAGACAGAGAATTAACCACCAAGGAATTAGAATTCGCTACGATGAAATACAATGTAGTTGCAGCCCAATTAAGTCGTGGAAAAAGCGAGCGTTCTATTGCTTCCGCCTTAGGCGGATTATGTAACACCATGTCTCGTTTTGCAATGGATGTTTGTTTATACATGAGTCAGAACTTTGGGTTTATTACTTTTCCTGACGAATTAACAACAGGAAGTAGCATTATGCCACACAAGAAAAACCCTGATGTATTTGAATTGATTCGTGGAAAGTGTAATAAAATTCAGGCATTACATACAGAAATGGTGATGATTACTAATAATTTACCAACCGGATATCACAGAGATTTTCAGTTATTAAAAGAAAATATTATTGCAGCTTTTGAAGATGTAAAAGATATTTTAGACATCTTTAATTACTCTATTCAACAAGTAATTGTAAAAGATATTGATTTGAATGATGAAAAGTATCAATATTTATTTACAGTTGACAGCATCAATAATTTAGTTGTTGACGGTATGAGTTTTAGAGAAGCTTATCAGAAAATTGGTGGACAAGTACAAGCCGGAACATACAAACCAGATTTAGGAAAACAGCATACACATGTTGGTAGTATTCACAATTTATCTTTGGATAAGATTGCTGAGAAATATCCGAAGTAGAAATTATCTATTCCATAAAAAAGCCTTGTTTACAAATTGTAAACAAGGCTTTTTACTTTATTAATTAACTTAAATATTGTTTAAAAATAAAAGTTCACTCCAACATCAGCACTAAAAACATCAAGTACACCAACCTCTTTAGACGTAATTGCATACCATAAATAGGTTTCTACAGTCCCGAATTCTAAATAAAAATCTACTCCTTTAAAAATTTTTGGCTTTTTAAAATCCTTATGCAATAAAGCTCCACCAAAAAAAGTAAAATGAACAGCTGTAGGCACATAATAACCATCAGGATACAAACTAGGAAGCGTAGTAAAAGAATTCGTTCCTATGTCTAAAGTTGTTGTAAAACCCGCTATAGGTGTTATTGTTAAGTTTTCACCAATTACTTTTCTATAAATAGGAAACGTATTCTTAATGGTAATTAAATGTATGTTATCTGCTCTAGATGCAAACTCAGGAACAAAGCCGTATAATAATTCTGAGTACAAAACATCATTAAATAATTGATAACCTGCTCCCACAGAAACAAGACCAATATTTCCTGCAAATTGAGCTTTTACATAATCTGGTACATACCAAGATTTTTCTTTTACTACATCAGTTTCTTGAGCATAAACATTGTTAAATAATAACAACAATATAGATACTATAAATATTTTTCTAATTTTCATTTATTTTATAATTCAATCAATTCAACACTAAACCCTTTATCCTTCACAGATACTATATTATACGCCTTCTCTTTAACAGCAGGTGCAGTTAGGTAACTTACATCACCTTCTTCATAAAAATAACTGTGCGTATGTCCATGAATAGATAATGGAACATTGTATTTTGACATGGTAGATCTGTACTTTTCTCTTAATTCATCATCAAATTGATCTCCATAAGGAGGAATATGAGCAATGACAAATACTTGATTAAAAGATATATTGTCTTCTAATTCTGATGTTAACCAATCAAAATCTAACTCCTTTTCACTTTCCCAAACAACATCATCAAAAAGAACAAACTTGTTATTATTAAATTCAAAAGAATAATTATAATCACCAAACATTTTCTTGTAGATGATTCCTCCATTTA
Source organism: Polaribacter sp. HaHaR_3_91 (assembly GCF_019278525.1). Lineage (NCBI taxonomy): Bacteria > Pseudomonadati > Bacteroidota > Flavobacteriia > Flavobacteriales > Flavobacteriaceae > Polaribacter > Polaribacter sp. HaHaR_3_91. Next base: position 2,622,363 of record NZ_CP058986.1, read on the forward strand.
TATTATAATCATGATTTCCAATAACGGTTAGATAAGGTTTCTTCAATTTAGACATTATATCATGAAAAATCTCATATTCTCTTAATAATGCTTGATCAGCAATATCACCTCCAAAGATTACAAACTTAATATCATCTCTTTTATTTATATCATCAATTACTGTACTAAGTTGATCATAAAAAAAATGTACATCTGATAAAAAAGCAAATTTAAATTCTTTAGAGTCTACTGTAATATTCTCTAATAATTTTAAATTTTTATCAGTAGTATTTTGTTGTTCGGTTTTAACGTTTGCTTCATAAACACTAAACTCAAAAGGATGTTTACAGCTTGTAAAAACGAGTGTAAGACCTAGTATTAATATTCTAATATATTTCATATATTTTAACTATGTTTTATAATTTAATGCAAATTTATTCAATAAGTAGACGACACAAAAACATAAACTTACATTAAGTAAAATAAAAAATGATTCCAAAAACACAAACAGACCTAACCAACTATAAATAAACTACATAAATAACAAACTTTACAAATTAAATAAATAATATAATTAGTCGCTGTACTAACAAAAAACCATACATACTTCTTTTATAAATTGATAATTGAACTCGAAAAAATCACTTTCGTAGACATAAAAAGTGATTCTACTTGTATTTTAGTAGGGATATTCCTTAAAAACGCAAGGACAACGCTTAATTTTATAACCATTTTAATACTATTTAACTTTTTAATTCTATATTGAAAAATTAACCCTAAAAAAATATACATGTTTTGGTATCATCCAGATTTAGAACGATTAGAAAATCAAATTCAAGAATTAGAATATCATCCCAAAACGATTTTTTACGGAAGTTCTACATTAACCCTATGGAATAACTTAACTACTACTTTTAAAGAACACAAACCTATAAATTTAGGATTTGGAGGCTCTACCCTGGCTGCTTGTACTTGGTTCTTTGATCGTGTTTTTGAGAATATAAAAGACATAGATGCTATTGTAATTTATGCAGGAGATAATGATTTGGGAGATGGCAGACATCCAGAAGAAATTATTCTATTTTTAGAAAACTTACTACTTAAAATTAGAACTAAATACGGTAACATAAAATGCACTTGTATTTCTATAAAACCTAGTATTGCACGCAGTCATCTGCAAGAAAGCATCAATTATACAAATATAAAAATTCAAAAATTAATGTCTAAAGACGATAATTTTCATTTTGTAAATATTTATGATGACTTATTAGATAAAAAAGGAAAACCTAATAGCAAGTATTTTGAAGAAGATGGATTACATTTTAATACCAAGGGTTACAACTTATTAGAAAAAGCACTCCAGAAACATCCTATAATTTTCCCTCAAAAAATACTCGAAAAAACATTTTAAAATAGTATCTTAATGGAAAATTAATTTTTCATGAAAAGAGAATATCATAAATGGTATAGTCAAAATCTTGAAAAAGAAATGGAACTCCTTGTATTTGGATATTCAGGTGAAAAAGTTTTGTTTTTCCCACCGAGAATGGGACGTTTTTATGATTATGAAAACTGGAAAATTATTGCCTCTGTAGAGCAAAAGATTAAAAAAGGAGAATTACAAGTTTATTGTGTAGACAGTGTAGATTTAGAATCTTTTTACAATAGTTTTAAAGATCCAGGTTATAGAATTTATAGACATATACAATATGAAAACTACGTTATAGAAGAAGTACTCCCTTTTGCCAATTTACAAAATTCAAATAAAAATATAGTTTCTGCAGGTTGCAGTTTAGGTGCTTACCATGCAGTAAACATAGCCATGCGACATCCAAAATTGTTTTCTAAAGTTGTTGGTATGAGTGGACGTTATGATTTAACGAAATCTAATGGTTACTTTAAAGACTTGTTAAGTGGTTTCCATAATGATTTTGTGTATTTTAACATGCCGAATCAATATTTAAAAAATTTAGATGATCAAATTTTACTTAGTCAATTGAGTAAAATGAATATTATATTAGCAGTCGGAAAAGAAGATGTTTTTCTAGAAAGCAACTATAAACTATCTAATATTTTACAGGAAAAAGGAATTCCACATCACTTATTTGAATGGCAAGAAGAAGCTCATAGAGCATGTTATTGGCGTACAATGGTAAATCTCTATTTTTAAAATTATCTATATGAAACTAATACTTATTTTTTTATTTATGATGATATCCTTTGGTCAATTACAAGCACAAAATAAAGTTGTCTCTCTTTGGAAAACCATACCAAATAGCAAAGAAACCAGCGAAGAAGAATTTATAGAACATGGAGATATTGTTAAAATATCTAAAGTTAAAAAACCAACATTAGAAATTTATGCTCCATCGAAACGAAATGCAACAGACAAAGCTGTTATTATATGTCCGGGGGGAGGTTATACTATGTTAGCCTATGATTGGGAAGGCACTGAAATTGCAAAATGGTTTAATAGCAAGGGAATTACTGCTTTTGTTCTAAAATATAGATTACCAAATTCCAAATCTATAAAAACTCCCAATGAAGCTCCTTTGCAAGATGCCCAAAGAGCTATGAGATGGGTTCGTTTTAATGCTGATAAATTCGGTATTAATCCTAATAAAATTGGTGTTATCGGTTTTTCTGCTGGAGGACATTTAGCCGCTACTCTAGGGACTCAGTTTCATACTAAAAATAACTTTAAAGAAGAACCTACAGACACCATTTCTGCAAGACCAGACTTTATGGCTTTAATTTATCCTGTAATTACGATGAAAGATGATTACACACACAAAGGTTCTCGAAATCAATTGATAGGTAAAAAACCTACCCAAGAATTAATAGAACAATACTCTAATGAGTTACAAGTTACAGAAAATACACCTCCTACTTTTTTAGTACACTCCTCTAATGATACTGCAGTTCCTGTAGAAAACAGTTTACAGTTTTACAAAGCTTTAAATGATAAAAAAGTAAAAGTAGAAATACATATTTATCCTTATGGAGGTCACGGTTTTTCTTTAGCAATAAATAAAAAAGGGTACTTACACACTTGGTTAGATCGATTAGAAGATTGGCTAAAAACCATATAATTTTAAATCTATTTTTAGCTCTATATTTAACAACGTGCCAGGAAATTATCTCTTTTTAATAATTTAGAAATCTTAAATACTTTAATTAATTCAGAAAAAAGAGAATCCATTTATTTTTTAACTTCGTTCTATTAGTTTTTAAAATGGATCACACAAACCAATATCTTCAATATAAATTTCTATATATTTACTTATAAGAGATTTATTTATCTTTTACATAATTTAACAGTACAATAATTACTGAAATCTCAACAAAAATCAGTTTTAAAAACCTCAAGAAACAAGTATCTTTGTGCTCTTAAAATAAAAAAAATGCCAAAGATTTCATCTGTAAAACATTCCGAATTTGTACTTATTGGAGGCGGTATAATGTCTGCAACATTAGCCATCTTGCTTTATGAAAAATTTCCTGGAAAGAAAATAACCATCATAGAAAAGCTACCTACAATAGCCCAAGAAAGCTCTGAGGCTTGGAATAATGCTGGTACTGGACATGCTGGAAATTGTGAATTGAATTATACTCCAGAAAAAAAAGGTGTTGTAAATATTACAAAAGCCATCAGTATATCGGAGCAATTTACAGAAACTTATAATTTTTGGAAAGACTGTGAAGAAAAAGGCTATATCAACAATTTATCAAAATGTATAAGTGAAGTTCCACATCTTAGTTTTGTTAGAGGAAAAAAGGACGTTGCTTTTTTAGAAAAGCGTTATGAGGTTATAAAAGATACCCCTCAATTTAAAGACATGCTTTTCTCTAAAGATAAAGAACAAATAAAAAAATGGCTACCTTTAATGATGGAAGGAAGAGCCGATAAAGAAGAAATTGCTGCTACCTTTTTTGAAAAAGGATATGATGTTAATTTTGGTGAAATTGCAGAACAAATATTTCGTTTCTTAAAAAAACAAGACAACGTAGAATTATTAAATCATAGCAATGTTAACAATATACAAAAGTCTAAAAGAGGTAATTGGGTAGTAACTATAAAAGGACAAAACGTTGTTAAAAGTTGGATGCTTGCCTCTAAATATCTTTTTATTGGAGCTGGTGGAGGTACATTGCCTTTATTAGAGAAAGCAAATATAAAAGAAGCAAAAGGTTATGGAGGTTTTCCTATAAGTGGTCTATGGTTACGTTGTACCAATCCAGAAATTATAGAAAAACATAACGCAAAAGCTTACGGTAAAGCAGGACGTGGTGCACCACCAATGTCTGTTCCTCATATGGATTCTAGAATGATTAACGGTAGAAAAGAATTATTATTTGGCCCTTTTGCGGGCTTTACAACTAGATTCTTAAAACATGGTTCTATGTTTGATTTACCAAGATCTGTTGAGTTTGATAATATTATGAGTTTATTAGGTGCAGGTTATCAAAATTTACCGCTTGTAAAATACTTAATAAAACAAGTAAGATTATCCTTTAAAGACAGGATGGAAGAATTAAGAGCTTTTTATCCTGAAGCAAATAACGACGATTGGAAAACTGTAATTGCTGGACAACGTGTTCAAATTATAAAAAGAAATAAAAAAGGGTTTGGTAAATTAGAATTTGGAACAGAAATAATAATTTCTGAAGATAAAACAATTGCTGCTCTTTTAGGCGCTTCACCTGGTGCATCTACTTCTTACTCTGTAATGAAAGAAGTGTTTGACAAAAGTTTTAAATTATAAAATTCTTTTAAAAAGTGCTATGATAAAATGTTTTGGAGGCATTTTAAGTATCACTTGTAAATCTTCAAAAACAGAAGTTTCTTCATCTAAAAATTTTAATATTTTTTTAGGTGAAGAACGTTTAAATAAATTTGAAAAAAGAAAAGATCCTATATGGTTTTTTTCACTTAAAATATCTAATAACAGTAAATCATAAAACCAAAATTTATTTATTTTATGAAATTTTGGTAATGGTTTATTTTGTTTTAAATGATTGATTAAAAGGATTGTTTTTTTATTAATCTTATTAAAAGTAAAACCTGTACTTGCTTTAGACCAGCCACCTGCAGTACCAATATTAATAATATTTTTAGAGTTTTTATTCCAAAATTTATAACAGGTCATTGGTATTAAACCTTGCTCTTTTTCAATAATTTTATAATTGTTAATATTTTTACTTTGTAGATATTTTTCTATTTCTGTTTTATAAATATTATAAGCTAATAAATCTTTAGAAAACAAGGTATACTCAAACAATGCTTCTTTTTTATTGTAAGGAAGTATATACATAAAACGTGTATTTCCTTTTTGCTCAACCGTAAAATCCATAAAAGTTGCTGCACTATCATCAAAAAAATCTTCTTCTGTTTGTATAAAAAAACCAACAAAATGTTGTCTTAAAACAGGGTATTTAGACTGTTTTTTATAATCATCACTCAAAATACTATTAAGTACAGTTCGTGTTTTTAATACCTTATTTTCTGTTATTACTTCTGCTTCAGAGGATAATTGATTAATATTAAGAACACTTTCTTCAAGAAAAGAAATATTTATTTTTGAGGCTATTTGATTCCATATTTTTAAATAAAAATCTTTACTACGAATCATTTTATACTGATAAGGAGCAATATTTTCTACCTTATTATATATAGCACTCTTAAATACAATATTTTTCCAAGAAGTAGTTAAAATGTCATTCCATTCGCCATCTTGTTCTTCCCAATAACACCAAGTTTTATCGTTAACTTGCTTTTTTACTTCGTCTACAATCAATATGGATTTGTTATCAAAGAAAGAATCTTTAGACATTCTGTAAGCCATCATTAAGCCAGATGCTCCCCCTCCAACAATTATGTAGTCGTAATAATTCAAAATAGATAAAATAATGTGTTTAGTAAAAATTGAAATAATTCGAAGAAACTAGTAAATTTTTAAACTCTAAAGTTTAGGTTTTTTAAAATATTTAAAAGGGACAAATAACATTCCAAAACACTCTCCTTCTTCTTTTCCTAAATGTTTATGATGCATTTTATGCGCTTTTCTCAAACCTCTTAAGTAACGGTTATTAGTATGCTTAAACCACTTAAAACGCTGGTGAATTAAAACATCGTGCACTAAAAAGTAGGCTATTCCGTAAAACAGAATTCCAAGTCCAATAAAAAACAAGAACGTGTATTCAGTATACGTACCAAAGTAAAAAAGTAAAATACTAGGTATTGCAAAAACAATAAAATAAGCATCGTTTTTTTCGAATACACCTTGGTATTTTGGTTGATGATGATCTGCATGCAAATACCAACCAAAACCATGCATCACAAATTTATGCGTACACCAAGTAACACATTCCATAAAAAGAAAAACACCTAAAGTAATTAGTACAAAAATCATTAAATAATGTTTAATTTATATTTTACGTAACTTCTAGCTAACAAATTTATTTTCATCGGATTCGATATACGAATTCTAGTATCCATAATTTTTTCTGATGGAACTTCTTTTAATTTCTTCAGTAATCTTTTATAATATCTATATGCCATATAAACACCAAACTTAGCTTCAACAGGCAATTTAAGAATTCCGTTTTGATAAGCAAATTCAAAATCTGCTTCTATTTCGTCAATAATCAACTGCTTAGAAGATGCATCTAATTCTCCCAAATTTATATTCGGAAAATAAGAGCGATTCAACACTTCAAAATCATCTTTTAAATCACGTAAAAAATTTACTTTCTGAAAAGCAGAACCCAAACGCATTGCAGCCTCCTTTAATTCTTCAAACCTTTTATTATCACCATCAACAAAAACCTTTAAACACATTAACCCAACAACATCTGCAGAACCATAAATGTACGCATCATATTCTTCTTTAGTTTGGTATTCTGTTTTAAATAAGTCTGCTTTCATACTTTTTAAAAAGGCTTGCACCATTTCATCTGGTATTTTGTATTTATGAACCGTTTGCTGAAAAGAATTTAAAATGGGATTTAAACTAATACCAAGCTCTTTTGCTAGATAATAATCCTTTTCAAAATGTTCCATTAAAAGTTCTTTTTCATAATCATGAAAAGAATCTACAATTTCATCTGCAAAACGCACAAAACCATAAATATTATAAATATCTGTTCTAATTTTTGGAGACAACATATTTACAGCCAAAGAAAAAGAAGTGCTGTATTTTTTTGTAACCAACTTACTGCATTCACTAGAAACGCTATCAAATAGTTCTTTCATAATTATAGTTGATTTTTAAAGATTAATTCTGATGCAATTTTTCCAGATATTAAAGCAGGAGGAACTCCAGGACCAGGAACCGTTAGCTGTCCCGTAAAATACAAATTTTTTATTTTACTACTTTTAATTTTTGGTCTTAAAAAAGCAGTTTGCAAAAGTGTATTTGCCATTCCGTACGCATTTCCTTTGTATGAGTTGTATTCACTTTTAAAATCATTTACACAAAAAGACTTCTTAAACAATACATGTTTTTTTACTTCCTGACCTGTTAACTTCTCAAACCTGTCCATAATTTTATGGAAATATTCTTCTCTCAGTTCATCCGTATCCTCTATTCCAGGAGCCAGAGGTATTAGAAAAAAACCAGCTTCTTTACCTTCTGGTGCAGAAGTTTTATCTGTAATAGATGTAAAATTCGCATAAAAGAGAGGATCTGTTGGCCATTGCGGTTTATCATAAATTTCTTTAGCGTGTGCATCAAAATCGGTATCAAAGAACAGCGTGTGATGACTTACGTTTTCTATTTTTTTATCAAAACCAACATAAAACAACAAAGAGGATGGAGCAAAGGTTTTTTTCTCCCAATAACTTTCTGAATACTGTCTTACATTTTTATCTAACAAAGTTTCTGTATGATGATAATCTGCTCCACTTAAAACTAAATCCGTTTTAATTTCTTTTCCATTTACCAATAAACCAGTTACATTTTTAGAAGTATCAGTTATAATTTTTTCAACATTGGCATTCGTTTTAAACTTAACCCCTAAACTTTTAGCCAAGGAAACCATACCTTCTATTACGGTATACATACCTCCTCTTGGGTGCCATGTTCCTAACCCGAAATCTGCATAATTCATAAAATTATAAAATGCAGGAGTATTATTTGGTTTTGCTCCTAAAAACAAAACAGGAAATTCTAAAATCTTGATTAATTTTTCACTTTTTATATCCTTTCTCACTTGTTTTCTTATGGTTGAAAAAAACTGAGAAACTCTTGCAATAGTTGTTGTATTCACTAATTCTAAAGGAGAAACCCCTGGTTGATACACCAAATCTTTTATGGCAGTATCATAATTAGATTTTGCTGAATCTAAAAAAGTTTTTAAATGCTTGGCACTTCCTTTTTCTTCATCTTCAAAAAGTTGATAAATCTTTTTTAATTCACTGGCTATTTTAACAGATGAGTTTTCTCCAAAATAAACTTCATAACCAGGATTTAATTTATCCAAGGTATAATAGTCTGATGGTTTTTTATCAAAATCAGCAAAAAAACGCTCAAACACATCGGGCATCCAATACCAAGATGGCCCAATATCAAAAGTAAAACCATCTTTTTTGTACTGTCTTGCTCTTCCTCCTAAAGTATCGTTTTTCTCTAAAATAATAACTTCATAACCTGCTTTTGCTAAATAACAAGAAGCTGATAAAGCAGAAAAACCCGATCCTATTATATAAATTTTCTTCTTCATTTTTAATTTTGTTTAACAAATATACAATTTTATTAAACATAAAATTGAAAATATAAAATTATATCACCTTTAACAAATCAGTTATAGTGTTATGTAGGTGAATTTGTGGACTTAAATCTAAGTGTTTAACCTGATTTACTTTTTGACCAATAGCTATAAAAGTCTTACCTGAATTACGTATCATAGCATCTATTTCTTTAAAATAATCTTCTATTTTATCATCATACGGTTTAATAGTTAAAGAAGTAATAAAACAAATTTCATTATCACTTTCTAAAAAATAATCCAAATTGTTTAAAGGCAAACTTTGCCCTAAATAAACGGTATGAGCCCCTCTTAAAACAAGTTCGTAATTTAAATATAAAAGTCCAATTTCATGAATTTCATTTTCTGGCAAAAACAACACATACGTTTTACTTGTTTCAGAAATATTAAACTGTAGTTTTTCTGTATTTATAAGAATTTTCTGAACAATTAAATTAGAAATAAAATGTTCGTGAGCTGGTTTTAAAGTATCCGTTTGCCACAATAAACCCACATCATTTAAAAAAGGAATAAAGACTTCTTGAAAAATTTCTTGAAAAGTTTTTTCTTCTAAAAGTTTTTCATAAACATTATTGAACAAGCGTTTATCAAACTGAAACATCGATAGTTTAAGAGCATTAATAGATTCGTCATTTAAAGATGTTACAAAAGCTAATGCTCTAGTTTGTAAAATTAGCTCTTCATCAGACATTTTTGAAATCTTAGAGATCTTAATATCATTATTATTTAATAAAACAATATTTAGGAGTTTCTGTAAATCTTCATTTGAATAAAAACGAATGTTTGTTTCACTCCTTTTTGGCTCTAAAAGATTATACCTTTTTTCCCATATACGGATTGTATGTGCTTTTATCCCTGAAATATTTTCAAGGTCTTTAATGGTAAAATCCAATTTAATATTGTTCAATGTATTTTATTTTTAGTTCAACAAAGTTAACGAAAAAACAAAGAATAAAATATTTTTTATTTAAAATGTAACAATTTATACTTTTACCCTACTAATAGGTAACTAACTAATTTACAAAAGTGCAAAAAGATTTAGAGAAAAATTTTTTATTGGACTTTGAAGAAAATCAAAATATTGCTCATAAAATTTGTAGAATTTACACTACAAACCAAAGTGCTCATAATGATTTATTTCAAGAGATAACCATTCAGCTTTGGAAAAACTATCCAAAGTTTAGAGGAGACTCTAAATTTAGCACCTGGATGTACAGAGTAGCTTTAAATACAGCAATTTCTTTGTATAGAAAATCTACAAGAAGAGTTAAAACACAAGATATTAGTGATTTTGCTTATAAAATAAAAGCGACTGATTATGATGATACAGAAGAAATACAATTAAAAGCGCTGTACAAAGCAATTCATCAATTGAATGATATTGACAAGGCGTTGATATTTTTATATCTTGAAGACAAACCTTACAAAGAAATTTCTGAAACATTAGGAATTTCATCTGTAAATGCAAGAGTAAAAATGAATAGAGCAAAAGAGAAATTAAAAAACATTTTAAACCCATAACAGCATGGATTTATTAGATAAATATAAAAAAACTTGGGAAAATCAACCAGAAGAAGGAAATAAATTTTCTGCTGTTGATATCTACAAAATGGCTAAATCTAAGTCATCATCTATTGTAAAATGGATCTTTATTATTGGTATTTTAGAATTTGTATTTTTAAATTCTATTTGCTTTTTCTTAGATATGGAAGAAGCATATTTAGAATATGAAAAAATTGGATTAATAAATTTTGTTTATTATTCTCAAGTTTTGGCATATATAATTTTGTTCTATTTTTTAGTAATGTTCTACAAGAATTACAAAAGTATTTCTACCATTGATTCAACTAAAAAGTTGATGAAAAAAATTCTTAAAACTAGAAAAACAGTAAGAAACTACGTAATCTTTAACTTAGGTTATATGGCTTTATTGATGATTATTGTAATGGTAGCAGAAATAAACTTTAAATCTGAAGAGTTAGAAACCAAACAAATATTTTTAATAATTCTTTTAACTCTTGTTGTTACATTGGTATTATTAGGTGTATTATGGCTCTTTTATCAATTGCTTTACGGAATATTATTAAAAAAATTGAATAGAAATTATAAAGAATTAGCTAAATTAGACGAGAATAATTAATTTTTATTATGAAAAAGTATTTCCTTCTTTTGTTTTTAAGCACTTCTTTTACCATGATTTCTCAAGAAAACACTGATTTTTGGGACAATGTACAGTTTGGTGGTGGCGTAAGTATGAGTTTTGGTTCACAAACCACTATTGGTATTTCTCCGAGTGCCATTTATAATTTTGACAATGGCTTTGCTTTAGGAACTGGTTTAACCTATATCTATAGTAAAAACCAAGATGTCAAAACAAATGTTTATGGAGCAAGCATTATTTCTTTATACCAAATACCTAATATAGGTATTCAGCTTTCTGGAGAATTTGAACAATCATTTGCTAAACAAACGTTTAATTCACAAAGTACAAGTACTAGTTTTCCTGCATTATATTTAGGAGCTGCTTATAATACGGGGCGTTTTGCTATTGGTATAAGATATGATGTTTTGTATGATGACAGAAGCGTTTACTCTTCTGCCATATCACCAATTATTCGTTTTTACTTTTAAAAACTTTTCAATTCCCTTAAAAGAATTTCATGCATTTCCGCTGTGTAATCTAAATGGGTAACAATTCTTATTCTTCCCTCGCCCATTGGCGTTAATAAGATATTTTTTGCTTCCATTTTATGGATAAATTTGTCTGCTCCTATTTTAGCATCAACATAGAAAATTACAATATTAGTTTCTATAGGTTCTACTTTTGTTACATAAGAAACAGCTTCTAAAACAGCACCTATTTCCTGTGCTTTTTTATGATCTTCGGCCAATCTTTCTACATGATTATCTAAAGCATAAATTCCGGCTGCAGCTAAAAAACCGACTTGCCTCATTGCTCCTCCTAATAATTTTCTTATTCGTAATGCTTTTGCAATATGCGCTTTAGAGCCTAAAAGAATAGAACCAATCGGCGCACCTAACCCTTTAGAAAGGCAAATAGAAATCGTATCAAACAATTCACCATATTGTTTTGGAGTCTCATTTTTTGCAACCATAGCATTAAATAAGCGTGCACCATCTAAATGAAAGGCTAAATTATTTTCTTTCGATATTTTTTGTAATTTTTCTAATTCAGAAAACTCCCAACAAGCTCCTCCTCCTTTATTTGTAGTATTCTCAATACAAACCAAACTCGCAAATGGCGTATGAATACCAAAGCCTTCATCAATAGCATCTTGTAATTGCTCTGCAGTAAACATACCTCTATTTCCATCAATTAACTTACAAGTAACACCAGAATTAAATGCTGCTCCTCCACCTTCATAATTATAAACGTGTGCGTATTTATCGCAAATTAACTTATCTCCTGGTTGTGTGTGTAATTTTATGGCAGTTTGATTTGCCATGGTTCCGGACGGAAAAAACAACGCATCTTCCATACCAAACAATTTTGCCGCTTTTTCTTGTAATTCGTTGGTAGTTGGGTCCATTTTAAAAACATCATCACCAACGTTGGCAGTCATCATTGCAGCCAACATTTCTTTTGTTGGTTTGGTAACTGTATCAGAAATTAAATCAATTATCATTACGTCTTTTTTTAATATTTATAATCTGTTCCTATTGGAGATCCATCAGGAATTTGTAGTGCTTTTGTTTTCTTAAATGATGTTGGCTTTTTCTTAAAATCATCAATCATTTTTATCATTGCAATATCATATATTTTCTGAACTCCTTTTGATTTTTTGTTTTCTAAAATTGATTTTATTTCATCTAATTTAAAAAGCACAATTGCATTAACTTGTTTGTACTGATTTTTATAAGACGCTAAATAAAATAATTGCTCTAAAACAGTGGTATTAATTACGTTTTGTAACTCTTGATAATAAGAATCTTTATGTGTTTTTTTTATTGATTTAGAGATTAACTTATCTATTAGTTCATCTAAACCTAATTGATTTTCATCTAAACTTTTGTGTGCAATTAATCTTGATGCTCTTTGTGGGTTTAACAACAAGTTTAAAGTCATTTCAGAAGCAGTTTCTACGGCTCCAAAAGCATCAAATTCTACACCTAAATTACTTTTAAAAGATTCTCTAGTTCTACCAAAACCCATCGCCCTTGGCGGAAACAGAGCTAGTTTTTCTTTAGGAATTGCAATTTCATCAACAGCTATTGTTTTTAAAACTGCTTCTAATGCTATTTTTTCTAAAGAACCAGAAACTCTTTTTACAACAGTTTCTTTACCTCCTTTTACTGCATAAGAATACTCTAAACCACCAATTAATTTTACGGTTGCTTCTGTTTGAAATCTGTGGAAAAAATACAACGGAACAAATACATCTTCTAAAACAGAGTAAGGTTGATTGGTTTTTATATTATCGGTAGAAAAATTAGCAATCGCCATTTTTCTAATTTCAAGTAAATTATATAATTCTTCATAAATAGTACCGCCATTATCCCATAAATGAGAAGATGCACTGGCGCTTCCTTGAGATCTAGAATCTGCATCAGATAAATACTTAAATCCTTTTGCAGTAGCATTCTCAATAATTTTATTTAATTCATTCTCTTCATCCGTTTTAAAATCTTGATAAAAATAGGCGACAATTACTTTATCCCAATCTCCTATTTTATTATCATAAGCATTAGAAAAATCAATTTTACCTCCTTTTAAAGTAAACTTTGGATGCGGATAATCCATTACAGAAGCTCTACCATTTGTACTAGCAGCAAAATTATGAGCAAAACCTAAAGTATGCCCTATTTCATGTGCAGATAATTGTCTTATTCTTGCAACTGCCATTTCTAAAGCAAAACTATCATCAGAATTATTATTTGCATAAGGAGCTTGCAAAGCTTGTGCTATTAAAAAATCTTGACGAATTCTTAAACTTCCTAAACTAACATGCCCTTTAATAATTTCTCCCGTTCTTGGGTCAGAAATACTAGCACCATAACTCCAACCACGGGTAGAACGATGTACCCATTGTACCATATTATAACGAACATCTAACGGATCTGCTCCCTCTGGCAACATTTTCATTTGAAAAGCATTTTTGTAACCAATCGATTCAAAAGCTTGGTTCCACCAACGTCCGCCTTCTAACAAAGCAGAACGTACAGGTTCTGGAGTACCTCTATCTAAATAATAAATAATTGGTTCTTTAGCTTCAGAAATTACTGCTTCTGGGTTTTTCTTCTCCAATCTATGACGACGAATAAATTGCATTTTTATGGGCTCGTTTACTGGAGTTGCATAATCTAAATAAGACATTGGATACCCACCAGAACGAGGATCGAACTTTCTTGGTTTGTACTTATTATCTGGTAATTCTACAAAAGAATGATGTTGGTTTACAGTTACCAAACTAGCATTAGGACTTACACTACTTATGTCACCTCCTTTGGCAGTACCTTTAAAAGTTAACAAAACATCAAACTCAACATTTTTAGGAAACGCTTTTGTTCTTTTAATATTAAAAGCAGATTTACTTTTATCTAAACTATAACTACCTTGTTTTGTTCTTACCAACTTTGCAGAAACTCCATGAGCATCTCTTATAAAAAAATCTGTTGCATCTACTAAATACACGCCTTTTTTAGTTTCTTTTATTGTAAAACCATGCAAAACAGATTTTGCAAATGCTTCTTTTACAGATTCTTTTTCTTCCTTATTATCTGTTATAGCTCTATACTCTAAATTAGGCTGTATTAACAATAATTTATTACCAGCTTTTTTTAAATAAACTACTACACCACCTCCTAACTGGCCTCTATCTAAACCAATATCATTAGACCCAACTCCTTCAGAAAGAGAACGTACATAAAGAAATTCTTCTTCTAAAGTATCTATTTCAAGAAATATTTTATCAGAGTTATCATTATAATAAAAGGTAAAATAACCTTCGAATTTAGTAATTCCTTTTTGCAATTTATTACCTGTTTTTTCTGTAAAAAACTGAGAAAATCCATCAACAGAAAGTGTAATTAAAAATAAAATAAGTAGTGTTTTTTTCATGTTTTGTATAATTTCTATAAAACTATAAAATAACTATCACCTTTTAAAACAAGAAATCTTAAAATTTCATTTATTTTTGTTCTACTTATGATTACACAAGAACAACTTAAAGATATTGCCGAAAGAATTGAAAAGTTAAAATCTTATTTAGAGATTGATAAAAAACTGATTGAAATTGCCAATGAAGAAGAGAAAACGGTAGATCCAGATTTTTGGAACAACCCTAAAGAAGCAGAAGTTTTTATGAAAGAGCTTCGATTAAAGAAAAAGTGGGTAGAAGACTATCATAAATCCATCACTTTAAGTGAAGATGTAAATGTCTTATACGAGTTTTACAAAGAAGGTGAAATTGAAGAAGCAGAAGTTGTAGAACAATTTGAAAAAGCAAGTACATTTTTAGAAGATTTAGAGTTTAAAAACATGTTATCCGACGAAGGAGATGTATTATCTGCTACCATACAAATTAATGCAGGCGCAGGTGGAACAGAAAGTTGCGATTGGGTAGAAATGTTGTCCAGAATGTATACCATGTGGGCAGAAAAACAAGGTTATAAATTAAAAACACTTAATTACCAAGCAGGTGATGTAGCTGGTATTAAAACCATAACCATAGAAGTAGATGGCGATTATGCCTTTGGATGGCTAAAAGGAGAAAATGGCGTGCATCGTTTGGTACGTATTTCACCATTCGATTCTAATGGAAAACGTCATACAACCTTTGGCTCTGTCTATGTTTTTCCTGTTGCCGATGATTCTATAGAAATAGAAATTAATCCGGCAGATATAGAAATTGTAACTGCGCGTTCTAGTGGTGCTGGCGGACAAAATGTAAACAAAGTAGAAACCAAAGTTCAGTTAACACACAAACCAACCGGAATTCAGATTTCTTGTTCTAACTCACGTTCTCAGCACGATAATAGAGCAACAGCATTAAAAATGCTAAAATCTCAATTATATGAAATTGAATTGCAAAAACAACAAGCCACAAGAGACGAGATTGAATCTGGAAAGCTAAAAACGGAATGGGGAAGCCAAATTAGAAACTATGTAATGCATCCTTATAAATTGGTGAAAGATGTAAGAACTGGTCACGAAACGGGTAATGTAGACAATGTAATGAACGGAGATATAAACCCGTTTTTAAAGTCTTATTTAATGTTAAATGGACAAAAAAGCGATTAGATTTAAAACACAATTATTAGAAGCTGTTTCCTGCTTTCCATTATATCTTTTTTTAAGAAAAATAAAAAAAGGATGTCATTTCAATCAGGGCTAAACTTGTTTGCTAACAAATAGAAAACTAAAAACATACAGATGATTAAAATATATCACAATCCACGTTGTTCTAAATCTAGACAAGGCTTAGAAATTATAGAAAACTCTAAGAAAGAATTCGAAATTGTAAAATATTTAGAAAAAATTCCATCAGAAAAAGAACTAACAGAAATTATTAAAATGTTAGACATCTCTCCTATTCAGTTAGTTAGAAAAACAGAAAAAATATGGAAAGAAAACTACAAAGGGAAAGAATTATCAGACAAGGAGATTATCAAAGCAATGATAGAGTCCCCAAAGTTAATAGAACGCCCAATTGTTATCAATAATAACAAAGCAGTTATTGGCAGACCTCCAGAAAATATTAAATCAATAATTTAACCTTAACTTTTTTGTGTTTTGTTTAACTTTTCTTTAACTACTTCTAATTAAACTTAGAGAGAACTTTGCTGTCTTAAAATAACAAGATTCAAAGACAATTATGAAGAAAATTACACTCTTATTACTTTGCCTATTAACATCAACCTATTTGCTAGCTCAAAAGCCTAGTAATGAAACCATTTCTATTACAGGTAAAGTTGTAGATGCAAACACCAATCAACCATTAGAATATGCTACTGTAGTTTTAAAAAACACTGAAACACAAGTAGTTTCTGGTGGAATTACAGATCAAACAGGTAGTTTTAATATTAAAAACCCAAAAGGAACGTACGAAATAAGTGTAGAGTTTATTTCTTTTAAAACCATCAAATTTCCAGTTCAAGAAATTTCATCAAACAAAAACTTAGGAACTATTAAACTATATGAAGATGCTAGTAGTTTAGATGAAGTGGTTGTTATAGCCGAAAAATCTACTGTAGATATTCGTTTAGATAAAAAAATATATAATGTTGGTAAAGACATGACGGTTAAAGGTGGTACCGCTTCTGATGTTTTAGACAATGTACCTTCTGTAGACGTAGATCCCGAAGGAATTGTTAGTTTAAGAGGTAGTGAAAACGTACGTATTTTAATCGACGGAAAACCATCTGCTTTAGTTGGTTTAAGCGGTGCAGATGCCTTAAAACAATTACCTTCTGATGCTATTGAAAGAGTTGAAGTAATTACATCTCCATCTGCAAGATACGATTCTGAAGGAACTGCAGGTATTTTAAATATCATTTTAAGAAAAGGAAAATCTTCTGGTTTAAATGGTTCTGTAAACGTTACTGTTGGAGATCCTAAAAATTATCAAGGTGGTGTAAATTTAAATTTACGTACCGAAAAAATAAATGTCTTTACTAATTTAGGGTATAACGATAATGCAGGTCCTGGTGTTTATAATTCTGATATAACTTACCTAACTAATGGAAATATAGATAGTATTAGAGTAGAAAACAGAGATAATGACCGAAGTAGAAAAGGCTTTAATGCTAATTTTGGTTTAGAATATTATTTAAACAAAAAAAGTTCTATTACAGGTACTATATTTGTAAGAGATTCTGATGGTAATGATATTTCTAAGAATAACATTAGCTCTTTTGATGCTTTAGATAACAATTTATACAACTCTACACGTATTCAAACTGAAGGAGAAGATGATAAAACATTACAGTTTTCTTTAAATTATGTAAATAATTTTAATGAAGACGGACATAAATTAACGCTAGATTTACAACATAGTGCTAGTAAGGAAAACGAGAATGCAATTATTATAGATATAAACCCAGAAACAAACACTACAAACGAACTTTCTATAGACAATTTAGTGCAGGCAGATTACGTGTTACCAATTGGTAAAAACTCGCAATTTGAAGCAGGTTACCGTGGTAGTTTCCAAGATTTATCATCAAATTACCTAGTTGTCGCTCCTAATTTAGACCCAGCATACAACCCTTCTAATAACTTAGAATTCATTCAAAATGTAAATGCTTTTTACACACAATTTGGTAGTAAAATTAACAAGTTTTCTTATTTATTAGGTTTAAGAGCAGAAATTACAAACATTGATATTCAATTATTGAATAACAATGAAAATTACAATAAAAATTATACAGATTTATTTCCAACCGTAAACTTTGGATATGAATTAAATGATGATCAAAGTTTTACCTTAGGGTATAGTAAAAGGTTAAGAAGACCAAGCTCTCGCTATTTAAACCCATTTGAAAGTAGAGAAAGTGAAGTTATTTTTTCTAAAGGAAACGTAGACCTAGACCCTACATATACAAATTCTTTCGATTTAGGTTACTTAAATACTTGGGGTAAATTAACTTTAAACTCTTCTATTTATTACCAACATTCAACAAACAATATTTCGAGAGTTAACAGTCAAGATGTTAGAGTTGTAAACGGACTAGAAACCAATGTAATTATTAGACAACCAATTAATTTGGCTTCAGAAGACAGATCTGGTTTTGAATTTACAGCAAATTATAATGCTAGTAGAAAAGTACGTTTTTCTGGTAGCTTTAACTACTATCAATTCGAAACAGAAGGAGAATACACTTACAACGTTACAGACCCAAGTAATGGTAACCTAACACCAATTACTCAAAATTTCGATACAAAAAACGACTCTTGGTTCACACGTTTCGATGCTAAAATTACACTTCCTTGGGATATTCAATCTCAAACAAGAGTTTTTTATTACGGTCCAAAAAACGATGCACAAAGCGAAAGAGAAGGTATTTTATCTACAAACATAGCACTTAGTAAAGATATTTTAAAAGACAAAGGAACCTTAGTACTTAATGTTAGTGATCTTTTTAACTCTAGAAAGTACGAGGTTGTTGGGTACGCTCCAAGTAGAGAAAACCCAACCAATATCACAGACCAAACATTTCAAAGAAGAATGCGCCAGGTGTCTTTAACTTTTACCTACAGATTTAATCAGAGTAAAAACCAAAAAGATAGAAAACCAGCTGAAAATAGAGAAGATGATGGTGGCGGAGATGAATTTTAAAAGTATTTGGGCGTTTTAACAGGCTTTCCACACTCGCTTTTTTTCTGAAAAAGAAAAAAGAGCTCAAACAAATGCTTCAATCCCTAACGCGGGCATATTTGCTAATTATTTGTTACTACAACAAGTTTTTGCAAGTTTGCCCGCGTTAGGGATTGAAGTGAAAAGCCCACAGATTTTTACCTTTGTAAAAAACGAGGACTTGTAACAGAAAGCCCGACCCTTGTGGTAACGCCCAAAAAAAACTCGTTCAAATAAATGAACGAGTTTTTTTTAATTATATGTTTTAAAAAGACTACTTACCTTCCGCAGCTTTTTTAGCTTCTTTTTTTAACTTCATATTTTCCCAGATAGTTCCACCAATCCAGTAAGGAACCACAAATGTTAATAAGAATATTAACAACCAAAAACCAGCTGTAAAAATAAACATAAATAAAACCAATCCTGAAAATTCTGAAAAATCTAACATTTGTATATTTTGTAAAATTATTAATGCAAAAATAATATTTATTTTTAAAAGATAGGCATCAAAAAAACATTTTTTTTAGTTATCTAAAAATGATAAATATCAACTTTATGTAATCATAGTTTTTTGTAAATTTGTGTATCTAAAATTTACATTATAATTATGAAATATAGAATCGAAAAAGACACTATGGGAAACGTAGAAGTTCCTGCAGACAAATATTGGGGTGCACAAACAGAACGCTCTAGAAACAACTTTAAAATAGGTGCTTCTGGTTCTATGCCATTAGAAATTGTTTATGGTTTTGCATATCTTAAAAAAGCAGCTGCATATACAAATGCAGAATTAGGTGTTTTAACAGAAGAAAAAAGAGATTTAATCGCACAAGTTTGTGATGAAATTTTAGAAGGAAAATTAGATGATCAGTTTCCTTTAGTTATTTGGCAAACAGGTTCTGGTACACAATCTAACATGAATGTGAATGAAGTAATTGCTAATAGAGCGCAAGAAATTGCAGGAAAAGTAATTGGTGAAGGCGAAAAAGTGATTCAGCCAAATGATGATGTAAACAAATCGCAATCATCTAACGATACATTTCCTACAGGTATGCACATTGCTGCTTACAAAAAAATTATAGAAACTACTATTCCTGGAATTACGCAATTAAGAGATACTTTAAAAGCAAAAACAGAAGCTTTTAAAGATGTAGTAAAAATTGGTAGAACGCATTTAATGGATGCTACTCCACTTACTTTAGGTCAAGAGTTTTCTGGTTACGTTGCACAATTAAACTTCGGTTTAAAAGCGTTAAATAATACTTTAGATCATTTATCTCAATTAGCTTTAGGTGGTACAGCAGTAGGTACAGGGTTAAATACACCTGCAGGTTATGATGTTTTGGTAGCAAAATATATTGCACAATTTACAGGAATGCCATTTATTACAGCAGAAAACAAATATGAAGCTTTAGCAGCACACGATGCTTTAGTGGAAACGCATGGAGCTTTAAAGCAAATTGCTGTTTCTTTAAATAAAATTGCCAACGATATTAGAATGATGGCTTCAGGACCAAGATCTGGAATTGGAGAAATTATTATTCCTGCAAACGAACCTGGATCTTCTATTATGCCAGGTAAAGTAAACCCAACACAGTGTGAAGCTATGACAATGGTTGCTGCTCAAGTGATGGGTAATGACGTTGCCGTAACAATTGGTGGTGCTCAAGGACATTATGAATTAAATGTTTTTAAACCTGTAATGGCTGCAAATGTTTTACAATCTGCTCAATTAATTGGTGATGTATGTAAGTCTTTTGATGAACATTGTGCTTCTGGTATAGAACCAAATCATGCTAGAATTACAGAATTGGTAAATAATTCTTTAATGTTAGTTACTGCTTTAAATACTAAAATTGGGTATTATAAATCTGCAGAAATTGCAAATACAGCGCATGCTAACGGAACAACTTTAAAAGAAGAAGCTGTTCGTTTAGGCTATGTAACTCCAGAACAATATGACGAATGGGTAAAACCAGAAGAAATGACCGGCGGTTTAAAATAAAAATATTAATTTTACATTCTCTAAAAGCTGCATACCTTATGCAGCTTTTTTTGGCTAAACAAAGTAAATCATAATAAAAGAAAATGAAGATGAACAAACACGAAGAATTTATGAGCGAAGCTGTAAAAGCAGCTTTAAAAGGAATGAATAATAACGAAGGGGGGCCTTTTGGGTGTATCGTTGTAAAAGACGGAGAAGTAATTGGTCGCGGAAATAACAAAGTAACATCTACCAATGATCCAACTGCACACGCAGAAGTTACTGCAATAAGAGATGCTTGTAAAAATATTGGTTCTTTTCAGTTAGACGGTTGTATTATATATACTTCTTGCGAACCTTGCCCTATGTGCTTAGGTGCTATTTACTGGGCAAGACCAGACAAAGTTTTTTACGGAAGTAATCAGCAAGATGCTGCAAATATTGGCTTTGACGATGAATTTATCTACAAAGAAATTCCTTTACCTTACGAGAAAAGAAGCATTCCGTTTGAGCAAATAGGAAGAGAGATTTCACTAGAGCCTTTTAATAAATGGGCAGAAAAGCAAGATAAAACAGCTTATTAAATTCCCTCTAAAAAACTGAAATTTTTCCTCAGTTTTTATATAACTAAAAAAGCATCGAATTAACGATGCTTTTTTAATTTTTAATTCTTTTTAAATAAACTAGATATTCTAGAGAAGAAGCCTTTATTATCTTCATCCTCATGATAACCATTACCGTATTTTCCATAACCATAGCCGTAACCGTAGCCATAACCATAGCCGTAACCATAACCGTATTTATTCTTTATAGAAAAGTCGTTTAAAACATAACTAATATTGGTTACTTCTTTATTTTTATACTTATCATCTATCATTCTCATCATTCCCTTTTCGGAATAATCCTGACGGATAACATAAATAATAGCATCTCCATATTTAAACAACTCTAATGCATCAGAAACTAAACCAACAGGTGGTGTATCAATAATAACATAATCATATCTTTCTTGAAGGTCTTTAATCATCTTGTCTGCTGTTTCATTCAATAATAATTCAGAAGGATTTGGAGGTATTGGTCCAGACAAAATAAGATCTAAGTTTGGCACTTTAGTCTTAATTATAATTTCATCTAATGTCTTTTGCTTGATTAAGTGGTTTACCACACCAACATCATTGGTTAAATCAAAATCATCATAAATTTTAGGTTTTCTTAAATCTAAACCTACTAAAACTGTTTTCTTTCCGCTTAAAGCAAAAACAGTTGCCATATTTATAGAAATCATTGTTTTCCCTTCACCACTTACTGAAGAAGTTAAAACCAATGTTTTGGATTTATCTGAATCTGTATTTTTAAATAAAAATTGAATATTAGACCTAAGCGCTCTGAAGGATTCTGAAACTGAGGATTTTGGCTTATTAAAAACCGCTAGATTATTATTTCCATGGTTTTTACCTACAACACCTAAAACAGGAATTGCATAGTTATTTTGAATATCCTCTGCTGTGTGAATTTTATTATCTAAAACCTCTCTAGTAATAATATAAAATAAAGGAAAAACAATTCCCAACATTAAACCAACTAAATAATTAAAACTTGGTATTGGGTATACAGGACCATTACCTAAGTCTTTAGCCGTATCTATAATTTTAACATCAGATACATTTGCAGCAATTGCAGAACCTGCTTCGTAACTTTTTTGCTTCAAATAATTATAATTTGCTTCTGAAATTTGATAGTTTTTTTCAAACTTTAATAAACCTTGTTCTGTTTTAGGTAATTTTTTAAGTTTGCTTTTATAAGTAGCTAATTCAGCATTTAATTTGTTAATTTTATTTTGATTAACAACTTTTAAAGTGGATATATTTTCTAATAAATTAGTTTTAGAAATATTAATGTCATTACTCAACTTAATAACCTGTGGATGATTATCTGTTACAGAACCTCTTAATTTTTCTCTTAAACTAGATAATTGTATAAGTGTAGATATTTCACCAGAAATCTTCCCATCTTGAACAGCTATTAAAGCAGGAACAGGAATATTTTCCCCATAGGTATCGTGAGAAAGTAAATAACTTCTTAAATTATTAAGATATTCA
The DNA here is from genome assembly GCF_019278525.1 of Polaribacter sp. HaHaR_3_91. NCBI lineage: Bacteria > Pseudomonadati > Bacteroidota > Flavobacteriia > Flavobacteriales > Flavobacteriaceae > Polaribacter > Polaribacter sp. HaHaR_3_91. Next base: position 2,645,510 of record NZ_CP058986.1, read on the forward strand.
TTAAACTCTAAAACATTTTTTTTCTCTTGATCTATCTCAATAGTTTCATTAAAAACAAGACTACCTTCTTCAGATAAATTGTAAATATTATTTTTTTCCTTAAAAACCCCTAATTCCTTTTCTATTCGCTGTAAACTATCTTCTAATTGTGTAAACAAAAGCTCTATATAATCTTTCGTCTTTTTAGCATAAAGAATTTTTTGTTCTTGCTTATCTTCATCAAGAATAACAACCGTTGCATTTAAGTAGTCTACAATTCTATTTTTATTTGTACCTCCTTTAGACAATCTAAGCATAGAAGCTCCATTAGCTATACCTTCAACACCAATAGATTTATTACTACCTACAGTTCCATCAAAACTTACAAATTGAATATAAAATTTTTCACCAACAGTAAACTTTTTGGTTTTTTGCAATGAAAAATTTAAAAATTCAGTATTTATCTGTTCATCAATTTTATACTCTTTAGAAAAAAGTGGAGAGGAAAAATTGTGAACACTTGTTGTATTTGTATCATAGGTAATTAAAGCATTTGAAGTATTCTCTTTAAGATCAAAAGATAATTTATAAGTATCTTCACCTGTAATTTCTACTTGTATAAGTTGTCCATATAATTGAGGTTTACTAGTATCTAAATCTACCACAAAGGGAGTGTAACCATAAACATCCACTAACCTATACCTGCCTTCTTTTAAATAGTTTATGAAGAAATTTAATTTTCTAACTACCTTTTCATTATGTGTTCTAGAAGTTAAAACTACTTTTATAGTTTCTACGGCATCACTTGCTCCTCCCCAATTAAATGCTATGTTTGTTCCTGTAGAAAACAATGGATTGTTTTCTTCTTTTACAGATATTACGGTATTTAGATTATAAATTTTTGTTTTATAATCATTCATAAATTTGGCAACTATCAAGGCAATAATAATAGTTACAAAAAAAAGTTTCCAATAAGATAAAACCTTAAAAACATACCCTTTAACATCAACATTAGCTTGAATAGTACTGTTATTTAGTTTATTTAAATTATCCATAAATCCCTATAAATTTCTTGCTAAAATAAAAGTAGTACTTATCAATGTAAATAACGAAACAATTGTTGTGAGTGCTCCAAGACCAGTAGTACCTGTTCCCCATGTTTTTTGTTTCAATGGAATAACATTTATAATATCATTTGGTTTAACATAAAAAACATCAGAATCAAAAGCACTTATTTGTGTTAAATCAATTGTAAATTTTTCTGTTCCCGTAATTGAGTTTCTAATAATTTCAACTTTTTTTCTATTTCCAACAGCAGTAATATCTCCAGAACTAGAAATGGCATCTATAATTGAAAGCTTATTTTGAAATATAACATTAGGCCCAGGACTTCCTATTTCTCCAATAACGGTATATTTAATACCAGCCAATTTTACTGAAACAAAAAGTTCTTCTTGGGTTTTAATGAATTTTTTTAATTCATTTTCTATTTTTTTCCGAACCTCCAGCACTGTATATCCTAAAACATTAATTTCACCTAAAGTTGGCATTCTAATGTTTCCGTAACTATCTATACTGTATCCTGAAAAATAAGATGCTCCTTCACTAAGACCAGCTGCAGCACCTCCTGCATTTCCTGTAGATTGTTTCTTAAAAACAGCGACTAAAGACTCTTCATTAGATTTTATATCTATATTTAAGATATCATCAACCTGTAACTTGTAGGGTATATTATTAATTCTTTTAATCTCTTTTTTTGCAATTGGCTCTCCTTGTAGATAAATTATATCCTTAGCTGGTATACACGAAAAAAGAAAAGGAATAAATAAGAGCAGTAAAAAATGGTTTCTCATTGTAATTTTAATCATAAATATGCACAAATATACTTTTTAAAAGTGGTTTACTATAATTTTATTTTACTTTCGTTTTTTATATAAAAATGATTTATTTGATAACAAAATATTTAAAATTTCTCGTAAAATCATCTAATCAACATGGGGTCCACTCTCCTTTTGTGTATGATTTAATAACCAAATGTTTTTATAAAAAAACAGATCCAATATTAGTAAAATTGTTTTCTAAAACAAAACAACAATTATTAGACAACAAAAGTTTGATAAAAGTCACAGATTTTGGTGCAGGATCTAAAGTTTTTAAAAATAATGAGCGTCAAGTTTCTAAAATTGCAAAAATTGCAGGTTTATCAAACAAAAAAGCTAAATTATTAATTCGTTTAATTCAATATTTTAAACCTGATAATTTATTAGAAATTGGTACTTCTTTAGGTTTAGGTACATCAGCAATTAAAATTGGAAATAATAAAACAAATATTACAACATTAGAAGGTTGCCCAGAAACAAGTAAAGTTGCAGATTATTTATTCTCTAATAACAATTACAAAAACATTCAAATAATTACAGGTGATTTTAAAGAAACGTTACCTTTAGCTATTAAAAACCAAGAATTCGATTGTATATATTTTGATGGGAATCATACAAAAAAAGACACCTTACATTATTTTAATACTTGTTTAGATACGGTTACTAATAATTCAGTATGGATTTTTGATGACATTTATTGGAGTGACGAAATGAAAGAAGCCTGGACAGAAATTAAAAATCACAAAAAAGTAACCGTTACCGTTGATATTTTTTACTGGGGAATTGTTTTCTTTAGAAAAGAACAAGAAAAAGAACATTTTAAAATAAGAGTCTAATTTTTTTTAAAGTGTTAAATCGTGTTAATTTTAAACAGCACTCTTTTTAAACTTTGTAACTTTGATTTAATGAAAAACCGCGACTAATATTATGAAAATATACACAAAAACTGGTGACGCTGGTACAACTGCTCTTTTTGGAGGTACTAGAGTAAAAAAATACAATTTACGTATAGAAAGTTATGGTAATGTAGACGAACTAAATTCTTATATTGGATTAATAAAAGATCAAGACATAAGTATACCTATAAAAGATTCTTTATTAAAAATTCAAAATGAATTATTTACTTTAGGTGCCATGTTAGCAACGCCTCCAGAAAAAGAAACTTTAAAAAATGGAAAAGAGAGACTTAACATTCCAAAAATTGATAATGCTTCTATTCTGTTTTTAGAAGAAGAAATTGATAAAATGGATTTAGAGCTTCCTCAAATGACTCATTTTATTCTTCCTGGCGGACATCAATCTGTGTCATTTTGTCATATTGCAAGATGCATTTGCAGACGGGCAGAACGCTTAGTTGTAGAACTAAATGATCAAGAAAACATTAATATTGACATACTAAAATACTTAAACCGACTTTCTGACTACCTTTTTACGTTGGCACGAAAGTTGTCCAAAGACTTATCAGTAGCCGAAATCAAATGGATTCCTACAAAAAACTAACACGTTCTTTTTTTATCGATTTAAAGAAGTTTTTCATTTTATTTCATCCTTAAAGCATTAATTTTAAGATATTAACAAATTGAAAGAATAACTTCTCTATATATTTCTTAAAAAAGACTTGTATAATTCAGTAAAAAAATTATTTTTGCACAAAATTAAACATTAAGAAATGTATTGGACATTAGAATTAGCATCTTATTTAGCAGATGCGCCTTGGCCAGCAACCAAAGACGAATTAATAGATTACGCTATTAGAACTGGATCTCCTTTAGAAGTAGTAGAAAACCTACAAGATATAGAAGATGAAGGTGATGCGTATGACTCAATTGTTGAAATTTGGCCAGATTATCCTACCGAAGATGATTATCTTTGGAATGAGGATGAATACTAAACATAATAATTAAATATAAAAAGTCTCTAAAGAGGCTTTTTTTTTGTTTTCTTACAACCTAGGAAACTATTTTTCAGGCTTTTAAAAAACCTGATACGGAACTATAATGCAGTTATTAATTTAACTGAAAATAACATAATAAATGAATATTTTAAATTCAGTAATCAAACTTTTTGTTGGTGATAAACAAGAAAAAGATTTAAAAATTTTACAACCAGTTGTTGAAAATGTAAAAAAATTCGAGATAGAATTTTCTAAACTTTCTAATGATGCTTTAAGGGCAAAAACCATTGAGTTTAAAGAAAGAATAAAAATCGCTACAAAAGAATTTGATACTAAAATTACTGAATTAGAAGAAGAAGCTAAGACAGCAAATATAGATCGTCAAGAAGATATTTATACTGAAATAGATACTCTAAAAGATGATGCATATAAAGTTTCTGAAGAAACTTTACTTAAAATTATGCCAGAAGCTTTTGCTGTTGTAAAAGAAACTGCAAAACGCTTTGTAGAAAATGAACAAGTAGAAGTTACAGCTTCTGCTTTTGATAGAGAATTATCTGCAGAAAGAGATAACGTTACTTTAGAAGGTGATAAAGCTTTTTGGGCAAACTCTTGGGATGCATCGGGTAAAGCTGTTACTTGGGACATGGTTCATTATGATGTTCAATTAATTGGTGGATCCGTTTTACACCAAGGTAAAGTTGCTGAAATGATGACTGGTGAGGGAAAAACATTAGTTTCTACCCTACCTGTTTATTTAAATGCATTAACTGGTAACGGAGTTCATTTAGTAACCGTAAATGATTATTTAGCAAAACGTGATAAAGCGTGGATGGGACCAATTTTTGAGTTTCATGGTTTTACAACAGATTGTATCGATTATCATCAACCAAATTCTGATGCACGTAGAAAAGCCTACAACGCAGACATTACTTATGGTACAAATAACGAATTTGGTTTCGATTATTTACGTGATAATATGGCTAGCTCTAAAGACGATTTAGTACAAAGAGCTCCTAACTACGCTATTATTGATGAAGTAGATTCTGTTTTAATTGATGATGCTAGAACTCCTTTAATTATTTCTGGACCAGTACCTCAAGGAGACAGACATGAATTTAACGAATTAAAACCTTTAGTTTCTGAAATAGTTACTAAACAAAAAAATCATTTGGTAAGTGTTTTTGCTGAAGCCAAAAAATTAATTGCAGACGGTAATGATAAAGATGGTGGATTCTTATTATTAAGAGTTTACAGAGGATTACCTAAAAACAAAGCATTAATTAAGTTTTTATCTCAAGAGGGAAATAAACAAATCTTGCAGAAAACAGAAAACTACTACATGCAAGATAACAACAAGTTAATGCCACAAGTAGATGAAGACTTATGGTTTGTTGTTGAAGAAAAAAATAATCAAATTGATTTAACAGACAAAGGAATTGCAGATTTATCAGAAAAAACTGCAAATGAAAACTTCTTTGTGTTACCAGACATCGGAGTTAAAATTGGTGAAATAGATAATTCTGAAAGTAGTAAAGAAGAAAAAACTGCTCAAAAAGAAGAGTTATACAAAGACTTTAGCATAAAAAGTGAGCGTATTCATACAATGAATCAACTATTAAAAGCATACACTGTTTTTGAAAAAGATGTTGAGTATGTTGTTATGGACAATAAAGTAATGATTGTTGATGAACAGACAGGGCGTATCATGGACGGTCGTCGTTATTCAGACGGATTACACCAAGCAATTGAGGCAAAAGAAAATGTAAAAATTGAAGATGCTACTCAAACTTTTGCTACCGTAACTTTACAGAACTACTTTAGAATGTACAGAAAACTGTCTGGTATGACAGGTACAGCAATTACAGAAGCTGGTGAGTTATGGGAAATATATAAATTAGATGTTGTAGAAATCCCTACAAACAGACCTATTCAAAGGGATGATAAAGAAGATTTAATTTACAAAACTGCACGTGAGAAATACAATGCAGTAATTGAAGATATTGTAAAACTAGTAGAACAAAATAGACCTGTTTTAGTTGGTACAACTTCTGTAGAGATTTCAGAGTTATTAGGTAGAATGTTACAAATGCGTAAGATTCCTCATAATATTTTAAATGCAAAATTACACAAAAGAGAAGCAGATGTTGTTGCCCAAGCTGGTAAACCTGGTATTGTAACCATTGCAACAAACATGGCAGGTCGTGGTACCGATATTAAATTATCTAAAGAAGTAAAAGATGCTGGTGGTTTAGCTATTATTGGTACAGAACGTCATGATTCTAGACGTGTAGATAGACAATTACGTGGACGTGCAGGAAGACAAGGTGATGTTGGGTCTACTCAATTTTACGTTGCTTTAGATGACAATTTAATGCGTCTTTTTGGTTCTGATAGAATTGCCAAAATGATGGATAGAATGGGCTTAAAAGAAGGTGAAGTAATTCAGCATTCTATGATTACCAAATCTATTGAAAGAGCACAAAAGAAAGTAGAAGAAAATAACTTTGGTATTCGTAAGCGTTTGTTAGAATATGATGATATAATGAATGCTCAACGTGAGTTTGTTTATAAAAGAAGACGTCATGCATTAGATGGTAAACATTTACAGGTAGATATTGCAAACATGATTTATGACACTTGCGAATCTATTACAAATACGAATAAAGCTGCTAAGAATTTTCATAATTTTGAATTTGAATTGATTAAATTTTCATCAATGACTTCTCCTTTTACAGAAGAAGAATTTGATAAACTTTCACAAAAAGAAATCACAGACAAATTATATGATCTTGTTACTGAACATTACAAAAACAAAATTGAAAGAAATGCCGTTTTAGCGTTTCCTGTAATTAAAGATGTTTTTGAAAATGAAGGTGATCGTTATGAGCGTATTGTAGTTCCTTTTACAGACGGAACTAAATCTTTACAAGTTGTAACCAACTTAAAAGATGCTTATGAAAGTGAAGGAAAAAGTTTAATTACAGATTTCGAGAAAAATATTACGTTGGCAATTATAGATGAGAACTGGAAAGATCATTTACGTAAAATGGACGATTTAAAACAATCTGTTCAGAATGCGTCTTATGAGCAAAAAGATCCTTTATTAATCTATAAGTTTGAGGCTTTTGAATTGTTTAAAACTACCGTTGATGAAATAAATAGAGAGGTTTTATCTTTCTTATTTAAAGGAGAGCTTCCTAGTCAAGATGCAAATCAAATTTCAGAAGCGCGTCAACAAAAAAGAGAAAGTTTAAATACATCTAAAGCAGATGTTCAAAACTCTACAGAGCAAGCTATAGAAAGCTCTCGTCAAAAACAATCTGAACCTGTTGAAACCATAGTTCGTGAACAACCTAAAGTTGGTAGAAATGAGCGAGTTACCATTAAAAATGTAATGAGCGGAGAAGAAAAAGCTGTTAAATTTAAACAAGCAATTCCTTTATTAGAAAAAGGAGAATGGGTATTGGTAAATAACTAATCTATTTATTTTCTATTAAAAGAAACAGTATATCATCAATAGAAGTCTAGAGTTTTAAGCTCTGGACTTTTTTATTTTAAAGAATACAGCATTCATTTTTATTATTTCAAGAATAATTCAAAAATATTAAACAAAAAAAACCGTTTAGAAAATTTCTAAACGGTTTTTAATATTTATAGAATTCTGTTTAAGCAGAAATAATAGTTTTATTCAAAACTTGTATTCATTTTTAAGTACTCTAAAAATTCTCTTTTCGTTTCTTTTTCTTTAAATTTACCTCCAAACTCTGCAGTAACAGTAGAGCTTTCAATGTCTTTAATACCTCTAGAATTAACACATAAGTGCTTTGCATCAATAACACAAGCAACATCCTCTACACCTAAAGCTTCTTGCATCGCTTGTACAACTTGCATTGTTAAACGCTCTTGCACTTGAGGTCTCTTAGAAAAATACTCTACAATTCTATTCATTTTAGAAAGTCCAATTACTTTCCCATCAGAAATGTAAGCAACATGTGCTCTACCAATAATTGGTAATAAATGATGTTCGCAAGTAGAATATACAACGATATTTCTTTCTACCAACATTTCACCATAATTGTAATTATTATCAAAAGTTGATGCTTTTGGTAAATTTTTAGGGTTTAATCCCATAAAAAGTTCATTAACAAAAGATTTAGCAACTCTTTTAGGAGTTCCTTGTAAACTATCATCTGTCAAATCCAAACCTAAAGTGGTTAAAATATCCTTAACACTCTGTTGAATTCTTTCAATTTTTTCTTCATCAGTTATATCAAAAGCATCTGCTCTTAATGGAGTTTTGGCTGATGTACCAACGTGATTCTCTCCTATTTCTTCAATTCTTTCGTCATTCATTTTGCTGCTCAATTCAAACATTTCATTCTTATTATAGTGCAAATTTACGTGTTTGCAACGTATTATTTTAGTTTACGAATCAATAAAAATTATAAAACTATAATTTATGCTTTTAGTAAGGTTAGTATTTCTGATAAATCACCATCTGTTTGCTCTCCTGAATTCATATTCTTTAAAGTAAAAACATCATTTACTACATTAGAAACTACAAATTCTATTTCTCTAGAACTAACGTATTTCCATTGTCGTTTTTGTGCCTTATTACTTTCTGCTAAATCAGGATAAAATTCACTTTTTATATTATTTTCTCTTAAAACCTTAATGGCTTTCATTTTTAGAACATTCGTATCAGACTCAAAATTTAAGAAAATAACCTTAGGTTTTGGTAAGTCTACAGCTTTAAACAAACCTAACTCTTCTAATACTAAATAGATTCTGTCTAATCCAAAAGAAATACCAACTCCAGAAACATCTTTTAAACCAAAGATTCCTGTTAAATCGTCATATCTTCCACCACCACCAATAGACCCCATTTTTACACCTTTTGGCGCAGCAACTTCAAAAATTGCACCGGTGTAATAATTTAATCCTCTTGCTAAAGTAACATCTACTTCTAAAGTTGCTGTTTCTAAACCTAATTCTTCCACAGAATTAATTACAAAACGCAACTCTTCTACTCCATTTGTTCCTTCTTCAGAAGTTGACAACATACTTTCTAACGAAGCTAGTTTATCTAAATTAGATCCAGAAAAATCGAACAAAGGTTGTACTTTATCAATGGCGTCCTCCGTAATTCCTTTAGATAACATCTCTTTAACAACACCGTCTTTACCAATTTTATCTAACTTATCTAAAGCTACTGTAAAATCGATTAATTTATCTTGTGCACCAATAACTTCTGCGATTCCAGAAAGTATTTTTCTATTATTAATTTTAATATTCGTACCTGCTAAACCAAGTTTACTAAAAACGGTATCATATAATTGTACAAATTCTACTTCTTGCCATAAAGATTTACTACCAACAACATCTGCATCACACTGAAAAAACTCTCTAAAACGTCCTTTCTGTGGTCTGTCTGCTCTCCAAACGGGTTGTACTTGATACCTTTTAAAAGGAAATGTAATATCATTTTGATGTTGTACAACGTAACGTGCAAAGGGCACTGTTAAATCGTAACGTAATGCTTTTTCTGAAATTTGACTAGTAACTTTTAAGCTGTTTTTTTGTGATAAAAGACCTTCATCGGCTTTCTTTAAAAAGTCTCCAGAATTTAAAATCTTAAAAATCAAACGATCTCCTTCTTCACCATATTTCCCCATTAAAGTTGATGAATTTTCAAAACTTGGCGTTTCTATAGGTTGAAATCCGAATGTTTCAAAAGCAGTTTTTATCGTATTCATTATATACGTTCTGTTGGCTACTTCTGTTGGCGAAAAATCTCTAGTTCCTTTTGGAATACTTGGTTTCATATAAATCAGTTATCAATGTTCTTTTATCATTTTTTAATAAACCAGATTAGATTACTGATAATTGTTAAATGATAATCGCTTTTAGCGAACGCAAATATCGTGAAAAACTTAGAAATGTTATAAAATAGAATCAATTTTATTTCTGAATCTTAAAGCGTAAATAGCAGCATTTAACTCAAAGCCTAACAATAAGATAATTGCATTTAGCCACACAAATAACATCAAGATTAAAAGCGTACCAATAGAACCGTATAATTGATTGTATTGTGCAAATTTAACTACATAAATACCGAATAAATAAAACGTACATAAAGACACAACTGTGGTTAAAATTGCACCTGCAGAAAAGAATTTTGTTTCTTTACCCTGTTTTGTTCCGTACCTAAAAAGCAAAGATACAATAGTAAAAATCATTACTAAGAAAACGGCATTTTTACCCAAAAGAAAAAGATCTAAATCACCGGTATCTAACCAACCCGTTTCGTCTATTTTAGATAGTGCTACTTGATATAAAATTAAGGTGGTAATGGTAACTATTAAAAAGAATGACATTAATAAAGAAACTCCTAAAGAAACAAAATAGGCTCTAAAAACATTTCTAACATCAGTTATATGATATGAATGCTCAAAACCACCAAAGATAGCATTCACACCATTTGTCATTAAAAAGATAGACAATAAAAAACCAAAAGAAAGCAAACCTCCATATTGATTGTTAATAATATCTTTTAACACAACATCTACAGCTTCAAATGTTTGTGGAGGCAACACCTCCTTTATAAATGAAAATAAGCCTTCTTGAAAACCTTCTATTGGAATGTATGGAATTAACGTTAAAATAAACAGTAAAAAAGGAAAAACGGCCATAAAAAAACTAAATGCAATTCCACCTGCTCTAGTTGTTAAAGCTCCTTTTACAATACCAATTATGTACATTTCTATAACATCGTACAAGGACATTCCTTCTAAACCAGGAATTTTTACTCTTTTTCCAAATAGTACCAAGAAATTTACAACTGGTATTTTTTCTAATTTCTCTTCTATTTCTTTACTCATTATTTTGAGTTACAAAGTTAAATTTAGTAGCAAAGTTACAAACTGCATGAGTAAAAACAGTAGTTAATTTTACTTTCGTTTTAATTATAAATTATTCAATAATAATTTTATATTCTGATAAAAGCCCAATAATATTCTCTTTACTAAACTTCCCTCCTTTTAAACTATTATTTTCCGGACTAATATTAAAGTTAAAAGCAGTTCTAAAATCTGACTTCTCTAAATTTGTTCTGTCAAAAATTGCCCCTTTAAAATCACAATTATCAAAAGAAGAATTGGTTAAAACTGCTTCTGTAAAATCTACTTCTTGTAAGTTACAATTACCAAACTTTGTATTCGGAATTTTTAATTTATAAAAAGACGAAAAACTTAATTGACAATCTTTAAAACTAAACTGTAGTAAAAACGCATCGCATTCATTAAATTTCACTCCCATCATTTTACAATTGATAAAAGCAACCTCTCTAAAAGCAGTATTATCTAAAATTGCATTGCTAAAATTACAATCTATAAATTCGCATTCTACAAACTGAATATTGGACGCATGTACATTCTCAAAATTACAATTGGTAAATGTACAATTATCATACTCGCCTTTGTTTATTTTAGTTTTCCTGAAATCTATTTTAGTAAATTCTTCGCTATCAAAATAAGTATCTGTCATCTAAACTTACTCTTGTTTTGTTAATTTATAGTTTAATTCACTTTTAATTTTATTACCATCAATATCTAGCATTTCAATATAATTGTCTCCAATTTCATATTTAAAAGGACTCGTTTCCAACTCTAAAATTACTTTTCCGTTTTCAACGGAATAATTTCCTGTTTTCGTAAAAACAGTATCATCACCTTGTCCCTTATATACACTCTCTAACACAAAAGTTTTATCAGAATTTAAGGTCATTTTATTATCGATTCCCGTACAATTAGCACATGGAAACTCGCCAATATAAACACCAGAAACATCTTGTGCTGTGTTATTTTTACATGCTAAAAATAGAATACAAACTACCGCTATAACTTTTATAATATGTTTCATTTTATTAATTATTTTAAACCTCTTGCTTCTAACATTGGTGCTGCTTTAGGATCTCTCCCTGCAAATGTTTTATACATTTCTGCATAATCCATTGTGTTTCCTTTAGATAAAACTTGCTCACGGAATTTTTGTCCGTTTTCACGAGTTAACAAGCCATTGTCTTTAAACCAATCATACGCATCATGACTCAACATTTCTGTCCATAAATAAGAATAATAACCAGCAGCGTAACCACCACTAAAAATGTGTGCAAAATAAGTAGAACGGTATCTTGGAGGAATTTCATCCAAATTTAATTTCATACTTTTTAAGGCTTCTGCTTCAAAATTAGCTACATCTTCAATGGTCTCTTTTGGTGAAATTGTATGCCATTTCATGTCTAAACTAGAAGAACATAAATTCTCTATCATAGAATATCCTTGGTTAAAAGTACCCGCATCTTTAATTTTTTGCAACAATTCAGCAGGAATCACTTCTCCTGTTTTATAATGTATCGCGTAATTATTTAAAATTTCTGGATGTGTTGACCAATTTTCATTAAACTGAGAAGGAAATTCTACAAAATCTCTTGCGGTACTTGTACCAGAAATAGATGCATATTTTTGATTTCCGAAGAAACCGTGTAATGCATGGCCAAACTCATGAAACATGGTTTCAACTTCATCAAAACTGATTAATGTCGGTTCTCCTTCTGCTGGTTTTAACGAATTACAAACATTATAAATTACAGGTTTTTGATTGCGTAATTTAGATTGTTTTACAAAATTACTCATCCACGCACCACCACGTTTGCTATCTCTTGCAAAATAATCTCCAAAGAATAATCCTAATTTAGAACCGTCCTCTTCAAACAACTCATACACCACAACATCTGGGTGATAAGTAGGAATATCTGTACGTTTTTTAAATGTAATTCCGTATAATTTTGTTGCCGCATAAAAAACTCCTTTTTCTAAAACGTTTGTCATTTCAAAATAAGGTTTTACATCATCTTCATTTAAGTTATATTTAGATTTACGTACTTTTTCTGCATAATAATTCCAATCGTAAGCAGCTAATTTAAAGTCTTCTCCTTCTTTATTAATTTCTGCTTGAATCTCTTTTATTTCTGATGCTGCTTTGTCTAAAGAACCAGGAATTAAATTTTTGAACATGTTAAAAACCTTGTCTGGAGTTGCCGCCATGGTTCCTTGTAAACTCCAACTAGCATAGTTATCAAAACCTAATATTTGTGCTTTTTCCGATCTTAACTTTGTCATTTTTAAAACAAGATCACTTGTATCATACTCACCAGCATCTGCTCTATGAATTGATTTTTCAAACAATTCTTTTCTTACTTCTCTATTTTCTAACGTTTGTAAAGAAGCTTGTTGCGTTGTATTTACTAACTGAATTTCATAGGCACCATCTTTTTCTAAAGACTTTATTTTTTCATCAGAAAAACCTTTTAAACCTTCTTTATTAGTAACTGTAATTCCTCCTTTTTTACTTGCATCTAATAATTTTTTTCCAAAATCGTTAGATAAACTCGCTATTTCTGAATTGATTTCTTTTAATTTCTCTTTTTTTTCTTCGGATAAATTTGCGCCTGCTTTAGAAAAATTCTTAAAATATTCTCCAACCAAATGTTTAGATTCAGCATCTAAATTAGCTTCAGAAAGATTTTCATAAACCGATTTTACTTTTGCAAACAATTGTGTATTTAATAAAATATCATCGTTGTGTTTAGAAAACTTTGGCGCTAATTCTTTTTGATTTTCTTTAATAGTATCATTGGTATGCGCGCCTGCCAATCCATAAAAAACAGCAGTTACATCATCTAACTTTTTACTACTTTCTTCTAAAGCTAAAATGGTATTTTCAAAATTTGGAGCCTCAGTATTCTGAGTAATTTTTTCAATTGCCTCATTTTGCAATTTCATACCTTCTAAAATAGCCGGTAAAAAATGTTTTGCTTTAATTTTAGTAAAATCTGGTGTACCATATTCTAACGTACTTTTCACTAATAAAGGATTTTTAGAAATATCCATTGTGTTTTCTTTTTTAGCTTCTTTAGTGTTGCAAGAAATCACCAACATTAAAGATGCAGCTATTGTTATATATTTTTTCATTTTTTTTTATTTTAGTTACAAAGTTAAAAGCAGTAACAGAGTTGCAAAGTCAGACTTTGTATACTGCAACTTTGTATTTTTTTCAAACTTTTTAACATTCTTAAAAAGCTTTTAAACTTAAATCTAAATTATAAACCGAATGTGTTAATGCACCAGAAGATATAAAATCTACACCACATTCTCCGTATTTTCTAATCGTTTCCTCGTTAATTCCGCCTGAAGATTCTGTTAAGCAAGTATCACCAATTAGTGCAACTGCTTTTTTAGTATCTTCATAATTAAAGTTATCTATTAAAATTCTGTAAACACCGTCGTTAGATAAAATTTCTTTAATTTCTTCTAAACTTCTCGCTTCCACAATAATTTTAATATCGATATTCTTTTCTGCTAAATATTTCTTTGTTTTGGTAATTGCAGCTGTAATTCCGCCAGCGAAATCGATGTGATTGTCTTTAATCATTACCATATCATACAATGCAAAACGATGGTTTTCTCCTCCTCCAATTTTTACAGCCCATTTTTCAATAGCTCTAATTCCTGGTGTTGTTTTTCTAGTATCTAATACTTTAGTTTTTGTTCCTTTTAATAAATTTGCAAAAAAGGCTGTTTTTGTTGCTATTGCAGACATTCTTTGCATAGCATTTAAAACCAAACGTTCTGCCATTAAAATCGATTGAGACTTCCCGGAAACATGAAAAACAATATCTCCATATTTTACATCATCACCATCATTTATAAATGTTTCTATTTCTAAATCTTTATCAACGTAAGAAAAAACTTGTTTTGCAAATTCTACTCCGGCTATAATTCCGTCTTCTTTTACCAACAATTTTGCCTTTCCTTCTGCATCGGCAGGAATACAAGAAAGTGAAGTATGGTCTCCATCTCCAATATCTTCTCTAATAGCATTTTTTATAATTAAATCTAACTCGTTCTGAAATTGTTCTTTTGATATCATAATTATTGAATTCTGATGTAAAAATAACCAATGATTTTCAACTTTTTGTTACTTCTGTTGAATTTATGTTTTAAAACAGATAAATTTGTACCGACAATAATTGTCTCCTCGAGTGCAGTCGAGAGGTTTTTATAAGGTCTCGACTGCGCTCGACCTGACAAGAATTATGAAAATTAAATTACTAGCCATTGGTAAAACTGACAATAAAAATTTGATTCAGTTAATTGATGAATATCAAAATAGATTAAAGCACTATATAAAGTTTGAATTAGAGATTATTCCCGATATTAAAAACGTAAAGAATTTAAGCGAAATTCAACAAAAAGAAAAAGAAGGTGAATTGATTTTATCTAAACTACAAAACACAGATAATTTAGTTTTGTTAGATGATAAAGGCAAACACTTCACCTCTATTGAGTTTTCTAAATATTTACAGAAAAAAATGAACGCTGGTATAAAACAATTAGTTTTAGTAATTGGTGGACCTTATGGTTTTTCTGATGCGGTTTATAGAAAGTCTGTCGGAAAAATATCTTTATCTAAAATGACATTTTCACACCAAATGATTCGTCTTTTTATTGTTGAACAATTGTATAGAGGTTTTACAATTCTTAAGAATGAGCCTTACCATCATGAGTAAAAAATATTTTTCTATTTCTTACTTCTACTGTAATCTTGAGGTGAATGTGATGTAATACTTTTAAAGGCAATAAAAAAAGGATTATAAGATGCAAATCCCGTTTTATAGGCTAAAGACTCAAAGGTTTCTGTGTTTAAAAAACCACCTTCAATAAGTTTAAGAGCATCTTGTATTCTACTATTTTTTCTATATTCTGTAAAAGAAATTTTAGAATGATATTTAAACAAATAAACAATATGACTTGTAGGTACCCCTAAAGTTTCTGCAATATCACTCTGTGAAACTTTTTGACCTCTAAAAATAAATTGTTCTGCACTTAATTTATCAACTTCTTGAATATAACTTACAATATTGGTTCTTATATTTTCTTGTAATCTATAATCTTGACTATCTTCTTTTATAGCGACTTCTATTACCCAATTATTACCTACAATGTCACTTACTGAAGCTAATTGCTCTTCCTCTTCAGGTGATACCTCATTAAATTTTAATAAGGTTTTATTAAGAATAGGAAGTCCGTATAAAATTTCTGGAGAGATTAAAATTTTAAAGAAAACGGATAACCAGAAAACCATTGAAAAAACAGCCATTGTTTTCCCCGAAACCTTACTACCTGATTTAAACTCTAAATACAAGGAAATAAAAACCATTAAACTACAAAGTATGTTAATTACAAAAAAATAAATGGTCCAATTTTTAACCAAATTAAAATGATCTTTATTTAAAAGCATGTTTTTTCTGAACCAAACTTTATTCTTTAACAATATAAATATTAAAACGATATAAAACAGCACAAAAATTGATATCAAATAAAAATTAGTCATTGTACCAAAATAAAATATAAAGCTATTTTGTAAAACTTCGACTGAATTGATTAGATATAGAAATATTATAAAAAAAAGATGTTTAAAATCTTTAGGGTTGTATGCTTTTTTCTGATCTACTAAATGCTTATAATATAAATATAAAGAAGGAGCAAGAATTAAAAAAAGTAAGGAATATAAACCGCTATCTGGTTTTAAAATCGATTGTAAACCTAAAACATAACTACCATGAAAAAAATAACGAAATGAAATTACACTTATAATTAAAACTAAAAAAAAATTACAAAATGGATTAGATCTATATGACCTAATCATTAAGGTAAGTATAACAAGCCCAATAATGCCTGTAAATAAAAATAAAAAGGCTTCGATCAAACCATTTGAGGTGTTTTTATTTATCAAACCTACAAAAAATTAACTAATATTCTTTTAATTTTATTACTGATTCATTAAAATTCTTACTGATTTCATTAAAATGACTAGTCCTTAAATTTTTAAATGAAGTTTACATTATTTATTTATTCTAAGTTTGAGTTGGCATATGCAAAGAAGAAAAAGAAGAAGAGTAAATAAACTTGTCAACGACAATATATGTGTTTATAGAAAATTAAAAAGTAATTTTTATGAATTTGGGGGAATAATAAAATAGTTTCTTTTGATTTTTATGTAAACACATGTTGACAAGTTTTTTATACTTACCAAAAAAAAATCGTAACCTATAACACTTTATTTTACACTTTTCACAAGAGCTCTTCCTGTTACAATAATTCCTTAATTTAAATTTTTATATTAATCAATTTCTATCGCTGAACTCTTTAAAATTTCACTGTTTAATTTCTTACATTTGCTAAAATGAAACAGATGAAATTAGTTTTCGCTACCAACAATTTAAACAAACTTGCTGAAGTTCAAGAAATGTTACCAGACTCAATACAATTATTGAGTTTAAAAGACATTAACTGTTTTGATGAAATAGAAGAAACAGAAACCACTTTAGAAGGAAACGCTAAATTAAAGGCAGATTATATTACCAAAAAATTCGGTTATAATTGTTTTGCTGATGATACCGGTTTAGAAGTAGAAAGTTTAAACGGAAAACCAGGTGTATATTCTGCACGTTTTGCAGGTGAGCCTTCTAATTCTGAAAACAATATGCAAAAATTATTGGTAGATTTAAAACCTACTGAAAATAGAAAAGCACAATTTAGAACCGCTGTTGCTTTAAACTTAAATGACGAAAATTTTCTTTTTGAAGGAATTTGCAAAGGAGACATTCTAGAAAAGAAACACGGAGAAAAAGGTTTTGGATATGACCCCATATTTAAACCAAAAGGTTATGAAAAATCTTTTGCAGAAATGACTTCAGAAGAAAAGAACACCATTTCTCATAGAGGAATTGCAATTCAGAAATTAGTAAAATTTTTATCAAAATATAATTATTAGAATCAAACTCTGGAACATTATCTTCAAGTTAAAAATATTTTAACTTGAAGATAAAAGCACAGCTTTAGAGAAGTTTAAGTAAGTTTAGACTGTGCACAACCAACAAGCATCAATGGAAAACAAATCATACACAAAACACTTCCTTTTTTTATCAATTTCACTGGTAGTTTTGTTCTTTTTGAATATCAGTTTTGGGTCTGTTTCTATTCCGTTTAAAGATATTTTCAACAGCCTTTTTGGCGGTAATGTAACCAAAGAAAGTTGGGAAACCATTATTGTTAATTTTAGAGTACCAAAAGCCATAACAGCTATTTTAGTAGGTTCTGGCTTGTCTATTTGTGGTTTACTCATGCAAACCTTATTTAGGAATCCTTTGGCGGGTCCTTTTGTATTGGGTATCTCTTCTGGAGCAAGTTTAGGAGTTGCTATTTTAATTTTAGGTTCTTCTGTTTTTGGTGGCTTTTTTCTAACAAGTTCTGTATCTAATTGGTCATTACCTATAGCTGCAAGTCTTGGTGCTTTTTTAGTTTTATCTGCTGTAATTATTGCAGCAAACAAAGTTAGAAACACTATGTCTATTTTAATAATTGGATTAATGTTTGGCTCACTAACATCTGCAGTTATTAGTGTTTTAGCTTACTTTAGTGAAGCAGCCCAAATACAGCAATACCTCTTTTGGAGTTTTGGAAGTTTGGGTAATTTAACTTGGAATGAAATTACCGTTTTTACTATTATTTATTGCATCGGAATTTTAGGAACTATTACCGTTATAAAACCTTTAAACAGTTTTTTATTAGGTGAAAATTACGCAAAAAGCTTAGGCGTTAATGTCAAAAAAAGCCGAAATATTATTTTACTAATTACCAGTGTTTTAACGGGTGTAATTACAGCATTTTCTGGACCAATTGCATTTGTAGGATTGGCAGTTCCGCACATTGCAAGAATGTTATTCTCGAGCTCTAATCATAAAATATTATTGCCCGCAGTAGCTATTATTGGTGCCATTGTTTTGTTAATTTGCGACGCCATAGCACAAATGCCTACAAGTGAATTTACATTGCCTATAAATGCAATTACATCTTTATTTGGTGCACCCATTGTTATTTGGTTGCTAATTAGAAAAAAGAGATTATTTGTTTAAAAGGATAAATTAATCCTAACCTTCCTTTTGGGAAGGAGGTAGCTCATTTATGAATAAACAAGAAAATAAACATATCGTTTTAAAAACTGAAAATCTATCTATAGGTTATCAGCAAAAAAAGACCCCTAAAATTATTGCTTCAAACATCAATTTAGAAATTGAAAAGGGAAAATTAATAACGGTTTTAGGCAAAAACGGAATTGGAAAATCGACTCTTTTAAGAACACTTTCTAAGGTTCAGAAACCTATTTCTGGTGCTATATTTATTCATCAGAAAAACTTAAAAAACCTTACAGAAACCACACTTTCTACACAGTTAAGTTTAGTATTAACAGAACGTTTACCAGAAAGCCAATTAACGGTTTACGAATTAATTGCCCTTGGTAGACAACCTTACACAAATTGGATTGATAAACTTTCTAGTAAAGACATCGAAAAAGTAGAAACTGCATTACAACAAACAGAAATAGAACATCTTAAAAATAATCGTTTTTATGAATTAAGTGACGGTCAATTACAAAGAGTTTTAATTGCACGTGCACTTGCACAAGATACAGATATTATTATTTTAGATGAGCCAACAGCCCATTTAGATATGCATCATACTATTAAAATATTTTCATTGTTAAAAAAGTTAGTTGCAGACACTCATAAAACCGTTATTATTTCTTCTCACGAAATAAACCTTTCTATTCAATTAGCCGATCAAGTAATGCTTTTAACAGAAAACACCGTTCATTTTGGTACGCCAACAGAATTGATAGCAACAAATGCTTTTGACACCCTTTTTCCTAAAGAACTTGTTAATTTTAACAAAACGTTACAACAATTTGTGATTAACAAAAGTTAAGTTTGATGTTTAATTTACAATCAACTTTATAATTTTTATTCAACCAACTCATGAAAAACACCTTTTACACTATTGGGCTATTCTTTTTAATAGCATGTAGCTCTAGTAAAACCACCACGCAAGAAGATTTAAATATCGATTATGCTGCAAAATATGCAGAATCAATTACGGCTGAAAACTTAAAAACACATTTATATATTTTTGCTTCAGATGAGTTTGAGGGAAGAAATACAGGTGAGCCTGGACAAAAAAAAGCAATTAAATATTTAAAAGATTTTTACGTAAGCCAAGGTATTGCTTCACCTTTAGGTGGTGATGATTATTTTCAGGAAGTTTCTGCAGAATTTTTAAATAAAAACTCTAGAAGAGGAAACTTAAAAGATTCTGAAAATGTTTTAGCTTTTATAAAAGGTACAGAAAAACCAAATGAAATTGTTGTTATTTCTGCACATTTAGATCATGAAGGAATAAAGAATGGTGTAATTTATAATGGAGCAGATGATGATGGTTCTGGTTCTATGGCTATTTTAGAAATTGCAGAAGCTTTTCAAAAAGCAGCTAAAGCTGGAAAAGGGCCTAAAAGATCTGTGTTATTTTTACATGTTACCGGAGAAGAAAAAGGCTTATTAGGTTCTAAGTACTATACAGAAAACCCTGTTTTTCCTTTAACAAATACCGTTTGTGATTTAAATATAGATATGATTGGTAGAGTTGATAAAGCACATACTTTAGATTCTAATTATGTGTATTTAATTGGTGCAGATAAATTAAGTACAGAGCTTCACGAAATTTCTGAAAAAGCAAATACAAAATATACCAATATTAATTTAGATTATAAATATAATGACGAAAATGATCCTAATCGTTTTTATTACAGATCAGATCATTATAACTTTGCAAAACACAATGTACCTGTAATATTTTATTTTAACGGAACTCATGAAGACTACCACAAGCCTTCTGATACTCCTGATAAAATTGAATATGACTTATTAAAAAAAAGAACGCGTTTAGTGTTTTATACAGCATGGGAAGTTGCCAATAGAGAAGCAAGATTAGTTGTTGATAAAGCTGGCAAGTAATACATTTTAGTCAATAAAAAATTAAGAAAACCTCACAATATTGTGAGGTTTTTTTGTATGCATAATTAATTTTTATTGATAACAAAATGAATCATGATAATAGTCATATCTAAAAACTTATATAACCGCTAATTTTGCGAACAGAAAAACAGTGTAAAAACACCGATTTTTATTAACTACAACTAAACAAACTAAAAATGTTACAAAACAGAAGAATTTACTTACCACCATTAAGTTTAATTGGCCCAGGAGCGTTAAACGATTTAGGAGAAGAATTAAAAAGCTTACCTTACAAAAAAGCACTTTTTGTAACTGACGAGGTTTTAGTGAAAATTGGTGTTGCTCAAAAAATTATTGATGTAATGGAAGCTTCAGAGGTTGAAGTAGTCCTTTTTGATAAGGTTCAGCCAAACCCTACTTGCCAAAATGTAAACGCAGGTTTAGAATTGTTAAAAGACAATTCATGTGATTTTATCTTGACGCTAGGTGGCGGTTCTCCACAAGATTGTGGTAAAGCTATTGGTATTTTAGCAACAAATGGTGGAGATATTAAAGATTACGATGGTATTAATATATCAAAAAAAGCAGCATTACCAATTGTAGCAATTAATACAACTGCTGGTACTGCGAGTGAGGTTACTATTAATTATGTGATTACCGATGCGGAACGTCATATTAAAATGGTGATGGTCGATAAAAATTGTTTAGTTTCAATTGCTGTAAACGATCCAGAATTAATGATTGGTATGCCTGCAGGTCTAACCGCAGCAACAGGTATGGATGCCTTAACACATGCTATTGAAACGTATGTTACTAAAGGAGCTTTTGGTTGGTCTGATGCTTTGGCATTAGAGGCTATTAAATTAATTTCACAAAGTTTAGAAATAGCTGTTGTAGATGGTAAAAATATCGAAGCAAGAAGCAAGATGGCTTGGGGTCAGTTTATTGCTGGTCAAGCTTTTTCAAATGCTGGTTTAGGTTATGTGCATTCTATGGCACATCAACTAGGTGGTATGTATAATTTACCTCATGGTGTTGCTAATGCAATTCTATTACCACATGTAGAAGCTTTTAACCTACCTGCTTGTGCACATAAATTAAAAAGAGTAGCAAGAGCTATGGGAGTTGGTGTATTAGAAATGAGCGATACACAAGGTGCTAATGCTGCTATTTCTGCTATAAAAGCCTTATCTAAATCTGTTGGAATTCCTTCTGGATTAAAAGAATTAGGTGTTAAAGAAGAAGATTTTGCAGAAATGGCTAAAAATGCTTTAGCAGATGTTTGTACAGGAGGAAACCCTAGAGAAGTTACACTAGAAGATACTATTGCAATTTATAAATCAGCAATGTAATTTTTTTTTAAAATAATATTTAAAAACCTCACAATATTGTGAGGTTTTTAATTTTTGAACTTATTCCATCGCTTTTTTATAATCAACTAAAAGCTTTTGTACTTTTTTATCATCATAGACAATTGGGTACAATTCTTTTAAAATAATATTATAATCGTAATCTATTTTTAAAGCAGTAATTAAGTGGTCAAATCCGTATTTTTCTTTATTCAGAATAAAAAATAAGCCTGCTAATCTATATTCTATTTCAGCAGCATCTTTGTAAAATTTTTGTGCTTTAATTAAAGTACTTATTGCATCGTTAAATTCACCTAAAAAAGATAATACATCCGTTAGACCAATAAAAACCTCTAAGTCAGTATCATTTAAACTTAAACATTTTACATAACCAACTACAGCTTCTTCATAGAAATTAAGTCTTAAATTAATTTCAGCATATCGTCTCCAATACAAGAAATTGTCCTCTTCAATTTTTAACGCCTTAGAAATATAATAAGCTGCTTTCTGATAGTTTTCATCTAAGAATGATAAATTAGCAAGTGACACCCAACCTTTATCTAATAAAGGATCTTCATGTACCGCTTTTTTATAAAATGAAATAGCTTCATCTAAATTTAATAATTTTTCATAACACTCACCTACCCTAAGGCACACAAAAGCAGTCGCATCATCTAATTCTAAGGTAATTAAATAATTATCTATCGCTTCTTTATAACGCCCTAGTTGCTCTAAGGTTTTTGCTTTTTCTAAATAACCCCCAATAAAAGATTCATCAATTAAAACAGCATATTCAAAAGACATCAATGCCTTTTCAAACATTTCTAAAATAAAATACTGCCTTCCTAATTGATGCCAAGCAACTTCACAATATGGATTTATTTCTACATAACTGTTTAAATAGGTAATTGCTTCTTCATGTTTAGCCTCCATATCAAAACAATAGACAACATTATATAAGGCAGAATAATCTTCAAAATCTACTTCTACACACTTTATAAACGTAGAACGTGCATTATTAAAGTCGTCTAAATACAAATATTCCATGCCTAAAAGAGACCAAACATCTACTTTATCATCTGTAAAAGTCAACGCTTTTTTTAATAATTCTATAGACTCTTTATGGTTTCCTTGTTTAGAACTGATGGTTGCTTTTTGTATAAAAACTTCATCATTATTAGGCTCTAAACGCTCAATTATTTTTAATAATATGGATGCTTTATCTAACTCATCTTCAAAAACATAAATTTCTACTTGTAGTAATTTTAAATCTACAGAAGCAGGGTGTTGTTGCAACCCTAATTTTACTGCTTTTTTAGCCAAAGCATGTTTACCAGCATCTAAATAATGTACAATTATTTCTTCAAACTCAACCAGATCAAAAAAATAAACTGCGTTGGTTTTAAGCATGGATTCAAACTTTAAGAGGGACATAACTATTAGTTTTGAATTAGTATATTAAAGGTACTATAACTCCTAGTTCCCATTTAATTTAGGTTATTTTTTTTTTAACAATTTAGTTAACATTAAAGTGATTTCGTTTTTAGTTGCTATAAATTTTGCACATACATTTATTTACAGTAATTTTGATTTTCAATAACTATCAAGCTAAATTGATAGCTTTTCTTATGAGCAAAAAAAACTTACTTAACTCAAAGGATATTGAAATAATTTTACATCGATTGGCTTGTCAGTTAATCGAAAATCATAACGATTTTTCTAATACCGTATTAATTGGTTTACAACCTAGAGGTAGTTTTTTGGCTAATAGATTAGCCGATTTATTAAAAAACACCTACAACGTTAAAAACTTAAAATTAGGATTATTAGATATTACCTTTTACAGAGACGATTTTAGAAGAAGAGATGCACCTTTAGCAGCTACAGCAACTAAAATGGACTTTATAATTGAAGGTAAAAATGTAGTAATTATTGACGATGTTTTGTTTTCTGGTAGAAGTATTAGAGCTGCATTAACTGCAATGCAAGCCTACGGCAGACCAGAAAATATTGAGCTATTAGTATTAATAGACAGACGTTTTAGTAGACATTTACCAATTCAGCCAAATTATAGAGGCCGTCAAGTAGATGCTATTAACCATGAAAAGGTATTAGTTACCTGGAAAGAAACACATAAAAAAGACGCAGTTTACATAGAATCAAAATAATTATGTCAGAATTAAGTGTAGAACATTTATTAGGAATTAAGTATCTAAAAGAAACTGATATTGATCTTATTTTTAGAACTGCAGATCATTTTAAAGAGGTAATTAACAGACCTATTAAAAAAGTTCCTTCTCTTAGAGATATTACTATTGCTAACTTGTTTTTTGAAAACAGTACGCGTACAAAACTAAGTTTCGAATTGGCAGAAAAAAGGCTTTCTGCAGATGTAATTAACTTTTCTGCAGGACAATCTTCTGTAAAAAAAGGAGAAACTTTAATTGATACTGTAAACAATATATTGGCAATGAAAGTTGACATTGTTGTTATGCGACATGCAAGTGTTGGTGCTGGAGTTTTTCTATCTAAACATGTAGATGCTAAAATTATTAATGCTGGAGATGGAACGCATGAACATCCAACACAGGCTCTTTTAGATTCTTATTCTATTAGAGAAAAATTGGGTAGTGTAAAGGGCAAAAAAATTGTTATTGTAGGTGATATCTTACACTCTAGAGTTGCATTATCTAACATTTTTGCGCTGCAATTACAAGGTGCTAAAGTAAAGGTTTGTGGTCCTACAACCCTTATTCCTAAATACATTTCTAGTTTGGGTGTAGAAGTAGAAACCAATCTTAAAAAAGCTTTAGAATGGTGTGATGTTGCCAATGTTTTACGTGTTCAAAATGAAAGAATGGATCTTAAGTACTTTCCTTCTACCAGAGAATACACGCAACTTTTTGGTATAAATCAGGAGATTCTAGATAATTTAGACAAGAAAATTGTAATCATGCATCCAGGACCTATAAATCGTGGTGTAGAAATAACAAGTGAGGTTGCTGACTCTAATCAATCTATTATTCTAAACCAAGTAGAAAACGGAGTTGCCGTAAGAATGGCCGTTATTTATTTATTAGCACAACAGGTTAAAAGATAAATATAAACGCGATTTACAATTCGTGTACTAAATCTGTAAACATGAAAATAGACAAAAAAGATACATATACACTTATTTCAAGTGATGAAAAGTCATTCTCTGAATTCTATAATTCTTTCTTAATTGAAGAAGAAAAAAGATCTAAAGAGCATATTATTATACAAATTTCAGATAACATTAACGCTTCAATAAAAGATTTTTCACTATTTTTGAGAATAGCAGCACAAAAAAAGGAAAATGGCACATCATTTGTATTAGTAAATTCTAGTATTAATATAGACGATTTTCCAGACCACTTCAACATTACACCTACCTTACAAGAAGCAATAGATGTAATAGAAATGGAAGCTATGGAAAGGGAACTAGGATTTTAAACAAGAAGCAAATGGTAAAAAAACTACTTTTTATTTTATTTTTATGTTACACTACAATAGGTATTTCTCAAGAAACATCTATAGATCGTTTATCTGCTGCGCCTAATCCATTTACAAATTCTACCAAAATTAGTTTTTCATCAGATGCTAACAAGACTGTTTATTTTACTGTTAAAAATGTTTTAGGAAAAACGGTATATAGAAAAAGTATTCAGATTAAATCTGGTAAAAATAACATTCCTTTTTATAAAGATAATTTAGCTACAGGTATGTACATTTATAGTATTCAGGACAATAAAAAAACCATCTCTAAACGATTTGTTATTAGATGAGTATAGCACTAACTATTTTAGGATGCCATTCTGCAACTCCTAGAAAAAACGCTTTTCCTACTTCTCAATATTTAGAAATTAACAACAGTCATTTTTTGATTGATTGTGGAGAAGGTACGCAGCGTCAAATGAGAAAATATAAAGTAGGTTTCTCTAAAATAAATCATATTTTTATTACGCATTTACATGGTGATCATTTTTATGGTTTGGTTGGCTTATTAGCTACTTTCGGTATTTTAAACAGAGAAAAAGAACTCCATATTTATGGACCAAAAGGTATTAAAGAAGTTACTTTATTACAATTGAGAGTTTCTCAATCTCACGCTAAATATAAAATGATTTTTCATGAATTAACTTCAAAAGAAAGTGAACTTATTTTTGAAGATGATAAAGTTTCTGTAACTACAATTCCTTTAAATCATAGAGTTTATACAAATGGTTATTTGTTTACAGAAAAGCAAAAACCAAGAAAATTAAACATGTTAAATATTAGCGGATATCCAGATATTGATAAAGCTGATTATTTAAATATTAAAGCAGGTAAAGATGTTGTTTTACCTTCTGGAGAAATTGTTTCTAATTTAGAATTAACAATTCCGGCAGACAAACCTTTAAGTTTTGCTTTTTGTAGCGATACTTGTTATAAACCAGACATTGTACCTATTATAAAAGATGTAGACCTATTGTACCATGAAGCTACCTTTTTAGCAGATAGAGAAGATTTGGCAAAAAAGACAAAACACGCAACAACGAAGCAAGCTGCTGAAATTGCCAAACAAGCCAATGCTAAACAGTTAATAATTGGGCATTATTCTGGTAGATATAATGATATTAACGTTTTTAAAGCCGAAGCACAAGAAATATTTAAAAACACTAACCTAGCAGAACCAGGAAAAGTATTTAAAGTATAATTAATAAGTAAATTGAATTGGTTTTCTAAATTTATTAGAAAATAAAATATTTTGAAAAGGGAAGTTTAACTTTACCAATTCAATTTACTTTTTAATATTGCCCCATGCTCAACATTACTAATGTACAAGCAACTTCTACTGCTATAGAATTCTCTTCTAAAAGCTTTACAAATTCTCCATTTTCAGATCCAGGATTAAAAATTACCCTTCTAGGTTTTAATCCAATTATATAGTTATAGTATTCTTCTTGATTTTTTGGATTTAGATACAAAGTAACCGTATCAATATTATCAAACTCTTTTTTTTCGGTTTCAATGACAACACCTAAAACGGTTCCTTTTCTTATGCCTAAAGCAGCAACTGGTATTTCTTTATCTACAAGTCTTTTTATAGCAATATTAGAATATTTGTTAGGATTTGTTGATGCGCCAAGAACTAATGTTACATTTTTCATTCTGTTAATTTACGTTAAACAAATTTAATATCATAACAAATATAAACCAATCGATTAATAAAAGCTAGTAATATTAGAAATCCATTATACCTATTTAACTTCATTTTTCTAAAAATACAAAAACAGTAAATAAAATCTTAATTAACAAGAAACATAAAATAACAATAGATTTCATTGCTTAAAATAAGGTTCTAATTTCCCGTTAAAAAATACTTTCATATCATAATAAAAGACAAAGTTTCACTTTAATTAAGTAATCATTTTTAGCATCTTTGTAACATGTATCAAACTATAACAAATCATATCAATAATCATATTACTCCAACAACTATTGATTTGCAATTGTTTAATGCCATTTTAACGGAAACATCTATACCAAAAGGTCAGTTTTTACTATTACCAGGCACCATTGTAAAGCACGAATACTTTGTAATAAAAGGCTGTTTAAAAGCTTATTATATGGATGATAAAGGGAATAGGCATATTATACAATTTGCTATAGAAAATTGGTGGGTAGGAGATTTTGATGCATTTTATAATCAAACACCTTCCATATTACATATAGAAGCTATAGAAGACTCTAAATTACTATCTATAAGCTATGACAATCTTCAAAAAATTTATGATGAGGCACCTATTTTTGAACGTTACTTTAGAATTTTAACCACAAAGGCATTCATCGCGCAGCGAAAAAGAATTTTATCTACATTAGAAAAAAACACCCAAGAACGTTATCTAGAATTTTGCTCCTCTTACCCAAATATAGAAGATAGAGTACCTAATTACGATATTGCAAATTATTTAGGTGTTTCTCCAGAAAACTTAAGTCGTGTAAGGCGACAACTAAAAAGTTAAATCTTTCTTAATTGATCTAAGTCAATAATATTAGCTTTCTATTCCTTTAATTTTGTGTAGATTTAACAATAAAAAAAGTCAACATAAAATGAGCAAGCAACAATTATTAACTCCATATAATAAAAATATTAATCTAAAAAACAGGGTCGTAATGGCTCCCATGACACGTAGTAGAGCAAATAACGAAGGCAATGTAGCTACGAACGAATTACATGGTTTATATTACGAGCAACGTGCTTCTGCAGGTTTAATTATTACAGAAGGATCGCAGGTATCTAAAGATGCAGTTGGTTATATTCATACTGCAGGAATATATTCTGATGAACAGGTAGAAGGTTGGAAAAAAGTAACCAAACGTGTACATGACAAAGGAGGAAAAATCTTTATTCAATTATGGCATGTTGGTAGAATATCTCATCCAGAATTTCATAATGGTGAATTACCTCTTTCAGCATCGGCCATAAACCCAAACGCACAATCTTTTACGCCAGAAGGTTTTAAAGATACGGTTACACCAAAAGAAATGACAGTTGAAGATATTAAAACTACGGTTAACGATTTTAAAAATGCAGCTGCAAATGCAGTAAAAGCAGGTTTTGATGGCGTAGAAATTCACTCTTCTAATGGTTATTTATTTCATCAATTTTTTACAAACTGTTCAAATAAAAGAACAGATGATTATGGTGGAAATACAACAAACAAAACCCGTTTCTTTTTTGAAGTTTTAGATGCAATGAAAGAAGTAATTCCTCAAGAAAAAATAGGGGTACGTTTCAATCCTTCTCTAAACGGTTTGTTTGGCATCAATTTAGACGAAGAAACCATACCAACTTTTGAGTATATTATTAAAAAACTAAATGATTATAATTTAGCATACGTTCATCTTTCAGAACCTTTTACAGATGTTTCTGATGTTCCTTTTGCTGTTACTGAAATTGCAAAACATTTCCGTCCGTTATATAATGGAACGCTAATGATTAACACTTCGTTTGATAAAGAAAAAGGAAATAAAGTACTTGAAGATGGAGATGCTGATTTAGTGGCTTATGGTAAACCTTTTATTTCTAACCCAGATTTAGTAGAACGTTTTGAAAACAACTTAGAATTAGCTGAGTGGAATCAAGATACTTTTTATACTCAAGGACCTAAAGGTTATACAGATTACCCTAAAGCGAATAAATAAGTAGTTTTTTTTTAAAAAATAGTTTTTAATACTGTTTTAGAAACTATAATAAACAACAAATGCCAATATAAGTTTATATTGGCATTTGTTGTTACTTAAAATTTGGATTGTTATTTGCGACTAAATTATTACCATCTAATAATTACACTTCCCCAAGTAAATCCACTTCCAAAAGCAGCTAAAACAACTAAATCGTTGTCTTTTATTTTACCTTCTTCCCAAGCTTCGGTTAACGCAATAATTACAGAAGCAGCAGTTGTGTTTCCGTATTTTTGAATATTATTAAAAACCTTGTCATCAGACAATTTAAACATCTTTTGTATAAACTGTGCGATACGTAAATTTGCCTGATGTGGAATTAACATATCAATATCTTCTTTCTCTAACTTATTTGCTGCTAAACCTTCTACAATTGCTTCAGAAAAACGTGTTATGGCGTGTTTAAAAACAAACTGACCATTCATGTAAGGAAAGTATGAAACATCATCCGGATCATTTCTTTCAATAATTCCTGGGACCCATTTTCCGGTAGACGGACCTTCTAAAACCAATTCTTTTGCATGTTTTCCTTCCGAATGTAAATGAGAAGATAAAATTCCTTTTCCTGCTTCTTCACTTCTAGAAAGTACAGCAGCTCCTGCTCCATCACCAAAAATAACCGAAATATTTCTTCCTCTTGTAGATTTGTCTAATCCTCCAGAATGATTTTCAGCACCAATTACCAAAACATTTTTATACATTCCTGTTTTAATAAATTGATCTGCAACAGACATCGCATAAATAAAACCAGAACATTGGTTACGTACATCTAATGCAGGAATTGTTCCCATATCTAACATTTCTTGCACTTGCACACCACCTCCAGGAAAATACATATCCGGACTTAAAGTTGCAAATACTATAAAATCGATATCATCTTTTGTTAACCCAGCTCTTTCAATTGCTATTCTAGATGCTTTTGCCCCCATAACTGCCGTTGTGTCTTCTGTTTTTGGGTCTATCCAACGTCTTTCTTTAATTCCTGTTCGTTCCTGAATCCATTCATCTGAAGTTTCCATAAACTCTTTTAAGTCGTTATTGGTAACAACATTCTCTGGAACATAATACCCAAGTCCCGTTATTTTTGAATTATACATAATTATATATTGTTTTTTTGATTTTTTGCAAACTCTTAATACGTAAAAGTACTAATTTATAAAAATAAACGAAAGAGTTGCCATTAAAATAATATTTATGTCATCTTGTCATAAAATTCTCTTTGGTATTTTTTTTGAATAACCTTTATCAGAATAATAAATTAATAAAATAAACATAAAATGGCAAAAGGAAATATTAATGTATCAGTAGAAAATATTTTTCCACTAATTAAAAAATTCTTGTACTCAGATCACGAAATCTTTTTACGTGAATTAATTTCTAACGGAACAGATGCAACTTCTAAACTAAAGCATTTAATTGCTATTGGTGAAGCTAAAACTGAATTAGGTGATGCTAAAATTGAAATCAGCATAGATAAAGAGGCTAAGACAATAACTATTAAAGATCAAGGTTTAGGAATGACTGCAGATGAAGTTGAAAAATACATCAACCAAATTGCATTTTCTGGAGCTGAAGAATTTTTAGACAAATATAAAGACAACGAAGCTGGTATTATTGGTCATTTTGGACTAGGTTTTTACTCTGCTTTTATGGTTGCAGAAAAAGTAGAATTAATTACAAAATCTTTTAAAGATGAGCCTGCTGCTCATTGGACTTGTGATGGTTCTCCAGAATTTACACTAGTAGAAAGCGATAAAGCAGACAGAGGAACTGAAATTATTTTACATGTTGCAGAAGATTCTTTAGACTTCTTAGAAGAAAGTAAAATTGGAGGTTTATTAAACAAATACAATCGTTTTAACCAAGTGCCAATTAAATTTGGAACAGAAGAAATTAACGATCCTGAGTTTACACCTGCAACTACAACAGATGCTGATGGGAAAGAAACTACAGAGCCTCATAAAAAAATTACAGTTGATAATATCATCAACAACACAGAACCTGCTTGGACAAAAGCGCCTGCAGATTTAAGTGATGAAGATTATGAAAACTTCTACAGAGAATTGTATCCAATGCAATTTGAAGAGTCATTATTCCACATTCATTTAAATGTAGATTATCCTTTTAACTTAACAGGTATTTTATTTTTCCCTAAGTTATCTACCTCAATGGATATGCAAAAGGACAAAATTCAATTATACCAAAACCAAGTTTTTGTAACGGATAATGTAGAAGGAATTGTTCCTGATTTCTTACAAATGCTAAAAGGTGTTATCGATTCTCCAGACATTCCATTAAACGTTTCTCGTTCTGGTTTACAGGCAGACGGAGCGGTAAAGAAAATTTCTGGTTACATTACTAAAAAAGTAGCCGATAAATTATCTTCTATATTCAAAAAAGACAGAGCAGATTTTGAAACAAAATGGAATGATATTAAAGTAATTATTGAGTACGGAATGTTGTCTGAAGATAAATTCTTTGACAAAGCGAAGAAATTTGCATTGTACCCAACAGTTGCAGACACATATTTTACGTTTGATGAATTAATTGAAAAAACAAAAGATTCTCAGACTGATAAAGAAGGAAATCACGTTCTTTTATATACATCAAACAAAGAAGCACAACACAGTTATATTCAAGATGCAACAGCAAAAGGATATGAAGTATTGTTATTAGATTCTCCTATTATTTCTCATTTAATGCAGAAATTAGAAGGTGGTGATGCTAAAGTAAAATTCTCTAGAGTAGATGCAGATCACGTAGATAATTTAATTAAGAAAGACGATAACGTAATTTCTAAATTATCTGAAGATGAAATTGCAACTTTAAAACCAATTATTGAAGGTGCCGTAAATTCTAAAACATATACGGTTCAATTAGAAGCGATGGATTCTGCTTCTTCTCCGTTTATGATTACAGTGCCAGAATTTATGCGTAGAATGAAAGAAATGCAAGCTTCTGGTGGTGGTGGAATGATGGGAATGGGTAATTTCCCAGACATGTATAACTTAGTTGTTAATACAAACAGCCCGTTAGTTGCTGATATTTTAAATAATAAAGATGAAGCTGCTCAGAAAGGTTTAATTTCTCAAGCTTTTGATTTAGCTAAATTATCTCAAAACCTTTTACATGGTGAAGAGTTAACAAACTTTATAAAACGTTCTTACGCGTTAATCAAGTAATAACACGTCATTACGAATGAGGAACGAATGAAGTAATCTGTTTCTTTAAATTTACAGATTACTTAGTACCTCGCAATGACTTATAAGACCAAAACCTCTCTGTGTATTCAGAGAGGTTTTTTTGTTTTAAAACAACTATGAAACTTTAAATGTTTTTGTAAATTAGACAGACTATTTAATTAATTATGAAACTCGTACACACAAATACATTACCAGAAATTGGCACAAGTCACGATGAGAATATCATGAAAAAAGTATTTATAGAAAGTGGAGAAATTCCTCAATTAATGATGTTTGGTGCTGCCACACTTACTCCTGGACAAGCTGTAGAAACGCATAAACATGATACGATGTACGAAGTTTTTTATATACAATCTGGTAAAGCAGAATTTATTGTGAATGATAAAAAAATGATTGTAGTTCCCGGAGATTGTATCACAATTGAGCAAGGAGAATTACACTCAATGAACAATCCATTTTCAGAAAACGTAACTTGGGTTTATTTTGGAATTGCAACAGACATACAAGACTAATTTTAAAGATTCCTTTTAGCTTTTAAAAATACGTTTTCTTAATCATCATAAAGCTGCTTTAAAATCTACTTTGTAAATTCTAAGTCATTTTTTTCTGATTAAAATTGTAACTAAACTTAACTTTTTTTACTGCTGATAAAAACCACAAACCTCACTATTCATTCAGTGAGATTTTTTGTTTGATTTTGTCAGGAAAAAAGGGTAAATTCGTTTAACTTCTGATAAAATGAATTGAAACTTATTTTATTATTGGAGTTGTGGGTAATACTGAAATACCATTGTATAAATTGATATTTTATTGAAAAAGAAAAACTATATAGGAAATGCTTTTGAAGAATTTTCACAAAGTCTAAGAGTACTTTTAGAGGCAGACTATTATGCACGAGAATTAATATTTGTGGATAGATCTGAGGCAATCGGAAATATTGAAACAGCTTTGACTAATGTATTAAACTCATTTCATAGCCTTTATGATGCAATTAATAAACAATTGCAAGAGAAACCTATAGATTGGTATAGGACTGGTTCTTTAGCTTTTATTCTTGCGATACGTAATGCTAGACATCATAACCATGCTAATAGAATTAGGACTTTATATACTTACCATCTTCAAGAGGCAAAGAATTTTCAAACGATGGAACAATGTGTATTGATTGACTTCACTTCTCCTGAAGAAGAAGCAGATACTTTTGATGTTTATGTATCATGGGAAGATATTGGAGAATTGATTTCTATGCCAAAAAAAATAAGCAAGATTACAGATGATACATCTTCTGAAATTATGAGCTATCTAAATTCTGAAAAATTTCCCGAATATACCAGAATGTATAATTTAAAAGAGGGAAAAGTGTTTTTGAATATTGTTCCATTAATAGTTAATGCTGCAATTGCAATTGTTCCTTTAATAAAAGATTATTGCAATTCTAATACAACCGAATCTAATACTTTTAAAGAACTGTTCTCAAATATAAAACCTGCAGATACAATAAATCATGATGTTAATTGTGGACCTTTTGTTTTACCATAAATAATAGATAAAAAAATACTACCCACAACAATGTATAAAAATAATAGCAGAATCAGTGATGAATTCAAGGGGTGTAGACCACTTCAACTTTCTTGTAACTTGACAATAAAGTGCCAGTAGTCGGCTACTATTCTTATACTGAACGTTAAACGAACCACTTCAATTTCTTCAAAGAAAATAAAATGAAAAACTACACATTACTAATAGTACTTAACTTACTGCTTTTTAATTGTACAGATAAAAAAGAAGTAAGCTCTGTAGATTTTAAAAATTGGTCTAAAAGACACTTAGCAATCAACACGAAAGATTCTTTAGAGTACGGTAAATCTTATCTTTCTGTGTACTCACAAATTTACAGTGTATCAGAACATAAAACCCATAGTTTAACTGCTATGGTTAGTTTGCGGAATACAAGTGACAAAGACACTATCTATTTGTTAAAAGCAGAATATTACGATACAAAAGGAAAACCTGTACGTTCTTATTTTGATAAAACAATCTTTTTAGCTCCTTTAGAAACTACAGAAATTATCATTGATGAAGTTGAAAAAAATGGAGAAACGGGTTCTAATTTTATTTTCGAATGGAAAATACCAAAAGATTGCCCAGAACCTTTATTTGAAGGAATCATGAATTCTACCAAAGGTCAACAAGGATTGTCTTTTACAACACAGTCTAGAAGAATTAAATAAAAATAAATAGTAAATTTATCTTTTTAAAATGATATTTTATGAAGTGGAAAGGAAATAGAAAAAGTTCTAATGTAGAAGACAGAAGAGGCGCCTCTTCTGGCGGGAGTTCTGGTGGTTTAGGTAGTTTAAGTCCTATGATAATTGGACTTTTATTAAAATTAGTGACTTCTAAAAAAGGATTAATTATTGTTGGTATTGTATTAGCTGTCATGTATTTTACAGGCAATAATCCCTTAAACTTTATTACAGGAAATACTGGGAATCAAATAGAATCTTCAACTACTTACAAAGGAACAGCTAAAGAAAATGAGTTGGCAGAATTTAGCAACCAAGTTTTAAGAAGTACAGAAGATGTTTGGAACCAAATTATACAAGATTATAGAGAACCTACTTTAGTTCTTTTTACAGGCTCTGTGAATTCTGCTTGCGGAAGTGCTTCTAGCGCAACCGGTCCTTTCTATTGTCCTGGTGATGAAAAACTATACATAGATTTAAGTTTTTTTGAAGAAATGGAAAGAAACTTAAATGCTCCTGGAGATTTTGCACAAGCGTATGTAATTGCACATGAAGTTGGTCATCACATTCAAACCATAACAGGTATCAGTAAAAAAGTACAAGCTTTACGAGGTAAGGTGAGTCAAACAGAATACAACAAATACTCTGTTATGTTAGAATTACAAGCAGATTTTTACGCTGGTGTTTGGGCGCATCATTCTCAAAAAGATAATTTAATTTTAGATGACAATGATTTAGAAGAAGCATTAAACGCTGCAAATGCTATTGGAGACGATCGTTTACAAAAACAATCTACAGGACGCGTAGTTCCAGACTCTTTTACCCACGGAACTTCTGCGCAAAGAATGCGTTGGTTTAAAAAAGGTTTTGATACTGGCGATGTAAACCAAGGTGATACTTTTAGTGCAAGTTCTTTATAACTTTTAATTTATTACTCCTATATGATTTCAATTAAAAAAGCAGCTTTAGAAGATGTTAAAGCATTAGCTAAAGTTGGTGAAAAAGCATTTTTAGTTCCACATAAAGAAGCCATTTCTAAGGAAATGATGGATGCTTATATTAGTACTAGTTTTAATGAGCAAAACTTAATTGAAGAGATAACCAATAAGAAGTTTCAATATAATTTAATTTTTAAAGGTGATGTTTTAGCTGGTTATTCTAAGATTATTATCAATTACAAAAACGAAAACATAAAGGAAACCAATGTTACAAAAATGGAACGTTTGTACTTATTGGAAGAGTTTTATGGAGCAGGTTTAGGTAAACAATTATTTACACACAATTTAGAGTTAGCCAAACAACAAAATCAAAAAGGTATTTGGTTGTATGTATGGGTAAAAAACTACAAAGCAATCGATTTTTACAAAAAAGCAGGCTTTAAAAAAATAGCAGATTATGATTTTCCTGTTTCTAAAACAGAAACGAGACCTAATGATGTTTTTTATTTAGAGTTTTAAGATTATAATAACCTCATAAAAAAAGCTTCAGAATACATATCTGAAGCTTTTTTATTTCCTTAAAATAAGAAGGTTATTTTTTAACCATTGTCATTGTAATTTTAGACTTCAATTCTTGTCCGCTTACTGACATATTCATATCAATTGTAGAGTTTTCAGGAATTCCAGAAGCTTTATCAATATTCATATTTCCAGAAATTTTTCCTGTTGCCATACCAGAAACATCACCAGATAAGTCTAAAACAACTTTATCACTTGATATTGACTTTACAGTATATAAAAAATCCATTTTCATACCTTTTTCTTCTTTAGTCATTGTCCAAGTACTACCAACACTAACAGCTTCTGTAGGATACACAACATTACTAGATTGTTTTGCCATATCTTCTACTCCAGGGATACTTGGCTCTACTTTTACTTCTAAAATTTCACCTAAGTTATTTCCTTTAGCATAAATAAGAGCACTTAACATTGGTCCCATTTGAGCTTTCATCATCTTACCAGTATCATCTAACTCTTCATCACTTTTAGTAGAATCAAAACTCATTGCTTGTCCACCTTGTAACATGTCCATAGTCATTTTAGTGAATTTCATTTCACTATCATAAGTATCATCCTTTACATCTAAAACTTTTATATCCATATTAATAAGCATTCCCATAGACATTACAGTTCCCATTTCTTGAGAAATGTTCATTTCAACATCATAAGTAGCTCCTTTTTCATAGTTTAATCTAAGTAATGCAGCATCTTGCGCTAAGCTTAAGTTTGCAGAAATAGCTAGAAATAAAATTAACAATTTTTTCATTTTTTAAAATTTAGTTTTATAATTATTTATATACAACGAATATAATATTTTGAAACAAAAAAACGCTCACAAATTGTGAGCGTTTTTAGTATAATTGTATTTATTTTAAAACTAGAAGTCTTGGTTTATGTCCCAAGCTTCTAAAATATCTTTTAAAGTTTTAATAAACATACCACCTAAAGCACCATTTACAACTCTATGATCATAAGAATGTGATACAAACATTTTTTGTCTAATTCCTATAAAATCACCTTCTGGAGTTTCTATAACCGCCGGCACTTTTCTAATAGCTCCTAAGGCTAAAATAGCAACCTGTGGTTGATTAATAATTGGTGTTCCCATAATAGAACCAAAACCACCAACATTTGTAACTGTATAAGTTCCTCCTTGTATATCATCTGGCTTTAAAGCATTATTTCTTGCTCTATTAGCTAAATCATTAACTGATTTGGTAATTCCTACCAAACTAAGCTGATCTGCATTTTTAATGACAGGAACAATTAAGTTTCCATCTGGTAACGCAGCAGCCATTCCTAAATTAATATTTTTCTTTTTAATAATGGTATCACCATTAACAGCAATATTAATTAAAGGATATTTTTTAATTGTAGTAGCAATTGCTTGCATAAAAATTGGTGTAAAAGTTAATTTCTCTCCTTCTCTTTTAAAGAAAGCATCTTTAACCTTATTTCTCCAATTTACAATATTGGTTACATCAATTTCTATAAATGATTGTACATGTGCAGAAGTCTGTATAGAATCTACCATGTGCTTAGAAATCAATTTCCCCATTCTACTCATTTCTATTATTTCATCTTCTCCATTTACAGAAATTGGTGCTGCTTTAGCAACCGTTTTCTCTATTTTTTTAGGAGCTTCAGCTTTAACAGGAGCTTCTGATGGTGTTTCTTTAATAACTTCACCTCTATTTTCTATATAAGAAAGGATGTCTTCTTTAGTAACTCTATCATCTTTACCCGAACCAGAAATAGATTCTAATTCGCTCATAGAAATACCTTCCGTTTGTGCAATATTTCTAACCAAAGGTGAATAAAACTTACCAGAATCAGAAACTTTAGCAATTGGTGTAGAAACGGTGTCAACAGCTTTTTCAATCGTTTTTTCTATCTCTACCACTGGAGACTTTTCTGCATTTCCAGATGCAGCAACTGGTTCTGCACCAGAACCTTCTCCTTCTATTTCTATAATTGCAATGGTTGCTCCAACAGCAACAACATCATCTTTTTCAAATAAAATTTCTATTAATGTACCAGCAACTTCAGAAGGAATTTCTGAGTCTACTTTATCTGTAGCAATTTCTACCACAGCTTCATCTAATTCAATGGTATCTCCAACTTCTTTTAACCAAGAAGTTATCGTTGCTTCTGCAACACTTTCTCCCATTTTAGGTAATTTCAATTCAAATCTCGCCATTTTATCTAATTTTTCAGTATGCAAAAGTACTAAAAATCGTTGATTTTATAGTGTTTTTAATCTAATAAAAAAATGAAACTACAAAACAAACTTTACATTATCCATAATAAAACTTATTTAAAATTTAATTTTGATGAATTTAATGTAACAAAAAATTAATTTTAATATATTTTACACAATATTGATTACCAATACAACTTTTATTTATGTAAACATAAAATAGGTAATCAACTTAAACAAGCTACTTTAAAAAGTTAAATAATTAAAGATTATAATAGTATCCATAAGTTTTAAGAGAGACAAAAGAAATAAAAATGATTTTTAGCTATACAAATGTCCTTTTTAAATTTATTGATTTCCTATAATATTTAATTTCAACATTTAAATAATTCAAGAAACATAAAAATTTAAAATACAATTCTAAAGTCCACCAAAAACTGCAGCAACAATTAACAAAGCATATAAGGACATGGTTATAATAGTAAAAACTCCTATAAACTTATAGTGAGATTTTAACATCTCAAAAGCTTTAGCTAAAGTTTCATCATTTTTTGTAGACAATGCAGTTTTCATTTTATTAGAGAATTGTAATAAGTAATACACCGGAAAAAAATAAATAATGGCTAGTACCAAATAAGTTACTGTCATTGTTAATCCTAAACTCTCAGGCATACCAGGTTGCATTTTACCTGCCAATTCGAAAATAGTTGTAGCAAAAACAGAAAAAACAAGCATGATTGCAATTAAGATAAAACCAATAATTGACAAGAATTTTGCCCATTTAGCTGTTTCTTTTAAAAAATTCTTAGAAGCCTTAGTTATTGTAAGCTGTTCTAATTGAGTAATAGGATTGTGTATCATAAAATGAATTGTAAGGTTTCGTTTTTTCAAAAATAAACAAAAAAATGAAGCCACGAATTCACAATTAAAAATTTGTGTATTCGTGGCTATAATAATATTTAAAAAATCATTCCTTTTTAGGAATAACTAATTATATTAAGTTATTTAAATTCAGAAATTGTATTTTTAATAATTGAAATACAATCCATTAATTGTGCTTTATTCATCACCAATGGTGGTGCAAAACGGATAATATTTCCATGAGTAGGTTTCGCCAATAAACCATTCTCTTTTAATTTCATACAAATATCCCAAGCTGTAGAACTATCTTCAGAATCATTAATTAAAATTGCATTTAACAAACCTTTTCCTCTAACCGATTCTACTAAATGGTTGTTTTTACAAAACTCAGTTAATTCAGCTCTAAATATAATACCTAAAGCTTCTGCATTTTCCGCTAAGTTTTCTTCTGCAACAACTTCTAATGCCGCAATTGCAACAGCTGCCGCCACAGGGTTTCCTCCAAATGTAGAACCATGATTACCAGGTCCAATAACATCCATGATATTATTATTCGCTAAAACAGCCGAAACAGGATATGCACCACCACTTAACGCTTTACCTAAAATTAAAATATCTGGTTTCACATTCTCATGATCAACTGCCAACATTTTACCAGTTCTTGCAATTCCTGTTTGCACTTCATCTGCAATAAAAAGAACATTATACTCTGCACACATTTTTTTTGCCGCAGCCAAATATCCTTCAGAAGGTACATAAACACCAGCTTCACCCTGTATCGGTTCTACCAAAAAAGCCGCAATATTATTACTACTTTCTAAAACCTCTTGTAACTCTTGTAAATTATCATATTCAATTTTGAGGAAACCTTTCGTGTAAGGACCAAAATTCTTTCTAGCAACAGGATCATTAGAAAACGAAATAATAGTAGTTGTTCTACCATGAAAATTATTCTCACAAACAATAATCTCCGCCTTATTCTCTTTAATTCCTTTTACTTCATATGCCCATTTTCTAGCAATTTTTAAAGCAGTTTCAACCGCTTCAGCACCAGTATTCATTGGTAATAATTTGTCGAAACCAAAAAGTTCTGTAGCAAATTTCTCATACTTACCCAATACATCATTATAAAATGCTCGCGAAGTTAAAGTCAAGGTTTTAGCTTGATTCACCATTGCATCAACTATTTTCGGATGACAATGACCTTGATTTACAGCAGAATATGCTGATAAAAAGTCATAATATTTTTTTCCTTCTGCATCCCAAACATAAACACCTTCACCCCTACTTAAAACCACAGGAAGTGGATGATAATTATGTGCTCCATATTTGTTCTCTAATTCAATCGCTTCTTTCGAAGTTAATTTGTCTAAAACAGTCATTTTTTTTCGTTTTAAATGTTTATAATAAAATAACCATTCCTGTTCTACCTTTATCTTTTCAGCAAATACTGAAAACTCAGCGTGGGAAAGAAATCATCCCCGAAGTTTAGCAAAAGTAATCAATTAATAACTTACCTTAAAAATTATTTGGGCGTTACCTAAGGGTCGTGCTTTACACTATATCTTTTTTGTATTTAGTTTATAAAAAACATACCTCAGGTAATTATTTTATTTCATTACTAATAACAACAGTTGTCAAAAAAGGATGCCGTTTCTATCACTAACGCAAAAAGATATTGAAAATTTATAATAAGTGTTTGAAAATGGAAATTAACAAAGTTATTCATTATAATATTAAAAGTTAATTTGTCATTTCGAATTTTTAAGAGGAATCACATTAAGAAAGTTAAGCATAGTATTATCAATTAAATGAAATATCATAGTTAGTACTCTTTTGTAATGATTTCACACACTGCCAGTCAAAACCTTTACGTTTAGTAAAATAAACCAAGGCTATTGATTCCAATATTAACACTCAGTTTGTCTTTTCTAGCTTTTGGGTGAGAAATCACATAAAAAAGTAAAGTATTGTGTAATCAAGCATATGAGATTTATCCTAAAATTTGAATGACAATTTAGAAGATTTCATCTCAAGTTCAGATTACAAAAATAACTATGATTTAAGTTTAGAAAGAAACAAACTCAATTACAAAGAAAAAAGATTTACTAAAATAAGTTGAAATTAACAAAAGTGACAAAGATTAAGAATTCGCTACTGTCATTTCTAAGGAGTATACAAAACTAAACCTTTACGGTTAGTACAATAAACCAAGGCTTAATCTTCAAATATTTACACCTAATTTATCATTTCAACTTTTTGTAAGAAAACACCTAACAATATAAAGTAGTGTATGATCAAGAGTATAAGATTTTTCCTTCCATCAAATGATAAGTTAGATGATTTTATGTAATTCATAGATTACAAAAAAGGTTATGTTTTCAGTTTATTACAAAAAAAAACCTCAATTCATAAGAATTGAGGTTTAGGATCTTGAATATTCAAGATTAAAGAAAGGCGGCGACCTACTCTCCCACATAAATGCAGTACCATCGGCGCGATTGGGCTTAACTTCTCTGTTCGAGATGGGAAGAGGTGAGCCCCAATGCTATAACCACCCTAAAATTTTCAGCTAAATAATTTTAACTGTATAAGTTAACATATGGTAAAATAATATCTAAATCGTCTAATAAATAAAGAGGTTCTGCTCCCGCCTTTCG